>NZ_JAZGLY010000002.1:0-627343 GCF_036409055.1 Niabella digestorum | reverse complement strand
AAGTGTACTGTTTTCTAAAAACGCATCTTCACGAGCTCAAAAATTCATTTTTAAGCCACTCAAATTTTAGCATTTTGAACTACAACTAAAAAATAAACCTCCTTTAAATCGACTTAAAAGAGGTTGAGTTTTTGGGGTTTTAAAGATTCTTTGGAAAAATAGAGAGTTGTGCAACGGTTACCCTTGTTGTGCGTTCGTACATTTTATGTTAGTCTTTCTATAACTGTTGTTTTGTAATCCAAACTGTCAATATCATACTTATTTATAGCAAACTGATTGTTGTTTAGATATTTCTCAATAAATGGCAAGTCCGGTGCATAATGGAAACGTCCTCCCACTTTTAATGAGCGTAAAATATTCATATATGTTTTAGCGTATTCAATGTAGTTTCCGTCTAGTCTCAAATTATGATGTCGAAAGTGATTTGAAAACCCCAAATTACTTATTATTGTTCCCCATTGTTTTACTCCATAAGTGTATTCTAACCAATCAGTCGTTATTAAATGTGATGAAGAGAATGTAAATCTATCAATTCCAACCGCTACTATATCCTTGCTTTTGAGGTAATTTACAAGAATACTTTCTTTTCCACATCCAATATCTAAAACGGGTTGAGTTATATTCGCAATATCTATCTTTAAAATGTTGATTTGTAATTCAGGGGCATATTGAGAGCAAGTAATAGGGTTGATTTGATGGTCTGAATTTTCGTATACCTTTTTTGCAAAAGGGTTGCTTTCTATTAGAAATTGTTTTAGTCTTTCGTAATGAATCTTTGAAATCTTCTCAATTGAATCTGATTTTGTCTCAATATTTTCTACCAAAATTCTATAGATTTCTTTTAGTTTTTGCTTCGTTTTTGAGTCAAATGAGTAATATTGATTTATTCTACAAAACTCCTCTATAGCTTTGTCAGTAGAATAATCTATAAGTAGCTGTTTAGAAGCAGTGTCCAAGCTATTTAAGGATAAAACAAATTTGACTGTTTCGTTAGAAAACTGAAAAATATCAAGGTTGTCAAGAAAAATATTCTTTCCTTGGTTAAACTCTATTTGTCTGTCAATTATTTTTGTAAAGTTATTCATCTGTTCCGATGGTTTCATAGTATGACGCACAACGTTTGGCATTGCCGACGCCACTGAGCCCTAAGGCGCAGTCCAAACCTTAGTGCGACGTCACTTAGGTTTGGGCAAGCCGGGTGCTTGCACTTGGGCGAAGAGGTGTGGCCGCGTAATCTTCATGACTAAACTTACTTTTCCAACATCATGAATTGACTTTATGCGGCCCAAAGCGGCAATGCCGTGTTATACGCAGTTTTGCATATGCTTCCAAAATAATTCTCTTTAATTCCTTTTAGGCTTACCAATCCATTTCCACTTTCTATTAGGTTTTTGTGTTGGAGGAAGTTTTTCATCCCCTGGTTCAATTGTAACTTGTCTAGGTTTACTAACCTTTCCACCATATGGTCCTCTTTCGAGATATTCACCAGGTTTATCAGGTTTTTCACCTGGTTTTTGTAAATTACCCATGCAGACACCTCCAAAAACCAAATTAATCATCAATACAAAATAAATGAAAGCGAAGTCCAAAATTACTTATTTTTACATTTTCGTTTATTGCATTTCCAACACTACCAAAAACTATACTATCTAACATTGTCTCGACGATTCCGTAACTCTTTAATCTATTTATTGAACCAATAATTAAAGATTGCTCTATCCCTGGTTTTCTAATATTTTTGATAGAAATGGGTTGAGATTGTTTTGATAAAAAAATAACCAATTCAATTTGGAGAGGACTTAAATCCGCTAAAATATCAAGAAATAACTTTCTCTCTTCGAAATTTCCATTTACAGGCTGTTTTAATGTGTTTTTGAAGTATTCTTTATAATATTTCCTCTTTATTTCTAAATGCTCAGTTTCTACTTTTTCATGAAGTTCTTCTAATATAGCTGTTAATTCATCGGGATTATGAAGAGAAATAGCAGGTAACTGTTCCCCTATAATTTCAATTTCGTCTTTTAGTTCTTGATAAAACCTTTCTAGGCGTTGAAACCTTTTTTCTTGTTTACGTCCAAAATATATTGTAGCTAAAGAACCGCCAACATAGGGAATAGCTTGTACTAGGGCCTCTAACACCATGCTATTTTTTTCTTCTTTCATATTTCATCCCTTTTCTGCAAAATTGCGTATAACGTTTTGCGGCTTGGCGTAGTGGCGGATTATTAGCACAAAAGTTCAATCGAAGAATTGCACTTGAATCTACCACAAAACTGTCATACGAAGCACTGCACCCGCCATTATGCCAAACCGCTGTTACCAGCTGCCCTGCTTTTCTATCGTGTTGTTGTCTATCCATTTTGGTATGTCTTTGTGCGTTGGCTTGGTGGCTCTTTTGCAAAACTTGGCTTTAGCTTGGGCTTGTGAGGTTTTGCAAATGTGCCACCAATAGCGTTGGCATTTCTATTCGTTTAATGTGTTTTCTAATGTCGTCTTAAATTCATTTTCATTGTTGTAATTGTAAAACGGAACGGCTGTTATCAAATAAGTGTCCGTGTGGATTTTGATAGTCTTTTGTTCAGCTCTGATTTCATTTAAAAAGTCTTCTTTCCATTTGTCGTGTCCTTTTAGATGCTCTCCTTTAGGTTCTATGAAAACCTGAAATGTCATTTGTTCTCCGTCACGTTGTTTACAGAATAGTAAAAAGTCTGGCTCAAAAGCTCTTCCGAGTTTGTCGAAGATTTTAATTTCTCTTTCGTTTCGGATTAGGTAAATGTTTTCAAACTTTTGATTCAGTCTTTCAAATCGTCTGGAAAACAGTTCTACAAATTTCTTTTCTTCACTTGTGCCATAATTGGCATTATAAACGTACCAAGGCTCGTTGGCTACCAATGTTTCTTGGCCGTTTGCTCGTTCGCTGTCTTTATAAACCTTGATTTCTTTGTCTTTGAATACTTTATGAATTGGTTCTTTGATATAGTCTGAACCTTCATATTCTGTTGAATTGCCTTTTATGTCTGCTTCAATGGTTTGCAACAAACCATTAAGTGCTTGTAAATAATCGAAATGGCTGATTTCTTTTATTCGGTTAGCTGTTCCGACAAATGTAATTTCTAAATCTCCTAAAAAATCTTTGCTTTCAATGAAATTAGAAAGCGAACCTAAACTTGGGAAGTAATGTAATAAATTGTCGAAATAGAAAAATGGATTTTGACTTAATGCAAAACGAATAATGTTTTTCGGTATTTCGGACAGCTTTATATCTTTAGGTTTATTTACTTCATAATCCGCAGTTGTAGGTTCCAATTCAAAAAAAGCGCTCGACATTCTTCCAACTCCCGAAGATAACGTGTGCCGATAGTTTGTTTTCTTAACGCCTAAATCGGCAAAGGATTTTATGTTGTCAAAACTTTTTGGCACTTTCTTATTGAAGAACACATGTCCGTCTCTGTAAAAATCTGTTTTCTTAAATTCCGGTTTTAAGAACAAATTGAGTTGAACCAAATTCTCATCATCTTCATAAATACCCGAATCCACAAGGGCTTTTTTCAATTCTGAAATATATCGGCTGTCCTCTTTGGTGTGATAATAAAGTTCTTCCAATATCTTCAAATCGTTGGAAATATCATCGTCAAATTTTCGGGTATATTTATCTTGTCCTTCCTCCAAAGCAAAAGGATAATAACGAGCGCCACGACCTATTAACTGCGCTTCGGAAAGGGTGGTTTTTCCTATTTTTCCGCCTTTACCATCACGTCCTTCATATAAACGTACAATATCAAATAAATTTAATACATCCCAACCTTCATTTAATTTTTGAACGGCAAAAACGGCACGGATTGGATTGTTTTCGTCTTCCAAGGTGTTGAGCAAGATTTGATTTTGCTCTGCTTCCGCATCATTATTGGCACTCAGGCAATTTTCGGGTTTAAAATTAGTTTGTATGCGTTTTACAATTTCGTTGGCTGAAATTCCTTTTGCTTCAAAAAATTGAAAAGCCTTTTGAACAATTGGAACAGTAGAAGTTTTTTGGATTTTCTCTATCATTGCCACCGAAAAATCATCGATGAGTTTGTGGAAATTCTTTTTGTTTTGTTCCGATTCTAGAATGGTTTTTTTTGCTTTAAAAAGAATTACCGGTTTTAAATTGATATTGTTGGATGTTGCCAATTCCTGACGATACAAATTCAAAATCAAAGCCTGAATGATTCTTTCTTGCTCGTCATAATTGGAGCGTACCAAGTTGATTTCCTTTGAGTACTTGTCAATACGGAATTGGGCAAGGTCGTATTTGAAAATGACTTTGTCCTGATAGTGTTTTACCAATTCAGCCGTATCTGTATCAATGGTTGCCGTAAATTCCAACAGAATATTTTCAAAATTGGATTCGTGAATTTTCTTAACGGTATCTTCCCAAGTGCCAAACAGATTGCCCGATTTTGTTCCCGATACCAAATGATGTGCTTCATCGGCAATCAATACCAATTTTTTGTCCTTAAAATCCTCGTAAGTAACGCTGTTTTCTTTGGTGTTATTTAAATCAATGTGTAATTGTTGGATGGTTGTAAACTTGATGTTGATATTCTGATGGTCGGCTTCATCAAAGTTGTCGATCTCTTTCAGGAACACTTCTTTTCCGTCTATTACAATTTTATTGTTGAACAAGTATTTTGAAGCCTGCGGATTGAGAAAATTATCTTTGGTTTTCTGAATAATATTATTGCTATTGACGAAAAACAAAAAGTTGCGATAGCCTTTTTGGTAAAGGTGCAAGATTAATCCGGCCATAATTAAGGTCTTACCACTCCCAGTTGCCATATTGTAGAGCAAGTGGAACGGCCTTTTAGGTTTGCCTTCAAAATCTTCTGAATAGCACAAAATGAAACGTTGAAATGCCTCTATCTGATAAGGTCGCTGACCAAATCCGGGCTTTAGGTTGTCCAAGATATGATTAGGAACCTCCACTTGTGCTATGGCTCTTTTACCAAATTCCTGAACCAATATATCGTACAGAAATGCCATTTACTAGCTATTTAATTTGATAAAAATCTTTGGTTACTTTCTTTTCATCATCACTGCAGGCGAAGTCTGCGTCTTCCAATGAGGAAAGATTGACATACAGTTGATTTTTATCCAAAATTTCGCAAAGGTGTTGCTTTTGCTCTTTTAGTGTCAGTGTTTTGAATTCTTCTATATGCTCCTCTTGTTTTTTGATATCTACATTGTAGTTCAAGAAACTTTTGGCTTTCATTTGTTCCCAAATCTGTAAAAGTGCTTTGGTATCTTTGGCTTCTTCAATCTGCTCTATAAAAGTTTGGTTGTATTTTTTGAGTTCGAGATAGACAAATGAGCCACCACCTTGCCACTTAACATCTTCATCTTCGGATATGCCTGTCTGGTCACCATTTATTACATTTTTAATTCTTTGTTGGGTCAAATCAATTTGACTTTGAAGTTGTTCCAAGCCGATATACTGTCTTCCTAATTTATGAGCAACAGCCGCAGTTGTTCCACTTCCTAAATGATAGTCAAGAACAATGTCATTAGATTTGGTGAAAATTTGTATAAGAAATTTTAGAAGCTCTTCAGGTTTCTTCCCATTTCTAAACTCAACATCTCCTTGTTTGGAAACATTGTTGTATTCTTTCTCAAAATTGTAAAAGTTAGGATACTGCTTTTTAGTCACATCGCTACTTGTAGGCATACCTTGATAATAGCCACCATTCTTTTTATTTTTTGGTGCTGAATAAAAAAATCTATGACTCTCTAAATCATCACCCATATCAGGAACTTTGAATAATGTTTCTGGTGGATACTCGCTTAGTTTCTCTAAATATTTAACGAAAAATCTTCCGCTACTATTTTTTTCACGAATTGACCCCCGAATACTAACTTTTTTCAATCCTTCCCTGCTCGGTGGTATTGATATTACTTCATATTGTTCAGGCAGGTAAATTTCAACAGATTTTGAACCGCATTGTATTATTTTAGGAACTGCACCTTCCTTTAAGACTATTTTCAATGTATAATCATCTATGGTTTTTTGTTCTTCGATAAATGGCATTTTTTTGCCTTTATCGTTCGAGTAAATGAGAATATATTCAATAACATCATTGAACTCTTTGTCTCCTGTTAAAGCTCTATCAGGGTGCCTAACTTGTATATTGAAATCACACAAGTGTTTTTCAAATAAATCATTCATTAAAACCTTTAGGTATGCAAATTGGTGAAATGAACATTGAACCATAAATACTCCTGAAGGTGCTAACAACCGTTTTGCTAACTCGATTCGGTTTTTCATAAAAGTTAACCAAGTCGATTGATTAAAAGCATCATTATATTTAAAGGAATCGCTTCCTGTGTTGTATGGTGGGTCTATATAAATGAACTTGATTTTGCCACGAAATTTTGGCAGTAAACTTCCTATTCCAAGTAAGTTATTTCCCTTTATAATTAGATTGTCGGTAATGGTATCTTCGGGAAGTCCGCGTTTGCGGTTGAAATCGGCATCGCGGTTAAATTGGTCAAGTGGCTTTTCTCCGTCCTTGTCAATGCGTTTTGCATTGGTCAATACTTTCGGCTCTAAAAGCTGGGTAATTTCATCTTGTGCTAAAATTTCATTGAAGAAAATTTCTTCACGTTTGTCTTCTTCACGGCTTTGTCCGCCTTCCAAAATACAGTCTTTAAATGGCCATACCAAAGCTACTTCATTGCGTTGATTGAGGTATTTGCCGCCAATGGTAAGTCCAACTTTGTTTTTGTATTGGGTGTAGCTGTCGTTCAGGTAATTTTTCTGTTCCAAAAACTGCACAAACAAGTTTTGGTTAAAAACTGTCACTCCGGCAATCTCTTTGAAAAACTTTTCTTTCAGAGTGGGTTCTTGCAATAAAAGCGCAATCAATTCTTCATCAAAATTCTGCGCCTTATTGAGCACCACCCATTTTTTCAGCTCTCCGTTGTCAGTTACGAAATTGGGTTCTTTCTTAAGTTGCTGTTCTAATGTTGTATATAATTTCATTCGTCTTTTATTCCAATTTATTTAGTCGGTAAAGTTACTTTTTTAAGCCGCTATTATGTCAAAAATGCCCTTTAAATTGTCACCTGTCCGAAAGTTGGGTGGTGGGGGGCTTGGGAGCGTGGGGCAAAATAAAATGTGCTGCAATATGTGTCGGCTTGTGGGTGGCATTGCAGCTCTTTTTATTTTGCGAAGCGTAGGCATTTTGTCTTTCGTTTTACTGTTATTTTATTGTCAGTTGTGTCGTCTCTTAGGGTTGCTGGTAACGTTTTGGCGGCTTGACGCAGGGCGGATTTTACCGACAAATGTTGATACGAAGATAATACTTTTTACTTACCAAAATGTTCAATCGAAGCAATTAACCCGCCTTGCGTTCAAACCGCCTGTTACAGGCAGTTTTTATTCTCCTTTGTTTTAAGTTTAGATGGGAAGGGTTTTCTTGTCGCCAATTAACACTGTTACATCAATAGTTGCAGTATTTGGGAAGTTACTTCTTTGTTCATTAAACTCTATCCTTTCTGTTAGAGGTGTCATTTTAAAAACAAGTTTTTGTTCCTCATTACTTAATTTTTTTTGATAAGTTACTTTAACAGATTTATAATTTAAAGTGTTTTTGGAAAACAGTGAAACAACATTACTATTTGAATAGTCTTTTAAGTGAATTATTCGTCGTAATTCTGTTAAATATTCTTGATTGGGAACTGTTTTTATAATAATCCCATCATCTTTCAATAAACGATTAAATTCACCATAATTTGCAGGTGAAAGTGTATTTAAGATAACATCTATATTGTTTTCTATTATTGGAATATTCGCAATGTCCGATACTAACCATAATACAGATTTATCACTTCGACTTGCAAGCCTAATGCCTTCTTTTGAGCTATCAATTCCAATAGCATTATATTGTATCCCCGTCTGTTTTAAAGCCAATAGAATGTTTGAGAAAATAGTACCATCACCACATCCCAAGTCTAAAATAGTAAGTTGTTTCTTTAGTTGATATTTATCTATAATTATCTTAATGATTTGCTGTTCAACACCATCAAAAAAACCATTCTTAGCTATCTGTTTTCTTGCATTAAACAAATATTTGTCATAGATAACATTCTTATTTCTTTTCAAAAGATTTAGGTAGCCCGATTTTGAAAAATCAAAGGTGTGCTTTCTCTCACAGGCAATATATTTTATGTAATTAGTGAACCTTGTTTTACAAATAGGGCATTTTAATAGACACAAGATTTCATTTGAAACAGTTATGCTGTTTTTACTCATTTTTCTTATTCTTAAAAATTAGACAATAAAAATTATACAACTATCCAAAAAGATGCTGTAATTGACTTAAAATCAATCTATTGTCTAAGAATATTCATTATTATTTTCTGTTTATGTGCTACAAAGATAAACATTAGAAGTGTCATGTCTAATTTATTGCCTCACAAATTACTCATGCTGTATCAAATGCTTTAAATCGAGGTCATTTTTCGCCCATCAGTCCGCATATCTGAATATATCCTGTAGAATATAAACAAATATTGGAAATATCTGTCGATGAGGGGGCATTGAGGTCGGTCAGTTAAGATTTTATATAATCGTTTGCATTATCGTCGTTTTAAAATTGCCTGTAACTCTCAAATATACGCAATAATCTTCTTTACAAAAAAAAACCAATAACTCTCTGTTTTGCCATAAATATTTGTTTGTAAGGGGCTTCACTTTATGGTTGTGCGATTTTATCAATTGCGCATTTTGTATAACTTTCTTAAATTTACTTTGGCAGATAACACAAAATACGCAGTATGAAAGCTATTGATTTTTCCGGTTTTGCTTTCCGGGAAGGTAGGCATAATGATTCGGCGGTCATTTGGGTGGATTTCAAATACGACCGGGCAAAGATTGATTTGGTCAAATCGCTGAAAGGTAGGTGGAGTAGGTCTGAAAAGTGCTGGTATGTACCGGACAACACCTATTTCCGCACACTGTTTGGGATGAAAATCCCACCGGTTGGCAAAGGGGTATTGTCCAAATTGTCACCCGTAAATGCCCGGGAGTTACAACGCATGAAAGAAGTATTGCAGATGAAAGCCTATAGTCCATCCACCATAAAGACATACATGATCGAATTTGCACAGCTACTGTATATTTTGAAAGATGTACCCGTTGATTCGCTCGGCTACGACCGTCTCCGTGCTTACATTCTTTATTGCATCAATACATTGAAGATTTCAGAAAGCCAGCTGCACAGCAGGCTCAACGCCATCAAATTCTATTTTGAACAGGTGCTCCATAAACCGGGCTTCTTTGCCGAAATCCCACGGCCGAAGAAGCCATCCACTTTGCCAAAGGTGTTGAGCCAAAAGGAAGTAAAACGGATATTCGACGTGGTACGAAACCAGAAGCATTTGCTGATGTTGCAACTGTGCTACGGAATGGGGTTGCGCGTAAGTGAGGTTGTCAATCTGAAAGTGAGCGACATCGACAGTGGACGGATGCAGGTACTCATCGAAGCGGGCAAAGGAAAGAAAGACCGGTATGTACCGCTACCGACCGCAGTGCTGGATTTGCTACGGGAGTATTATAAAGCGTATCGCCCTAAGACTTATCTTTTTGAAGGCCAGTATGGAGGGCGGTATTCCGTCCGCAGTGTCCAAGCTGTGTTCAAGAATGCGATGAAGGCCGCAAAGGTAAACAGGCCGATAGGGATACACGGTTTGCGGCATAGTTACGCCACACATTTACTGGAATACGGCACGGACATGTCATTCATACAGCAGCTACTTGGTCACAATGACATTAAGACCACGATGCTTTATGCAAAAGTTGGCAATGCGCAACTGAATGCAATCAAAAGTCCGTTGGATAGGATGTTGTGACTACAGATTTAAGAATTATCACAATGGGATTAAATTACTTCAAAAGCAGAAAGCGCCTCGATTTTTCCCCACATCTGTTTGATGTTCGCAACATACTTGGTTTGAAGAGGGGTTATGGCAACAATCATTTTCTACTCAAAATCTACGGATTGGACAAAACCAAATTTGAGTGCTATTACACCTACTGTTTAACGGCTTTGTGAAGTTGCCGACTTTTAGCACGAACTTTCAATCGAAGCACACAGCTCAAATGTAGCACAAATGTTTATACGAAGCACGTCAGCCGCCATTACGCAAAACCGCTGTTATCGGCTGCCCTTATTTCGTTCATCCTTTGTTTTTCTGTTGTGTCGGGTGTTGTCTGTGCAAAAGAGCTACCCAATAGCGTGGGCTTTGGTTGTCTTTATCCGTTTGTGTAACTGATAAGTCAAGTTCAGAAAGATGTTGTTTTCGTGTAGTTTGGTTGTGCTTGTCATAGGCAGTCGGGTAATGTAGATATAACCTATGTCAAATTTCAGATAGGGTAAAGCGATGTATTCAAGACTTAGACCAATTCTGTTGTGGTCAAAGAAATGATGCTTATCTACATCTGAAAGATTGAAAAGTAATTCGTCAAAGACAGTAAGTTTTACTTTGTCTGTAAAGTCATAGCGCAATCCAAAACGATTTCTAAGTCGTACGACGTCAGATTGATTGTTGTCAAACTTTCGGTATTCAATCGCTGTCCTGTCCACAACGTAAAACTTTTTTACAATTATGTGTTGTAATTCTACTGCTGCCGAAAAACGGATTTCGTTGTTTGGCGTTACCGTTTCGTCTGTTTTGTTTTGAATAATCCTGTAATGGGAAAAATAAGCGAATGGCGAAAAGGAAAATTTTATATCTTCCTTATGCTGATAATGTACCCAACTTCTAAGCGTGAACATCAGGTTTTTATCAAACATATTCTTATTCTCAAAACCGTTTTGCCGTCTGTGCTGAAATTCCGTATCAATCTTAAATTTCTTGCCGACAGGAACGCTCAAAGTGCCACGAAACCAAGCATTGTAATGTTGTTGTGCCTGTAAAGTTTGGACAATAGAAATCCATATCGCTGTTATCAGCAATTTTTTAAACCAATCCATAAACGTATTTTAGTGAGGAAGTTTTTCCCTTAAATATCCATAAACCCAAGTCCCTGCAATGGCACTCAAAAGCGTAACGGCAATAACGGTTGCACCTGTTCCGATTTGTGCAAACAACGGACCGGGGCAAGCTCCCGTAATTGCCCAACCGAAACCAAAAATTAAACCGCCATAGATTTGTCCTTTATTAAATTCTTTGGGTGAAATTTTAATCGGCTCGCCATAAATGGTTTTGATGTTGAATTTCTTAATCAGCCAAACGGAAATTATTCCTACCACTACGGCACTTCCGATAATACCATACATATGAAACGACTGCAATCGGAACATTTCCTGTATGCGAAACCAACTAATTACTTCGGCTTTTACGAACACGATGCCGAATAAAATTCCTACGATTAAGTATTTCAAATTGTGATACCACCTGTGTTCCAAACGACTTTCATTTACGCACATTGCATCTAACTCACGAAGCTGTAAATCTTTTTCTATGTCTGTATTTTGTTGCATTTCTGTTTTAGTTAAAGTGAAAGAATGATTGGTAAAATAAGATTAGCCATAATGAAACCGCCAATCATAAAACTAATAGTTGCAATCAATGACGGAAGTTGTAAGTTGGACAATCCCATAATGGCGTGTCCGCTTGTGCAACCACCTGCGTAGCGTGTGCCGAAACCCACTAGAAATCCACCAACAACCATCAGTAAAAATCCTTTCAGCGTAAACAGCGATTGCCAATTTATGATGTCTTCGGGAACAAGGTTGTTGAAATTTGTAATGCCGTAACCTGCTAACTCTTGTGCTAATTTTGGATTGACTTCAACAGGATTGGGATTTGACAACAGGTTAATAGCTATTGCTCCACCTAAAAAAATGCCGAACACAAAAAACAAATTCCACACTTCTTTTTTCCAATTGTATTTGAAGAACGGAATGTTGGCAGGCATACACGAAGCACAAATGTGGCGTAGCGATGAACTGATGCCAAATGATTTGTTACCAATAATTAAAAGTGCAGGAACAGTTAAACCGATTAACGGTCCCGCTATATACCAAGGCCAAGGTTGTTTTATAAATTCTATCATTTTATTTAGTTTAAAATTGAAAGTGGATAGTTGAAAGTTTCATTTATTAGAAAATTGAAAGTTATGGATTCACTTTCCATTTTCAACTTTCAACTCTCTACTGATTATCTGTTTGTGTTAATTAAATTTTCTAATTCGTTTGCAGGAACCACTCCCGATTGTCGCCAAAGCGCTATACCGTTTTTGAACAAAATAAGTGTTGGCACACCACGTACCTGATAAGTTGCAGCCGCTTGCGGATTTTTGTCCACATCAATTTTGATGATGCTTGCATTTTCGCCAACACGTTTTTTTACATCGTCCAAAATGGGCGACATCATTTTACACGGACCGCACCAAGTCGCAAAAAAATCCACCAATACAGGTTTGTCCTGATTTATTATTTCCTGAAATGTCATACTGTTTTGTTTTTATTGTTCTGAAAAATTGAGAATAAAAGCCCGCCCATAATTGAGCCGTAAATAGTGCTGTTTACAGGGTTTGAAGTAATGGCACAACTCCCTGAATTACAACCGACAAATTTCCAATAGAGAAATCCCGCCAAAGCTCCGAGCGGAACTCCGATAATTGTTAGTATGTTTTTCTTTAAAAATGCTTTCATTTTATTTAGTTGAAAATTGAAAGTGGAGAGTTGAAAGTTAAGGGAAATTCACTTTCAATTTTCAATTCTCCATTGTCAATTTAATTTTCCACATTCCCCTTAAATCTCCCATTTGGTAGCCGACAGCTTTGTCGTTTGGATATTTTTGGTTAATGATTTTTTGTGTGCTTTCGGATATGTCGTTTTTACCTCCATGGCATTTTATGCAAGTGGGCATTGCTATTAAAATCGGTTTGTAATAATACACTTCCCCGTTTTTGTCCTGCTTCGTAAAATCTGTTTTTTCAGATTTCATTTTCTCCCAAGCTATACTGTCCATTTGCGTTTGAATGGCATTATCGGGATTTCGGTTTTTATCGCTTAACCGTTGAATATAAACTTTAAGATGGTCAGCGAGACTATCCGTGAGTGGTATTGCCTGAATGTTGCAAAATTCAACGGCATAGTCTGTTCCGCCTTTTTGTATGGCTTCGCTTACGTTTTGCAGCAACACATTTTGTATCTCTATAGAAATGCTGTCGCCCAAAAGCATCAATGCCGCTTTTTCTTCTTCGGATATAGTTTGCTGCTTAGGGTTAGTGCAAGCTGAAAGTGCTGTTATTGTCAATAAAAAAGCGATACTTCTCCACATAAATTCTTTATTTTATCTCCTCATAGGTTATATCTTCTATTTTCTTACTGCTTTTTGATACAGGCGTATTGCAACCCGATGCACCACAACAACCGATATTTAGAATTGGCATTAAAGAAAATAATCCACCTATTGCAACAAACAACCATTCTTTTGCCTGAACACCCTGCACTATAATAATAATGCCTAATGCCAATCGCAGCACACGCATTAAATCCCAAGTTTTTAAATACTCTTTCATTATTCTTATTTTTTAATCAGGTTGATAAACACTTCCGATTTGGCTCTTGGCGGAATACTGTTGTAACATTCGTCCATTGTTTTAATGACAAAATGCGGTTCAAAAATGGGCTTGTATTCGCAAGGGCAACCGCCAAACGGTGGAAATGGATTATCAAAAGTTCTGTCAAACAACACACCGATTATTTTACCGTTCTCGTTGAGCAATGAAGCCGTTTTTTCTGCGTATTCTTTTCTGCGAAAAGGCGGAATAGCACAAAAGAAAATTTGCTCAATAATCAAATCATAATTGCCTTTGTGTTGAAAAAAATCTTCGCACAAAACCTTTACTTGCGGTTTATCGGCAAACTTTTCTTTCAATGTTTCAACGGCTTTCGGTGCAATGTCAATCAGTGTGATGTTTGTAAAACCGTTTGCAACCAAGTATTCTGCTTCGTAAGCATTGCCACAACCCGGAATGAGAACAGCCGCATTTTTGTTTGGGTATTGTTTTATATACTCCGTAATGGCAGGCGAAGCCTGTCCGATGTCCCAACCTGTTTCATTCTTCTGCCAACGCTCGTTCCAATAGTTTTGGTCAAGCGGATTTTCGCATTGCGTAACACAACATTCTATATCTTTTTCTTCTTTACTCATTTGCTGCCTGATTTACGTTTTGCCACGTTCCGCCATTGATTACATTCTGAAAACCGTTTTGTTCCAAAATGCTTTTTGCCTGTCCGCTACGGCTTCCACTTCTGCAAAAAACAACGATGCTTTTCTTGTTTTTGAATTTGGATAATTGGCTTGGCACTTTGTCCAACGGAATGTTTACCGCACCTGTTACGCTACCTGCCGAAAACTCGGCAGGTGTGCGAACATCCACTAAAAACGCTCCGTTTTTTATAGCTTCTCTCAATTCGCTGTTGTCTGTTGGTGCAAACAGATTTTTGAAAATTCCAAACATTGCTATTACTGTTATTATAATGAAAATTAGCCTAACACTTTGCTTTGACATACATAATCCGTTTTAGGAACATTGGTTTTTGCAATGGCATTGAAACCGCCTTCTACTTCGGTAAAGTTTCTGTAACCTCTTGCCTGTAAAATGCTCGCTGCAATCATACTGCGGTAGCCTCCGGCACAATGCAGATAGAAATGTTCCTTCGGATCGATGTCTCTCATCCAATCGTTGATATAGGCCAATGGCCTGCTAAAGGCTTCTTCGATGTGTTCAGCTTCATATTCGCTTTCTTTACGAACATCTATTATTTTGCTTTCACCTATTTTTACTTCCGATGCAAATTGTTCCGGTGTAATGCGGTTTACGGTGTCGGTTTCTTTTCCTGCGTTTTTCCAAGTCGTAAAACCTCCTTCTAAGTATCCTAACACATGATCAAAACCTACACGGCTCAAACGTGTTACCGCTTCTTTCTCCGTTCCGGGTTCTGAAACCAGCAGAATTGGTTGTGTTACATTTACAATCATAGCACCCACCCAAGGAGCAAAGTCACCATTCAATCCGATATTGATAGATTGTGGAATAAATCCCTTTGCAAATTCCTTGTCACTTCGGGTGTCTAGAATCAATGCACCTGCACTTTCGGCCGCGGATTCAAATTCTTCCACTGATAGTGCCTTCAAGCCCTGTTTCAAAACTTCATCAAAACTGTCGTAACCTTTTTTGTTCATTGCTACGTTCATACCGAAGTAGGCAGGTGGCGGAAGTAAACCGTCTGTTACTGCTTTGATAAATGCCTCTTTGCTCGGCTGATTTAAAGCATAGTTCATTTTCTTTTGATTGCCCAATGTATCAACTGTTTCTTTCATCATATTTTTTCCGCAAGCCGAACCCGCTCCGTGTGCAGGATAAACGGTTACGTCATCGGGCAAGGGTAAAATTTTGTTGTATAAACTTTCGTAAAGCAGTCCTGCTAATTCTTCCTGTGTCATATTGGCTGCCTTTTGTGCTAAATCGGGTCTGCCAACATCACCCAAAAACAAGGTATCCCCGCTGAACAATGCTGTTTCTTTACCGTTTTCATCAATCAACAAATAGCAAGAACTTTCCATTGTGTGGCCAGGCGTATGCAATACTTTAATTTTTACATTTCCGATTTCAAACACTTGGTTATCTTCTGCAATAATCGCTTCAAATTCGGGTTGAGCCGTAGGACCGTAAACAATAGGTGCATTTGTTTTTTTACTCAAATCAATATGTCCCGAAACAAAATCTGCATGAAAATGTGTTTCAAATATGTATTTGAGTCGTACGCCATCTTTTTCCAAACGGTCAATGTAAGGTTGCGTTTCACGTAATGGGTCAATAATGGCTGCTTCACCATTTGAAGTGATGTAATAAGCACCTTGTGCCAAACATCCCGTATAAATTTGTTCTACTTTCATTGTTTTTAAATTTTATTGTTTGATGATGCAAAATTGCTTTATCTTTTTCTACTGTACAGTTACATTAGTTACACAAGCAACATTTATTTCAATAATGTTTCTTTGATGATGATATAAATACCCATTACCAACACAAACCAACCGAAAGCGGGTTTGAGTTTTGCTCCGTTAATTCTTTTGGAAAGTGCCATACCTATAAAAATTCCGACAATGGCAAAGGCTGTTACTTTTGCAAGGAAAATATAATCAATCACGGTTTCGCCACTTTCGCCAAAGAAACCAATCAATGATTTTGCAGCAATGATGACTAAGGATGTTCCTACGGCTTCTTTCATCGGTAATTTACTCAACACAACCAACGCAGGAATGATTAAGAAACCGCCACCTGCACCAACAAGTCCTGTCAAAATTCCTACAACTGTTCCCTCAACAAGAATTAGCGGATAATTGAATTTCTGTTTTTGTGGTTCTTCATCGCAACATTTTTTATTTTTTTTAATCATACTGTAAGAAGCAAAAATCATCAGCACGGCAAAAAGCAACATCAGTAAAATGCTTTTGGTAACGGTAAAATTTCCGATGCTAAAAATTTCTTGCGGAATGGCAGGAACGATAAAAGCCCTTGTAAGAAAAACGGCTGCAATGGACGGAATACCGAACACAACAGCCGTTTTGATATTGACCAAACCTTTTTTGAAGTATGAAAATGAACCTATAACACTTGTCGTTCCGACAATAAAAAGAGAATAGGCGGTTGCTAAAACTGCGTCCACACTAAACAGATAAACCAAAACAGGAACGGTAAGAATACTGCCACCGCCACCGATTAGTCCTAATGCAACACCTATAAAAATTGATGCTAAATAACCCGCTATTTCCATAGATTTTTGAAATTGATGCCGCAAAATTGCACCAACTCAAAAACCTATACAGCCACTTTTGTTACACAAGCGTAATTTTGTTTCTACCCAACTTAACTTTTCCGATTTCTTCCAATTGTTTTAACAATCGCGAAACCACAACACGGGCAGTCCCTAACTCGTTGGCCAATTGTTCGTGGGTGATATTCAAGGTGTGGTTTCCTGTGAGCTCAACTTTTTTGTGGAGTAAGTCCAACATTCTTTCATCTACTTTTTTAAAAGCAATAGCGTTTACAACTTCCAATAATTCTTCAAAACGTTTGTGATACAAACGGAAAATGTAATCTAACCATTGCGGATATTCTTTGATAAACAACGATACTTTTTCAAGGGGCAAAAAAAGTATTTCAGCATCGTCTTCAACTTCCGCTTTTACTTTACTTGTTTCGTTGTGCAAACCGCCCAAAAACGACATAATGCAACTTTCCCCCGCTTTGATATAATACAATAGAATTTCTCTGCCGTCTTCTTCTGTTCGGATAACTTTCAAAGCTCCTTTGGTAACAATAGGAATAGAGCGAATATGTGCATTTTCGTTTAGAATAATGTCGCCAGCTTCATAGGTCTTTTTTATGCTGTATTGTTGTAGTTTTTCTACTAATTCGGGTGATGTCTTAAACTCTGTTATCTGTTGTAATTCTTCCATTTTGCAAAGTTACAATTTTGTTTGGGTGGTGGGTGGGCTTGGTTGGGGCAAAATTAAATGTGGTGTTTTTGTGTCGGCTTGTGTGGTGGCAAACACATCTTTTAATTTTGCGAAGCGTTGGCAATTTTTCTGTTTGATGTCTGTCCGTTGATGTCTGCACGGTGGTCTGGTAGGGTTGCCGATAACGTTTTCGGGCTTTGCGAAGAAGCGGATTAGAAAGCCTAAACTTTCAATTTAGCATAAAGGTAGCAAAACCATTTTTTCTCTTTGCTAAATTACAAAAAAGCGCAAATAAGAAATGGTTTTGCGGATTAAATGCACTAACCTTGAATTAACCACTTAACCCGCTCTTTTGCAAAACCTTTGTTAGTGGCTGTGGCTATTAGTCATTCACCGTAATTTAGTTATAAATCACAAAACATTTTATGGAGAAAACCGCTGATTAGGCAATCTTAACATAATCGAATTAAAATAACTGTATCTTTGTAGAGATGACGAAAAAGGAAAGCCATATCAAAAATTGCAGACATATTTTATTGATGTGGTTTGTTCTGTTTTCGTTAAGTCCTTGTACTGTCAAGGAGGCATTGTCTCAAGTAGTTAATACGGATTATGTCAAACCGCTCAACAAGTCAAAGACAATTGCTCCGACAACCAGCTGTTCGTATTCGCAAAATGATAACCAGCAAATTTCGGTTGTAAAAAAAGCAAAAATTTATAAAGAAATTGAGCCTGTTCAGGTTGTCAATAATTCGTGTTTTGTCGTACTTTCTTCCAAAGGTTACAACGATTATTCAAAAACATCTTCGGGTAACAGTCCACCAAAATATATTTTATACAAACGGCTGAAAATTGATATAGCGTGATTTTTCTCTCGCATTATTATATCATTTTCACGTTTAATTAAAATATAAAATTCAATGAAACAATATATTGACAGTGCAGTCGGCAAGGCTGGACTTTTTACGCTATCCCTACGTTGGGTAATCGGCTGGACTTATTTTTCTGCTTTTTGGCGAAGGTTGATTATAGACAACAAACTTATTCCCGAAGAAGCGGGCTATATAGGTGAAAAATTCAATCACTTTCTCCCCAATGCTTTGGGCATCAAACCGATTATTGAATATTTGGTTTCCAACCCCGAAGCGTTGCAAATTTCAATGGTTATTTTTACGATTGTAGAAGCTATTGTCGGTTTGTTTATCATTCTTGGTTTGTTTACAAGGCTGATGAGCATTGGGGTGTTCTTTTTGGCGATGGGAATTCTTTTGGGGTCTGGTTGGATTGGAACGACTTGTTTGGACGAATGGCAAATAGGTGTGTTGGGTGTGGCAAGTGGCTTTGTCTTGTTCTTAACAGGTAGCGGAGCTTATTCGTTAGACAATTATTTAATGAATAAACCCTATCAGTTTACCAATAAAAAATGGTTTGCTTTTTTAGGTTCGGGCGAGCTTCCAATAAAAAATTTAGCTCCAAAAGTTCTGGTCATGTCGTTGTTTATATTTGGATTGACTTTGTTTACCAATCAGTATTTTCACGGAGGTGTATTTGGTACGCTTCATAACAAATCGGTAAAGCCCAAAGTTGAAATTTCAAATATTCAGCAAAACGGCTCACAACTTTCTTTTCAACTATTCAGGGTTGAGGGTGCGGATGTTTACGGTTCTTTTTTGATTGGCATACAGATTTTGGACGAAAACAATCAGGTCATAAAGTCCATTGGGCAAGAGGAACTAGCTCAATTTCCGAAAGAAAAAATAAATAATCATTATGTGGCAAAAATCAAACCGGGAAAACATAGCCTGATTTTACCGCTTGGTGCAAAAGCCGATTTGACGATTGACTTAGAAGGAATTACGCTCAAAGAAAATTACGCATTGAAACTGATTGATATCAGCGGAATAGAATGGATTACTGAAATAAAATAACAGATTTGTTAGCATAAAAATGCTGTCATGATAATGCGACAGCTTTTTTTGTTTTTTGGAATGTCGGTAAAAACTAAATGTGCCTGTTGAATTTCAGGTTTATGGCTGTTGTTGTCGGCGGTGCCATTGCCACTAACGTTAAAGCATTGGCGATGTGGCGGAAATAGAATCACAAAAGATGAGTTTCGCAAAAATGCCCAACAGAATTACTTCCGTTGAGCATTTGATCTCAAGCCGCCATATTGCCAATGCACTGTTGGCTGAAGTAATGTGTGACTAAGGATTATTGTGCCTTTTTATACTTATTTGATATCCCTTTTAGAAAATTCAATAAAAATTTCTTTAAAAAAAGAAAATCAAGAAGCCAAAACACAATACAGATGGCTAATTTCTCAAATAGATCTTCTTTATTTTTTATACTACCTGCTAGCAAAAAACCGATAAATAAAAAAAGAGCAAAAAACCAAGATTGCTTAGCAATCCAAGAAACTGAACTACCGAGTTTTTGAAGAACTTTATACATAATAGTTTTTTTAGACACTTAATCAAATAACCAACTCTTTAATTTATTCAACACATATTCTCCTGCTGAAGCCTGTGCACCTCTTAAAATCATTCCTGCAGTACCAACTACCATTGCGCCACCAGGTCCTGCCGCGGCTCCAATAACAGCACCTTCTACGACACCCCCTATTGCACCTACAGCATCGGCAACAATAATATCTCGGTGGTCATTGGTAACGCGTCTAGGAAGTGTTTTGCCAACCATAGATTGCAGAGATGGGCTAAAAATATTAGTTACAACATCGTCCCAATAGGTCGTGTTTGTTGTGCTATTCCAATACTCGAATGAAGCTTTTGCAGTTTCACAACCGTTTATAATAGCTAGGGCTTCAACTTCATCTGTTATTTGTTGTAAATAAGAATTTTTTAATTGATCTATTTGGGAAAGAAGATTGCTAGAAGAACCGCTTTCAATTAAATTTTTCAAATCCGATACAAAGTTCTTAAAGGCTAAGGTTTTACCAAAAGAAATTTCATTTAAATAAGTTTCATTACTGAACGATGGTGTTTCATATATGTCGTCAGCCACACTATTTATAATGCTCTCTGGGTCTTGAATTCCAACTTCCTCAAATTGTTGATAAAATCCATTGCCCTGTAAATAGGAAATCGAAACAGGAAGAACCTCCTCGGCTACAGCTTGATTTATCTCGTTTTGTAACTCTGTAAGTTCTTGTGTAGATGGAGCAACTGACCTCGGAATAGTTCCTGTTCGAGTATTGATATACTTCAATGCAATATTGTTTAGTTTTAATGACAATTTAGAATCGCTTTTCATTAGCTTGTTAGCAAATTTATTTAATAATTCGTTGTGAACGACTCCTCCTTTTGAGTAGAGGTCTGTGTAAAGCGTTTGTTTTTCAGTTTGTGGTGTCTCTTTTTTTGAACATGATATAAAAAGTACTCCTGTGATTGCCAAGCAAGTGAGAAAAGCAGTTAAATGTTTCATGACTTTCATTTGTTTAAATTTTTCAAGTTAGTCTTACCTTCAGATTAGGTGCTGTGTCAGAATATTCCACCGTTGGCAGCTGTCATCTTTCGTTGTCACTTGCCTGTTAATTTTCTCCGCTCTCATGGCTTGGTAGTGTCTCCAATTATTTCTGCCAACGGTTTGGCGCTTGGCGCAGTGGCGAATTTCGGAGCACAAAACTGTCAATACACCACAAAAGTTGATGCGAGGTATAATGTTCAATTAACCACGTCACCTGCCATTGAGCCAAACGTCTGTTATAGCCAGTGGTTTTTGTCATTCTTCGTTTGTCGGTATATGTTTTTCTCTACAATAGTTTTCAACTTCTGTGTCGTTGGCAAAATAACTATCACAAAATTCGTCAAGTTCTTTTTCTGCTCCTGAAACGTATTTTTCGCTTGCAGTCATTAGTTTTTCTGTCTGTTCTATGAATTTTTCAAATTCCTTGTTCATTTTACAAAGTTTGTCAATCGTTTTAAAGTCCAAATCTCTGTAAACTGCTGGAAATAACACTTTACTCTGATAAGGATTTGCGTTTAATTCGATAATTCCAATTCCGAATGATTGATTAAGTCTTGCCATTTCTTCATTCAAGCTATCGCTGAACTCAAAAGCAACTAAATAACCATAATTTGCCCAACTTGAATTAGAAACTGCTTGAAAAAAAGCCTTTTTTAGTTCGCTGTCGCTATTGATTTCTCTTTTTAGTTCGTATGAACTCAATTTGAAAGTATCAACTCGATTTATAGATTTTAAAAAATTTTGACTGGCTTTTGTCTGTAAGTTCAAGAATTTAATACCAACCATATCTGGATGTGTCCAAATTTGGTTGTTGTCCTTTCCGTTAGATTGTTCGTGGAAAATTGTCTTTGAGTAAGTGCCTGAATTTTTTAGGTAACTGCTTAAAAGTTTATGTAAGTCTCTTTCTTCAAATGTCTTTGTTTTAGTTGCCTTGGTGATTTTTGTAGTCTTTGTTTCCGTTTCACCGCTCAAAATGTCTATGCCGATATTTTGCTCGTTTTTTGTCAGGTAGTAAGCATAAGTTCCACCTTCTTGTTTTATTCTTTTTACTCTTGTGTCACCGTTGCGAATAAAGTCACCAAGCAAAGCCGAAATTGTCGAAGCAGGTGTTTTAGCTGTCCCAAAGTCGTAATAGTTGTTTTTTACGATATGGTTGTAAACGTCCATATAAGTTGTCAGGTCGTTAATCTCGTCAAGGCTTTTTAAAATCGCTTCTTTTATTGTCATTGTCTGTTTGTTTTTCTTTTACGGTTCGGTCGTCCTACCATTGGCTATAACGTTTAGTATATGAAAAGTAGGCGATTTCGAAGCACTAAACTTTTAGTTAAACACAAAGTTTGATACAAGCCAAAAACCTTGATTTTACTACTGTTTCGCCTATTTTTTATATACATTGTTAGCGGTTCGTTGTTTTTTCATCCAAACTGGTTCATAAATCCATTCAAAATTCCGCTCAATTTTTCGGGTCTGCTCATCATCGGCAAATGTCCGCTGTCGATGGTTTCCACTTTTTCTGCTTTTAAATTCTGTATCATCTTATCCTGTATTTCAATTCCACCCGCATCTTTTGACAGCTTTATGTACAAGGTGTTTTCGGGTAAATTGTGATAGGTTATTTTCGTGGTGTATAATGACTTTGCCTCTGGCGTAAATCGGTTTACAACCTCTGAAGTTTGACTTGGCGACAGGTCATTGCAAAGTTGTTTCTCTATTGATTTGTTAGGCGGTTTAGTTCCGAACAAGCTCAAAAGTATAGGTGTTAACAGATTTTTTGGAAATGGCAAACAGGATACGAACGATTTTCCGCTCTCGGGAATTGCCGAACCTATTCCAATAAATCCGATGGTTCTTTCTTTGAAATAGTCCGACAATTTTAGTCCCACACACCCACCAATAGAATGGGTTACAAACACTAATTTGTCCTTGTTCCATTTTTGTATTTGGTCGATTGCGGGTTTTATATATTCGTCAAACTCCAAGTCATAGTTCATTTTTTCTCCGACCTCTCTATTTGGATATTCGATGAATAGTGCCGGAAATTCTATTAATGGCTTTAAGTCTTGCCAAATAAAATTTCCAAGACCCGCCCCATACAGGAAAACTGCACCAAAATCTTTGTCCATTATCTTATGATTTACGGTTTTTATATTTTTCGGGATGTCTTTTTGCGTAGTCCAATGTTAGTTCGATTATCCTGTCAATTTTCTCCTTGCGTTTTTCCTCCGACTTTGCTTTGTTCACCCGCTCAACATATTCACGCTGGCAACTTGGTCTTAATTTGTCCCAAGCATTTTTTAATTCCTTGCTCTCCTGTAAAGTCTTTCCAAACTTTCGGGGACTTTTACGCCTTTTTTTGTTTCCATTCGTTCAGATATTTGTTTTTTTACAATGACCACTAACGTTCGCCGGTATGCGCAGTGCGGGATTCGAAGCGCTAACTTGTCGAGTTACGACAAGCTTTATTAAATGAATTGCCTATAAAAACAGGCACAGCACCCCGCATTGCGTATGACCATTTGTTGGCGGTAGTGGCTCTTTTATTGATTTCAGTATAGGTCAAAATCACGTCACATTATTTCTATCAAAAGCGATACTAAAGTCTTTCCCACCCGGCTCCTGAAATATTTCTATATCGAAAAAAGTAGCAGTAGAATACAAGTGGTCAAAAATATCTGATTGTATTGATTCGTATTCGACCCAAGCGGTAGTTTTGGTAAAACAATAAATTTCCATCGGGATGCCTTTGTTTTCACTAGCAAGCTGTCTGACCATTAAGGTCATGTCCTGTTTGATTTTCGGATGTGATTTCAGATAGCTTTCAATGTATTTTCTAAACACGCCCAAATTGGTCAATTGCCTGCCGTTAATTAAGACTGAGGTGTCTATGTTGTGTTGAGTATTGAATTCTTCTATTTCTTTCTGACGGTTTTTTACGTAATTGGAAATAAGTTGAATTTTTTTGAGCTTTTCTCTCATTTCAGCATCGACAAGTTTTACCGAATGAGCATCTATAAAAATAGCTCTTTTGATTCTTCTTCCACCACTTTGTTGCATTCCCCGCCAGTTTTTAAAACTGTCTGTAATAAAATAATAAGTTGGAATGGTAGTAATGGTTTTATCCCAATTCTGCACTTTTACAGTGTTCAGGTTGATGTCAATAACATCTCCGTCCGCATTAAATTTGGGCATTTCCACCCAGTCGCCCACACGCACCATATCATTGGATGACATCTGCACACTCGCCACTAAGCCCAAAATAGTATCCTTAAATACCAATAGTAAGATGGCTGTCATTGCACCAAATGCACTAAGAAAATAAATAGGTGACTTACCTAATATTACCGAAAGCACTAAAATGATCGTAACTACATAAAGTAGAATTCTAATGAGCTGAAAGTAGCTGGTTAATGGCTTATCTTTAAATGCAGGGTGCTGGGATAAGGTGTATTCGCCCACTTTTAATATAGAAAAAAACACCGCCATGCTAACGATTATTAGATAAGCGTCTGTTAATCTTATAACGAATGGAAGAATCTGTTCAAAGTCCGAAAAAATAGCAGGAGCCATTAATCGCACTATAACCGCAGGGGCGATGTGAGCTAGTTTGTTGAATGCTCTTGTATCAGCAAATAAATCGTCCCAAGTAAACGAGCTTTTTTTCAATACTTTATAGAGATAATATATGAAAACCCTTTTTGCAATTAAGAATGCAAGAGATGATAATATGATTAGGAGTATGATAAGAACAAGCAATCTGAAATAGACAACCCAATGCTCTGAAACTCCTAAATTTGATATTAATAATTCTGTGTGTTCTTCAAGAAAATTTATCCAATCCATAATATTGTTTGTTTGCAAATTTTGTCAAAATGTAAGGCTAAATTATAAGAAGTTATCAAGTATTCATCGGATGTCCGATGTGAACTCGGTTGCTCCTGCCATTACCGCCAACGTTTGGGTATTGCCGAAGTGGGGCATTTGAAAGCCATCAGTTCAAATATAGTACAAAAGCTGATGGAAGTACATCAGTGGATTTACTTCCATCAGCCCCCATTTTGGCAATACCTTGTGCCTGTTGCACAACTCAAATCAAATATAATTATTTTTTGTAACTTGCTATATGCAAGGACGAAAAGATTTTACACCCAAATTGTTTTACAAGCTGAGCTTAGACTGTTTAGTTCCTCAAGAGGATTTCTATCGAAAAGTAAATCAACATTTAGAGCTACACTTTCTCTATAAAGCTACCGCCCCATACTACGGCAGAGAAGGACAACAGAGCATTGACCCGGTGGTTTTCTTCAAAATATTGCTGGTTGGTTATCTCAACAATATCAACAGCGATAGAGCCTTATTGCGCTACTGTGCAGACAGCTTAAGTATAAGATTGTTTTTGGGGTATGATTTAGATGAAGAATTACCTTGGCATTCGACCATCTCTCGGACTCGTCAACTGTATGGCGAAGAAGTATTTTTAAGTTTATTTCAAGACATCTTACGCAAATGCGTTCAAAAAGGAATGGTTCGCGGAAAGCGTCAATGTGTGGACAGTGCTTTAGCCAATGTAAGTATGGATAGTTTGGTGGAAAAAGAAATCATAGCCGATGCGAAGACTTATATAGAAGAATTCAACACGCACTCGGACTATCAAGTTACCCCGCAAAAGCAGAAGGAAGTAGCACAACATCACGCTTGGAAACAAGAAGCATATAAGGATATGCCAGGATCACGCAAAACACTTCAAATAGATGAAGATGGAGAAGAAATCCGTCCCAAGTTTTTAAGTAATCATACGCATTATTCTCCTACGGATCCCGATGCAAAAATCTCGACCAAACTAGGAAAACCACGTCAACTCAATTATGCAGGACAATTATCCGTAGACGATGCTCACCACGTGATAACAGGTGCCTGTGCCAGTACAGCAGGAAGCAAGGACAGTGCAATCTTTCATGAGATTATGAATCAAACAATAGAAAATTTAAATCAAAACGAAATAGAGTTAGACGAAGTGATTGCCGATGCAGGTTACAGCAGCGGAGAGAGTTTACAGTATTGTGAAGACAAAGATATCGATGCGTGGATTCCCAACTTTGGACAATATAAGCCCGATCGAGAAGGCTTTCTATACAACGCAGAGAAAGTACCAATACGAATGCATACAAGAAGGCTGCCACAAGGCTTTTTTAACGTATAAAGGCATTAAAACAGATAGCAAAGGCTATGAAAAGAAAACCTACCGAAGCAGCGAAAAAGATTGTAAAGACTGTCCATTACGAGCGCAATGCTGTGGCCAAGTAAGTAAGTTTAAAAAGATAGATGAAAGCATCCACAAGCCCTTGTACGATAAGATGCATCAAAAACTTACAGAAAACAAAGCATACCATCGCCGATTAGTCAAACGGCGAAGTAGCACGGTAGAACCCGTTTTGGGAACACTCATCAACCACCATAACATGCGACGCATTAACGCCCGAGGCATGGCACAAGCCAACAAACACGTGTTAATGGCCGCGCTGTGTTATAATCTGAAGAAATACTTAAAATTTAGCCGAAAACTGCCCCAAATAATGGCCAAAAGAATAGCAATTCCACAAGGAATGCTATTTGCTATAAAAAACGACATTTTAAGACCAATTTTTAGCCGCAATACGCCCTCCAATTTTTTTAGATTTTTTTCTCTCACAACAAAAATACGGTCGCTTAAAACGATTGTAATGAAGTCAAATTTTTTCTTTATTGCATTTTTAAGGGAGTTGTGCAACAGTTACCGATGATAGGCAAAGTTGACTTTGCCTAATGAAAGTTCTTTTATTTGTGTGTCTACGATGCGGCTTTTTAGACGAAGCCTTGCGCGATAGGCAAAATTAGATACGACAGCTTTACAAAGAAAAGCGAGTATCGTGTGTCCGGCTTCCGCAAAGGCAATTTTGCCTATCAGTATATTTTATGCATACAACAACATGTAAAAACTTACTCCTTCGGGAGATTCAGCTGAATATACAGTTCTTCAAGCTGCTTATCATCAACTGCAGAAGGCGCATCCAGCATTACATCTCTACCACTATTATTTTTGGGGAAGGCAATAAAATCGCGAATACTTTCGCTGCCTCCTAGAATAGAGCAAAGACGGTCCAAACCAAAAGCTATACCACCATGTGGCGGAGCACCATACTCAAAAGCACCTAGAAGGAAGCCGAATTTATGCTGCTGCTCCTGTTCATCCATACCCAACGCTTCAAACATCCTCTGTTGCAGTTCCTTCTGATAAATACGAATGCTACCACCTCCAATTTCATTACCATTCAACACCATGTCGTAAGCATTGGCTTTGATATTGGCATAAGGATGCTTAAGATATTCGGCAGGATTTTCAATAACAGGGCTGTTATTAATCATCACTTCAATATCTGATGGTTTGGGCGAAGTGAACGGATGGTGACGCGCCACCCATCTATTGTCTTCTTCAGAATATTCAAATAATGGGAAATCTACCACCCATAATAATTTAAACTCATCACTTTTGCGCAGCCCCAATCTTTTACCCATTTCCAAACGTAGTTCGCTCATAGCTTTGCGCGTAAGCGCTTCCGTACCTGCCAGCACTAAGATAAGGTCTCCAGCTTTAGCACCAGCAGCATCGGCAATAGCTTTGAGCCTTTCTTCGCTATAAAATTTATCGACACTACTTTTATACGTACCGTCGGTATTACACTTAATGTACACAAGCCCTTTCATACCGATTTGCGGACGCTTCACCCACTCCGTGAGCTCGTCTAATTGCTTACGAGTGTACTCACTACAACCAGGAACTGCAATAGCCAATACGGTTTCTGCACTTTCAAACACCTGAAAATTCGCTCCCTCAATCAGATGTGCATTATCTTCCTTATCCGCAAAAACATGTTTGGGATATTTCAGGTTCAGCAGCTTCATACCAAAACGGGTATCGGGCTTATCGTTGCCATACTGCCACATAGCTTCTTGCCAGGGCATACGCTCTACGGGCTCTGTGTAATCAATACCCTTAACAGTTTTAAAAATATATTTTATTAAACCTTCGAAAATCTCCAATACATCCTCCTGATGCACAAAAGACATTTCACAGTCTATCTGTGTAAACTCAGGCTGCCTGTCTGCACGCAAATCTTCATCCCTAAAACATTTTACAATCTGATAATAGCGGTCGTACCCACTCACCATCAGCAATTGCTTGAATGTTTGGGGAGATTGCGGCAATGCATAAAATTCTCCTGGATTCATACGACTGGGTACCACAAAGTCACGAGCACCTTCCGGAGTAGATTTAATCAAGAACGGAGTTTCGATATCCATAAAGTTGTATTGATGCAAATATTCACGCGTAGCACGGTTTACTGCATATCGTAACTCCAGATTCTTCTTCACCGCATTTCGGCGTAAATCCAAAAAGCGATATTTCATACGCAGGTCGTCGCCTCCATCGGTATCATCTTGAATGGTAAAAGGAGGTGTGACGCTTTTATTCAGTATAGTAAAGCTATCTACCAGCACTTCAATATCGCCAGTAGGGATATTGGGGTTCTTATTACTACGCTCTCGTACCATACCGGTAGCTTGCAATACATACTCCCGCCCCAGTGGATTAGCATCCAGTTGCTCATTTAAAGATTCTGAAAACAGCAATTGGGTAATACCATAACGGTCGCGCAAATCCACAAAAGTGATACTACCGAATTTACGTACGGCCTGTACCCATCCGGACAGGGTAACACTTTTATTAACATCAGCAATTCTTAACTCGCCACAGGTATGTGTCCGAAACATTTCTTTAATGTATTAAGATTTTAACTATATAAACTTATTTTCAACCATTCTTCGTCCCAACAACAGCCTCATATCTTAGTGGGTCTGTTGTCATAAAAACCTTGTTTTTATGGGGTGCAAATATACCATGATTACTGCACTTACACCTTATAATACAAAGGCTTTTTAAGAAATAACACAAAATATATGCTTATTTATACTAATTCATTGCACCTATAAAGCCACAAGGGGGACGGTAACTGCAACAGTATAGCTAATTGACCTAAATTTGACACATAATCGTAATCATGAGGGTAAACAAAAAAGAGAGTAAGTTATTGAAGGAAGCCATTGAGGAATGGGAAAACAATGCCCTTATTGACAAAACTACAGCTCAAAAACTTAGGGACACCGTATCTCCTTACAGAAGCGAATTTGATACAATTGCATTTTATGCAGCTATAGCCGCCGTTTCATGCGCTATTCTGGCTTTTGGAGCATTAGTACTGGATGAGAAATGGATTGAACGTATTAGAAAATATTTCGCCTTTTCCGAATTTGCCATAGGTCTTGCATTTGCTCTATGCTCGGGCTTATTAATATGGATAGCTCGAAGGCGTAACCGAAAATATCCTTACGCTTCCTTAGCCAATGAAAGTTTTACCATTTTGATAGCGCTAACGCTGGGCGTATCTGTGACTTATTTTTCCAAAAGCCTTTCCATTAGTACAGACTATTATGGTATTGCTATATTCATCACAGCTGTGCTGTACGGTATTGTGGCATTTTATCTAAATACAAAACTTTTATGGTGCTGTGCTCTACTAGCTCTCATTAGTAGTTGGGGTGCTCAGACATATGCATGGTCGCAGGATACTTATAAAACTTATTTCTTAGGAATGAACTACCCACTGCGCATGACATTTCTAGGTGCGGCAATGGTAGGCTGTTCCTGGCTTTTACGGCAGCAACCCTATTTCAAAAAGTATTATTCCTTCACTTGGCATTTCAGCTGGATATTTTTGTTTACCTCAGCTTTATTTCTCTCCGTTTCAGGAAATCTAAGTTACGAGGTGTGGTCTGCTATCAGACAAGGGAAATTATTTATGTGGGCCATAGCCTATACCGTGCTACTCATAATAGTACTGGCATATGCTATCAGAAATAAAGAAGAAACATTAAGAGATATTACAATTATATTCTTCCTATTGAATATTTATACCCGCTATTTTGAATATTTTTGGAACAGGACTAACAAGGGGCTTTTCTTTGCATTGCTGGCAATATCATTTTGGTTAATCAGCAAGAAGGCTGAACAGTTACGCAAAAAACTGTCGTAGCTAAAACATCAACCCTAGTGCAATACCCCCGCCCAATACGGTATTATCTCCAAAACGCTGTGCATTAAAATTAATAGCAGGAGCAAAAGACACAAACTCGCTAATCTCGAATTTATATCCCGCTCCAAGTTTAATAAAGGGGCCTCCATTTAAATGGGGCTTATCCGCCTTATAATTTATTTTCAAAAGTGGAGCATAACCTACATTCAGCAAAAACATAACATCGTTTCTATAATTAAAGGGATAGTAACGAAAATCAGCAAAAACAGGCAATAGAGTTATATTATGATTTTTGCCAAAGTAGCCGCTAGCTATCGCAGAATCTGTGGTACTTGATCCTGCAAATGCTTTATATCTGGACGTTTGCAACCCTACACCTACCCCAATAGACAAATGATTGTTTACAAAGAAACCGTTAATGGTACTGACGCTATACCCAAAAGTTTTTACATAGGCGAGCCCATCTTCTAATGATGAAGAATCCAACGATTGCAAATACTGTATTTCTGCAAGGTTAGTAATATTGAAATATCCCTTTTCCTGTTTGGTACGGATTTGAGCAGAGGCTACATTTATACAGAAAAATACTATGCAACCTATAAGTAAATACCGGACAATACTCATCTCCTCTCTTTTTTAGATAAAACAATGCTTTACTAAAATTAGGAAAATTATCGGAGATTCGTGACTTTTAAGTTAAAATCAATATAGCCCGATTTTTTCTTCTATCAGATAGGAATTTCTGCCGGGAGCATTACGGGAAATGAGTTCGCTTAAAAAACCAGCCAGAAAGAGCTGTACACCAATAATAATGGATGTGAGTGCTATATAAAAAGCAGGCCTGTTTGTAACGGTATAGTCTGCAAAGGAAATTTTTGAAATAATAAGAATAAGCGATGTGATGAATCCTACAAGAAAAAAGACCAATCCTATCAGCCCAAAAAAGTGCATAGGTCTTTTGGAGAACTTGCCCACAAAGGTGATGGACATTAGGTCTAGAAAACCATTTACAAAGCGGTCCCAACCAAACTTCGTCACGCCATACTTACGCTTACGATGTTCCACTACCTTCTCACCAATCCTTCTAAATCCGGCCCACTTAGCAATAACAGGTATGTAGCGATGCATTTCGCCGTAAACCTCTATGCTCTTCACCACTTTCTTTTTATATGCCTTAAGACCACAGTTAAAATCATGGAGCTTGATTTTTGAAACGCGGCGCGTAACGGCATTAAAAAACTTAGAAGGGATATTTTTAGTCAGTGTATTGTCATAGCGTTTTTTCTTCCACCCACTCACCAGATCATATCCATCCTCAACAATCATACGGCGCAATTCGGGGATTTCATCAGGACTATCTTGAAGGTCTGCATCCATCGTAATCACTACATCTCCTTCGGCTACTCTAAAAGCCTCGTTCAACGCTGCTGACTTGCCGTAATTACGTTGAAACTTGATACCTTTTATATTACTGTTTTGGGCACGCAGCTTCTGAATCACTTCCCACGAATCATCGGTACTACCGTCATCCACAAACAGTATTTCGTAAGAAAAATTGTTATCCCGCATGACGCGCTCGATCCACTCCGTTAATTCCGGTAGCGATTCTTCTTCATTCAATAACGGTATAACAATTGACAAATCCATTTTATTATTTGTTACGCAAAGATAAATTTTGAAATCAATAGCGCTGCATTAGGGTTATTTAGTACTACCTCTCAAATACAATACACCAGAAACAACCATAGTAACTACCGCCCCTACTAGCAAATTGGAGAATATCTGTCCGGATATACTGATAGGAATAAAATATTTTCTCGTTTGCTGGGCTTCTATTTCTATTTCTTGAGGGGTTCTATGTTGGGCAGTTTGAAGACGTTCCACTTTGGAAGCTTCTATTATTTGATCGATTTTCTCGGGATTTGTTTTCCAGTAAACAAATGTGTAAATAGCCAGTACTAGCGTAGCCATTACAAAACATCTGAACCCCTGCTGAAATAATATTCCAAATTGCGAAATTCCTGTGGCTGATGCAAAAGACATTACACTCCACACAATACCTAACCCATAAATAAATGTACCTGCATACTGTAATACCGTTGCCTTATTATCATCCATTACAGATAATATTAGCCCCAGTACCACCATCAGCACACCTGTGATCAAACCTTTTATAGTAGCATTCAATTTCAATCTCTCTTAGTTTAATACAAGCTGATTATTGTGATAAATACCCAGAGGTTTGCCTTTGAAGGCTTTACCTATAAAGGGAGTATTTTTACTGATAGACAACACTGCTCCCTGATCTAATACCCACTCCTCTTGCGGATTGAATAAAGTGATGGAAGCAATATTACCTTCTTCAATGGAAGGAATATCCAGATTTAATATTTTCCGCGGATTGATAGCCAACAGCTCTATCCAACGTTCCTGTGTCACATCGGGCAGTGTGGTATTGAGTGCTGCATATACTGTTTGTAAAGAGAGCATTCCGTTCTTTGCATATTCAAACTCCACAATTTTATGATCTTTGTCTTGCGGAATGTGATGCGATGCGATACAATCAACCAATCCCTCCCCAACCGCTTTCTGCAAAGCCTTACGGTCTTTTTTATTGCGCAACGGCGGATTTACTTTTAGATTGGTATCGTAAGTGGTAATATCCTCATCACAGAAGACCAGATGATAAGGCGTTACAGAACAAGTAATATCCAGTTTTTTCTGTTTGGCATCCTTAATCAGCTTTAAAGAAGCCTCCGTACTCACACCAGTAAAATGCAAACCCGACTCCGCATAAGCTGCTAACTTGATATTGCCTGCTACGGCAATTTCCTCAGCGATATCGGGTCGCCCGGGAAGCCCCATTTGCGTTGAAGTAATGCCCTCATTCACTACTCCGTGAGGATTAATGCTTCTGTCATCGGGTACCTGAATGATTACACCATTGAAGGATTTGATATACTGCAACGCTTTTACCAACAACCCAGAAGACTGCACGGGGTTTTTACCATCGGTAAAGGCTACCGCTCCACTCAATTTCATATCATACATCTCGGCCAGTTCCTTACCTTCCGCATTACGGGTAATACTTCCCAATGGCAATACGGTAACCGGCAGTCCCTTGGCTTTTTGTATGATATATTCCACAACCGCTTTTTGATCCACTACGGGGTTTGTATTGGGCATTACGCATACGGTAGTAAACCCTCCGGCTGCTGCTGCCTTAGCACCGCTGCTGATTGTTTCGCGAAACTCAAAACCCGGATCGGCAAAATCGGCAAAAATATCTACCCAGCCGGGCGATACATGCAACTGAGGCATCGCAACTTCCCTCGCCCCTTTTGCCTTCAAATTTTTACCAATGGAAATAATTCTCCCGTTTGAGATATGAATATCAATAACCTTCCCATGATGAGAAGAAGTGGGATCTACAATTTTTGCTTGCTTAATGATAAGGTTCATTAAGTTGCGAAGATAAGCAACAGTAAGATATAAACATGATTTCGGATTTTGAATTTAAAAAGAAGTAATTATTGTTTTTTTTGAACTTTTTTTTATAAATTTGCTCCCCGCTCGAGTTACCCTCGAGTAGGGATCGGGATGTAGCTCAGTCCGGTTAGAGTACACGTCTGGGGGGCGTGTGGTCGCTAGTTCGAATCTAGTCATCCCGACCAACATATTAAAAGCCATGATTTTATGATCATGGCTTTTTTGTTTAGTACAGAGTGTACATCACTAATTTTTTGAGTTGGCTTTGTCGAAGATTATTATTTAAAACTTTATTTAACAAATCCTTCTTAAGATTCTGCGACAGCCCCTTAAATGGAAGCTATGCATATCGAAGAGATATCTATGGTCACTTTTAGAATACCTATTATTTAAAATATCCAAACAACAAATATGCAATTACTAGCGTAATAATAATATTAAAACCCTGAGCACCTAAGAAGGCTAATAAAGGCTTTCTGTTTTGCTTGCCGAAAATATCCTTAAAGCTGGTTTCAAGGCCAATACAGGTAAAAGCTAATGAAAACCAAAATCCTTGAATATTTTTTAACTGAGGTTTAATGCTTTCGGTAATATCGGGCGCTACCAGAAAAGAGAATACAAGAGATACAATTACAAATCCCAATACGAACTTGGGGAAGCGCTCCCAGATCACTTTTAAAGTAGGTTTTTGCTCCTGCTCTACCTCTTTCTTGGTATAAGACCAATACACAGATATGGCAAATGCTGCAATGCCCAACAATACATTCTGAGAAAATTTTACAATAGTACTTATCTTCAAAGCCGTTTCACCTACCAATGTGCCAGAAGCCACCACGGCACCTGTTGTATCAATGGTTCCTCCCAACCAGGCTCCGGTTATTTCCTCACTCAGTCCTAACTGATGAGCTATCCACGGCATAAATATCATCATCGGTACAGCGGTTATCAATACCAGCGATACAACTACTGATAATTTCTTCGGGTCGCCTTTAATGGCACCGGATGTTGCTATAGCTGCCGAAACGCCGCATATGGATACTGCACTGGACAGCATCATGGTGAGCTCATTATCTACCTTCATCTTCTTACAAAGCCAGAAGGAGAAATACCATACTGATAATACTACCAGCAATGACTGAATCAACCCCAAGGAACCGGCCTTAAGAATATCAGAAAAAATAACACTGATTCCCAGCAATACCAATCCTATTTTCACAAAGAATTCAGAAGACAATGACTCAGAAAACCACTCAGGTAATTTAATAAAATTCCGCACAATCAACCCCAAAAACAAACAAAAGATTACTGTTTCCAGATTTAAGGATTTAATGCCTTCAAAACCACCCGCTAAGGAAGCCAGCAACGTCAGTACATAAACTACAGGAAAACTTTTCGCCACACCCGATATATCTTTACCGGTGATGCGAGCGCCTAAGAGCGCAAAAGCATAAAAAAATAAAAAGTAGAGCAAAATGTTTTTGAGATTTACTGCAGCAAAAACTGCTTGAGCTAAATCACTTGCATTTTGCCACTTAAATGACGGAGACGGCAGACCTAAACCTGCAATCGTAAGAATAATAATAGCAAATCCCAGCACAACTGCTGACCAATCTTCTGTAAGTAAAAACCTGCGCTTAATTGTTTCTGTCATTATAAATCAAGATTATCTTTTTTATGAAAAATATCTTTCAATACTGTTCTTGCAGCATGATAACCACACATGCCATGTACACCTCCACCCGGCGGAGTGGAGGAGGAAGATATAAAAATTTGTTTATCCGAAGTACGATAGGGCGTTAAACGAAAAGAAGGCCGCGTATACAATTGTGATAAGTTAATAATACCGCCGCCGATATCCCCACCCACATAATTAGGATTGTACGATTCCATCTGGCGTGCATTCATCGTATGTCTAGCCAAAATTAGTTCCTTAAAACCGGGTGCAAATCTTTCTACCTGATTCTCTATCGCAGCAGTCATATCCTGGTTGGAGCCATGCGGAACATGACAATAAGCCCAAGCCGTATGCTGCCCATCAGGAGCCCGTTGCGGATCCACAATACTTTGCTGCGCCAACAAAACAAAAGGCTTTGAAACAGCATGCCCCATTTCATTTTGCTTTTCAGAAAAACTAATCTCTTCAAAAGTACCTCCCAAATGCAAAGTAGCGGCTTGCCTGCACAATGTTGCCCCAAAAGGAATCGGTGCGCGCAACGCCCAATCTATTTTGAAAACGCCCATACCGTAGCGAAACCGCTCCAACTGCCAGCGATAAAAAGAGGAGAAGCGATGTCCTGCAATACGCAACAGCTGACGCGGTGTCACATCAAAAACAAAAGCTTTTGCAGGAGGTAGCTCTTCAATCCGCTCTACCATCGTGCCCGTTTCAATAACACCCCCTAGTGACACAAAATAGTCGCTCAAGGCTTTAGCAATACTTTGCGAACCTCCCGCCGGCACAGGCCAACCTTTAATATGGGCTGCCGCATTCAGTACCAGCCCTATGGATGCTGTGGCCCAGCCATCCAAGGATCGAATGGAATGTCCGGCCATGCCTGCCCATATGCCTCTAGCTTCGCGCGTAGCAAATCGCTTTACAATTTGCGAAGCAGGCTGTAAGGCCTTCAAACCAAATCCTGCTAGAGCGAAAGGATCCTTGGGAAATCGCAGTGGTCGTAATAAATCATTAATAATACGTGGCCAGCGTTCTACCACCGACCCGATTAAATCAAGGTAAGCCTGCTTATCGGCTCCAAAAGATGCTGCTGTATCTTCCAAAGAGGCAACAATACCGGCAGCCTCCGTGGCACTAAAAGGATGTGCAAGTGTAACAGGAGAATGTAGATAACGTAATCCGAACTGTTCTAAAGGAAGTGCAGCAAAAAAAGGCGAATGAATAGCCATGGGGTGCACAGCCGAACATACATCATGCAAAAAACCCGGCAGTGTGAGCTCCTTGGTTCTCAAGCCTCCCCCTACTTCATGCTGCCCTTCTATCAGCAACACCTCTACACCAGCCATTTGCAGCGTAATAGCTGCAGCCAAGCCGTTGGGCCCCGATCCCACTACAATTGCATCGAACGATTTATTCATTGTTGTTCAATCACTCTAATAACTACCAGCACTGAGCGTACTTTCCGACACCGCATACTTACGGTCTACCCGATCCAGTACTACAAATATGGAATCTTTATCTTCATTAATCCCGCGCAGGTACACACGCTTGCCCCCATCCTCAGTTTGATAAGACAATATCATCTTTTGTCTTCCTTCATCTACGAGCCCTACACCAAATACCCTATTTCTGCGTGTGGAGGAAGCTCTAGGGTGAATAGTCTTATTTTCATCCCCGATATTACGCAATGCCTCAATAGGAATCCAAAATTTAGAGGAATCTTTCACTACATATGCCGGATTGACAATATCATCACCTCCCCCTCGAGAATGAATCTTCTTCTTGGCCGTCATGATATTTTTATCTTGTAGATATAAAACCTGATTCACTGTATCGGCTAGATAATGAAACACACGTCGCCCGCCAGCAACACCGGACACTTCAAACGTTTTATTGATATCCTTCATGGGACCACCCCCACCATTTGAAAGCTCCAACGGCACCTTGCGGTTCTGTTTATATGCTAATGTACTCCATTTTTCAAATATTACTTCTTGCCAGCGCGTAGTATCGGTAGGATCCTCGGGGATGATGCGATCGTTAATTTTAAATTCCTTAACATGATAATAGCCGCGCAGTGTCTTTACCCCCGGTGAAGAGGGCTGCTTATAAGGATCGTAGAGATAGTTCATCCACTGCAAGTAGAAAAGTACAATCAAAAACAAAAATACTAGCAGACTTTTAATGCCTATCCTTAACCAACGTTGCCATTTTTCTGAAAAATTTGGAACTATATCAATAGGCGTTACATCCTGCTTCAGAATAAGCAGTCTGTAAACACGTGGAATGTAATAAGCTAGTACAAAAGAGCCCAACAGCACAAAGTAAGAAGCATACACATGTACACCTCCATCATATCCCAAATTTACAACCGTAATAGAAGCCAAAGCCCCAATTAGCAAAGCTGCACCAAAGGCGGTTGTTTTTCGAAACAATAGAAAAGCCCCCGCCGCGACTTCCACAACTCCCGTAAAAACCTGATACCAAGGTACGATACCTATCGAAAGCCAGAATACCTTGTGCCCGGTAAGATCCCCAAAATTATTGTTGAGCAGGCTAATGGAAGGATAAGGCATCTGTACCGGAAATAATTTGGTGAATCCAAATCCAATAATACCAATGCCTGCTCGATATCTTACAATGGCCTGAAGCCAGTAATAGGCAATATTGTAGCTTTTTCTCTTATTATCAACCCACCCCCATATTAGACCTATTACAATAGCAATGCCGAGGATAGCGACCCAATTAGACCATGATGCCAGCCCCCATCTTCCGCTTTCACTTCGAACCGTCCAGATCCTTATGGGGTTGAAACGGGCGACATCATATAAATCACGATAATGTAAGTGTGTCCAGTCGATATTGAAAACCGTTTTATACCAACTTGCAGAACCCGGAATACACATAATAATAAAGAAAACAAAAACAATTCTGAACGCTGTTTTCTGAAGCGGGCTCCATATATAGGGATACTTATTGGCGTCTGCAAGAGACCCCGTATGGGTGCTCCCATTAGCATCTGTAGCAGGCGAAGTTTGTAAGTCAGTTAATACGTTTGCCATAGCATGTTATAATAAGGTGAGTAATTAAAGTGTTTGTGGCTTGCGTCGGCCTTCAATTAGCAGATATTTTTTAGGAATTTTTGTAAGCACAGTATATATAGAATCAGTATTGTTAATCCTGCCCTGCAAGATTATCGTATTAGTATCCGGTCGTGCGTAATGCAATGTAAAAGTATCGGCAGGATAATGTGCATTTTTATTGTGCAAGTGCAATAATTGCTGTATACTGTCTACTGTGTAGGCATAAAAATGACGTCTGATGGTTCCCTGCGATTCATATTTTTTATCCCAATCTATAGGACTTACCTGCTCAACGTTATTGGAATCAATGATAACATCTCGATTAGACTTAATACTCAACGTAGCCCATTCTTCAAATACCACCTGTTGCCAACGAATCGGGTCCAAACTATTATAAGGCAGCGTATCATTATTAATACTGAAATGGGCTACATTGTATACACCGGCTACATCGGGCAGACCTTTTGCAATGGGTATATTATGTGGGTTCTTTTTATACCCCTGATAGGTTTTAAATCCGTAAAATATCAAGATAAAAAAGATGAAAACACCTTTCAACACCCATCGCCAAACTTTAAATTGTGGTTTTATGATGGGGAGAAAACGATCTGCAATAGCCTTCCTTCCCCACACCACCACATTAAAGATCCTTTGAGCATCATAAGCAAACAACACCAACGCCAGTAGCACTAAGAACAATGAGTAGCCAACCTCTCCACCTTCATAAGCCAGATTAGAGAACAATACATTTCCCGTAAACAATAAAACAATAAAAGCGCCTATAGCCGTTGTACGCCGCCAAAGCAATAACACAGCAGCCACCAACTCTACCCAACCCAAGAAAATTTGATACAACGGGGCGGCTCCTAAACTTACGGAAAACAACTGCCAAGTAGTAAATTCACCATACTGTGTATTGAGTTGACTGAGAGTAGGAAAAGGCGATTGTAACGGGAAGATTTTAATAAATGCATAAGCAGTCAGAGCAAATGCCAGTCGATACCTCAGTAACACACGCAACCAGTAATAAAGCTGAGCATATTCTTTGGCTTGTTTATCGATAGCAGACCAAACGATTGCTCCGATTACTGATAAGGCAACAATAAGAAACCAGTTATACAAAGGACTCGACGATATAAACTCAGGATAATAATGAGCCAGTCTAAAAATATCTCCGTAATAAATCGCTCCTAAACGAATAGCAAATACATCTTTGTAAAACTTATAGTCCAGTGGCAGCACCTGAAGCAAAAAATAGATAAAGAAAAATCTAAACAGCCATTGGGTTGTAGTGGACCACTGATTACTTGCAGGAGACATAGCTTTTGATTTTAGGATTAAAGATTGATTAATATCCCGGATTCGGGGTTAACGCAGGATCTACTAATAACTGAGCAATAGGAATAGGAAGTACATATTTGTTCGGATCCGTAACGTTCAATACAGCACCTACTCTCCCGGTGCGCACGAGATCAAACCAGTAATGCGGCTCAAAAGCAAACTCATAATGCTTTTCCTTTTCTATCGCCAATAATAATTCCTGCTCGTCTGATAAAGCAAGTGGCAGCAGTTCTGCCCTATCCCTCACTGCATTTAAATCCGCCAGAGCCAAACTACGCTTGCCCGCCTGATGTGCTCTAGCTTCTGCCCTAATCAGGTACATTTCTGCAATACGCAGAATGTAAGAAGGATCTACCGCCGGAGTTCTGTAGTAAAGATTCCCATACCATGAACCATCATTCGATTGAGCCACCAAGGCTTTTCGACCACCGCCAATAGCGGGATCGGTAATCTGTTGTATAAATGCATCGCTGGGATACCATCTTCTCACTCCACCGTTGGCCGGAGGTTGCCAAGCAGTGCGATGGTTATTAGGATTGGCAGCATTGTAAGTGGTTTCAAGGATAGATTCACGGGTACCCACTACATTGTTGGCAAACCAACTGCTATAAGGTTTGATAAGCTCGTATTGCGAATCATCAATAAGCTTTGTCGCATAATTTTCTGCCTCAGCCCATTGTTGTTGGTATAAGTAATAACGTGCTTTTAAGGCCCACACGGTCTTTTTAGTAGCGCGCACTCTGTTGGTCGTTTCCGGAAGACGCTGCTCTGCTTCATTTAAATCGCTTAACACCTGAGCATAGGTATCTTGCAAACTACTACGCGGAATACCTTTACTAGCATCCAGCGATTCGGTGGGCTCCAAAATCAACTGTACACCACCCCAAACACGTGCCAAATCGAAGTAAGCCAACGCGCGAATAAAATATGCTTCACCAGTTATCTGATCTCTTTTAGTATCATTAATAACGTCATCAGGAAGCGCGGGAACTTTTTTGATAACATGATTAGCCCTGTTGATGGTTCTGTAAATAGCCACCCATACGTTATTCACTTCTTCATTATCCGCGCGTACATCGCGCTGAATAAACTCTCGATTTACTGTACGTGAATCGCCCCACTCCAGATCGCCCCCACGTAAGTACGTAGTAAATTGAAATATTTGTCCATAATAACCAGCACTAGCTAATGCCTCATACACACCATTCAAAGCTGTATTAGCTGAGGTTTCATCTACAATCGTAACAGCATCGGAGGTGTTGTCCTTGGGTTCTACATTCAAAAATTTACTGCATGACAATAATGCACCCAAGAACGGTATCAATACAATCTGATATATATATTTCGCTTTCATGAAGTTTAATTTTTATACTTAAAGAGTTACATTGATTCCAAACTGAACAGAAATAGGCTGAGGAGGAGTACCTACATCAATCCCCCTTGCATTTTGCTCGTTCGTATGAACAGACTCAGGATCGGGCCCAATATGTTTTGTATGTAGCCATAAGTTCGAGCCCAACACATATACACGCAGTGCACTCAGCCCAATACGGGAAATAATTTCACGAGGGAATGTATAACCCAAAGTCAGCGATTTTAAACGAACAAATGACCCATCTTCTAGAAAACGACTGTTTTGTTCAATGCCGTAGTTATTTCCCACGCTGGTTACACGGGGCACATCTGTAATATCACCCGGCTTTTGCCAGCGACGTAAATTATATGCTAGAATGGAACGCCCCGCATCCTTCGTACCACCACCTTCCATCAGCATTCTATCGAAGCTGACCACTTTGTTGCCAAACTGATAAGTAAAGAATACGTTCAGGTCGAAAGATTTAAACTTCACTTCGTTAGTGAGGCCGCCAAAAAATTTCGGGCTTGCATTACCTACTATTTGTCTATCGGCTATTGTAATAACGCCGTCTCCATTCACATCCTCGAAAACAGCATCTCCGGTTTGCGGATCTACATACAACTGTTTATACATCCAAAAGGAATACAGTGGATACCCCTCTTCGTTTCTTATCAAATCTCTCGAACCATACACCAAAGGAGTTGGTAGTTTTTCAATCTTATTCCAGTTACGGGTAATGTTAAATTGAGTCTGCCATGTTAGATGAGGTTTATTGATATTTATAGAAGACAACGAAAGCTCAATTCCTTTATTACTAATTTCTCCGCTATTTGAATAATACTGAGAAAAACCTGTAATAGCGGGAATCTGCAATGGAAGCAAGAGATCTGTAGTGTATTTGTAATAAGCATCCGCTGTCAGCGCCAAACGATTATCAAAGAAAGCTATATCTAAACCTGCATCTATCTGATTGGTTTTTTCCCAGCGGAGATCAGGATTACTTAACTGAAAAGGCGCGGTGCCTGGCTGTTGGGCGCCGCCAGCAGTGTTGTAATAACCGGCACCACCAGACCATAATCCACGTGCAGCAAAATCACTGATACCATTCTGATTTCCTAACACACCATAACTTGCACGAAGCTTCAAATCACTAATAGCATCAGCATCCGACAGGAACTTTTCGTTTTTAGCACGCCATGCCAAACCAATAGAAGGGAAATGTCCCCATCGGTTATTCTTTCCAAATTTTGAAGAACCATCCGCTCTAACAGACAGTTCCAAATAATACTTATCATCAAAGCTGTAATCAAGACGAGAGAAAAATGATACCAAGTTAGACTTACTCCATCTTTGATTGGAAGTTGTAATACTAGCCGCACCAATTTTTCTGTAAGAACTATTAGGAAACCCTGTTCCTCTTGCCCTTGTATTTTGCAACACATTACTTTGAATAGTATTACCTACCAGTACGGATACATTATGTAATTTATTGTAGGACCTCCTGAACGATAATGTTTGTTCATTTATCCAAGTAAGATTTTGTGTAATGGAAGATATAGCCTCGCCTCCTACTGCGCTACCTATTGTAGTTCTTTCTGAGTTATACTCCGATTCATCGTAGAGATTAAAATCAGCACTCCAGCTGGTTCTAAACCTAACATACTTTCCAAAAGACAGTTCACCATACAGATTTCCGATATAGCGCAAGGATTTGGTTTGTTGTTGTACATCATCGGACAAAAGCACGGTATAATTTTCGAATGCTTGGCGGAAAGGAGTGCCATCAGGATTAAAAATAGGCTGATAAGTAGGTGTATGAATAGAAGCTTGGAAAATACCACCTGTAGGTCCGGTGCCCGCCCTAACATGATTTCTATGAGAAACGGAAACAGTATTTCGAGTACCTACTGTTAGCACTTTATTCAATCTGCTATCCAGATTTACTCTAAAACTACCACGCTGAAAATCTGCTTTCTTAAGCGCTGCTTCTTGCGAAGTGTAGTCTACACCATAATAATAACGTGTATTATTGTTTCCGCCCTGATAAGACATATTATACGATTGCAGCAATGCGTGTCTGAACAACGGTGTTATTCTGTCGTATGTGGGCTGTTCTTCGGGCAACCCACGTCCCCCCTCCGATACCGGACGAAATGGACGGTTGGCATATGTCCGATTCAAAGCCGGATTATCGATACCCGAATTAATCCACTGCTCATTCACTAGTTCTGCATGTTCAGGACCGGTAACCAGTTTCCATAGTCTGCTTTTATCAGCCCATGCAGTACCTACCAATGCTTCAAAAGAAATCTTGGGCTTTTGATTGTAGGATCCCTGTTTGGTAGTAATAATGATTACTCCATTGGCACCACGCGAACCGTAAATAGCAGTAGCACTAGCATCTTTAAGTACTTCTATACTTTCTATGTCAGCAGGATTGATATCGGCCAGTGGAGAAGTGGCTTTTCCTCCTAGATCCAGGGTAGAAAGACTTTGATTATTGACAAATACACCATCGATTATATATAACGGATCGGCACTAGCATTAATAGTTGCAGCCCCGCGAACACGCACCACTACTGCATCTCCGGGAATTCCATTTTGTGAATTAACCTGCAATCCTGCAGCTTTTCCCTGCAGCTGTGCGTCCATACTGGCAACAGGAAGATGATTTACTTCTGCAGCCTTTACATGTGCTTGCGCTCCTATAATATCTTTCTTTCTTCTAGTATCATACCCCACTACAACTACATCCTCCAGTTGATTCACTACCGGTTTTAAATACACATCTACCGGAGATCCTGTAGCAACAATTTCTTTGGGCTCATAGCCCACAACTGTCACAACTATAGTAAAGGGGAACTTTTGTCCTGTATATAAAGTGAATGCTCCTTGCTGATTACTTACAGTACCGTTAGTAACTCCTTTAATCTGAATAGAGGCATCCGATATCGGACGTCGTGTTGTAGAATCGTATACCTTTCCTTCTAAAACAGCGTTAACAGTAGGCTTTGGTTGTTCTTGGGCTTGAGTATAATTATAATAAGAAGTTATAAATGTAAGAGATAAAACAAAACAAATTAATCTTTTCATTAATTTTGCATTAAGGTTAAAAAAATAAGGCTCCACAACTGGTTTCCGGTTGTGTACATCCAAGCAAAAGCCTTAATTTTTCTCAGACCGGTATCGTCCCACCGATATCGGTCGTTTTTGTTTTAAGGCAGATTAATTATTAAGGAAACCAGTTTTGAAAGGATTTACACCCTTTCCTTCATGATATGTAATTATGTATAGTCCACACCTAAGCGGGACATCGACGCATCATCAGATGCCCATGCATGCAATTAAAGAGGACAATTGGATTAACTTTCATGGTTAATATTTTATAACACTTTCCTAAGAGAAACGCAAAATTAACACACCTTCATTAGTCTACCAAATTAATAGACTATTTTTTTATAAAAAATATTGCTCTTCCCATTTAATATATTTCGGTAAGAGCAATATTGTATACTCAATAAGATGCGCTACGGAAAAGCAGATCTTTAGAAAGCTTAATTATTTCGCTTCAATGCGGAAGTAATCGAAATCCACAAAACCTCCGGGCTGCTTAGTAGCATAGTTAAATAAGCCGAAACGATATCCCATAAAATGTGGGATAGTATAAGCCATTTTTAGTTGGCTACCTATGGGATTCCAAGTTTTACCATCAAGGCTATAGAAGAAATCAGCCACATCACGTCTGTTGGTAAAATCGCACGATGCTTTAAAGTAAACAACATTTTGCGCAAGTGGCACTTTAGCTACTTCTTCGGGTTTTCCAGAAGAAGCATTTACCATCACGATATATTTTGCATTTCCCTCAACCTTCACCCCTACCTGACCGTAATTCTTTTGCAATAAACACAAACCTGCAAAATCGCCATCCTTCATATTTGAAACATCCACCGATGTAGTTGCTGATGAAACAGGGCCTATCGTGCGTTGTGTTAAAGTATTCTTTGCCAGCTGAAAATCCTCATCCACTCTTCCCGTAATAAGTCGCAGATAGCCTTTGCGAGCTGTTACCGACCATAATGAATTATCCGGATTATGATTCCACTGCCATACCAATGGTAAAGAGCGATCCTTCTTCTTCCGCGAGAACTCATCAGAAGCTACAATACCCGGAATCAAGCCTTTGCTAGGTGGCAAATCAAGTGTCATAGGGACCTTGCCATCTTCATCACCCAGAACCGGCCAGCCATCCTCCCAGCGAACAGGTACCATATAGGGAATTCGTCCTACCGCACCATGATCTTGGAACAAATACGCAAACCAGCGACCATCCGGCGTATCAATCAATCCTCCTTGAGCAACACCTTTATCCTGCAAACCGATTCGTCCTTCCCAGGGTCCTGTAATCTTATCAGCCCGATGAATAATCACTGTCCGTTGTCCACCCGCAGGCCAAGCTATATTAAACAAATAATACTTTCCATTTACCTTAAACAATTGAGAACCTTCCGCAGGCAACCCTCCCCGCTTCCCTTCAGGAATTGCGGGTAGAGAAGCATTTTCAATCAATACCCTATCGGTTCCTTCTTTCACACCACTAAGGTCATCTTTTAATTCAACGATCCTCAATTTGCCACCACCATAAATCATATATATCTTACCATCATCATCAAAAAATAAGGTATGATCATGCATCATAGGTTTAAAGGACGTAGCTTCCCACGTACCTTTCTCAATATCCCGGGTTCTATATACATAAGTTTTGCCTGTAGTTTGGGCAAATGTGGTCACGTAATACATGCCTTTATGATAACGAATGCAACTTGCCCATGACCCCCTGCCATAAGTGCTTTGCCCATTATCAAGATTAAGTGCATCCACACCCACTTTATTCAAAGTATCATAACAATAACCAATAAGTTTCCAGTTTACCAAGTCAGTAGACTTCATTATAGGAACTCCCGGACTCATGTGCATGGTAGTGCTACTCATATAATAATTCTTACCTACGCGAATAATGGACATATCGGGCACATCAGCAAATATTATCGGGTTCCGCGCCTTTTCTTGAGCATAAAGGCACAAACTCACCAGCATCCATAAACTGTAAAGGAGAATTTTTTTCATCTATTTCTTTTTACAATTAGAATAATTGATTTACGAGAAACGATTTTTATTTTCTTTATACGTACTACTTCTTTGTTTTTATTCGGATAAGTACAAACGACATTGCAGGCACTTCGTAATCAAACTTACGTGCGACTTTATAAGAATCGGTAACTGGTGCTATCTTAGAAGGCAAACCGAATTTATTTTCGTCATCCTCGTTTCCAGTAATAACGGTGCGCGCTGCAACTGGCTGAATATTTTTAAATGCCGATAAATCTATTTTCACTTTCTTATTTTCCTTTCCCGCATTGGCCAGTTTAATAATTGCATCCCCTGTTTTACTATCATATACACAGGATGCCACCATGACTGAATCTCGCCTATTCAACGCTACTACATCAGGTACATAATAATCACCTGCATTAGTTGAGAACAATTGCTGAACATAATAATTTATAGTAGGATAAATATTTTTATTATCGAAATAAATCAAATCAGGGTTCCACTGTGTAAAACCCATCTTACCTAGTAAAGGAGCATAGGATGACATCACTACTACGTCGCCATTACGCTCCAACCCAATCATATACGCCGCCTCTGCAATTGCATTATACAACTTACTACCCCAGGATGCGTACTCCCCCAGATACACCTTCCCTTTAGAGCGGTCGTAAGCATCGTATCGATAATGGTTGGAGAGATACCATTTGGGATCGGTATAATAATGCTCATCAACAATAGGAACTTTAAGTTCATTTGCAAATTGCCATCCTTTATCGAAATCTTCACCGCTGTGAAACGGACCTGAAGTTCCGATAAGAGTAATTTCAGGATGCTTGGCCTTCACAGCCTCATAGATCATTCTAAAACGCTGCTCAAACTCAGGAGTAATTTTTTCTTCGTTACCGATAGCCAGATATTCCAGATTGAAAGGCTCCGGATGTCCGGCAGCGGCACGTACCGCCCCCCATTTTGATGTAGCCGGACCATTAGCCCATTCTATCAAGTCCAGTATTTCCTGAATATATTCCTGCATTTCATCGAGTGGCAAGGCTTTTTGGCCGGTGCCTCCTATACGCCACGTTCCACCGGAGTTTTGACAACTTACAGCTGCAGGCACCACAGGTACTGGCTTAGCTCCGATATCTTCACAAAACTGAAAATATTCAAAATATCCCAAACCTCCCGTCTGATGATATCCCCATAAATTCCGTTGTTCTTTTCTTTGCTCAATAGGTCCGACGGTCTGTTTCCAACGATACATATTTCCCAGTCCATCTCCATGTACCAAGCATCCACCCGGGAAACGCACAAAACGAGGCTTTAAATCAGCTATAACCTGCGCTAAATCAGGCCTTAAACCGTTGGGACGATTTTTAAATGTGTTTTTTGGAAAAAGCGACACTACATCTAAAGCAAATTTTCCCTTCGTCGTTGCCAATACTGTTAGGCTAGCAGTATCATGTGATGCTTTGGCTATTAATGGCACGTCCAATTTTGTCCAGCTAGAAGTTGATATCGTCAAAGTATTTTCTGCTAAAATTTCTCCCTGCGGATTTTGCAAGGTAATACTGAGTGTAATAGGCTCCTTGCTTAGCAATCTTGAAAACATGGAGAAGTTATACTGCTCACCGGCTTTTACTACCATTCCTGCAAAACCTTGATTCTTTAGCCCCACACCGGAAAGTCCGGTATAACCGGCTTCCTTACCTACATGCTCTACATCAATCACCACATAGGTAGGATTGTTTGAATGAAGAGGGTCTTGCGTCTGCACATAAACATAACCATAGGAATAGCCAGGATTTACATATTCCCAGAAGGAAAGCGGATGCCATTCTCTTCGTTCGGTAGGACTATATTCAAATGAACGGTTTTGGACCAACTCGGCATACAAGCCCCCGTCTGCAGCATAGTTGATATCTTCAAAGAAAATACCAAATAAATCTGTACTGATCTTTTTAGCGTTTCGGGGTTGTCCATATCCGCATAAACAGGTTATCGTCATTACGACAAACCATAACAGTTTGAAGACACCCGACTTTTTCATTAGAGTCATGATAAATGATTTAATGCATGGCAATTAATAGTTTTATAACAGACAAAGCAATCCGGCAAATGCAATCCTTTACAAACAACTACAGCTTAAGCTTACACCTCAACCGCACATCTTGACTAAACATTTTCGTTCCTCAAGCCTCAAATAATTGTCATTTTTACAATTAATAGCAAATATAAGGAAAATTAAGACTGTTTACACCATCTCATAATTTACATTACGAATAGTGTAGTTTGGCCAGCAATACCTATATTAATACTCCTCAATTTATTGCGTAAATAATTCAATTACCTGAACCTCATAAGGAGGTTTTTCTTTCGGTAGATTTAGTATAATATCTGTTCCCGATTCCGTACACCGCACTTCCGAAGCATCATTCAACAGTTGCGCATATTTTATCTTACCCTTATATCCGGGCAATACGAGCTTACGATCATCCGGATAATCAAAAACGTGCAAGTACAACCGTTTGGTGTCGGGATTATAAGTTAACCTAACATTCATACTTTCAGGAAGCGCAAATATATCAGGAGCATAGGTACAATTATAAATGGCTCTATTGTGAGCATGCATCCAATAAGCCATGCTATCTAATGCACGCCGTGCTCTGCAATCAAATTCGCCACGTGCTGTAGGGCCAACATTCAAAATAAGATTCCCGCCATTAGCCACAGAAGTAATTAATAAATCCAACAGCTGTTTTTGGGTCTTCCACGTTGTTTCGTCCCTGTGATACCCCCAGGAACCGGAAAAGGTTTGGCAGGTTTCCCAGTATTTTCCCTTGTATTTTAAAAGTTCTAAAGGTTTTACTTGCTCTGGTGTTTCGAAATCAAAACCATCTGTATAGTCATTCAAATCCATCCGATTATTGATGATGATATGGGGCTGCAATTTTTTAATAGTCTTCAAAAGTTCCACAGAGCCCCAGTCATCTCTACCCTTTCCATGAGCACCTGGATAAGAAAAATCCAGCCATAGGATATCTATTTTCCCGTAATTAGTGAGCAGCTCAACTATCTGATTTTTTAGATACGCTCTGTAACGGTTCATATCTTTCCCCTGATTCAGCTTGGCATAATATGCTGCTAATTCTTTTTCGTTAGCAGCATCTTCTTTTCGGGCTCTTAGAGGGTGATGACGATCAACTGTAAAATCGGGATGATGCCAATCGATTAATGAATAATAAAATCCTACTTTAAGGCCTTCGGCCCTGAACGCTTCTACAAACTCTTTTACAAGGTCGCGCTTTGCCGCTGTGTTAGTAGCTTTATAATCGGTATACTTAGAATCAAACAAACAGAATCCCTCATGATGCTTGGCAGTAAGGACAGCATATTTCATACCGGCAGCTTTGGCAGTCTTAGCCCATTGCCGAGGATCATATAGATCAGGATTGAAATAATCGAAATACTTTTGATATTGTTCTGTTGTAATTCTTTCATAGTTTCTTATCCACTCATGCCTCGCCGGCAGTGCATACAACCCCCAGTGAATAAACATACCGAACCGGGCATTGGTGAACCATGCCATACGCTGAGCTTTCCTTTCTGGAGGTTCGTTGGTAAGGCTTTTAGTTTGAGCATTAGCAAGCAGTAAAGAGAACAGGAATAATCCAAGCAAAACTTTTTTAAGCATAATTCATTGTTTAATCGTACGAAAGGTCTGGCAGTAACATTTCTTATATGGCATAAAATACCGTCACATCTTAACAAAATGAATATACAAAAACTAGAAGAGAAGATATTTCGAAGGAGAAGTTTTTCCTCGCAAACCTATAAGTAATAAAAAAAAGTCCCAGGAAGATTCTGAGACTTTTTGTGCCCAGGACTGGATTCGAACCAGCACACCTCGCGGCGCCGCCACCTGAAGACGGTGCGTCTACCAATTTCGCCACCTGGGCTACCCGTGAATTGGGCCGCAAACCTAAGAAAAAAAAATCAAATTTTGAATTTCCTAAAAGAATGTTTTAAAAAATTTCCTTACGGATACAGTAGGTATTTTTTTCGCATTTCCTTGTACTGACTTAGGCCCGGCTCCCAGCTTGCTCGTATTTCTTCTTCGGGTGTACCGTTAATAATTTGCTGACGAAAATCGCCTGTGCCCACTAGTCGCTCAATCACGCCCATTTCTTTGCTCAGTTTGGAATCAAAAAACTTCTCTTTATAAGGATGCGCTTTGTACAATTCCATCACCCACTGAATATTGATCTTTCTGCTCTTACGCAGTTGCTCCACATCATAATTGCGCAAATCCAAACCATAGCATACCTGATTCATAAACAAAGGAGTTTCTGCCATGCCTTTTATCGATACCGGCGTGTAAGAGAAAGTGTATTTACCCTTTAGTTCAGGACTTCCCAGCACCGTAAAAGGGAACATGGTACCTCTGCCATGATTAATATAAATGCCCTCAAAGAGGCAGGTAGATGGGTACAGCATAATGGCTTGTTGTGTATTCAGGTTGGGCGAAGGTTTTACGGGCAATGTATAAGGCATGTCGTGATGATAATTCTCTACCGGTACTATTTTCAGCTTGCATTTTACTTTATTTGCCAGCCATCCTTCTCCATTAACCATTTGTGCAAACTCAGCTACTGTCAAGCCATGCGCAATCGGTATGGGAAACATACCAATGCCCGATTTATACTTCATATCTAACACGGGCCCATCAATCAAATATCCATTGGGGTTGGGTCTGTCCAGAATCAACATTTCCTTATCATTCTCCGCACACGCTTCCATCAATCTTGCCAAAGCATTAATATTGGTATAAAAACGCACGCCTACATCCTGAAGGTCATAAATCAACACATCCACGTTAGCCATATCTTCTTTAGTGGGTTTATTGCGAGGCCCATATAGAGAGATAATTGGGATTCCGGTAGCGGAATCTACTTCATCCTTCACTTTCACACCTGCACTGGCATTGCCTCTGAAGCCATGCTCCGGACCAAACACTTTTACAATATTGATTCCCAGAGAAAGCAAACTATCAACCAGATGTTTATTCCCGATGATAGTGGTGGGATTAGCCATTATCGCTACCCGCTTACCCCTTAGATAGTCTACATACTTTTCTGTTTGCTCCGCACCTGTTCGTATGGGTTTATCTTCTGACACGGTATTACTACTTGCCGGCACACTCACGTTACTTCTTTTATTTTTAAAACTCAGTATAAACACCGATAATGTCACAATGCAGAGCACCGAAAGAACTTTTACAGTAGTAATATTTTTCATGTCACTTGGTTTTATGCTAAAATACTTAAAAGTCCGTATAACTGGGGGTAAGTCTTGATAAAAGCAACGATTCTTTAAGTCTCTCCGTAAGCCCAAAGAAAGTTACATTTGTATTAAAGAATAATCTATGAGCAACAACGCTGTTTACATACTCGCTGCTGTACGTACTCCAATAGGAAGCTTTGGCGGGACACTCAAAGACCTCTCCGCTACACAGTTGGGTGCCCACGCCATTAAGGGAGCACTAGAAAAAGCAGGTATCCAGCCCGAACAGGTAGATGATGTATTAATGGGATGTGTTATACAAGCCAATCTAGGACAGGCCCCTGCAAGACAAGCCGCAAAGTTTGCCGGCCTTCCGGATAAAGTCAACTGTACTACAGTCAATAAAGTATGTGCCAGCGGAATGAAAGCCATTACCCAAGCAGCGCAGAGCATTTTGCTAGGAGACGCGGACATTGTAGTTGCAGGAGGTATGGAAAGTATGAGCAATGTTCCTTTTTATGTACCCAATATGCGGTGGGGGAATAAATACGGCGATACTTCCCTGATAGACGGGCTGGCCAAAGATGGATTACTGGATGTATACAATGGTCAGGCCATGGGAATAGCCGCCGAACTTTGTGCCAGTGAATGCAATATCTCTCGCGAAGACCAGGATGCATTTGCTATCGAAAGCTATAAGCGCAGTCAGGCCGCCTGGAATGAAGGACGTTTTAATGCAGAAGTCATTCCAGTATCTGTTCCGCAGCGCAAAGGAGACCCAATACTCGTAACAAAAGATGAAGAACCCTTTAATGTAAAATTTGAAAAAATCCCTCTTCTCAATCCGTCCTTTAAAAAAGACGGCACCGTAACAGCTGCCAATGCCAGTACAATGAACGATGGTGCAGCCGCACTAATTTTGTGTAGTAAACAAAAACTGGACGATCTTGGCCTTAAACCCCTTGCCCGCATTGTGTCCTACGCCGATGCAGAACAGGCACCCGAGTGGTTCACCACCAGCCCTTCCTTAGCCGTACCAAAAGCTGTAGCCAAAGCCGGACTTAAAATGGAAGACATCCATTACTGGGAACTCAATGAAGCTTTTAGCGTCGTTGGTGTGGCCAACATTCGTCAAATGGGACTTGACCCTACACGTGTAAACGTAAATGGCGGAGCCGTATCCTTGGGACATCCTCTAGGAGCTAGCGGCGCCCGCATTATTGTTACACTGATTCATATATTACATCAGCGGCATGCACGTTATGGAGCCGCAGGAATCTGTAATGGCGGGGGCGGAGCAAGCGCTATGGTTATTGAACCCCTTTGATAATTTCGGAGAATTGTTTTAAACATTTACCGCCATTATACGTTATTCCTACTTTCTCGAAAATCTTCTATGAGTCCATATAAAACAGAAGCCAGAAATACCTTACGACTGGCACTGCCGATAATATTCGGTGAGCTGGCACAGATGAGTCTGCATCTCATCGATACAGCCATGATCGGCTATACCGGTTATAAACAATTAGCAGCTGCGGCACTGGTATTAAATGTCATCAACATACCTTTCATCTTTGCCATTGGTATAACCATATCGGTAGCACAAATGGTATCACTGGCTCACGGCAAATTCGACAAACCTTTAGTATCTCACTATTTCTATAATGGTTTTTGGCTGTGCGCGTTTTGTGGTGTCCTCATTTCGGCACTATTATTATTTAACCGAGATATCCTATTGCACCTGAAACAAGACCCCGAGGTTGTGACATTGGCAATGCCATTCATGACCTTAATGAGCATTTCTATCGTGCCCATGGTGCTATTTATGACGCTCAAACAGTTTACTGACGGACTACAATACACCAAAACCGCCATGGTCTTATCCATAGCAGCCATTCCGATAAATGTTTTTCTCAACTGGTTGCTGATCTACGGAAACTGGGGCTTCCCTCGAATGGAACTAATAGGTGCAGGTTACGCCACACTCGTTACACGTACCACAATCTTCATTGTTTTAGCTATTGTTATTTTAAGACATAAAATATTCAGAAAATACATTGCTATTGCGCGTAGTCAATGGTACCTAAAACGAAGCACCTTAAAACAATTATTGAAAATAGGTATTCCTAGCAGCTTGCAAATAGGGATGGAAGCCGGTGCCTTTGCCGGTTCAGGGATTATTGTAGGTACAATCGGGGCTGCAGAGCAAGCAGCGCATCAGATTGCGCTAAGCTGTGCCTCATTTGCTTTTATGGTTTCCGTGGGACTATCCCAGGCCGGCTCCATAAGAGTAAGCCATGCTTATGGTACCCTTAACTACAAGCGGATAACCATAATAGGTAAAAGTACCATTGCCATGGCTTGCATTTATGGTTCCATATGTTGTGCGCTGTTTATGCTTTTTAGAAACCAATTGCCATTTTTGTTTAACGACGAAGCGCATGTAACCAATATAGCCGCTACACTATTACTTCTGGCTGCTATTTTTCAGATTCCAGATGCGGTACAAGCTACCAGTGCCGGCCTCTGTAGAGGCATTAAAGACGTGAACGTTCCTACTATTTTTATATTTATTGCTTACTGGATATTGGGTATCCCATTGGGGTACCTCATGGCCTTTACTTTCGGATGGAAAGAAAAAGGTATCTGGCTCGGATTTATTAGCGGGCTTAGCTTTTCTGCCATATTCCTAACGTTGCGATTTTTGAAGAAAATCAGGCGGGGGTGAAAATTTTGCATTTCGGTATGACATTCTGACCTTGATATTGTAGCGGTATTAAATTTGATAATACCTGATAAAAATTTTCAATATGGCACAAGAGAAAGGAACCATTTCTATACATACCGAGAACATATTTCCCATCATTAAAAAGTTTTTATACAGCGATCATGAAATTTTTCTGCGTGAACTGGTTTCAAATGCCGTAGACGCTATACAAAAAGCTAAAAGACTGGTATCCCTAGGCCAGTTTCACGGCGAATTAGGAGAACCGTTAGTACAGGTAAAAGTAGACGCTAAAGCCAAAACCATTACTATCTCGGATAATGGTATAGGCATGACTGCCGATGAAATAAAAAAATACATCAATCAGGTAGCTTTCTCCGGAGCCTCTGAGTTTCTGGAAAAATATAAGGAAGCGAAAGACGCCCATGAAATTATTGGACAGTTCGGACTGGGTTTCTATTCAGCCTTTATGGTGGCGGATAAAGTAGAAATTCAAACCCTTAGTTATCAGCCCGGAGCCGAACCTGCTAAATGGGTTTGTGATGGCAGCACCAATTTTGAAATGGACGCTGGCAATCGTTCTGAACGAGGTACAGATGTTATCCTTTATATCAACGAAGAAAACAAGGAGTTTCTGGAAGAATACAAGATTCAGGAAATTTTGGATAAGTATGCCAAATTCCTTCCGGTGCCCGTACAGTTTGGTACCAGAACCGAAACCCAACGCGATGGCGAAGATGAAGAAGGCAAACCCAAATATAAAGAAGTAGAAGTTCCAAATATCATCAATACCGTACAGCCTATTTGGACCAAAGCTCCTACCGAATTGAAAGATGAAGATTATTTAGCTTTTTATAAAGAGTTATATCCATTTTCCGATGATCCATTATTCTGGATTCATCTGAATGTAGACTATCCATTCAATCTAACAGGTGTACTATATTTCCCGAAAATCAAAAACAATTTTGAACTACAGCGCAATAAAATAAGGCTCTTCAGCCGTCAGGTATTTATTACCGACGATGTGAAGGATATCGTACCAGAGTTTCTGATGTTGTTGCACGGTGTAATTGACTCACCGGACATTCCATTAAACGTATCGCGATCTTTCCTTCAGGCGGATAGCAATGTAAAAAAGATTAATACCTACATTACTCGAAAAGTAGCCGATAAATTGGCGGAGTTATTTAAAAATGATCGAAAAGCTTACGAAGAAAAATGGAGCGATATCGGTTTATTTGTAAAATACGGTGCTATTAGTGAACCTAAATTCTGGGAGCGCGCGAAAGACTTTGTGCTGTTGAGTAATATCAAAAAAGAATTCTTTACTCTGAACGAATATCGGGATAAAGTAGCTCCGCAACAGACCGACAAAAACAATAATATTGTATACCTATATGCTACGAATCCAGAAAAGCAACATGCATATACCAATGCCGCTGATAAAAAAGGCTATGATGTTTTGTTGCTCGACGGGCCAGTAGACAACCACTTTATTAGTCACCTGGAACGGGAACTAGAAAAAACCTATATCAAACGAGTAGATGCGGACACTATCGAAAAATTGATTGACAAAGACGAAAAGATTGAAAGCAGCCTCAGTGAGGAACAAACTAAGCAACTGGAGGAACTATACAAAAGTGCCATTACAAAACCCAATATGGAAATCAGTGTGGAAAATCTCGCTGCTGATGCTTTACCGGTTACCATCACTATCGATGAATATACACGTCGCATGAAAGATATGGCTGCTCTAGGAGGCAATATGGACTTTTATAGCACCTTGCCGGATCACTACAAAGTAACTGTAAACGCTAACCATCCTTTGGCCACAAAAATTCTATCCGAAAGTAGTAAGGAAAAACAAGCAGCGTTGGCACAACAAGCTTTTGATCTGGCACTGCTGGCGCAGGGCATGCTTACAGGCCCTGATTTAACCGCCTTTGTAGAAAGAAGCGTGAAGATGATTTAAACCCAATATTACTCCTAAATAAAAAACGCCGGTGTATAAGCCGGCGTTTTTACTGTCAATCATTTCTAACTATCTGGTATAATCTAGCACATTGTTTTTTCTTTCGATATCAGCCATTCTTTGAGAAGGATCAATCTCTATCCTTGCTATATCCGAAAGTTTTAAATCGGTACTTACAGTATATGTAGCATCGGTCCAGCGCCATGCCGGATACAATTTTCTAGGAATAGAAGCATCCTCAACAGGCTTGGCTCCAAACATCAAATTCATCGGAATATAATGAAGTTCTTTGCTTCCCTGCTTAGAAGTTATCACTAAATCAATCGGCATGGGTATGAATCCATGATTGCGTAGACGAATTTGAACTTTATTATTTTCTTCCCACACGCTATCAATACCATAATCGATAGTTTGGGTTGTTTGCACCCATTTTTGTTTGTACCAGTCCAGTTTCAGGCCACTTCTCTGTTCAGCCACATGAATAAAATCGTTGACATCGGGGTGTTTAAACTTCCATTTATTATAATAATCCAGTAAAATCTGGTCCCGTACAGAGGCACCTACAATATAACCGAGCTGCTCAAGAAATACAGCACCTTTAGAATAGCTGGCCACACTATACGCCGCATTGGTATTGAAATGATCTGCATGGGTAGTAAGAGGTTCCTCTAGACCGCTTCTCACAATAAAGTAATAACTTCTATAATAGTCCGGTACGCGCCTAGCGCTTGTATCTCCATTTAGCCAAGCCTCTACCCTATCGTCTGCATAAGAAGTGAATCCCTCGTCCATCCAGGCGTAAAGACTTTCATTGGTAGCTAGCACTCCCTGATACCAGCTATGCATCCATTCGTGCAACCAAGCTCCGGGGCTTGCCAATAATGTAGCCATTGGATATTCCATACCTCCATCACCTCCAGTGATAAAAGAATATTGTTTATACGGATAAGCGCCAAAATGTTTAGCTATATAAGGATAAGCTTTTTCTGCTTTATCCAAGATTGCTTCCCACTCCTTAGGATCTTTACCTGCCGGCTTGTAAAGTAAGCGTAGTGTAATGCCCTCTTTAAGAACTCTTGTTTTATGAACAAACTCGGGATCTGCTGCCCACATAAAATCATGCACATTAGATGCTGTAAATTTCCATGTTAGCTTGTCGCCTGCGGGCCGTACGACTTTGGTCCCCGAAGCTTCGTATCCGTATCCTATCTGCTGGGCGTTGGTAAGATAGCCGGTACCGCCTAAAATGTAATTTTTATCGATGGTGATATTTACGTCAAATGTTCCGAAAGGACCATAAAACTCTCTACCCACATAAGGAGTAGGATGCCATCCTTCACGATCATAGGCGCAAATACGCGGATACCATTGACTCATGGAATAGCGTACTTTAGTAGTGGGATTATCACGACCGCTTCGGCGAATCTGTAAAGGCACCTGCGCTTCAAATTCCATATCGAAAACCACTTTCTGCTTTGGCAAAATAGGTTTGCTCAGGTTTACCTTTAATATGGTTTCGTGCACTTCGTATTGCTGAGGTACACCGTTCATTTTTAATGAAAGTATTTTCTGATATCCGATTTCGTCAGGTTTGAGGTTGGCAATACGGTCTCTCACGCGGGTATCCCAATCAGGACGATTGTTCACTAATATCTTACCCTGACGTTGACTGCGCACATCCATCATACTACCGGGCTGAAAAGCATTCCAGTACAGATGATAGAATACTTGTTTTAAAGTATCGGGTGAGTTGTTCCAATATTCCAGCTTTTGCTTACCGGAAAAGCGATTCGTTTGCACATTCATGTCTATATCCATTACATAATGAACACGCTGCTGCCAGTAATTACTTTGAGCTGAAAGAGATAAAACTGTTCCCAAGGATAACAGAAAAAGCAATGTATTTTTTCTTGTCATATAAATAAGTATTTGTGGGGATCCTTAATTCTTGAAGAGCAATTTCAGTAGCGGCCCAACCGCAATCTTATACCTTTAAAAATAAATATTATTTAGTTAAGATTTCTCATATCCTCCCACAACGATAACGATTTCACCTTTCACTGTTTTCTTACTGAAGTAGTCAGCCACTTCCTGTAAAGTTCCTCTTTGCGTTTCTTCAAACATCTTAGTTAACTCTCTGCTCACACTACAGGGGCGCTCCCCTCCAAAATATTGGATAAAATCTCTGAGCGTTCTAAGTAATCGCATGGGCGATTCATAGAATACCATGGTACGTTCTTCGGTTTTCAGCTTTTCCAACAAGGTATGACGACCTTTCTTAAGTGGCAGAAATCCTTCAAAAGAAAACCTGTTAGTAGGTAGTCCACTATTTACTAGGGCGGGCACGAATGCAGTAGGGCCGGGTAAACTTTCTACCTTTATTTCATTACGAACGCAGGCACGTACGAGCAAGAATGCGGGGTCTGAAATGCCCGGTGTACCAGCGTCCGTAACCAATGCCATTTTTTTGCCCGCCGCCAATTGCTGTACCAGATGATCAACTATTTTGTGCTCATTATGCTGGTGATAAGGCGTAAGTGGTTTAGATATCTGGTAATGATTTAAAAGATGTGAGGTGGTACGCGTATCTTCAGCCAATATCACATCCACCTCCTTTAGTAACTCCAAGGCTCTTAAAGTAATGTCCTTCAGATTACCAATAGGAGTAGGAATAAGATATAACATCAGCTAGTGAAATTGATGAACAAACGATTAGTACTCACATTTATCGGCCCAGGCAAAAGCCACTTATACTATTTTAATACGTTTACTTCGTAGTATTCCATTACAGCATTGGCCAATAGTTTCTTGGCAGCCTCCTCTCCAACGGTTTTGGCGGCTTCTTCACTTTCTGCATCTACCTGCAGAATAATATTCTTGCCAACTCGTACGTCTTCTACGTTCTTTAAACCTAAATTTTCCAATCCGCCTTTTACAGCTTTACCCTGCGGATCTAATAACTCTTTTAGAGGCATGATAATCACTTGTACTGTATAACTCATAACTAAATTTTACCTGGCTTAAAAATCAAAGATACGAGAACGTAGCTCACAAAAATAACAGGCACCGCCGCCCATCTTAAAAAAATGATGGCTACAATACCTATTAGTAATAAAATGAATTTCTCAATATTGCTTTTAACACTGAAATTTTTAAACTTTAGGCTGATTAAAGGAAGATTCACTACCATCAGCAGCGATACCACCACAGTGATACCATATAAAACATATGGATTCAAAACAACCCCCTCCCAGAATGAGTTATCACCCCCAACAATGAATGGCAAGGAAGCTATGGTAAGACCTGCAGCAGGCGAAGGTACCCCTTTGAAATAATAGGTTTGTTCCTTATCGAGATTAAATTTGGCTAGACGCCATACTGCACAACAAGGGATTAATAACGCCGGCAACAAATAGCCTATATTATCAGGAGCCATTCCATTTCTGCTCAGTGCAAGTTCCAATAATCGATACATAATCATTCCGGGAGCTACACCAAAAGTTACCGCATCGCACAACGAATCTAACTGTGCGCCCATCTCGGAACTGGCATGCATTAGTCTCGCTATAAATCCGTCAAGGAAGTCCACCACTGCTGCTAAAAATATATACACTCCTCCAATCATAAGGCCAAAAGAAAAATCGCCCGGTTTATTGCTAAAAAGCAAGCTATCACCGTCTTTAAAAATATAGATGATAGCCACACAGCCAAAAACCAGATTTAGTAACGTAAAGAAATTGGGGAGCTGTTTCATATTGACTTTATTAACTAATGCCCTTTACCGCTTCATCAGTCTTTCGATATCATCAGCCTCAATGGGAATATTCTTCATCAAGTCTATATTACCGTTCTTAGTAAGCCAATAGTTATTCTCAATACGAATGCCCATTTGCTCTTCCTCAATATAGATACCGGGTTCTATGGTAAGGAGCATGCCGGGTTTGAGCGGCGTCCGGAACGGCCCTAAGTCATGCACATCCACCCCTAGATGATGCGAAATACCATGATAAGTATAGCGACGATAAGCACGGTTTTCGGGGTCTTCGTTTTTCACATCAGCCTTTGTCAGTAGTCCCAATTTCAGAAAGTGCTTGGTAAGCTCATCACCTACCTTCTCGTGATATTCGGCGATGGTGATACCCGGTTTCAGAATACTGGCACAGTAGCGATGGACAGCTAGGCAGGCATTGTACACTTCTTTTTGTCTTTTCGTAAACTTACCGTTAACAGGTACTGTGCGGGTTAAATCAGCATTATATCCACCGTATTCAGCACCAAAATCCATTAATATCAGCTCACCGTCTTTACACTGATTATTGTTAAACACATAATGCAATACACGAGCATTATCACCACTGGCGATGATACTACCATATGCTTCTCCGGTAGCACGTTGGCTTAGGAAGGAGTGCATAATTTCTGCTTCTATTTCGAACTCCCATACACCAGGCTTGATAAACTTCAATAATCGACGGAAAGTATTATCGGTAATATCGATAGCCTTTTGTACCACTTCTATTTCGTGCTTAGTCTTTACGGCACGCAATTCTTGTACTATAGGAGCTGCACGCAAATAATGATGTAAGGGATATCGTTCTTTTAAATACTTAATATAACGGGTCTGTGCCGTATCGGTCCAGACACTTTTGCGATCATGCTCGTTAGAATCTAAATACACATGCTCTGCAGCATGCATCCAGCTTTGAAACAGTGCGGGCAATGCATCCAGCCATACAATGGTTTTAATACCGCTGATAGCCTGCGCTTCTTCCTTTCTCAACCTTTTCCCGTCCCATTTTTCCTTTAGTTCATTAGGGCGTACCAGCACCAGCACTTCTTTATACTTGGGATCGGGGTTATCGGGATACAGGATCAGCATAGTCTCTTCCTGACGAACACCAGTGAGCCAATAAAGCGTACTATTAGGCTTGTATTTATATACGGCATCTGCATTTTGAGGCATTTCATCATTAGCCACAAAAATAGCGATAGCGTTTTTTTGCATCTTGCTCACAAACCGCTTACGGTTCTGAATAAAAAGAGTAGGGTCTAACGGAAGATATTTCATCGAACTATTTTTTGAGGCGCTAAAGATAGGCAAAAAAGCCGGAGCCTTAAATACACGTATGGCAATGTCGCTCTTTAAGATTGTTAGCAACTAAATCTATGCTATTCTGACTCAATAGGTTAAGCGATGTACTGGATTATCGGATGTAGCTAGGCGGATTAGAACAATCCATATAGGGTTGAATCCACCTTGGTAATGATTTCACCGAAGTGTTCTTCGTTTTCGGCAAACTTATTTTTGTCTACGTCGATCACCAAAAGCGGACCTTCTTTATAGGAAGCTACCCATTTGTTGTAATACTCATTGAGTCTTTTCAGATAATCTAGACGAATGTTTTCCTCATACTCCCGGCCGCGTTTCTGAATCTGTCCCACCAGTGTGGGCACAGAAGCACTCAGATAAATCATCAAATCGGGAGGTTTTACCATCGACTTTAATGTTTGGAAAAACTCAAAATAGTTATCATAATCGCGTTTACTCATCAATCCCATCTCGTGGAGGTTGGGAGCGAAGATATGTGCATCTTCATAGATAGTCCTATCCTGTATAACAGTTTCGGTGCCATTTTGGATTTCCAACAACTGTTTTAAACGGATATGCAAAAAGTAGATCTGCAGGTTAAAACTCCAGCGGGGCATATCCTCATAGAAGTCCATCAGATAGGGATTGTGGTCCACATCTTCAAAATGAGGAATCCACCTATAATGTTTGGCCAGCATCTGGGTAAGCGTAGTTTTTCCTGCCCCAATATTTCCGGCAACAGCAATGTGCTTGGGTTTAGATTTTGATTTCGCCATTTTCACAAGATGGTTAATGCTTTATTGTCCGAGCTTTAAATAACTTCATTAAAGTTCGGCAATGATTATGCTTATTCGATCGCTATTTATCAAAAATATAATAATCCCATGGCTTTTCGCACTTCTTTCATAGTGCGTTCAGCACTTTCTGCGGCCTTTTCTGCACCTGAGCTAAGAATTCTATTCAGCTCCGCCTCATTATCACGAATATCCTGAGCCTTCTGCCGAATCGGAGCAATATACTGTACCATATCTTCCGCTAGTTGCTTCTTCATATCACCATAACGGATGGCACAGTTGTTATAGTCTTCTTCAAATTTATGAATTACTTCTTCTTTACTCACCAGTTTCATCAAGTCAAAGAGATTCTCAATGTAATCCGGCTTAGGGCTATTGGGTTCAGTAGGACCTGCGTCGGTTTTGGCCTTCATTATTTTTTTGCGGATCAGATCATCATCATCGGCAAGATAAATAGTAGCATATTGGTTCTCACTTTTACTCATTTTCCCCGAACCATCCAAGCTGGGTACTTTCAACAGAGCTTCACCAAAATTAAATGCTTGCGGCTCTGGGAATACCTCACTATATCTGTGATTAAAACGGTTGGCAAAAGTGCGGGTCATTTCCAGATGCTGTTCCTGATCTTTTCCGACAGGCACCAGTTTAGCGCGATGAAGTAAAATATCAGCTGCCATCAATACCGGATAAGTAAGCAAACCGGCATTGACATTATGAGGCTGCAATCGTACTTTATCTTTAAAAGTGGTTGTCTTTTCCAACTCACCTTTATATGCCAGCATATTTAAGTATAAATACAACTCGGTAGTTTGTGGCACATCGCTCTGACAATAAAGAGTTACTTTCTGAGGATCTAGTCCACAGGCCAGATATTCAGACACTACTTTTAGTACATTTTCTCTTAGTTCCTTTGTGTCGGGATGGGTTGTTAAAGAGTGCAGATCGGCTATAAAGAAAAAGCATTCATACTCATTCTGCATCTTCACATAGTTGCGCAGAGCACCAAAATAATTTCCCAAGTGCAGATTTCCGGTTGGTCGAACACCACTTACTACTATTGCTTTGTTACTCATAGGCTGCGAAGATAAATTTAAAATGCAGAACAGGAAATGGAAAAATCAATAAGTTGCTTCCACTACCCTTCTTTTGGGAACTTCGGCAGCTTCCTATAAGTAAATATTGCAATAAGAAATCGAGACTAGTGGCTAATTAGGACATTAAGGATACTTTTACATCCATCATCTGTCTGATGGCATCCGCAATACCTGCAGCATCGTATCCGCACTCATGATGTAGTTCTTTTGGCGTACCGTGTTCTACGATTCTATCGGGAATTCCGAGGATGCGAATATCGTTCTTGTATCCATGTGCGGCCATAAACTCCAGCACAGCACTACCAAATCCGCCCACTACAGTTCCATCTTCTACCGTAATGATTTTTTCGTATTTGCTCAATGCCTCATGAAGTAGTTCCTCATCGAGGGGTTTAGCAAAACGCATATCGTAATGAGCGGGATCTATCCCATCCTGCTTTACATCGCGAATGGCGGCAGCTGCAAAATTGCCGGGATGTCCCAAAGAAAGGATCGCTATATCTCTTCCATCTTTGAGTTTTCTACCTTTCCCTATGGGAACTTCTTGCATGGGGGTTTGCCATTGGGGCATCACACCTTCACCACGGGGATATCTGATTACAAAAGGCATTTGAGTAGATTCCAGTTGTGCAGTATACATCAGATTTCGCAGCTCACTTTCGTTCATGGGAGCACTGATGATCATATTAGGGATACAACGGAAATAGGCTATATCATAACATCCGTGATGGGTAGGGCCGTCATCCCCTACCAGTCCGGCGCGGTCTATACAAAGTACCACAGGCAGCTTCTGTATCGCTATATCATGCACCACCTGGTCGTATGCACGCTGCATAAAGGTAGAATACATATGACAGAACACCCTTAACCCTTGAGTTGCTAGGCCGGCACTTAGCGTAGCAGCATGCTGCTCGCATATACCTACATCGAATGCTCGATCTGGCATCTCCTCCATCATGTACTTAAGAGAAGAACCCGAAGGCATGGCGGGCGTTACTGCAAAGATCTTATCGTTCTGTTTAGCTAGCTCAATGATGGTTTTTCCAAACACATCCTGATACTTAGGTGGCTGAGGAGTGTCGAATTTCTTTTTATATATTTCTCCTGTTACCTTATCAAATGTACCTGGAGCATGCCATTTGGTTTGATCTTTTTCGGCCAGGGCATACCCTTTACCCTTTGTAGTAATTACGTGCAGAAGTTTAGGGCCTGGGATATCTTTCAGGTCGTTTAAAGTATCAATAAGTTTGGTAATATTATGCCCGTCGATCGGACCAAAATATCGAATCTTAAGCGCTTCAAAAAGATTGGAACTACTGTTCACAAGCCCCTTTACGCTTTCGGCCAGTTTGTGCATCATGGAGCGGGTAAATTTATTACCCACGGGCAATTTGCCCAATGCATTCCATATATCGTCTTTCAGTTTATTGTAGGTACGTGAAGTAGTAATATCTGTGAGATATTCTTTGAGCGCTCCCACGTTGGGATCAATGCCTATCCCATTATCGTTGAGAATTATTAGCAAATTGGTATTGGCGACACCTGCATGATTCATGGCCTCGAATGCCATACCGGCGGTCATGGAACCATCACCGATGATGGCAACCACTTTTCTATCCTCCTCCCCTTTATACTTGGCAGCGATTGCCATACCCAGCGCAGCGGAAATGGAGGTGGAAGAATGCCCTACACCAAAAGCATCGTACTCACTTTCAGAACGTTTGGGAAATCCGCTTAAACCATTGTATTTTCTGTTAGTAACAAACTGATCGCGGCGCCCGGTAATGATTTTATGACCATATGCTTGATGCCCTACATCCCAAACCAACTGATCGTAAGGAGCATTATATACATAATGCAATGCAGTGGTAAGCTCTACTACACCCAAGCTGGCGGCAAAATGTCCGCCGTGCACACTTACAACGTCAATAATATATTGCCTCAGCTGTTCACAAAACTCATGCAACTTCTCCCGTGGAATTTTTTTCAAATCCTCAGGACTATTCACAGATTGAAGTAAGGGTCCAAGTGTAATAGTCATCCAACAAAGATTTGGACAAAAATAAGTATTTTGATAGGTAAATTTCTCTTTCTAATTTATAAAACTAGAAGTCGCTTCACTGCGTAAGAATATAGGAATAGCTTGTTTCAACCCTTAAGGCAACACTCAAAATACAACCATTTTATTATCACAGCTTTATCATACAAAATGCATCCGTAAAAAGATTCTCAGCAAATTACATTCATCATTATCCGTTTATACATCATCCTTACCACTGATAATTTATTTGAAGAAGCTTGCGGCTTCCTGCTTAGATTTGTTTTATGGTAATCGGCAAAAGATACTATTGGGTATTGCAGATTTTGGGATGGAGTGCCTTTTTTTTCTGGCATTTATTTCTAGCCTGGTCGCTCGATAAAATGAATGACCCTCAGGAACGCATCATCATGATACAGCGCATGGCAAGTTTCAGTATACTAGGATTGATACTGTCACACTTACTGCGCATTGCGATACTCAAAACAAAAGTGCTCTCGCTTAAAGTATCGAAACAGATTGCACTGCTACTTTTATATACACTAATCACCTCCTTTGTATGTGGCATTATCGAATGGGTCGTTTTAAAAAAATTGGAACTACTCCATAAGAGCGAATTAGGGATTTTGAACAAATCCCTATTGCTTCTCTTACTAAACAATGCCTTTTCTTGGTTTTTCTATTTCCTCATCTGGAGCTCCGTATATTTCGGTTACCACTATATTACCAAGGCACAGCAAGAACAGATAGACAATCTCATCTTAAAATCGCACATTAAAGAGTTGGAGCTAAAAACCATTAAAACGCACATCAATCCTCATTTTATCTTTAATGCGTTAAATGGTATCAGAGCTATGGTGGATGAAGATCCTCAACGAGCCCGAAGAGCCATTACGGAGCTGAGTAATATTCTGCGAAGCAGTATCAATCTTGATAAATCTGAAACAATTGCCTTATCAGATGAACTGAATATTGTGAAAGATTATCTAGCTCTGGAACAGATGCGTTTTGAAAGCAGACTACAAGTGTCTTTTAATATTGAGGAGGAAACGCTTTACCAACAGATACCTCCAATGATGCTGCAAATGTTGGTGGAGAATGCCATTAAACATGGTATTAGCCATGAAGTAAACGGGGGCATTGTCAAACTTACTTCTACCGTAAAAAACGGCCTTCTTGAACTCATTGTTGAAAATACCGGACAATTGAAAGCAACACCCCCCGACAGCGGTTTCGGAATAAAAAGCATTCGAGAAAGATTATCCTTAGTCTACGGAGATAATGCAACTTTCGAAATAAAGCAAGCCGCACCCCATATTGTAGAAGCTAAACTTCAATTGCCTCTCACATTATAACCGATGCATATGAGAACAATTATTATAGATGATGAAAGGCTGGCACGTGCTGAACTTGCCAAACTATTACAACCTTATACCGATATCGAAATTATCGATGAAGCCTCCAATGCTAATGAGGCGATAGAAAAAATCAACGCACTACAGCCTGATTTGATTTTTTTGGATATCCAAATGCCCGGCAAAACGGGATTTGAAATGCTTACAGAGCTTGATTTTGTGCCTACAGTAATTTTTACTACAGCTTATGACGAATATGCCCTAAAAGCATTTGAGGTAAATGCGCTGGATTATTTATTAAAACCTATTGAATCCAAAAGATTGGAAGCTGCCATCAATAAAATAAAATCTACCATTAAAAACACACCCAATGATGAACGCCCCAAGCACGAAGAAATACTGGGTGAAAACAGTCAGGTCTTTCTTAAGGATGGCGACAAATGCTGGTTCATTCAACTATCCGAAGTACGGCTATTTGAAAGTGTAGGCAATTATGCCAAAGTATTTTTTAATGGACACAAGCCTTTAATCTTAAAATCACTTAACGCACTGGAAGAAAGACTAGACCCTAGAATTTTCTTCAGAGCCAACCGTAAACACATCATCAATCTGCGTATGGTGGAAAAAATCGAACCTTACTTTAATAACGGATTATTAGTAGAATTAAGGGGTGGTGAAAAGATAGAAATCAGCAGAAGACAGGCCGTTAAATTCAAAGAAAGAATGAGTTTCTAATGATAAAAAGGTATTACTTTAAAAAACGGATATTTGCTTAAACTTTTCTGGAAACATGAAAAAAGTCATTGGTTATACACTGCTACTTTGCAGTACTCACGTATACGCACAAAAACACATCAACATTCGTGTAGAAGATGTTTCTAAAACCATCAGCGTACTGGCTTCCGATTCGTTACAAGGCCGTAAAGTGTTTACTCCTGAAATTGATAAAGCCGCACAATACATTGCTGAAGCCTTTCAACAAGCGGGGTTAAAACCTCTCAAAGGCAATAGCTTTCTCCAATCTTTTAGCATGGTCAGTGCCACTCAGGAATCGCTTACAGCCAAAAGCAACGGAACTGAAGTAGATCCCCAAAAAATTGTGCTGATTACATCTAAGCCCCAAATCACGTTATCATCACACAATCTTTCGATAGAAAAAATTACGGCTACTGATAATTTCTTCTCTAAAGCGATACAATTCGCTGCCAGTGACAAGGATTTGTTGGTTGTGGTAGATCCAGCCTTTGCAGACAGATTTCCACGCCTGAGCATGCTGAAACGTAGCTTTTTTCAATCTGCTGCTAGTGTAGCGTTTGTATTAGGCGATGTCGATACCCAGAACCTTACTATAACAGCCTCACATAACATAAAAGAACATCAACTTGCCAATGTGGTAGGCATTCTACCCGGAAAGAAAAAAGCTGATGAATATGTTATTTTCTCTGCGCATTACGATCATCTAGGTATTGGTAAGCCCGTAAACGGCGATAGCATTTATAACGGCGCCAATGATAATGCATCAGGCACCACCGCGGTAATTGAGCTAGCAAAATACTTTAAAGCCAAAGGCGATAATGAGAGAACATTAATATTTGCAGCGTTCACTGCTGAAGAGAGTGGAGGTTTTGGCTCACAGTATTTCAGCAAACAACTACCTCCGGAAAAAGTGGTTGCCATGTTGAACATTGAAATGATTGGTACCGATAGCAAATGGGGGAAAAATAGCGCTTACATAACCGGATTTGAAAAAACAGATTTGGGTACCATTCTTCAGAAAAATCTAAAAGGCACGGATTTCAATTTTTATCCAGATCCTTATCCAGATCAGCAATTATTCTATCGCTCCGACAATGCTACTTTAGCCAGACTGGGGGTTGCGGCTCACACCATTTCCACTTCAAAAATGGACAATGAACCCAATTATCATAAACCCAGTGATGAAGTATCTACATTGGATCTTGAAAACATGACGGCTATTATCAAAGCCATTGCCTTGAGCGCCAAAAGTATTATTGCAGGAACTGATACTCCTTCCCGAGTAGATACAAGTGATTTAAGATAGGAGCATCACTTACGAAGTGCCTCCCGTACTTTTGGAGCGATTTTAGTTCCAAAGATTTCGATAGACTTCATGATTCTGTCATGAGAAGGGGCCCCTACGTCCATATGAGCAGAGAAGCGTGTTAGTCCGAAGAGCTCTTGCAATTCGAGAATTTTATCGACAGCTTCATCAGCATCACCGATTATCAAATGTCCACCCTTACCACGTCCACGATCATATTGTACGCGCTGATAAGGAGGCCATCCGCGACTGCGCCCAATCCTATCCATTTGAGCGGAATAAACTGGATAGTAATAATCAGCAATTTCCTTGCTGTCCTCACCAAAGAAAGCATGTACATGCACCCCCACTTCAAAAGCATTCATATCGTGCCCAGCCTGTTGATAAATCGCCTTATTATAGTCAAATAACGGCTTGAACTGTACGGGGCTACCCCCAATAATCGCAAACATTACAGGCAACCCTAGAGAGGCTGCACGCACCACGGATTCGGGCGTACCACCCACAGCCACCCATATTTTTAAATGATTATTGACTGCGCGAGGTAATACCATCTGTTCCTTAAGCTCTGCCCGAAATTTTCCTTTCCAGGAAATAATTTCCTGTTCATTTATTTGTAATAACAAGCGCAACTTCTCATCGAAAAGTGCATCATAATCATTCAAATCATAACCATAAAGAGGGAACGATTCGATAAAACTACCCCGCCCGGCCATGAGTTCCGCTCGGCCATCAGATATTAGATCCAACGTTGCGAAGCTTTGATACAATCGCACCGGATCGGAAGAACTCAATACCGAAACAGCACTTCCCAGCTTAATTTTTTTAGTAACAGAAGCCAATGCGGCCAATAACACTTCCGGGACAGAAACAGCATAATCAGGCCGATGATGCTCCCCTATTCCGTAAAAGTCAAGGCCCACTTCATCCATAAGCTTCACTTCCTCAATAATTTCCTGTAGGCGTTGCTGTGCAGACTGAGGTTTTCCATCGGGTCCTATACGCACATCGCCAAACATGCCTATACCTAATTCCATTGTTATAACTTTAATGTATATAGGATAACACGCATTCTATAGGAATTGTTTTGCAAGTGATGCATACAGACATGCAATAGCTATTGTTCTCTATGCGCTAAACTACAAGCTTACACGGGAAGAAGAAGCGTGAATGGCCGTGCTCATTTCTGTAATCAACGAAGGGTCTTTTTCAATGGCGTTACCTACGACTACTACATCGGCGCCTGCCTTACAATTATTATAGGCCTTTTCGGGATCCTTAATACCTCCTCCTACAATTACCGGGGCTTCTACATTTTGCGCCACCGACTGAATCATACTTTCTGAGATAGGATTTTTGGCACCACTGCCTGCATCCATATAAATCACGCGCATACCCAGCATTTCGCCTGCCAGAGCCGTGCACATAGCCACATCATTTTTATCGTGTGGAAGTGGAGCAGTATTACTAATATAGGATACGGTGGTTGGAGCACCTCCGTCTACAACAATATATCCGGTTGGAATAATTTCCAACCCACTGTTTTTAACAAACGGAGCAGAAACAACATGCTGACCTATCAATAATTCAGGATTGCGGCCGGAGATTAATGATAAATACAAAAGCGCATCTGCATGCTTACTTAGTTGCGAGGGATTGCCTGGAAATAGTACCACCGGAATATCGCATGAAGATTTGATTTGTTTGATAATTTCATCCAAATGATCTGTAATTACCAAACTCCCCCCTACAAAAAAATAATCCACCTTCGCATCAACGGAAACCTGAATCAATTTGTGAATAGAGGAATTATCAACCCCGTCCGGATCAATTAATACTGCAAAGGATTTTTGCGCAGCATTTTTCTTTTCCCGCAGGGTTTTATAAATATTCTTTTTCATTCAACAGAAACAGGTTTCTGCAAAAATGCAAAAACTTTTTGAAATATCTTTATTTATTAAAGTATGGCAATCCACCACTAACTTTGGCATTTAAAAGACACTGATTATTTAAATCATTCCATAAAATATGGCTGCATCAATACATCCGTACGCATACTTTTCGCCGACAAGAAATACGCGCTATTGGGTATTAAGCATATTCATGCTGTTATTGCATTTTATAAGTAGCGCGCAGCTTAACAGAGTTTTTTACGAAAGCAATAAAATAGTAACAGCCAAAAATGGCGCTGTCGTTTCAGCTCATCCACTAGCAAGTAAAGCCGGACTGCTAGTATTGCAAAAGGGGGGCAATGCTGTAGATGCTGCTATTGCCACTCAATGGGCACTAGCAGTGGTATATCCCGGCGCGGGCAATATTGGCGGCGGGGGTTTTATGGTGGCTTATTTAAAAAATAAAGAGGCCATTGCACTCGATTATCGCGAAATGGCTCCTGCTGCAGCTCACAGAGATATGTATTTGGACGAAAACGGTAATCATATTATTGAAAAAAGTCTTTATGGCCATCTGGCCAGTGGTGTTCCGGGTACGGTGGCGGGCCTCTTTGCTGCGCACAAATATGCGAAGCTCCCGATGAAAGTATTGATGGAGCCAGCCATTGAATTGGCCGAAAAGGGCTTTGCAATTACAGAAACCGAAGCCGAAACTTTAAACAGAGCCCAAAAAGATTTTATCAAATATAATACTATTCAGCCTGTATTTGTTAAACCTGAAGGATGGAAAAAAGGAGATCTATTGATACAAAAAGACCTTGCCAACACTCTCAAACGCATCAGCGATCACGGTGAAAAAGAGTTTTATGAAGGCAAGACAGCTCAGCTAATCGTTGAAGAAATGCAACGTGGCAAGGGCTTAATTACACTCGATGATCTAAAAAACTATAAAGCAAAATTTAGAACACCGCACATTTTTGATTATAGAGGATACACTATTATCGGCATGCCGATGCCTAGTAGTGGCGGAATATTGCTACATCAAATGCTAAAAATGATTGAGCCCTATGCTATCAATAAGATGGGATTCCATACGCCTCAGTCTGTACAATTAATGATAGAAGTAGAACGTCGTGCTTATGCAGATCGCGCCAAATATATGGGTGATGCAGATTTCTACAATGTACCGGCAACCGAATTAACCAGCAAGGCATACCTAAAAAAGCGTATGAAAAACTACAAGCCCAATATAGCTGGGAACAGCAAGGATATTATAGAAGGCGTTATACCGGGTTACGAAAGCGAAGAAACTACCCACCTCAGTGTTATCGACAAAGAAGGCAATGCTGTTGCCGTAACCACAACTTTGAACAATCATTACGGCAGTAGAACCGTAGTAGGCGGCGCAGGTTTTATACTCAATGACGAAATGGACGACTTCAGTGCTAAGCCCGGTACTCCTAATCTTTACGGAGCCGTGGGGGGTAAAGCCAATGCCATAGAGCCGGGAAAAAGAATGCTCAGTTCTATGACACCAACTATCGTACTTAAAAATAAAAAACCTTACCTCGTTGCAGGAACCCCTGGCGGAACTACGATACCCACTTCTGTATTTCAAACTATCTTAAACATCATCGATTTTAAAATGAGTACCGATGATGCCGTAAACAAACCCAAGTTCCATCACCAGTGGCTTCCGGACGAAGTATATATCGAACAGAACTTCCCTAAGGCTACCGCTGAAGCATTAACCAAAATGGGATACAAACTCAAGGAGCGAAAAAGTATCGGACGCACAGAAGTTATCAAAGTTCTACCCGACGGTAGTTTTGAAGCAGTTGCCGACAGGCGTGGTGATGATAGTGCTGAAGGCTGGTAATATCTTCTCAAATTCCAATTATATATGAAAGCTTTTAATACCATTGCTTTACTGCTGCTTTCCAATTCTTTCATGACATTGGCTTGGTACGGACATCTGAAATTTTTTAGCAAAGACAGTAATCATGCAGCTACTCCTCTTTGGATGATTATACTGTTAAGCTGGGGAATAGCCTTTTTCGAATATTGCTTTCAAGTGCCGGCAAATAGAATCGGCTCTTCAGAAACAGGCGGCCCCTTTTCGCTGGTACAATTAAAGGTATTGCAGGAAGTGATTACGTTAGTAGTATTTGTAATTTTTTCAAAACTTGTTTTTCACAACCTTCAGTTTTCCCTGAATCATTTTATAGGGTTCGCACTGCTCGTAGGTGCTGTATACTTCATCTTTAAGGGGTAGCCCTATAAGTGGCTAGTTCCTTACGGGCGACTTCAAACTCCTCCCATACACGCTGCACTATATCGGCGGCGGGGGGAAGGTCTTTAATTAGGGCACTCACCTGTCCTATTTCCAGTTCGCCCTCAGAAAGATTACCTTCAAACATTCCCATACGGGCACGTCCTTTCCCCAAAAGTTGCATCAATTCGTCCTTACCAGCGCCTCGCAATTCGGCAGCTTGCACCTGCTGATAAAACTCATTTTTTAATAAACGCACGGGAGTGAGTTGTTTTAATGCAAGCTGCGTATCGCCCTCCCCTGCCTGTAGCACCAAATTTTTAAAATTGATATGAGAAGAAGCTTCCCGACTAGCAACAAACCGACTGCCCATCTGCACGCCTTCGGCACCCAACGCAAATGCCGCCAACATTTGCCTACCCGTAGCAATACCGCCTGCAGCAATCACCGGAATAGAAACAGCATTCACCACTAATGGCACCAGCACCATAGTGGTCGTTTCTTCCCGTCCGTTATGACCACCTGCTTCGAAGCCTTCTGCCACCACTGCATCACAGCCGGCTTCCTCAGCCTTTACGGCAAACTTACTGCTGCTTACCACATGCACCACTTTAATACCCGCCTCTTTGAAATGCGGTGTCCAAGTTTTGGGATTACCGGCACTGGTAAATACTATGGGGACCTTCTCCTCAATAATGACAGCGACCTGTTGCTCGATATGCTGATATAACAAAGGAAGATTGACGGCGAAAGGCTTTGCAGTAGCAGCTTTACATTTTTGAATGTGCTCCCGCAAAATCTCTGGAGACATAGAACCGGCACCTATTATACCCAAGCCACCTGCATTACTAACAGCACTGGCCAATTTCCAACCACTAGCCCATACCATTCCTGCCTGAATAATGGGATATTGAATATTGAATAACTGCGTAATGCGCATGATACGTTTATGATTAATCGTGAACCAGACTACAGCAATTTACGATTAATACTATAAACTTCAGAAAAGACCAATTATCCTAAATCGATACTGGTATTATCGCCGATATTTAGACTGCGGGTTTCTCCCTTTAAGCGAGTGTCGCTACCAATAAGCGAATCTTCCAGTACGATATCGTAGAGACTACAATAAGCGCCTACAATAGAGTTTTTAACGATAGATTGTTTGAGATGGGTAAACTCTCCCAGAGTCACATTAGGCCCCACAATGCTGTTTTCGATAACACAGCCTTCTCCAATACTTACCGGAGGAATAATAACTGTATTTAGATACTTAGAAGCCTTTACCTCTTTACCAAATTTCTTAAGCAGCGTTGCGTTAGATTTCAGTAGAGTATCTTTATTTCCTGCATCAAACCAATTATCCACCTTAAATGAACCGAACTGTACCCCCTTCCGAATCATACAATCGATAGCATCCGTGATGGTGAACTCGCCGTGGGTAACTAGTCCTTTATTGATATTGTCATCCAGACATTCAAACAAGATGCTACTTTCTTTAATCTTGTAGATACCCACCATAGCGAGATTGGACTTAGGAATACTGGGTTTTTCAATAACCGATTCGATAAAACCGTTTTTATCTATTTCCGCTACACCAAAATCTCCCGGATTATCTACCTTACGTACCCCAATCATAGAATGAGGGCTTTTTAGCACGGCGCGAATATCATATTCGCAAATGGTATCTCCCAGCGTAATTAGCACTTCATCGCCCTTAACGGCATCCTTTGCCAAACTGATGGCATGCCCCACTCCTTTTCGATCTTCCTGACCTACAAAATGAGCGACGATATCACTGTGTCTGTCTTTTACGTAATGATATATTTTGTCTCCGAGGTATCCGATTATAAAAACAAACTCCTCTATACCGGCATCTTTAAGCTGGTCTATGATGATACTGAGAACAGTTTTACCCGCTAATGGAATTAAGGCCTTGGGCTGTGAATAACTATGTGGCCTTAGTTTCGTTCCGGTACCTGCAACTGGAATGATTGCCTTCATTATAAAATTAATCTAAAGCACCTTCAAATAAAGCGGTGAAGGTAAGTAAAAATGGAAAAATGGCTACATATACCTTTAGGAATCTTTAAGACAATAATCTTTGTCAAGTTTTCAAATCGCTAGTCTTATCTTTGCGCCATGCAACATGATACCATACTTTTCCAATTGCTGGAGAAAGAATTAGAACGCCAGCGCAACGATATTGAATTAATCGCTTCAGAGAACTTCGTTTCCTATCAGGTATTAAAGGCTATGGGCAGTGTGCCTGCCAATAAATATGCAGAAGGCTATCCCGGTAAAAGATATTACGGAGGCTGCGAGGTAGTAGACGAAATCGAAAATCTAGCTATAGATCGCTTAAAAAAGATATTCAATCTTAGCTGGGCTAACGTACAACCTCATAGTGGTGCACAAGCCAACGCTGCCGTATTTATGGCCGTGTTGAAGCCCGGCGATACCATTATGGGATTGGACCTAAGTATGGGCGGACACTTGACTCACGGTAGCCCAGCCAATTTCAGTGGTAAACATTACAATGTAATTTCATATGGTGTCAATAAAGACACCGGACTGGTAGAATATGACGATTTAGAGCAGAAAGCACTTGCTCACAAACCTAAAATGATTATCTGCGGAGCCTCAGCATACAGTCGCGACTGGGATTATGCCCGAATTCGTGCGGTGGCTGATAAAATCGGAGCCATTGTAATGGCCGACATCGCTCACCCGGCAGGTTTGATTGCTAAAGGATTATTAAACGATCCTTTCGAACATTGTCATATCGTAACCAGCACTACTCATAAAACCTTGCGTGGACCGCGTGGTGGTGTTATCATGATACGTCATGATTTCGAAAACCCCTGGGGCATTAAAGACCCTAAAGGCAATATCCGCACGATGAGCCAGCTGTTAGATTTGGCAGTGTTCCCCGGCTTACAAGGAGGACCGCTGGAACATATCATCGCTGCAAAAGCGGTTGCTTTTGGTGAAATTCTTGATGACAGCTTTACTGAGTATGCTAAACAAATTATTCGCAATGCCCAAGCAATGGCTGACGCCTTTATGGGAAAAGGCTACAACCTTATTAGCGGCGGAACCGATAACCATCTTATGTTGATTGACCTGCGCAACAAAAACATTACCGGTAAAAAAGCACAGGAAACTCTAGACAAAGCATTTATTACACTGAATAAAAATGCGGTTCCTTTCGACGATAAATCACCTTTTGTAACTTCAGGTATTCGGGTAGGTGTACCGGCCGTGACAACAAGAGGCCTGAAAGAAAAAGACGTAGTAGAAGTTGTAAATATGATTGACAAAGTGTTGATGAATGCCGATAATGAGCAATTAATTGCTGGCGTGCGCGAAGATGTAAAAGAATTCATGAAGCAGTTTCCGCTTTATCCGGAACTGGGATAATGGTAGCATCAACCAAGTTTTCAAAACATCATTGATAACTTTTTCGTATGATTCAAAGAAAACAAACACTTTGGCTGTTACTATCGTCGATATGTAGCGGTTTAACATTCAAATTCCCCTTTTATGTGGGTACGGTAGCTCCGGGTACCCAAGGCGTAGAGGGTCCCGAACTCACCGCTACGGACAATATCTACCTTATATTACTCACAGTGGCAGTGCTGGGGCTGGCTGTAGTGTCAATTTTCCTTTTCAAAAATCGTAAAAAACAAGTCCTACTTTGTTACTTGGGTTTACTTGGCGCTCTTGGCCTTCCAGTGGTTTATTATAATTACTCCCAATATTTTCAACAAGGTGCATTTGCCTTAACATCTTTACTCACAGTACTGATAATCATAGGCTTTATATTCGCCATCCAAGGTATAAGGCGAGATGAAAAACTCATTAGGGACTTAAACAGATTAAGATAGATAACAGCTTTTATCGCATAAATTAATTACATACGGAACTTCTTTGAGGTTCCGTATTTTTTTACTTTAACACACAGTATTTTACCCCCTCGATTTATTTAAATACCTTTGCACGCAATTAAAACCCACCAAGGGAAAAATATTATTATGGCAAAAGTAAAAGTCGGTCTGGTACAGATGAGCTGTACCGCAGATAAGCAGGCAAATCTGAATAAAGCTATTGAAAAAATAAAAGAAGCTGCTTCCAAAGGGGCGCAAATTGTATGCCTACAGGAGCTTTTTACTTCTTTATATTTCTGCGATGTAGAAGATTATGAGAATTTCAAATTGGCCGAGCCTATTCCCGGCCCCTCTACTGAAACATTGCAGCAAGTAGCCAAAGAATTGGGTGTTGTAATCATTGCCTCTCTTTTCGAAAAAAGAACAGAAGGTATATACCACAACACCACGGCCGTGCTGGATGCAGATGGAAGCTACCTTGGAAAATACCGCAAAATGCACATCCCGGATGATCCGGCTTATTACGAAAAATTCTACTTTACCCCGGGCGACCTGGGTTATAAAGTTTTCAAAACCCAATTTGCTACCATCGGCGTATTAATATGCTGGGATCAGTGGTATCCAGAAGCAGCAAGAATCACAGCGCTCATGGGTGCCCAAATTCTGTTCTACCCGACTGCTATTGGTTGGGCTGCCGAACAGGATGAAGAAACCAACAAAGACCAGTACAATGCTTGGCAAACTATTCAGCGGGGTCATGCCGTAGCAAATGGTATTCCTGTGGTAAGTGTAAACCGCGTAGGCTATGAGCAGAACGGCGCCATGAAGTTCTGGGGTGGAAGCTTTGTAGCCAATGGGCAGGGTAAATTGCTTTATTTGGCATCTCACGACCAAGAAGAAACTGAAGTTGTAGAATTGGATCTGAGGGAAGCAGACAGCTTTAGAGTGCATTGGCCATTCCTCCGAGACAGAAGAATCGACTCTTATCATCCCATTACCAAGAGATTTCTTGATGAGGAATAATCTTACCGGAAAATACTAATGCTATAAAGAATAGAATGTAAGCCACGCAGTGTGCAAGATTGGATACTGTTTTGATAATAGTATGCCCAATCCTAAAGCTCCTGCAAAACTGGCCTATAACTTTAAAGCGCTATTGAAAACATCAGACAATTAAACGTATTAAATAAATGAATTCAAACAATTCCGAACTGCAGCCCTCCACGGAAGCAACATTTGTTCCCAAACAACTGGGATATTTCTTCCCTGCCGAATGGCATCCGCACGAAGCGACCTGGCTAAGCTGGCCTCATAAAGAAGCTTCTTGGCCCGGTAAGATTCATACTATTTATCCTTACTATGCGCATTTTGTAAAAGAACTGGCGAAAAGCGAAATCGTAAGGATCAATGTGGCCGATGAAGCAATGAAGAATTTTGCCATTAGGCATTTGCAAAAGCAGGAAGTAGATTTGAACAAGGTTGAATTTTATTATCATCCTACCAATGATGCGTGGTGCAGGGATCATGGTCCGGCTTTTCTTATTAATCCCGCTGCAGCAGGTTCTAAAAAAATTATTGTAGACTGGGGATATAACGCCTGGGGGGACAAATATCCTCCCTATGATTTGGACGATGATATTCCTACAAAGATTGCACGTCACTTCAAATTGCCGGTAGTATATCCCGGTATCGTAATGGAAGGTGGTTCCGTAGAATTTAACGGGAAAGGTACCGTTCTTACTTCTACCTGTTGCTTACTGAACGAAAATCGCAATCCGCATCTGAATCAGGAGCAGATTGAAAATTATCTGTATAACTATTATGGTGCTGAACAGGTATTATGGGTAGATGAAGGTATTGTGGGAGATGATACCGACGGACACATTGATGATACTATCCGATTCGTGAATGAGGATACCGTACTCACTGTGGTGGAGGAAAACAAAAACGATGAAAACTATGAGCTGCTTCAAAACAATCTGAAAAAGCTAAAGCAAATGCGGCTGCTCAATGGGAAGCAACTCAACATTATAGAACTTCCTATGCCTGATCCCGTGATTTATGAAGACCAACGATTACCGGCATCTTATGCCAATTTTTATATATGCAATAGATCGGTAATCGTGCCCACCTATCGTTGTAAAAACGACGAAAAGGCATTGAGAATTATACAGGAGCAGTTCAAGGATAGAACTGTTGTAGGCATTGACTCTACTGAAATTATATGGGGTCTGGGAAGTTTCCACTGCCTTAGCCAACAGGAACCTGCTGTATAAAGATCTATATTATTTAAAGCGAATTCAAAGAGGGTCTTACAGATATTTTGCGGTATGACTCTCTTTTACTTTTTTAATATCTGCAGGTTTTCCGGCAAACACTACTGCTCCCCCACCGTCTCCGGCTTCAGGGCCCAGGTCAATTAACCAGTCTGCGCTCTTAATCACATCCGTATTATGCTCAATTACAATAATGGAATGCCCCTGTTCTATGAGTGCATCAAATGAAGCCAGCAGTTTTTTAATATCATGAAAATGCAGGCCTGTAGTAGGCTCGTCGAAGATGAATAATATTTTGTTACTATTTCTACCCTTTCCTAAAAAAGAAGCCAGCTTCACACGTTGCGCTTCGCCACCTGAGAGCGTATCAGAGGATTGACCCAACTTAATATATCCTAAACCCACATCGCTTAAAGGCTGAATAGCTTTAGCAATTGCATCAGATATCGGTGCGAAAAATTCGATAGCCTCATCTACACTCATCTCCAAAACATCGTGAATATTCTTTCCGTTAACCTGTACTTCCAGTACTTCGTCCTTAAAACGTTTACCCCCGCAACTTTCGCATACCAGATGTACATCTGCCAAGAATTGCATTTCAATAACCTGCTCACCCTCGCCTTTACAAGTATCGCATCTACCTCCATCTACATTAAATGAAAAATGCTTAGGCTGAAAACCCCGCATCTTACTTAATGGCTGTTTTGCAAAAAGATCGCGTATTTCATCATAGGCCTTGATGTAAGTAACCGGATTACTACGTGAGGACTTACCGATAGGATTCTGATCTATCAGTTCTATTTGTTGTATACTATCTACATCTCCTTTAATAGCCTTGTGAAATCCTACTTTCTCTCCTGTAAACTCTCCTTTAATTTTTTGTAGCGCAGGATAGAGTATTTGTTTAACCAATGTCGTTTTACCACTGCCGCTTACTCCGCTCACTACACATAATACATTCAGCGGAAATTCGACGGTAATATCTTTCAAATTATTGTGGCGTGCACCTTCTACAATAATAGACTGCGTCCATTTTCTTACCGTTTTAGGCGGTACAATTGATAGTGCCCCGCTGAGATATTTACCTGTGAGACTTTGAGGATTTTTGATGAGGGTTTTATAATCGCCTTCCGCCACTACTTCTCCTCCTAAGTGCGAAGCCAAAGGCCCCATATCAATAATATGATCGGCTTGCCTCATCATCATTTCATCGTGTTCCACCACTACAACGGTATTGTTCAGATCCCGCAGTTCCTTTAAAACTTTTATCAGGTTATCCGTGTCTCTCGAATGCAGGCCAATGGAAGGCTCATCCAAAATGTAAAGCGAGTCGGTAAGATTGCTTCCCAAACTACGTGTTAATTGAATACGCTGACTTTCGCCGCCACTCAACGTGTTAGCCACACGATTCATTGTCAGATATCCCAATCCCACTTTAATGAGCGTATCGAGCCTACTATGTATTTCAATTAAAATACGCTTGGCGACTTCCTGCTTATGTGCCGACAATTTTAATTTATCGAACCACGTCTTCAAATCTTTTGCAGGCATTTCGCAAAGCTCACCTATATGCTTACCTCCAACTTTTACATACAAAGCTTCCTTACGAAGGCGATAGCCATTACAATCGGGACAGGTAGTTCTTCCACGATAACGACTCAGCAATACGCGGTACTGCACCTTGTAAAGATTTTGTTCTACTTCTTTGAAGAAATCATTAATACCGCCGGGCGTCTTCCATAAATAATTATACTGCTCTTTAGTTAAGTCGGCAATGGGTTTATGAATCGGAAAACCATCCTTAGAAGCATGTCTAATGAAATAGTCTTTCCATTTACCCAGTTTCTCGCCTTTCCATGGTGCTACGGCTCCTTCAAACACACTTAGCCTTTTATCGGGAATAACCAAATCTTCATCAATGCCCAATACTAGACTGAATCCTTCGCAGGTAGGACATGCACCTAATGGATTATTGAAGGAAAATAAGTTCGGTTGCGGCTCTTCAAATACCATCCCGTCTAGCTCGAATCGATTATTAAAATGTAGCAGTTTTTTCTTTCCTTTTTGAGGAATTACTTCGGCATATACATCGCCTTCGCCCTCATAAAAAGCAGTACCAACAGAGTCACTCAGACGATGCAAATCATCTTCGTCAAAATCTTTTACTACTAGACGATCTATCAGTATATATACTCGATTACCCTGTTTTGATTTAGCAGCGGGCACTTCTTTCCTCAATGCAGCATCATCCAATTCCAACAACTCTTCAATTCGTTTCACCGCCATACCTTCTTCACCTTCCTCATCCACTGCAATGCGGCTGAAACCTTTCTGCATTAAAATATTTAACTCTTCCCTTACTTCTCTGTTTTGATGTTGTTTAAATTTTACTAGGATAAATACTTTATCCCCCTGATTTAATTTTTTCAGTGCCTCTATTACATCGCCAATATCATCCTTGCGAACTTCCTGTCCCGATATTGGAGAAATAGTGGAGCCCACCCGGGCAAACAACAACCGCAAATAATCGTAAATCTCCGTCATCGTCCCTACAGTACTACGCGGTGTACGGGTAATTACTTTTTGCTCGATAGCAATTGCCGGACACAAACCTTTGATGTAATCCACATCGGGCTTGTTCATTCTGTTTAAAAACTGACGAGCATAGGCACTTAAACTCTCTGCATACTTGCGCTGCCCTTCTGCATAGAGGGTGTCAATGGTTAGAGAGGACTTTCCGGAGCCGGATACACCTGTTACTACTATTAATTTATTTCGCGGAAAACTTACAGTAACGTTTTTGAGGTTATGGACCCGTGCTCCTTTTACTATAATATCGCCTTCTTTTTTTACCTTGTTCAATTCCATTAATTAATGCTGATATAATCGCCGAGGTAACAAAAGTAGCTTCAAATTTGCTTGTTCTGAACGTTATTGTGCTGTAATTTTTCTATTTTCGCAGCATTCACCCCTGTGGTGGAACAGAGCTAAAATAGTATATGATAATCAATTATTTATAATTCATATCGGTTAATTTTAACAAAATTTTTAACAGTTTTGGGGATTTTTTTTAGTGTTTTGCAGAAGCTTAGAGTAAAATTTTCTTAACCGAAATTAAAGTAAAGAACATTTAACCTGGTATTCTCTTAAGTAATGACAGCGTATATCAAAAAAAGCGATAACGAGCTAATACATCTATTCGCAAACGGTCATGAATCAGCCCTTGATTCATTGCTGGAGAGATATAAGGACAAATTGTTCAATGCTATCCTGTACATCGTAAAAGACAAATACCACGCCGAAGACATTTCTCAGGATGTGTTTATAAAAATTATTGAAACCCTCAAAAACGGAAAATATAAAGAGGAAGGAAAATTTTTACCTTGGGCTATGCGCATTGCCCACAATCTTTGCGTAGACTATTTTAGAAAATTGAAGCGTTTCCCCTTTGCCAAAAGCAGTACAGATAATGAAATTTTGGACACCCTGAACTGTCCTGATCAAAATGTAGAAGATAAAATTATCAAAGCTCAAAGTGTAGGGAAAGCCAAGGATTTATTGGAAAAATTACCCGAAGAACAACGAGAGGTGATCATTCTGAGACATTTTGCCAATCTAAGCTTTAAGGAAATAGCAGAAATTACCGGATGCAGCATCAATACCGCTTTAGGAAGAATGAGGTATGGACTCATCAATCTTCGAAAATTAATGATAGGTAAATAATTTCATCAACCTACCGGAATTAACAGAACTTATACAATATCCCGACTAAGGAATCGTTATTATTGCGACAAAGATATTGTCATCTTGTATTTCCGTTGGGACTAAGATATTCGATTTACCTTTTCCGAATATTCTTGCCGAATACCAATCGGTTAATACAGGGTGACGACTAGATTACACCGCTTCTCATTAAGGAAGCGGTTTTTTAATACATAATAAGTCTGCATGGTATGCGCATGTGTTGTGCAGGTCTTTCCTCCTCAAGTTCTTTATCGTTGTGCTCAATATTTTCAAAAATCAATTCTGCAGCCTTTTCGCCCATTCTAAAAGAATTTTCATCAATAGCAGCAATGGGCTTGTAATCGAGATATTGTATTAGTGGAAGGTTTCCAAACCCAACAACCTCGGTTTTTTCCAGCTGCTGGGAAAACTCCTGTTTAAGAATTTTGATGACATCCAGGCTAATATAATTTTTAAAAGTAAAAAAAGCGGTAGGCGGATTGTCCAATTGCATCAATCTTCTCACAGCAGCATAAGTCTGTTCTGGCGAAAGATCTACTTCTTCTACTAAAGCAGGATCAAAAGACACTTTATATTTCATCAAAGCATCCAAATAACCGTTGTATCGTTGTATGCTAGTCTTTAAAAATGAAGGCCCCATCAAATGAGCAATACGCTTATGCCCGCGCTTTAACAAATATTCCACAGCTTTTTTCGCACCTCCAACATTGTCGGTAGAAACATAATCATACTCTTGTTCCGAAAAATAACGAGCAAAAAATACAAAAGGGATCCCCGCATAAGCTAGTCGTTGGAACCGCTCTACATTTTTTGTGTTTTTTGAAACGGTAATAATGGCCCCATCCACACGATTTTTAATCATGTTTTCTATCAGCTTTTCCTCAATGTCGGCATCCTCATGTGTCTGCGAAACGATTACATTATAGTTTTTTTTGCTGGCAACTTTCTCAATTCCATTTACCGCAAGCACATAAAACTGATCAAGTAGATCAGGTACAATAACTCCTAAGGTATACGACTTGCTCTGTTTAAAGTGCCTAGCTGCCTCATTAGGAATATAATTCCACTCCTTGGCAAGCTTTTTTACACGCTCTTTGGTTAAGGCACTTATCAACGGATTATCATTAAGCGCCTTAGAAACCGTTGATACAGACATATTTAGCCGCTTGGCTATGTCTTTAATTGTAACTCCTTTTTTCACATTTGAAATATAATCATTTTTTCGACACGATACTATATTCCGAATAAATAAAAAAGCACACTACTTACCACTACTCTACACCGCATACTTAGACGTTACCAACGCAAAAAGGTTGATGCACACTTGAAAAATGCCTTAAGAAGAAATTTTACAAACAATTTCAAACGTTGTAACAGACTTTTTTGCGCCAAGCATTTTTAATGAGTGATTGTATTCTCTATTTTTACAGTGAATGATTGCTTAGACGAAATTATTGCTGTGCTATAATGAAAAGTATTAACCTAAAAAGTTAATACCATGCCAGAGGGACTGAGAAGCTGCTTATTTGCATTATAAAAACTGCAATTCCATTTAGAAGTATTGTATTGCCATAGCTATAACTCATAACATCTATGACTAGTTATTCCTTTAAAACAAAACAAAAGTACCTTGTACTACTTGCATTGTGCAATCTTGCAATATACATCGCTATTGCCCAAACCCCGCAAAACAAAAATGACGATGTAATAAATGCCACTTATCAAAGATCATTTAATGAAGACAGTATTGTGTTGCTGCATAAAGAAATGCCTAAAGAGCGCCTACTGCAGGCGACAGCAACTGTGTATACGCCTCAACTAATCACTACCCCAGCCCCCTCCTTCCTTCAGGCATTACCGGGAAGGTTATCAGGACTATACACCAGACAACGTAGTGGATTTCAAGATACAGACAATCCCACCGGTATCATTGATTTTAAAATTAGGGGACAAATACCGATAATATTGGTGGATGGTGTGCCTAGAGATTTTGCATCCATAGATCCCGAGTCGATCGAAGCTATCACCATTTTAAAAGATGCTCCCGCAACCGTAATGTATGGACAACGTTCTTCCAAAAACATTATTCTGGTTACAACCAAGCGCCCCACGACCCAGCCTTTCCAGATGTCCGTTACGGCCCAAAGGGGTATTCAGGATTTTCTAACCAGGTCCAAGCCCTTGTCTGCTGCGGATTACGCAATACTCTACAATGAAGCCCGCAACAACGATGGACAGCTACCTGTATATTCTGCCAGTGATATTCTAGCTTACCAAAACGGCTCTGATCCACTTTTTCATCCAGACAATGATTATAAAAAATATTTCCTCAATAAAAACGCCGCGCTGGACAGATACAATGTGAATATTCAAAGCGGCAACCAGATAGCAGCTTTTTACGTTGCATTGGATTATCAGAGAGAGGGAGGCTTTTTCAATACTGCTGATATCAATTCCTACAATACTAACACAGGTACAGATCGATACATTGTACGTTCCAACGTGAAAGTACAATTAAATAAATCTTTGAATGTAGGATTAAATATTTTTGGTCGTATACAAAACGCCAATCAACCCGGCGCTACTACAACCAATGTCTTCAATGCCATTACATTTACCCCGGCCAATGCTTACAGCATTTTCAATCCAGATGGATCATTAGGGGGCAATGACAACTTCTCCAATAATATTTATGGAATGCTAAATCATTCTGGCTATTACAAGTCCACACTCCGTGATTTATCCAGTGATATAGAAATCACTCAAAAGTTAGATGCTTGGCTGAAAGGGCTGTGGATTAAAGGAAATTTATCTTACAATAATACTGTCGATCAAACTGTAAACCGCTCTAAGAACTTTGCTACATACAGATTAAGTATTGCATCTGGGGCACCGGTATATACCCAAATCGGTACGAATACCAATCAGCCCAATACCCTGTCGGTTGATACACGCCGCACCTATACTTATAGCAAATTAAGTATGGGATACGACAAAACGAATGGCCGTAATGCCTGGAACGCTTTATTATTGGCAGACCATCAGGCAACTACTATCAATTTGCAATTACCGGCAACCTATACCAATATTGCTGCCAACCTAGCCTACAGCTTTGACAAAAAATATTTTGCAGAAGCTTCAGTAAGTTATGGAGGACATAATCGCTATAAGCCCAGAAAGAGATTTGGGCTGTTCTATGCTGGAGCATTAGGATGGGATCTTAGCAAAGAAGCATTTTTATCCGATGCAGAGTGGATTACCCAATTAAAACCACGTATCAGCTATGGCCTTACAGGGAATGCTAATGTAGGATATTACGTATATGATCAGTATTATAATTATTGGGGCTCAACTGCCGCATATTACTTTGGAGCTACACCTGCATTAGCAAGAGGCTTTTCAGAGCTCACACTGGCCAACCCTAATGCAACTTGGGAAAAAGCTCATAAGCTGAACGTAGGATTAGATGCCATCTTCTTCAAAAACAAACTCCAACTCACAACAGAATACTTTAACGATACCTATTTCGATTTAATGCAGATACGTGGCAATTCTATTAGTCTATTGGGTCAAAGTTATCCTCAAGAGAATATCGGCAAAAATCGTTATAGCGGCTTTGAAAATAGTATTACGTGGAATAGCGGTAATGAAAATGCAGGTTATTTCATTACCGGTAATATATCTATCCTAAAATCTAAAGTACTCTTCATGGATGAGGTACTTCGTCCGTACGACTATTTAAAACGTACAGGACTGCCTGTAGGACAACCATTCGGATATATAGCAGAAGGATTCTATCAATCACAGGAAGAAATCGACAACGGGCCAATAGTAGATGGCTATCTTCCTAAGCCAGGTGACATAAAGTATAAAGATCTTAATAACGATGGTTATATTGACCAATTTGATGAAACTGCTATCGGTACAAAAAAACCATTACTATATTATGGAGCAACTGCAGGCTTCAATTATAAAGGATTTAATCTGAGCATATCCATACAGGGCATGGCTAACAATGAAATTGTTGTAAGCAATAGCTATAATTCCACAACTAGCTCATTAGAATACGAATTTCAAGGTGGCACCACTGGACAGTTATTTGAGCATCATCTAGGCAGATGGACTCCTGCTAATGCAACCTCTGCTACTTACCCTAGATTGACCCTCGGAGGCAATCCTAACAACCATAGAGCATCGACATTCTGGGTTAGAAAAATGGACTATTTGCGCATACACAATGTAGATATTGGATATGTGTTGCCTGCAAGATTAACACAGAAACTGAAACTGGATGCAGTTCGAATTTTTGTGAACGGATTTAACTTGTACTCTTTCGATTCACAGAATTATCTGGATCCTGAATCCTACAACTCCATCTTCCCTCTACGCAGAACCTACAACTTCGGTATCAACATTAAAATATAAAAATATTAAGATGATGACCAGACACATATATACGATACTCATTCTGATGGCGTTTACTTATACTTCCTGTCAGAAACTGGAAGATTGGCCGATGGAGCTCATCACAGAAGAATACCTGTGGGATGAGAAAGATTCCCTAGGCACCAATGCCAGCTATTTTTTAAACACTATATATGGTGAAATGCCCACTGGATTTAATCGAATAGGAGGCAATCTATTATGTGCTGCAACTGACGATGCAGTGCCTTCGGCTGATAATGCTACAGTTTCCAGAATCACCAACGGAGGTTATTCCCCTATCAATAATCCGGATGATAGTTGGAGCGCAAACTATGCCAGCATCAGAAAGTGCAATCTATTCTTGCAAAACTTTCCTCGAATCACTTTAAAACAAGATCTCAGGCAAGAAGGTGTTTACTGGATGGCTGAAGCCCGTTTTTTAAGAGCGCTGTTTTACTTCGAACTTGTAAAACGCTACGGAGGTGTTCCCTTGCTCGGAGATAGAGTGCTTACATTAGATGATGATCTGAGACTACCTCGCAATTCATACGAAGAATGTATCAACTATATCGTAAACGAATGTGATGTTGCGAAAGAAAATTTACGCCCCGATCCAGTTCCTAACGGAGATTTCGGACGTATTACAAAAATGGCAGCATTAACACTTAAAGCTAAAGCGCTCTTGTATGCTGCAAGCCCGCTTAATAATCCATCTAATGATAAAAATAAATGGAGATTAGCAAAAGATGCTCTTGCAGAAGCCATACAATACGGTAGCTCATCAGGATTTTCGCTAGAATCATCCTTCAGTAATGTATTTCTTACCAGAAAAAATAATGAGATAATTTTAGCATACCAACGTGCCGTAACAACTGACCTGGAGTTAAACAATGCTCCTATTGGCTATGTTAGCGGTAACACTGCAAGCCGTGGGCGCACCAGTCCTACGCAGGAGCTGGTGGATGCTTTCCCTACCATCAAAGGCCTTCCCATAACCGACGATATAAAATCTCCCATCAATCCTACTGGGTATGATCCCAATAATCCTTATGCAAATAGAGATCCACGTTTATCGCTTACAGTATTTTACAATGGAATGCCTTGGCTGAACCGTCCGGTGGAAACATTCGATGGCGGTCTTGATAGACCAGGAGGTGCGGTTGTTCAAACAAAAACAGGTTATTATATGCGCAAATTCCTGGGCAACTTCAGCTCCGGCACGGCATACTCCAACCAGACACACAATTTTCCTATTTTCAGATATGCTGATGTGCTATTAATGTTTGTCGAGGCCAAAAATGAGGTAGATGGACCCGTTGACTCTGTTTACACCTATCTAAGAGAAATAAGAAGAAGAGCAGGTATTCAGCAAGGTAGTGCCCCCAATCTATACGGAATTCCAGATGGCCTTTCTCAGGATGCCATGAGAGAACTGATTCGCAATGAACGCCGGATAGAGATGGCTTTTGAAGAACAACGTTATTGGGATTTGAGACGTTGGAAGATTGCAGAGCAAATCTTCAACAAGCCGCTGCATGGAGTGCGGATTAGCAAAGTCGGCTCAAATTTTACTTATAATATCGAAACACTGGCGATACCATTTCAGTTTATTGCTCCACGCATGTATCGCTACCCAATACCTTTCAGTGAAATTTCCAAGAACCCTAATCTGACACAAAACGAAGATTACTTAACCGTTCATTAAGGGCTAAACTAAAAATTATGAAGCATTTATTAAAAGCCATACTGATTGTTTGCGTTTCACTTCCATGTGCAGTATATGCACAAACTATTCAAGGTGTTGTAAGAGGGGAGGATGGACCTATTGTAGGAGCAAGTGTACAGGAAAAAGACGTATCTACTAATGGCGTTATCACTGGAGCCAACGGTAGCTTTACATTAACACTGAAAGGTGTTACCAAAACAATTCTTGTTACTGCTGTAGGATACTTAGACAAAGAAATAACCATAAAGGATACTAATGCAGAACTCACCATTATAATGGAACAAAATGCGAAAGGATTGGATGATGTAATTGTAGTAGGATATGGTACTACTAAAAAAATCACTAATACCGGTGCTGTTACCTCAGTATCTGCAGCTGATGTAAGAAACATTCCTACTTCTAATATTCAAAATACATTGATAGGTCGAGCCCCTGGTTTTATTTCGCAACAAAGAACCGGGCAACCAGGTATGAGTGGTGCGGAATTTTATATACGTGGTGTAAACTCTCTCTCTGGAGAATCGCAAAAGCCGCTTATTATTGTAGATGATGTAGAGTACACATACGATCAAGTATCGCAATTGGATGTTAATGAAATTGAAAGTTTCTCCATATTGAAAGATGCTTCCACTACCGCTGTATATGGCATTAAGGGAGCAAATGGCGTATTGGTGATAACAACAAAAAGAGGGAAAATCGGTAAGCCGATGATCAACGCCAATACCGAGCATGCCATGCAAACTCCGGTCACACATCCGAAATTTCTGGATGCTTATACGGTTGCACAATTGAGAAATGAAGCCCTAAGAAACGACGGACTACCGGAAGAATTTACACAGGAAGATTTGGAACACTGGCGTTTAAAAGATGACCCTTACGGTCACCCCGATGTAGATTGGTATCATGAGGTCTTTAAAAAATACTCCTACCAAACACGCAACACAATAGATATATCTGGAGGCACACCAAAAATAAAGTACTTCATTTCTGCAGGTCATCTTTTTCAAGATGGTTATTTACGCAACTTCAGTCGTGGAGATTACGAAGCTCCTAAAAACAATTACGCTTATCAACGATTCACCTTCCGCTCTAATCTGGATATGCAAGCTACTAATACACTTAAATTAAGGTTGGATGTCACAGGGCGTACAGGAACCACTACCGAGCCGCATATCTCCACCTCTCCTCTTGCAACGGTATACAGCTACCAAAGACTCCCACCATATGCAGCGCCCCTAATAAATCCTGACGGAAGCTACCCTTGGGCTTTTAGATCAAGAAATATATATTGGGAAACCAGTCTTATTGGTCGTCTGGCGTTACAGGGATACGATAAAACTTTCCGCAATGAGCTAAACATTCTTTTCAATGCAGAGCAAAGATTAGACTTCATTACAAAAGGGCTCTCAGTAAGCTGGCGTGTTGCTTATGCCGGTGATATTAGTTACGATAGGAGTCTGTACCGTAACAATATTCCAGCTTTCTATTTTAACCCGGTTGATAGCTCTTACACCATACATAGCAATGGGCTATATCGCCTCGAGCCACTTACATTGTCCAGCTCACCACAGAATACCATATCGCGCAAAACTGTAAACACATTAGCAAAATTGAACTATGCCCGTTCGTTTGGCAAACATAATGTGAGAGGGATGTTACTATATAACCTCGATAACGTAACTCGAGGAAGCTACAACAGCGCCACAGGAGTTGCCGCCGTACAGGAATACGCTCCTGTGGTTTTACAAGGAACCACGCTGCGACTTGAATATAATTATTTGCAACGTTATCTACTTGAATTTAATGGAGCCTATAACGGATCAAGTCAGTTTGTAGGACGTCATACTAAAGGCTTCTTCCCTGCAATATCGGCAGGATGGAACATTGCCGAAGAAAATTTCTTTAAGAATATAACGTTTGTGGATATGCTTAAGATCCGAGCCTCTTGGGGTTTAACTGGTTCTGATGTTACTGCGGGAAACGTGTACAAAACAGAACAGGTATATAATCCAGGACCTAACTACAACTTTGGAGAAACATCTAATAATTTCCCATCCATACAAGAAGGAACACTAGGGAACCTGGATATTACATGGGAAAAATCAAGAAAGACTAATGTGGGTATAGATGCTCAATTATTCAATAACAAGCTATCTGTTACAGTTGACTATTTCTACGATTATCGCTATGATCAGTTATACGTGAAAGATGATGTACTTAAGATAATAGGTGTAGGATTACCCTACACCAACTCTGCCATTACAGAAAATAAAGGCTTCGATGGTCAGGTGAGTTATTACAATAGAAAAGATAAACTGTCCTATGGTGCTACTTTCACCTTCTCACGTGCCAGAAATAAGATACTTTATCAAGGCGAAGCTACTCCTCGTTATCCTCATTTGGCAAGAACAGGCCGCCCCATTGGACAAGCATTTGGCTATCATGTACTGGGATTCTTCCAGACCCAGGAAGAAGTGGATAACTATCCCCACTTAGCAGATGCAAAACCTGGAGATCTGAAATACGAAGATGTAAACGGGGATGGCGCAATAGATCAACAAGATTACGTGCCTATTGGGAAACCCAACTTACCACAAACTGTGTTAGGCACGTCACTATCCTTCGGATACGGCAACTTTAGCCTCAACATTTTGTTTCAGGGAAGTTTTGACTATAGCTATCGGATTTCCACCAATCAGGTAATCCCCTTCCAAGCTAATCTCCAAAAAGTCGTATTAGGGAGATGGACACCCGAAACAGCCGCTACTGCAACATTCCCACGTTTAAGTAGTATTTTGGCTGGCCCCAGTAGTCCTTCCAATTCATCAGATTTCTGGATGGTCACCAATGCTTATTACATACGCTTCAAAAACATAGAGCTGGGATATCAGATTCCTAAGTCCATATTAAGAAAATTCAGGATAAGCGCTGCCCGCTTATATGCGAGTGGATATAATCTTTATACCTGGGCTAACTTTAAGTTATATAACCAAGACCCTGAAATACAAAGTGGCGGAAGTGGCGCTGTATATCCTGTACAAAAAGTATATAATATAGGCTTACAAATAGGCTTCTGATAAACGAACAAGAACAGAAAAACTCAATATACACCAATGAACACAAAAATATTCATACCGATTGTTTTCGCTGTCCTACTTGCTGCATGCAATAAAGGGAATGTGTTAGATCAGGTACAAACTACCGACCTGAACGAAGCTACTACATTTTCGGACAGTGCTCGTACGCTACAATTCTTGACGCGTATTTACACCGATCTTAACCTCAGCGCTTCACCTCAGCGATTGGGCGGTAGCATTGGTATATACAGCATCGGCGATGAAGTAGAAAGCAACCTTCAAAGTGGTACAGCTTATAATATTATATTTCAGACGGGAGCTGTAAGTGCATTAAATATCCCCACCGATGCATGGGAAGTTTCTTATGCCAATATAAGACGGGTAAATGTTTACTTAAAAAACCTTCCCAACACTCCCTTATCGGCTGCACTAAAAAGAAGAACCGAAGGCGAAGCCCGCTTTATGCGAGCCTGGTATTACTTCATTATGCTAAAACATTACGGTGGAATTCCTTTAATCGGAGATGCCGTATTTACGCCTACTGATGAAATTCCGGGAAAACGAGCAACATTTGAAGAATGTGTCAACTACATAGCAAGTGAATGCGATGCAGCAGCCGCTCTGCTACCTCTCTCCTACTCAGGATTAGATTATGGTCGCATTACTAAAGGAGCTTGCCTCGCTTTAAAATCACGTCTATTGCTTTACGCGGCCAGTCCTCTCTTCAATGGAAGAACTGATGAGAATGACCATGGTGTACTGGGCTACCCTACACCTGACGCTTCCCGCTGGGAGAAAGCAGCAAGAGCCGCATTGGACGTCATCAATCTCAACCAATATAGTCTTATGGAAATAGATTCACCTCCCGGATATGGATTCCAGAAAGTTTTTGTTACTCGTAAAAATAATGAATATATACTGGCATACATGACCGGCAACAACCGCACACTGGAAAATATGTGGGATCCTGCCACTCGTGGAGGTAATGGTAGCTCGATGCCCTATCAAGAACTGGTGGATGCATTTGGCACCATTAACGGGAAACCAATCACAGAAGATTTAAAATCGCCTACTAATCCCAATGGTTATGACCCTGCCAATCCTTATATAAATCGCGACCCACGCTTAGCTTATACTATTTTATTTAATGGCGGAACACGCTTAGATGTAAACAGAACTGTTACACCAGTATATACTTATGTTGGCGCTGCACAGGATGGATTCCCCATAACAAAAACCGGATATTACCTCCGAAAAATGCTGGATGAAAATACTATCGCCAGCACAACATCATCACCTACCGAGAGATGTTTCCCCCTACTGCGTTACGCCGAAATATTACTGAACTATGCCGAAGCCAGCAATGAAATAGGAGACATTAATACCGCATACGCTCAAATTAAAGCTATTCGTAAACGTGCTGGTATTAATCCCGGAGATGACGGAAATTATGGTTTACGTCAGAACATGACAAAAGATGAAATGCGCGAAGTGATCCAAAACGAAAGACGTGTAGAACTAGCAATCGAAGAACATCGATACTGGGATGTTCGGAGATGGAAAATTGCTGAAAGAGTATCTAATAAACCATTACATGGTATGAGAATTACTAGAAACGGCGATACCTATACGTATGAAACTGTAGTCATCAGAACTCCGGTATTTGTTGCCCCTAAATGGTACTTATGGCCTATTCCACAGGGAGAAATCAATAAATCGCTGGAGCTGGAACAAAATCCAGGATGGTAAATTATTATCAACAAATTGAAAGTTATGAACCACAGAATAATTAGACGATCTGGCATTACAATGGCTATTACAGCACTTATATGCACACTGCTGTTGCTTGCATGTAAGAAATCTGCTGTCAAAAAGCCTATGAACGTAGGAGCAGTACGGTTTGAATCGACAAGTTATACTATAGAGAATAACAGTCCTGATTCCCTTACCGTAGTACTACCTTTTTCGTTACCCATTGAAGAGGATGCGAGCATCACTATTACTATTGATAATAGCAGTACCATCAATAGTGATGAATATGCCATCTCCCCTGCTCCTTCGTCAAACAAATTGGTTCTACAGTTAGCTAAAGGCTCCATGGAGACTTCCCTTAAGGTAATTTCAAAAAACAATTTCGAGGGAGATAAGTTACTAGTATTAAAAATTACAGAAGCTACAGGGGGGCTATCAATATCAAATGCAAATAATACAGCCTCCATCACCATTAAAGGAGAGCCGATAGTACTACCCGAAATTAATGTATCGCTAAATACCATTTCGTTTGGCAATGTAGCCGCAGGATCGACTTCTGAACCCAGAACATACGATGTTTGGGGTGTGAAACTAACACAAGATGTGACTGTTACAGCATCTTCGAATTTTGAGATTTCATTAGATGGCGACGATTATAGTAATACACTTACTTTATCAGCATCTGCTTTAAATATCGCTCCCATGACGGTATATGTAAGATTTATTGCCAATACTGGAACGAACCAGTCTATTGACGGCTTTATTACCCATAGCTCTGCCGGTGTACAGGATGCAATGATAAGTACGAATGGTATAGAATACGGAAATGCATTACCGGGAATACTGATTCATAGCGATGACTTTGATTATGGACCTACGGCAGGTCTGTTAAAAGAAGTGACTGATAAATGGCCTGTTTTCTCAGGAACGCTCAACCCAATAAAATATATAGTACCGGGTTTATCTTACCCGGGATATATTGGCTCAGGTATAGGAGGCGCTGTAGTTACTGAAAACGGTAGTGGTTCTCGTGAAGATAATAGCACGGCGTTCACCCCGCAAAATTCTGGAACAATATATGTAGCCCAAATGATCAACATCGCTTCTGCTGCCAGCGGTGACTTCTTCACTTCATTCAGAGATCCGGGTGGCTCATACTTCAATCGTATATATGTAAGAGACAATGGTGGTAAACCACAAATAGGTATTGGAAAATCTACGGCCACCGTAGCATACTCCTCAAAGAGCTATGAATATGGACAAACCTATTTGCTAGTACACAAATACGACTTTACTACTGGCGTCTCTTCGATGTATGTTCTAAGTGGAGAAATTCCTCTAATTGAACCTGCAACTCCGGATGCTGTAACAAGCACCGGATCGGGACCAACTTCACTTGTGAATATCTGCCTGAGACAAAATACTACATTACTTACAGCGACTTTTGACGGATTACGCATTGCAACAGGATGGAGAGAAGCTGTAGGCAAATAAAAATATATTGTACAAATTAATTAGTAAAGACATGAAGTACAGAATTATAACATTACTCGCCATAGCAGTACTTACAGGATGCATCAAAAAAGGGATACAACCTCCTATCCCTGAGATGCCCGACATTCCGGAAACCGTGCTACCGTCATTAATAACGGTAGACTGTTCCCAGCAGGAAGGTCCTATTATGCAGCTTCACAGATATAACGGAAGCTCTACTACCTCAGGCATGCCTGGCGATGCAGCCCGCAACTGGATGCAACAGTTGCAAACCAAACTGGTAAGAGTATGGATACAACTGGTATATGTATACAACAACGGGAACATCAATTATAATTACACTTATAGGGGCAATACGATGAAGGTAGAAGATGCCTTAAGTTTTTATTCTTCCTGCTCCGACTCCTTGTTGATTGCAATGAGTGGTCATAAAACATCGGGAAGTTATGGCATGCCAACAGGAGACGCATACAAAGATCTTGTAAGAGAAACCATTCTTTACTATAAAAGAAAATATCCTAAGATAAAATATATACATGTAGGAAATGAAGTAGATCACGGGGGAGAGACTATGGCTACATATTACCCGGTATATCAATATTACTATCGCGGTCTTAATGAAGCCAACACAATTCTTCAAGCTGAATATCAAAGCGAGGGCAAGTCATATGATCCTATACTCATCGGCAACTCTACATTCACTGGTAATATTACAAGCATGCTAGAGTATGCCGAAACTTTCGTAAAGTCATACGCAAACGACCCTAGCCCAAATAAGAAATTCGATTTCTTTACATTCAATAGCTATGGAGAAGCTAACCGTCCGGCAGAGTTGCTCACTGCCAAAAGCAAAATCGACAACATGATGCGTTTAAATGGTCTTCCTACCGTTCCGGTAATTGTATCGGAATATGGTATTCAGGGAGGCTCTGCCTTGCCTAGTGGCGTAACCCTAGACCAAATGATGTTGATGCAAGCTGCAGGACAATTAGCAAAAGCATACTACATGTATGAAGGAGGAATTAATGCGATATGTCATTGGCTGGTAAACCATGGCTCACTTATTCATAAAAGCCAGCTACTAGATGTTCAGAACGCTTACGCTTCTCCATACGGGAACATGCTGGTATTAAGCAAAATGCTTGCAGATCACAAGAACAGAATAAAAGTAACCTCGAAAGGACTGGACAATGTAGGACTAGGCATCAATGCCATGGCAGCTGCTGACCAAAGTAAGGGTATCGCTATATTAGTATGGAATTATAATTGGACAAAAGCGGTAAATACTCAGGATATACTAGTAGGCATTAACAACATTCCCTCATCCTATTTCCCGGCCGGACGCATCCATTGCGATATTTACACAATAGACTCTCAAAACAATAATTATTATATCAATAGTAGTCAGACTTCCTTATCGATTACTAAAGAAATAGATCTGGATTATAACCAAAATATACAGATCCCTCTGACCTTGGAAGGCGCAGCGGTATCGTTGATTGTGTTAAAACCCCAATAAAATCAATAGTTCAAAGAAGCAGCAATAATTACAATGCAAAAAAGGCAATTGACAGTATTGCTATTAAACTTTGTGGTTGCTTTATGTACTTTTCATAAAGCAACCGCAACTACTTACTATATCCATTCAAAAGTTGGAGATGATAACAATAACGGCATCTCGAAAGAAACTCCGTGGTCAACTTTAAAAAATTTAAACCAAACAATTTTTAAACCCGGAGATAGTATATTGTTTGCAAAAGGCACATCCTACATCGGAGGTTTTGTATTCAAATGTTCGGGTACCCCCGACAAACCCATTGTATTTTCCAACTACAGTGCAGGAGCCGATCTCGTGCTAAATAATCCCAGAAACCAACTTGAACCTTTATTAATAAAATACGGAGCGGGGAAGCTACCCTCCTTTACAAATCCTCACTGGGAAGTATTAAACGGGAATATTTTTCGAATTGAAGGGAATCATATTATCATCGACGGGTTATATTTTCACGACAATACAAATCCTCCCGGCTCCAATCGCAATAATAAGAATGTACAAAAACTGGGGGCGATATACCTTAGTCTAGGAACTCACCATAACGTTATTCGAAATTGCGAGTTCTATAACACCCCCGTAGCAATTAAAATAAAAGGCACGCACAATTTAATTACACATAACTACTTTCATGACACGTATGAGAAAATGGCAGAATCCTGGGGTCCTATCGCCATTATGATAGTCTCTCCAAACAATGAGGTATCTTATAACCGTATTGTCAACTACGGCTCCTATGGTGGGCCTTATGGCTCCGATGGAGGTGTAATAGAACTAGACGGAGTTGATGACAACTTCGATGGACGGAACATACACATCCATCATAATATATCTATCAATAACCATGGCTTTCTGGAACTTGCAGGAAGAAATGTCGATAGTGTTATTGTAGCTTACAATCTAAGTGATGACCGCAATCAGTTTATAGGTGGAGGCTCGATGAAAAATATCTATGTATTAAACAATACAGTTATTCGAACAAGAGAACCAAATGTAGACCGATATGTTTTCTGGACCTTTAATCGAGATTCCACCTTTATGACCGTAAGAAATAATATTTTCGTTGTAGCATCGGATATTCAAGTATTTGGCCCATATATAAAACCTAAAGGACATCAACGTACAAAAGTAGGCGAACAAATACATGACCATAATTTATATTTTTCTCCCGGCAATCCTGATCCTATAGGTATTGCTCCAGGAAATGGAGATATTATAGCAGACCCACATTTTATAGATCCTCAGAATGGAAATTACCGATTGCGTAAAGAAAGTCCGGCAATAAACAAAGGGGTGAAGACTCATTATACCCACGACTTGGACGGTCGTACAATTAGTGATAGAGGAATTACGGACATAGGAGCATACGAATACTAAGAAGGCCTCTTTTAACAATCAGAAATAACTCAATAATAAACAAACTATGAAAATAAAACCTTACATTCTTTTTTTGTTACTGCTTATTACCAATCTCACAAACGCCCAAAATAAAGATATTACTATAGAAAAAATCGTATGTATCACTACACTTAGCGATCTTAAAATTGAAGCAACTTTCAATCGTCCTGTAAGCACTGATCATAAATTCAACGTTCAAATAAAAGACATAGATAAAGTTATTTGGACCGATTATATTACCCCTTCAGAAATACAAGGCAATAAAGGCATTTTTGTCATCCGAAATCTAAAAGTCACCCCTTGGGAGCCTATTAATCCCAAACTCTATAAAGTAGCATTATATCACAATCAAAATATCATTGCAGAGAAAAGAATCGGATTTCGCATATTCCATACACAAAATGGCAATATCTACCTCAATGGCAAGCCGATATTTCTGAGAGGTATTGCTATCAATCCTCCGGACAGAGGCATTCCGGATTCCGTCGAAAAAAGCAGAACTTTTGCTTGGGACTATGTAAGGTATATGAAAAGTATTCATGTAAACATTATCCGTATACCGAACAATGAAACATGGTATGATGTATGTGACGAACTAGGCATGATGGTATTTGGTGGCAATTACAGTGGTTCTGTCGATGGACAAGTTCCACCCACCGACTATGACAAAGCTGTAAAATGGTATAAAGAAGTTGCATATGTAGATATTGCATCACACCCCAGTCTTATGATTTATGCTATGACCAATGAGGTAGCATATTCTGGCAAAAGAGGTGAACAATGGGACAAATTTCTTTCCTACGCACATAAGGAATTATTAAAATGGGATAGCACAAGATTATATATTGCTAATGCCGGATATGGATACGGAAGAAGCGGCGAAATCTGCGATTTGCACCGCTATTGGGGCTGGTACTATAATTCGCCTTTCAACTTTATCAATATAAGAGACAATAAAAAAATTATTCCCTTTGATAAGAAAGTACAACCTATAACCTTTACCGAATGTGTTGGCAACTATACCGGACCCAGCGGAGCGTACAATCTTACGCCAAATCATAAAAACCCCGGCTCTCAATTAAACTGGACAGGACATGCTCCATGGAGTGAGCAACCTCGGTTGGCAGACGAACATCAATCCTTTACACTGAAAACAGCCACCGAATTATTCAGAAGATTAAGACCATTAAATAAAGAGCTCAGCGGAGTGTTTCCTTTTACCATTATATTTTATAATTGGAACAATGTGCAGCATTTTACGGAAATGCAACCTAAACCAGTTACGCGTCAAATTAAAAAGTCTTACCAACCATTATTGGTCAGCTGGGAAAACTATACTCCAAACGTATATGCAGGCAACACCATTACCCCTACCGTACATATCATTAATGATAATGATGATTATAGCGATCTTACAGATGCAATGTTTATTTACGAATTACAAGATCATGCCGGAGCAGTCTTTTTAAAAGACAGTTTTGCCCTTCCGGATATTAAATACTACGACTCATGGAAGAGAAAGCTGAGTATCACATTACCAAATACTCTGCATACAGACAATTATACATTAACAGGTAGTATCAAAAAGAGGACAAAAATACTTTCTAAAAACATCACGCAATATTTCATAGACAATTATTCTTATCAGAAGAATATCAGCGATAACATTAAAAAAATTGTATTATATGATGCAAAAGGGAATACAGCACAATCACTGAGCAAACTCAATATACCATTCACAACACTTACCAGTATTAACCAATTATCAAAGGACGTCCTATTCATACTAGGAGAAAACAGTGCAAATCAGTTTATCACACAACAGGCAAAGAAAATTCAGCAATTTATAGCAAACGGGGGTCGCATGATTTGTCTAAGACAAGACTCTCTTTTATTTCCTAATATTAATTCTTTTATTTCTTATCCATTAAAAAATGTTACGGTGCCACTGGACATACCCAAATATCCACCACCCCCCCGTCCGTCCAGAAACGGATTATATGTAAATCCCGAACGTCCTCAACATCCTATTTTTGACGGCATTAAGCGGGAGCAACTAAGAGTATGGTCTGACTATACAGGATGGGATGAGGCTCAACCTGATCTGCCGGCAATATATCCCGTGACAGACGGATACGTTATAGAAAAGAAAAACGACATCGGCAATATTGCGGTATTGGGCAATTTTGGCGTAGCCCTAGAAGGCATTGCCATAGCCGAAATATATGAGGGTAAAGGAAGTGTGCTTGTATGCGGTATGGATATAGCAAACAGAACACACTTGGATCCGGTAAGTGACAGGCTTCTTCTTAACATAATACAATATATGGGCGATGCTGAAATACCGCATCACAAGTACCCCATTATTACCGACAAAATTGTGTGGGGCGATTATGCATCAGAAAAAGGAGTACTCACAGGTATTAATAGCGGGTTATTATTACACGCAATTCCTGTTGTTCCAGAAAATAATACATCAGCAATGATATTAACAAAGGACGGCGATCAATTTTTAGGTGGCCCAGGAAGATTTAATACTCGACCAGGCGTTCAATATGTGCCTTATGGCAGACGCATGTTTGGTCCATACCGACTCAGAGACTTCGGTAATGTACCAGATCCCCTAGACAAGAGTAGTAGTATAGGAGAAGGATTTTTCTGGTGCACCACACCTTCTAATAAAACAAAAATCTCAACATTGGTATGGAATCCAGCGCAAGAACCCCTAAAAATAACAGTCATTATTAATGATACCCATAGCACAGAAAAAATCATACAGCCCAATGGGAAAGAATGGGTAAATAGTCCAATTAAAGGGGGAGATATTAAGGTTACATTTAAAGGAGACAGAAAATTAGTATTGTTACAGACCAACTTCAATTAAAAACATGAGAAATCTTCATCAATACATATTATTACTATTTTTTGCCTTAAACCATCCCGGCTTATCGCTAGGGCAATTGAAAAATGTTGCGCTGAATAAACCCGTTATAGCTTCATCTACTAATCCTAAACATCCTACTAAAAATATAGTGGATGGGATAATATCGCGAACATCAAAATGGGAGTCCGGAAATGGGAAAGCTCCACACACGGTAGAAATTGACTTACAAAAATATTATCATATTGCAGCAATTAAGGTACATACTGGCATTCTAGAAGAAGAAAAAGAATATACTGAAAAAAATCAGGCTGATGGCTTTTGGTCGATGAAGAACTTTAAAGTCCAATACTGGGATGATGCCAACTGGACCGACTTCCCCAAAAGCGAGGTACATGAAAACAGATTGGTATCTGTATCTTTTCAATACTCCCCCTCCATTACAACTTTTAAGATAAGACTTGTCTGCGACGACGGAGAGCCTATTAACATTATGGAGATTGAAGTACTAGGCGAGGAAGCTAAGGATATGCCCCCACCACCAATAGTCACACAGAACACATCTCCGAATATATCAATAAAGGAAGCCCAAGAGGCCCATATTGTAATAAAAAATAACCCCATCGGTAAAACGCTAAAATATGTAGGTTATAATCAAGGATATTATTTCCCAAAATCCAATGTATCCAAATGGATCGAGTACTCCAATGTTAACAGTGTTAGAGTATGGACGAGCTTGAACTCTTTTGTCCCTGAAAATACAGTTGAAATAGATAGTGCACTCCACAGTCTTGAAGAATTCGAAAAGAGAAAAGCTATTTTAAGAAAAGATCCGGAAAATAATCCATTTATAAAATGGGAGCAATTGCTACCCCTATACGACCAACCGAATTACTCATCTACAAATGGGATGGTATTTAATTATGCTTTAGATGAATTGAAAAGATTGGGAACTGATGTTGTCTTGCAAATAGGAAGTACAGATTTTAAAGACAATTGGAGCAATAAGTGGAAACAATGGCAACGATATTATGCACTTGCATATTACACTGCTAAAAGAGGCAATGTGTTTATGTTTGCGCTACAAAATGAACCCAATCACCGTCATTCCGGTCCCATGAAATTGGAACAATGGATTATGGCTATGCAAATCGTGTCAGATGCTATTCATTGCGCTGTTGAAGATGTAAATAAACGTTATAATAAAACACTAATACCAAAGCTAGTGGGACCAGTAACAGCAGGCCAAAATACCGACTGGTGGGCAGGTGTGGTCAAATCCATACGAACGAATTATCGTGGCGAAAACATAAACAATGATTTGTTACAAATATTCTCTACCCACTCCTACAACTCCCCGGCTATTGGATATAAAACAAGAGTAAACAACATTCGGAATATTATACAAAGTAATCACCCGGAAGGTAAAACACTACCGATTGTCTTTACCGAAATCGGGCGTTGGATGAATGCTTATTTGATAGACAAGGAAGAAACGATGGACAGTCCATCATTGTTTACCGAATGGGCAGGTATTTATTCCTATAACATGAAGAATGGCGCTTATGGTATGTGGGCATTCAAGTTTGCTAATACGACAAGTACAACTTACATAAGAGGTATAAAATCAGGGCATCATTTTACCTGGCAAGGAAAGAGAATTGTAGAAGATGCTTACAATAACATAGCATTAAATAAGCCCGTTAAAACTAGTTCCTCGAGTACAATTGCAGGATTTATAACAGATGGAGATAAAACTGATAAGTCCACTTGGATTAGTGACATAGAAAAAGAAAAATGGATAGAAATAGATTTACTGAAACCATATGACATAGGGGGCATGGCTATCTATACAGGCTCTTCCTATGGTGTGTATACCGGCCCAGACAGAGTAAGAAATTTTAAAGTACAATATTTCGCAAATGGCTCCTGGAATGATATTCCTCAACTAACACTTACAAATAATAAATATACACAGGTATTTGAGGTTTTAAAAACTCCCATAAAAACTCAAAAGATAAGATTCATCTCCACCGATGAAGGTTCTATCAAAGTGAGAGAGATAAAAGTATTTGAAAAAGGTAATAGCCCCTCTGAAGATAGCAATTATAATATCTCCGGAATTCAACGTACCGGACAGGTGGTAAGACTCTTTGCGAAAGGCTTTAAAGATGAAAGGCCCTTACTTGAAACCGATGCTTCAGTTCTTAATGATGATTTCGACCATTATACATCTTTTGATTCCGCAACAAATACTTATTATGTTTGGTTGGTACAGAGAGGAGGGTTTACATATAACCTGACAATAGATTTAAAAGACATCAACATTCCACAGGGGAACCCGGTAATCGCAGAAACTGTTAATGACAAGCATTATGGTGAAGTAACGCATGTGTGGAGGGTCCCATCTACTCAAAAATTAACCATCCAGCTCCCCGCACAAACAGTAATGTTGCTTACGATACCTAAATCATCACTCATTTCTTCCCAAACATTAGCATCATCTAGTGCATATGTAATGAGCGGCATGTATCAAAAACATTCCTTTCATAATGAAAAAATATTAAAAGTACAATTGGATGCATCCCAGCCTAATAATAATGCAGTATCCTATGCTTATTTTGACTTCGATAAGACCGCTGCTCAAAACGCTGATCTTATCTTACTAAAAGTAAAAGGATATACCAACAAAACCACCGCACCATACAGAATACATGTATATGGAATAAGAACCGACAAATGGAACAGTAAAACTCTTAACTGGAATAATGCCCTTTTATTAGACGACACCGAAGCTTTAATAAATAGTGCCGCAAAAGAAGTTTTTATTGCCGGAGAAATAGCATTTACAAATAAAGAAGAAACGCACTATCTTGACATCACGAACTTTGCAAAAAAATATACTGCCCAAGGTTTTACGTTTGTGTTTATAAGAGAAACTCGACAGCTGGGTGACGATGAAGACAAAGGCTACTACGTTAATATAAGCAATCAATCAGATAATAAACCGGAATTGATTTATTGGATAAAAAACAATAAAGATTAAAAACAATAAATGGTATTATACGTTATTTTAAATTAGCTGTTAAATAGCATGAAAGCCCAAGAAAACATAGCAAACAATATTAATTAACAATTAACATAGAGTATTTATGGCCGATTTTAGTTTAAATGGTAAAGTAATTGTTGTTACAGGTGGCACCGGAATTTTGGGAAAATCATTTGTACAAGGAATAGCACAAGCTGGGGGGATCCCATGCATTCTAGGACGAAATGAAGCTGTAGCCAATGAGCGTGCCAGTGAAATCATTGCTGCAGGAGGAAAAGCCCTAGCCCTAAAGGCTGATGTAACAAATGAGAATGATTTAGTTAATGCAAAAGATGAAGTACTAAAACATTTCGGTAAAATTGATGGTCTGGTAAATGCCGCAGGTGGTAATATACCCGAAGCTATTGTGCAGCCCGATGCAGACCTTTTTAATTTAAATATGGATGGCCTAAGAAAAGTTGTTGAACTGAACTTATTCGGCACTGTTCTTCCCACCCAAATCTTTGGAGCAGCTATAGCACAAAACAGTACTGGAGGTTCCATTGTGAATATATCATCAATGGCATCCCAACGAGCCATAACCCGTGTGCTAGGCTATAGCTTGGCCAAAAGTGCTATAGACAGTTACACCAAATGGTTTGCTATGGAACTAGGCAATAGATACAAAGACCTCATACGAATGAACGCTATTGCACCTGGTTTCTTCCTTACCGAGCAAAACAGAACATTATTAACAAACAGCGATGGGAGCTATACTGAAAGAGGAAATCTCGTTGTTACACACACTCCATTCAAAAGACTGGGAGATGCAGACGAACTCATCGGAGCTTTGGTATGGTTACTCAGTGATGCATCCAAGTTTGTTACCGGAACAGTCATTAACGTAGATGGTGGATTTTCAATATTTAGTGGCGTTTAACGCCACTTTTTTTTACCCTCCTTATACTTAACTCCCTATCCTATCTATCAAGTCCTGTCTCCAATCCTGCGGCCATCCTATATTAAACATTTAAGCCTTCAACAATTTCAAACGTTGTAATAACAAGTATTGATACAATACTAAAGCTAATTGTGTATTTTAGCAATCGCCGTTGTTTTCAACAGGAACAACAGCGATTGCTTGACTTGGAGACTGTTTATAACGTAAAAAACTTTTATTTAAAATCAAAATGCTTATTAATCACAGTAGGATTGCTAGTCACATAAGCAATCCATATGCTTGTATTGTAATCTGTTAAATATTTCAGCAGAAGATACATTTTATCATTAATAATAAAACTCGGGATACGGGTTTATTAAGGATTCGTACGCCCATTATTTTAAAAAGCATATGAGAGTACTGAAACAAACTTTGCTTAGCGCAATGCTAACTGCCTTCTATTTAATCCATCTGGATGCGGGGGCACAGGAGACACTGGTAACAGGTACTGTAAAAAACTTAAACGATGAGTTTCTTGAAGCTGTATCAGTAGTTGTAAAACGCACTTCGCAAACTACGCTCACCAATCATCTTGGAGAATATTCCATTTCGGTCCAACCAAACGACTCACTCATTTTTTCTTACGCCGGCATGGAACCTCAAACCATTGGCGTATCGGGAAGGAAGGTTATAAATATTATCATGAGACCCGCTGCGGGCAGAGAACAATTAGAAGACGTAGTGGTGGTTGCCTTCGGTACACAGAAAAAATCGGAAATAGTAGGTTCTGTGACTCAGGTCAAACCTGAGGAACTAAAAATCCCTTCCAGTAATCTTACTACAGCACTAGCTGGACGCGTTCCGGGCATGATTGCGTTTCAAAGAACAGGGGAACCCGGTGCAGATAATGCAGAGTTTTATATACGAGGTCTTACAACTTTTGGATATGGACGCGGTCCTTTGATTCTAATAGATGGTATTGAATCCACCACAAATGACCTTGCTCGAATTAATGTAGATGATATCCAAAGCTTCAATGTATATAAAGACGCAACAGCTACAGCATTATACGGAAGTAGGGCTGCCAATGGAGTGATTGCTATTAACACTAAAGAAGGAAAAAAGGGCAAAACCAATGTTACCCTACGCGTTGAAACGAGCCTTTCTAAGAACACAAAAGATGTGGAGCTGGCTGACCCTATTACTTATATGAAGCTTAATAACGAAGCCATCCTCACGCGCGATCCTCTGGCTCCTCTTTTATATTCTGAAGAGAAAATAGACAATACGGTTCCTGGTTCCGGTTCTTATATCTTCCCGGCAACGGACTGGCGCAAAGAATTATTCAAAGACCATACTATTAACGAACGAATAAATCTGAGTTTGAGCGGCGGAGGTGACGTTGCTAAATATTACGTAGCCGGTACCTTCACTCAGGATAATGGCCTATTGAAAGTAGACAAAAGAAATAACTTCAACAATAACATTGACTTTAAAACATACTCCTTACGCTCCAACGTAAACATGTACATATTCCCAACAACAGAGATGATTGTGAGGCTATATGGAGTTTTCGAGGATTATAATGGCCCTATTTATTCCGGAGGAGATATGTATACACGTGTGATGCGGGCTAACCCGGTACTTTTCCCTCCCTACTATCCTATAGATGAAAAGCATAAATATGTAACCCATATTATGTTTGGAAACTATGACGGCACCTATCTCAATCCATATGCGGATATGGTAAAAGGCTACCAAGACAGAGGTCGCTCAAAAATAGGAGCGCAACTGGAGTTAAAACAAGACCTTAAAGCCATTACTCCCGGACTGAAAGCCAGAGGCCGTTTAAGCACAGACAGACACTCCTACTTTACTATTACAAGGCAATATATCCCCTTTTACTATGGGCTTTCTAACTATAACATAAGAGACAATACTTATAATATCTATCTTATCAATGAGGCACAAGGTAGAGAAACCCTTAGTTACGACGAAGGTCTTAAACAAATCAACTCAACCATATATGGTGAGGCGGCTATTGATTATTATAGAACATTGGGGGCTCATACCATCAGTGGTATGGTGATCGGATATTTTCAGGAAAGATTAAATCCTAACGCTGGCAACATTCAGGAATCGCTCCCCTTTAGAAATATCGGATTATCGGGAAGAGCTACATATGGATATAAAAATCGTTACCATGCAGAGATCAACTTTGGCTACAATGGTTCAGAACGTTTTCATCAATCACATCGGTGGGGCTTCTTCCCTTCTGCAGGTATTGCTTGGACAGTATCTAACGAGCCTTTCTTTGAAAACCTGAAAGACAAAATCAATAATCTCAAACTAAGAGCCACATATGGATACGCCGGTAAAGATGATATAGGAAGTGCCAGCGATCGCTTCTTCTACTTATCCGAAGTAAACCTCAACAATAGCAGTTATGGTGCAGTTTTCGGACGCGACAACGGATACTCACGTCCGGGTATTTCCATTTCGCGCTACTCAGATCCGAATATTACTTGGGAAACTTCAAGAGATGCCAACTTTGCTATAGAGTTAAGTTTTCTTAGAAAATTAAATCTTATAGCCGAATACTATATACGCAATAGATACAACATTCTTCAACAACGTTCTTCAACACCGGCTTCTATGGGATTGTGGGCACAACCGCAAACCAATATAGGTGAGGCAGAAGGCAAAGGGGTTGATATAGATTTAAATTTCAATCACACCTTTAAAAACAATTACTTCATACAACTCATGGGTAATTTCACCTATGCTACCTCAAGATATAAAGTGTATGAGGATTATAATTATCCCGGAGCTCCGTGGCGCGATAGAACCGGTTATCCCATTAATCAACGCTGGGGTTATATAGCATTGGGATTATTTGCTGATGAAGCAGAGGTAGCAAACTCTCCTACTCAAGGATTCGGAGAATACATGGCCGGTGATATAAAATATAAAGACGTAAATGGCGACGGAAGGATTACCGAACTCGATATGGTTCCCATCGGCTATCCCACCACACCTGAAATAGTTTACGGGTTTGGTATCTCGGGTGGTAATGACAGATTTGACATTTCTGTTTTCTTTCAGGGTTCGGGCAGATCTTCTTTCTGGATAGATCCTGAAGCTACAGCTCCGTTCACACCTTATTACTATAACAGCGATGAACGCAATTCCGGAATCAAATATGTAAATCAGTTATTAAAAGCTTACGCTGATAGCTACTGGTCAGAGGACAACCGGGATTTGTATGCTATGTGGCCACGTCTAAGCACATATCCTATTACTAATAATATTCAGTCCAGCACATGGTTTATGCGCAACGGAGCTTTCCTGAGGCTAAAACACATAGAGATTGGATACAAGTTTACACCGCAATTATTAAAAAGAATCGGGCTCTCCTCTGCAAGACTGTATTTAAGTGGCGTAAACCTTTATACATGGAGCAAATTCAAAACATGGGATATTGAGATGGCAGGAAACGGGCTCAGATATCCGAATCAGAAGGTATACAACTTAGGCCTGTTAGTTAATTTTTAAAACTGTTAATCTGAGAGAACTATGCAACGCAAATTATTCATAATTGTTATGTTAATTACATTATCCCTTACTGCATGTAAAAAATATTTGGATGTAGTTCCGGATAATATAGCCACCATCGATCATGCATTCAACATGAGACAGCAGGCAGAGAAGTTTTTATTCACCTGCTACAGCTATCTTCCCCGACACAGTGTCTTATCGGGTTCAGCCAATGAGAATCCTGCATTAGGAGCAGGTGACGAACTTTGGTTTCACAATTTCTATCAACCTTATAGCTGGAACATAGCCCGTGGATTTCAAAACGTGGTTAATCCTTACAACAATTTCTGGCAGGGCACACAAGGCGGTAAAGACTTATATCAGGGCATTAGTGATTGCAATATCTTTCTTGAAAATATAGGTAGAACACCCGATATAGATCAGAGTGAAAGACTCCGGTGGATTGCCGAAGTAAAGTTCCTGAAAGCTTATTATCATTATTATCTCACAAGAATGTATGGCCCCATTCCTATTAAAAGAGTAAACTTACCCATCAATGCCGATCCGGAAACGGTGCGTGTCTTCAGAGATCCGGTTGACTCTTGTTTTAATTATGTAGTACAGTTATTAGATGAAGCCATTGCTGACTTACCGGATCTCATCACGAATGAAGCAGATGAATTAGGACGTGTTACTAAGCCCATTGCACTAGCTATTAAAGCCGAGGTACTAGTTACGGCTGCCAGTCCTCTTTTCAATGGCAATCCGGATTATGCCAACTTCAAAGACAGTAGAGGTGTACAATTATTCAATCCTGTGTACGATCCTGAAAAATGGGTAAAGGCTAAAGAAGCCTGTAAAGAAGCTATTGATGCTTGTCATGCTGCAGGACATAAGCTGTATTATTACAGCCAAAGTGTGAGACAATATAATGTACCGGAAGTGATTCGCACGCAGATGAACATTCGAAATGCATTCAATGAAAAGTGGAATGCCGAAATTGTTTGGGGTAATACCAACAGTATGGTGGACAACCTTCAGATTCAATCTACACCAAGAGGCCTAGATCCCGCACTCAGAGCTTCACGCAGTACCTTAGGGAATTGTGCAGTGCCATTAAAAATTGCAGCGCTTTATTATTCCAAAAATGGGGTTCCCATCGAAGAAGATAATAGCTGGAATTACGGCGCACGTTTTAATCTTACCCAAGGTACCCCCGAAAACAAATATTATATCGTTAATGAATATACAACTGTCCGTTTTAATGTGGATCGAGAGCCTCGGTATTATGCTAACCTAGGATTCGATGGTGGCGTTTGGTACGGACAGGGTAAATTTGACGCAGATGATACATGGTATGTTTCCTCAAAGAAAGGTGAACCTGCGGCTAATATTGCTAACGACAGTTATAACAGTACAGGCATCTGGCCGAAGAAATACGTCAACTATGTAAATGTTATCCAAAGTAATACTTACTCCAGAGAAAATTATCCTTGGCCGATAATTAGATTAGCAAACCTGTATCTCCTATACGCTGAAGCATTGAATGAAGTAAACGGTCCCTCCAATGAAGTATACTACTATTTGGACTTAATCAGACAGAGAGCCGGATTGCCCGGCGTAGTAGATGCTTGGACGGCATACTCTACTAATCCTACCAAACCATCAACTAAAGAAGGACTCAGAGAGATTATACACAGAGAGCGTGCTATCGAACTCATGTTTGAAGGACAACGATTCTGGGACTTAAGAAGATGGAAAAAAGCAATTGACGAGTTAAATCAACCCATTACTGGGTGGGATATCGATCAGGTAACTCCGGCAGGTTATTATCGTGAGAAAGTACTATATCAACAAACATTCGGACTCAAGGATTATTTATGGCCGATACGTGAAGTAGAAATATTTGCCAATAATAATACGGTACAAAACCCTGGTTGGTAATAAATTTTCAAGTAATAAACAAGATTATGATGAACAGATTGCACATAACATATATTTCAATGTTTTGCTGCCTGACGTTAATATGGGCATGCTCCAGAGAAAAATATATTGGACCTTTAGAAGATGGACCGGCACCGGGTCCCGTATCTGTAGTCTCTGTAAGAGCATTACCCGGAGCCGCAGTTGTAAAATACAAGCTTCCTACAGACGCTAATCTACGTTATGTAAAAGCAGTATATGAAATAAGACCCGGAGTAAAAAGAGAAAGTATTGCTTCTCAATACGTAGATAGTATTTTGGTGGATGGTTTTCCTGCAGTAAAGGAGTATGAGATACAGCTATATTCGGTAAGCGAAGGTGAAAAACCATCTCAACCCGTTAGTGTAAAGTTCACGCCACTTACACCACCCTTGCTGGAAGCTTTTAATACATTTGAGTTCAGCGAAACATTCGGCGGCACCACAATTTCTTTTAGTAATAGTGGAGAAGCTAGTCTGGCAGTAACCTTATTAACTACAGACTCTTCGGGGAAGCTGACTGAGGTAGAAACTTACTATACCAAATCTGCACAGGGAAGATATTCTTTACGCGGATTTCCTAGCGTGCCTCGACTATTTGGAGCTGTAATCAGAGATCGTTGGGGTAATTATTCTGATACTATTACCGAAACGATTACACCTATCTTCGAAGAAATGATTCCTAAGGATCAGTTTCGCATTGTGGCATTACCTACCGATGTTGCCGGAGGTCATGCCAACGCTAGCTGGACACTAGATAAGTTATGGGATGGCAACTATGGATCGGGGTCAGCTCCGTTCCATACGCGCCCTGGCTCAGGAATCCCTCAGTGGTTTACAATTGATATGGGTAGATTATGTTACCTAAGCCGGTATAAATTCTATCACCGATACGGCACGCAATATGTTTATCAGTTAGGCGCGCCTCGTAAATGGGAAGTATGGGGCTCTGCTACAGCGCCTGATCCTTCGGGTAGTTGGAACGGCTGGATTAAACTCATGGATTGCGAATCCTACAAACCCTCGGGCGAGGGACCGATTACAGCAGAAGATGCAACATTTGCATCAGAACAAGGAGAAGACTTTGTATTTCCGGAACAGATTCCCGTAAGATATCTGAGATTCAAGATAAATGAAACCTGGGGTTACCTTGACTATATTTATATAGCAGAACTAACCTTCTGGGGAGATGCAGATATAACACCATAAACACTTACCTATCCCAATGAATAAAATATGAAAAAGTATAGTTTTCTTACAATATTAGCATTGATGATCCTACTTTTGAGCACCTGCTCTAAGATGGATGATACCTATAAAGAGTATCTTAACTATGGCCAGTCAAAATATCCCGGAAAACCGGTGCAGGTAAAAGTACTTCCGGGTTATAATCGACTTATACTAACATGGACCAATTCAGCCGATCCTAAGGTTACTCACGCCAAGGTGTATTGGAACAATCGTGCAGACTCGGTTCAAGTGCCAATTGATCCCTCGATCGAATCAGTATATATCCCTTTCAATAATATGCCTGAAGGGCCATATGTATTTGAAATATACACATTCGATAAAGAAGGGAACAGTTCAATTAAGGTTGAGGCCATTGGCCGGGTTTATGGAGATGTATACAAGTCCAGACTCTTGTCGCGACCTATTAATGATGCCACCGTTGTTAACGACAGCTTAAACATCCTATGGGGTAGTCTGTCGGATACAACAATTATCGGAACAGAAGTGAAATACATAGACAATAATGATGAACCAAGGCTGTTCTTTATCGACAAAAGCGTCTTACTTTCTATGACTCCCGACTTCTCGCGGGGAGATATTGAGTACCGAACCGTATATCTGCCTGTTAATGCCATCGACACTTTCTATACAGATTGGGTGGGAATGTATGTAAAAGGGCAGAGATACCCCTTACCTAAAGATGGTTGGGTAGCTACAGCATCCAGCTTTGATACTCGCCCGGGTAGTAGCTACAGACCTCCATCTAATCTTATTGACAATAACCCCAGTACTTTATGGGTAAATCAAATATCGCCGCAAACTTATTATCCGCACTGGGCAGCCATTGATATGGGAGATGTAAAATCTATTGAAGGATTCATCGTACGACAAAGACCAGAAAACGTAAATCCTGTAAAAGATATCGAATTGTATACCAGTATGGATGGTGTTAACTGGACGTTCCATATGAAATACACACTCGAAAACCGTGCAGGTGCGGAGCATTATATTGATTTACCGGAGACTACACAAGCTCGCCATATTAAATTGATTGCATTGAATGATTACGGAAATTCAAACAATGTAGCCTTAGCTGAATTTGGAGCTTATGCACGCTAAAGTGCACACATAGAGCTACTTAAATAAATTAAATAAGTTAAGTTAAATATTCAAACACCTTCGTCATAACCATCTACTCGTGCTCACATCACAAAAGTTCCCCAAAGGGGAACTTTTTTCATTTCTAGAAGCCTTCCATCACCCTTCACAAAATCGTTTTTTCACTAAAGCTGCTACCAGCAACGACTTCGGAATAAAATTTTCTATTTCAAACGTTGTAAATAGGGATTACAGGTGATCAAAAGTGCAAAGTCTCAAGTTGTAATAAATATTATTTATTATTGTTTCACTCAATTGCCTATACTCTTTTGAGCTTGCCAGTTTTTCATTTGAAAAATCATTTACAGTTTAAACGTTAAAGCCATTCGTATGAAAAAGTATTTATCAAAAAAACGGCCCAGAAAAACTTTGCTTGCATTTACTTTTCTAAGCTCTCTATTCATTATTCCTCACTTCACAAAGGCACAAAATCAGGAAGTCAGGGGTAGGGTTATTGACGAACAACAAAAACCCATGAAGGGAGTAAGTGTTATTGTTAATAATACAACCCTAGGTACAGCAACGAACGATAGTGGCTACTATCATATTTCGGGAGTGCCAGCAAATGGTACACTCGTATTTAGCCATACCGGCTATAACAATCAGGAAGTTCAGGTGGGTGGTCGCGCAGTAGTAGATGTAACAATGACGCCCATCGCCTCTAGCATGGACGAAGTAGTGGCCATCGGTTATGCTACGGCACGCAGAAGAGATGTTACAGGAGCTGTAGCATCGGTCAAAGCCACCAATCTCGAAAAAGAATCGCCCCGATCGGTTCAGGATCTTTTAAGAGGTAATGCTGCCGGTATTATTGTGGGTATGACTAACGATGCAAAATCTACTGCCAGCTTTCTGGTGAGAGGTAGTGGAACACTGAAAGCAAGCAACAGTCCACTGAATGTCGTGGACGGAGTGATATTTGACGGTGCTTTTACAGACATCAACCCCAACGATATTGAGTCTATCGACATTCTTAAAGATGCGAGTGCTACTGCTGTATTTGGAGCCAGAGCCGCCAACGGAGTTATTTTGATTACTACCAAAAAAGGTGCAAGAGGTAAGCCCCGTATCACTTTTAATAGTAATATAGGCTTCGTAAAAGAAGTAGGAACGCCCCGTGTAATGAATGCTGAAGAATTTCTTAAATGGCGCTATGATTATGAAATGGGGAAAAACAACGATGCTTACCACCAACAATATCCAGAGAAGTTTGTAGATCCGCGAAAACTTCAAAACGTAGATCCCTTGACATGGTACAACTACGACATGCAGACTCCCGTTACCTCTGTTACCGAGGAAGAATTAATACGCATGTGGTTATCCCGCCTAGAGTTAAAAGCGCCCGAAATTGAAAACTATTTAAATAATAAAATTACAAACTGGCAAAAACTAGTTTTCCAGAAAGGGTTCCAGCAGGATTATTCAGTAAGTGTATCTAATAGAAATGATCAATCCAATTATTATTTCTCCTTAAACTATGTGGATCGTAAAGGAGTGATTGTTGGGGATCGTTATAAAAATTTTCGTACTAGGTTAAATCTGGAATCGAAAATCACGTCCTTCTTAAAAGTAGGCGCTAATACAAACTTCGCCGTACGTGATGAAGGTTTTCTCCAAGCTGACTGGGGACAAATGACCAACATCTCTCCTTTTGGCTCCAATAATCTGGATGATCCCAATAGCCCGTTCAGACGACTGCCCACCGGAGACCCCACTCCTGTCAATCCATTCCACGACAATCTTTATCGGGATAGAAAGGACATGTATAATACCTTAAACTCAAGTATCTATGGTATTATCAATCTACCTTTGGGTATAGAATTCCAGTCCACCTACACGCCTTCCTTCGTATGGAGAGAATTCTATAACCACGAATCCTCCAAAAACCCGCAATGGACGGCAACCGGGGGCTCCAGCGAGCGTACATTCGAAAAAACCTTCAACTGGCAAATAGATAATATCATCAGATGGAAACGTCGCTTTAACGAACATAATGTTGAAGTAACTTTATTACAGAATGCTGAAAAGGGTCAGAGGTGGCGCACTACCGCCAAATCTTCACAATATAGTCCCAGCGACATTCTGGGTTATCACCGCTTGCAGGCAGGGGCTGTTCCTTTAGCCGAAAGTGATGATACTTATAGAACTGGTGATGCATTAATGGGAAGAGTGTTCTATTCTTTCAAAGATCGCTATATGATTACAGCATCTGTGCGTCGCGATGGGTATTCCGCTTTCGGTTCTCAAAATCCCCGTGCTACATTCCCCGCATTGGCATTTGCCTGGGATTTCTCAGAAGAAAAATTCATGAGCAATATCCAATGGCTCGATTATTCCAAATTAAGACTTTCATGGGGTAGAAACGGAAACAGAGAAATTGGTATTTATGACGCATTGTCTGATATGACCTCCGGCCTACACCCGTATATAGATCAAAACGGCAACATTTATCTGTACTCTCAGCTATATGTTAACCGTATGGCCAATCTGGCTCTGAAATGGGAAGCTAAAGAGTCCTACAACCTAGGGCTTGACTTCGGATTGTTCAATAACAGATTAAGTGGTAGCATTGATGCTTATATCGCTACAACCAAAGACTTATTGGTGGATCGCGTGCTTCCGGAAATTATCGGATTCAATAGCGTAGCTGCCAATCTAGGTAAAATGGAAAATAAAGGCTTCGAATTTACCCTCACAGGAGATATTATCCGTAAGAGTGATATCAAATGGACCTCTTCCGTAATCTTCATGCTGAATCGCAGGAAAATCAAGAGTCTTTATGGCGATATGATCGACATTTTGGATGAGAACGGCAATGTAATCGGTCAAAAAGAAGCAGATGATATTAAGAATGGCTGGTTCATAGGTCAGGATCCAGATAGATACTGGCATTATGAACGCATTGGCGTATGGCAAATCGGCGAAGAAGCCGAAGCAGCCAAATATGGTAATCAGCCGGGCGATTTCAAATATAAGGATCAAAACGGAGACGGTATTCTTTCCAATGAAGATCGCATCTTCCAAGGATACTCTACACCGCGCTTCCGCTGGTCATGGAGAAATGATATTGATTACAAAAACTTCAATCTCTCTTTCTTCCTTTACTCCAATTGGGGACAAATGGGAACATTCAACCGTGCGGCTAATAATGCCAGCTTTACAGACAGGACTACTGATTATGCAATGCCCAGATGGACTCCAGACAATCCGATCAATGATTATGCACGCATAGGTTCTAAAAACCTAGGCAATAATTATGTGGAGCGCTCATTCATTCGACTCGAAAGCGTTGCGCTTTCTTATGCTGTCCCCAAACACATACTTAACAAAATAAATGTAATGGGACTGAGAATATCAGCATCAATAAGAAATGCTGCTGTATGGGCCCCTAAATGGAAATTCGGAGATCCAGAATCAGGCGCCAACCCTACACCCCGCACCTACAACTTAAGCTTTAACTTAACCCTTTAATCATTGATACTATGAAACAGAAACATATATATAAAAGTGCATTGCTTGTATCAGCGCTTGCTCTTTCACTTGCAGCATGTAAAAAAGATTGGCTCAAACCAAAGCCCCTATCATTTTACGAGCCTGGTGTAGCACTATCAGATGTGCAGGGCATGTATTCTGCGCTTACTTCCTGCGAAAGAAACATGCGCCATGAGTTTTTTGGAGACGGCTCTCCTATTCTTACCGAAATCATCCAATCCGATGTTGCCGTGGAAGGAACTACAGACAAGGCAGGTCCTCAAATGGATATGGATATATCCTTGTTGCCTGATGCAGACCTAAATAATGTGAATACAACTCGCGTCGGATGGTATTGGTACGAGGGATACAAAGGCATTAAATACGCCAACTCCGTTATTGCCAGAATAGATAATGCGCAATTTACAAGCGAAGAAGAAAGAAACGCTGTACTAGGTGCCGCATATTTTCAGAGGGCTTATCGCTATTTCAAATTAACCCACCAATTTGGAGATGTACCTTACATCGGTGATGAAATCAGCGAACCCAAATATGACTTCTATTCATACGATCGTTGGACTATTTTGGAGCAGATGAAAAAAGACCTAGAGTTTGCATACCAATGGGTGCCGGATAATGTAGACCGTGGCCGCACTTCCAAATCTGCATGTGGAGTATTGTTGATGAAAATCTGCATGGTGCTTGGAGATTTTGATCGCGCCATCACCATCGGCAAAGAGATCGTTGCAGCTCACCCTTTGATGAAACAACGTTTTACTTCTAATAGGAATAAACCTAATACCAATCTGATGTTTGACCTCCACAGTGTAGAAGCTAAGTTGGACATGTCAAATACCGAGGGATTGATGTATGTGGTAGCTTATCCGGAAGTAACTGGTTCCGATCGTATACAAAGCATGCGCAACGCCGTTCCCTTCTGGAATAGTGGTAGTGTAATTACACCTGATGGCAGAACCGGTACCAATGTCACACCGGCTGCCGATGAAACAGACCCCACCATGGATTTGAACAAAACTTATGGCCGCGGAATCGGGCGATTAAGGTCGACATGGTACTTTACCAATGATATCTGGCGCGCCGATAAGGAAGCGAATGACATGCGTGGTATTCACAACCGTGATAGCTGGAAACGAATGGAAGATTTGAGATATAATCACCCTAATCTGAAAACAGGGTCCAGTCCCAGTCCATGGTATGGCAAGAACTTAGTAAAACCGGCTTCTATGAGTGTGGAAGACACTATCCGGTGTTGGTATCCATGGCCTCATTATAAGGTGTTTGTCCCCGATCCACTACAAACACAATGGGCAGGTGGAGAAACTCCTTGGTATATCTATCGTTCTGCCGAAGTATATCTGCTACTAGCCGAATGCTATTACTGGAAAGGGCAACCAGCAGAAGCCGCAGTGGCACTGAATGAAGTTCGTACTAGAGCCGGCGCAGAACCCCTTACTGCCGCTGATATAAACATTGGAGAAATTCTTGATGAAAGAGCCCGTGAATTATATTATGAAGAAAACAGACATATTGAACTCGTTCGTATATCTTATATCTACGCAAGAACGGGTAAGTCTTGCGAAGTTTTCGGTGGGCGTGTGTATAAATTAGAAAATCTAAGCGGACCAGGAGGTACTAATGCCAACGTCAAACAAATGGGCATCAACTTTTGGTACGATTGGGTTGTGACTAAGAACAACTTCTACAACAAAGGTGTAAAACACAAATGGGCAGAATACAAAATCAGTGTACACCATATATTATGGCCGGTACCTTCCACAGTAATCACTACCAATATTAAAGGTGTAATCAATCAGAACATCGGATATCCCGGTGCCGAAAACAATGTACCACCATTAAGAGTAGAGGTGCAATAATGCAATATATAAGCAGTTTTTCTCAGGAATACCATTCTGAATAATCAGAATGGTATTCATTTTTAAACTCAAAATAGATTAGCAAAACAGGCTGAATATCGACTCTTTAAACATCATTTTTTCAGCTTAAATATTTCAAACGTTGTAATACAAATTACTCTTCCAAAAATCATCAGAACAAAGATTTATGACGTACCTTAGAAATCACTTTTAACGTTATTCTCCTACTACTTTAAAACGATTGTGATGGCTAAATCCGATTTCAACAAAAGCAGAAGAAAATTTATTAAGAACACATTAAGTGTGTCTGCCGGCGCTCTTGTTTTTGGCGCTCCAACTATTGTACCGTCTACAGTATTTGGCAAAAACGCACCTAGTAATAAGATCAACATCGGACAGATCGGATGTGGTCGTATTGCTCGCACACATGATTTACCCGAAACATTTAAAAATGATGTGGCGCGCATCGTAGCTATAGCAGATGTAGATCGATATCGTAGAGAAAAAGGTAAAGAACTGATTGAAGGTTGGTATACAAAAAAAACAGGCAATAGCAAATATATCGATGTCAAACTTTACAATGATTATCACGATATGCTTGCCAATAAAGATATCGACGCAGTGATCATTAGTACTCCCGATCATTGGCATGCACAACCGGCCATGGAAGCTGCTCTGGCGGGCAAACATATTTATCTGCAAAAACCAACCTCTCTTACCATTGAAGAAGGCCGCACCATGAGCAATGTGATCCAAAAAACAGGAGTAGTCTTTCAATTGGGTAGCCAACAACGCTCCGTCTCTCCTTGGCCTCAGTTCAAAAGAGCTTGCGAGCTAGTCCGTAACGGACGCATAGGCAAACTAATAGAAGTTCACGTCGGACTCCCCTCGGATCCTCCCGGAGGAAATACCACCGAAATGCCTATTCCAGACGGCTTGGATTACGATATGTGGTTGGGCTCCACTCCTTACGTTTATTACACTCAAGACAGAGTGCACCATCCTACCGATATTGATTCAAGACCCGGCTGGCTAAGAGTGGAACAATTCGGAGCTGGAATGATAACAGGATGGGGCGTGCATCATATCGATATCGCCCACTGGGGCATGAATACGGAACTAACCGGACCTATTGAAGTTACCGGAAGAGCCGATTTCCCTAAAACTGGACTGTGGAATGTTCATGGCGACTACGAAGTTGTAGCCAAATATGCTAATGGCGTTACCATGTACATTAATAGCAAAAATCCCAACGGTGTTAAATTTGTGGGAACCGATGGATGGATATTTGTTTCTCGCGGTAATGTAGGCGTAACAGCTACCGATCCTACTAGTGGTAATAGCAAGGAGAATAAAGCATTCAATGCAAGCAACCCCGAGATCCTTAAATCTGTTATCGGGCCCAGAGAAATTCATTTGTATGAAAGCCCTGAGCAACATAAAAACTGGTTGGATTGTATTCAATCCAAAAAACAAACCATAAGCCCGGCAGAAGTAGCACACCGTTCATGCAGTGCCTGTCTGATTGCACACGCTGCCATGAAACTCAACACTACTCTATATTGGGATCCTGTGAAAGAAGTTTTCAAAAACAATATAGAAGCGAACAAACTGCTTAGCAGACCGCAACGTTATCCTTATGGTACCAATTATGTTCAGCATAAAATCAAAAAATAATTATGATCAGAAAAATATTTACACCTTTAGTTCTGGCTTCGATTATAGCTTGTACAAATACCGATAAAAATAGCAGTGACCCTTCTAAGATGACACTAGTTACATTAGACCCGGGTCACTTCCATGCAGCCTTGGTACAGAAAAGCATGTACCCTAATGTAGACAGTAACGTATATGTATATGCTCCCGAGGGACCAGACCTCCAGCTACATATGGATAGGATTAATGCCTATAACACTAGAGCTGAAGACCCTACCCGTTGGGCAGAGCATGTATATACCGGCGCCGACTTCTTTCAGAAAATGATTGAAGAGAAGAAAGGCAATATTGTTGTAATGGCAGGTAACAACCAAAAGAAAACAGAGTACATCTACAATACTATTGACGCAGGAATGAATGTATTGGCCGATAAACCTATGGCCATTAACTCAGAAGGCTTTGAACTGTTAAAAAAAGCTTTTGAAAAAGCTGCAGAAAAAAATGTGCTCTTGTACGATATCATGACCGAGCGATTTGAAATCACTACCATTCTTCAGAGAGAATTTTCGCAGCTCAAAGATGTATTCGGCGAACTGGAAAAAGGCACTCCCGAAAACCCTGCTGTCACTAAGGAAAGCGTTCACCATTTCTATAAATTCGTATCGGGCAACGTATTACAGCGCCCGGCTTGGTTTATGGATGTTACACAACAGGGAGAAGGTATTGTGGACGTAACTACACACTTGGTAGACCTCATCCAATGGGCATGTTTCCCCGAACAAGCATTGGACTACACCAAAGATGTAGAATTGATTACTGCTAAACGCTGGCCTACTACAATGACTTTAAGCCAGTTTCATGCTATAACTAAGCAAAACAGTTTTCCCGACTACCTACAAAAAGATTTGAGCAACGACACCACACTGAATGTGTTCTGCAATGGAGAAATTAACTACAAACTGCGTGGCGTTCATGCTAAAGTACTGGTAAAATGGGACTATAAAGCCCCCGAAGGAACTGGTGATACGCACTTCTCTATAATGCGCGGCACCAGAGCCAACTTGATCATCAAACAGGGAAAGGAAGAAAACTTCAAACCTGTATTGTACATAGAGCCTGTTAAAAAAGATGACGCTACTTTCGAGGAAGACCTGACAAAAGCCTTGGCCACCATTCAAGCTAAATACCCTGGTGTAGCACTAAAAAAATTGGCCAATAAGTGGCAAGTTGTAGTGCCTGCTGAGTATGATACAGGTCATGAAGCACACTTTGCTCAGGTTACTGAAAACTACCTAAAATACCTGAGCGAAGGCAAACTTCCTCATTGGGAAGTTCCTAACATGATCACTAAATATTATATCACCACTAAAGCTTTGGATCTGGCAAAAGAATCAGGTAAATAATGAAACAATATATATACACAGTATGCGCTGCGCTTACACTTGCGCTACTAAGCACGACCTTACAGGCGCAGCGTATTGCAACTTTACAGGTAAATACTTCAGGAAAAGAAAAACTAAATATTCCTGTCGAGGTAGATCTGGACGCTATCACTACTCTGGCCGACAGTAGTCTGCAGTTGTTCGAAATTATCAGCGGTAAAAAAGAGCCGGTAGCTTTTCAGATTGCCATTACGGGTAATAAACGTACATTACATTGGGTTGTCACTTCTTCTAAGAGGTCGCAAAGAACATTCGAGTTGGCACAGTCTCGACCATCCAATATAGTTTCAAAAACATTGAATGTTCTTGAAAAAGATGGAGCCTTAGTGATTGCTAGCAACAATAAGGAGCTTTTACAATATAATTACAAAACTGTTTATCCACCCAAGGGAGTAGATACTGCTTACAAAAGAAGCGGGTTCATACACCCGCTTAATACTCCATCGGGTCATGCACTCACACGCATTAATGCACCCGACCATTATCACCACTGGGGGATGTGGAACCCATGGACACATGTATTGTTTGAAAATGATACGCTCGATTTTTGGAATCTGAAAGACAGAAAAGGCACTGTACGCTTTGCCGGCTTTAATGCTATAGAAGAAGGAAGCGTTTTCGCAGGCTTAAATGTCCTTCATGAACATGTAGCATTTAAAAAAAATGGCACTCAGAAAGTCGCTATCAATGAAATTCAAAACATACGGATTTACAGACAACAACCCAACGATCCTTATTATATTCTGGATATAACCTCTCAGCTCAGTTGCGCTTCTTCGAGTCCTGTATTGCTACTGGAATACCGCTATGGGGGGTTAGGTATCAGAGCTACAGAACTTTGGAACAAAGACAATAGTACGACCCTCACTTCCGAAGGCAAAAACCGCAGAGAAGCCGACGGCAGTACAGCTAGATGGTGTATGGTTCAGGGTCAGTTGGGAAACGACTATGGAGGATTGGTAATGATGAGTTATCCCACCAACTATAATCATCCGGAACCATTGAGAGTATGGCCTGAAAACTCCAACAGACGCGGAGATGTATTTATCAACTTCTCCCCTACTAAAAATAAAGACTGGCTACTGGAGCCTGGCAAAACATATCTGCTTAAATACAGGCTGCTGGTGTTCGACAATCAATTATCCCAAGAACAAGCAGAGGAGGCTTGGCGAGCATTTGCGCAGCCGCCGGCAGTAAAAATTATCAAATAAGGCTATCGCAATTACAAAGCCACCATTAATACATTAACACTGCTATTGCCATAAAAAATCCTAGAATGAAAAAAAGTATCACTATAGTTATAACAATTGCGCTTTTATTAAGCGCTGCTAGCTCTTCATTTGCTCAAACTAAAGTAAACTGGAAGAATGTGCGGGTGCTCGTGTACACGAAAAACGGTAAGGGATATGTTCATGAAAACATTCCTTATGCAGTACAGGCAATTCTAAATTTCAGTAAGCAGTATGGATTTAAAGCGGACACATCTTCCAACCCCGCGGTAATGAATGAAAATAATTTAAAGAAATATCAATTGATCATTTTCCCAAGTACTAATAATGATGTATTCGATACCGATGCACAAAGACTAGCCTTTAGAAGATATATTGAAGCAGGTGGCGGTTTTGTAGGCATCCATTCCGTTACTGGTACCGAACGTAATTGGGAATGGTTTAAAATGATGCTGGGAGGTACTTTCTCTTGGCATGCCAAATTTCAGACATTCACCGTAAGAGTGATTGACACTAAGCATCCTTCCATGAAAGGCACCCCTACAGTATGGGAAAAAGCAGATGAATGTTATTTTGCCAAAGAACTTTACCCCGGCCCCAGAGTGCTGATGGTAAACGATTTTTCTACAATCGACACTACAGATGCTAAACAAAAAGACTTGTTGAAGAAAAACGCGGGGACCTTTGCCAAATACTTTCCAAGTGCGTGGACACATGATTTTGACGGCGGTATTACTTGGTGTACTACTCTAGGACATGATAAAAAAGATTATACAGACCCCACATATTTGAAACATATTTGGGGCGGCATTGAATACGTAGCTAGTACTGTAAAGCCGCTGAACTTTGCAAAGGCATATGCACAAAGACACGACGAACCTGTTCGATATTAACAGATAGAACCTTTATTGAGAAGAAGTAAGCTAGTATTTGAAGAAGATCTCCGTGGCACCATAGCCGTAACGGGGATCATACTGATTCACAAAATAGCTTACTTCTTTTTTTAGTTTTAACGCATCATGTATTTCATCGCGTAATTTACCCGTACCCACTCCGTGAATAATCACTAGATTAGGAAGCATATGCGCAACTGCTAAGTCATAATACTTTTCAAAAGTTTTCAATTGCAGCGCCAGAATTTCTAAATTACTCATACGCGAATGATCATCCGTAAGTTTTTCTATATGCAAATCCACAACACTCCGCGGAGGTTCTAAGTGATTGCGCGCATCCTTGGCATTATATATTTTAAACCCTCTATTGGCCAGTTTATCTAGAGGCAACCTTTCTTCTTCCGGCTCTTTATCAGGATATTCTTCAAACAATAAATAAGAAAAGGATGCTTCATTTTTTTGTCGAAGCTCTTCAATCCGGCTAAATAACTGCTTAGGGCGCAGTTTTACTGTTGCTTCATAATGATCTGCCTTTTGTTTGGAAGGTGTTGCCAATGTAAAATCAAACTCAAAAGCCGGGCTATCACTCATATCACCAAAGTCAACATCATGGATATAAAAGTTATCAAAAGGCTGAATAGTGCTTTTAAGATTAAATTCAGGTGTTCCGAAAAAAGTGAGATAATACTCAAAATTGTATGTAATACGGGTATTATTTACCAGATATACTTTCAACTTTTCGACATACTCATCGCCAAACTCATCAACATCCATTACTGGTAAAAAATTCAACCAAACCCCATCTTCCCTACGTTGCTCTTTTGACTTTTTCTCCTTTTTGATATCGTCAATATATTTTTTTCGAGGGGTAGTAGGCTGATTTTTCTTTTCTGTAAAACGTTTGTAGTAAGGAAAATCGATCTGGTCTAGATAAACAGGGAATCGTACACCCCTTACCTCAACCATAGCCATCTTATCATTAATAAAATCTACGATTTCACCCTCTTCGTTAGAGTGCAGTACCAATACCTTATCACCAACCTGAAATTTCATCCGGCAAATTTAATCAGCTTCTTTCAGATAAATAAAAAGTGATGATTAAGACCATAAACAAGGTTGAGAGTAAACACAGATTCGTCTACTAATCCGCCGATCTTGCCAACGTGCTATTTCGGTAGCCGTAAAGAAAATAGATAGCAAGCCCTGTCAGCATCCATACAAAAAACCAAAACCAACTTACAGCCGGAATTTCAATCAGCAGATACAAACAAGATAATACTCCCATTACAGGGATAAAGGAATATTTGTGAACGATGGTCTTCATGGCAATAATTAATGCCACTACCAGAAATATCAAAAATAGGATTTCTTGATACGCTTCGTGGCCAATATTCTGAAAAGCCTCCACAATTCTTTCTCTAAAGAAGTAAACAAACAGCACATACAACACCGGTATAATATAGCGTCCGTTAATGTAAGGAAGTTTAAACTTGCCTTCCTCCTTAGGAATTGGAGGCAGCAAAAGCACACCTCCGCACACCAATATAAACGCAAACAGGGTTCCGATGCTGGTAAGATCCGTTACTAGGTCGCTTTGCAAAAAAAGCGCACCTATCCCTACAATTACACCTGTTACGATAGTAGAGAAAGAAGGAGTTTTATATTTAGGATGTATTTTCTGAAACACTTTAGGTAATAGCCCGTCGCGGCTCATACTCATCCATATTCTGGGCTGTCCAAGCTGAAATACTAGGATAACAGAAGTAGTAGCCACCACGGCACTTACCGAAATAATTTTTTCGATCCAGGGTGCGCGTTTTTCAAAAACAAAAGCCAGCGGATCATCTACCCCCTGAAAGCGAGTGTAGTGCTCCATTCCTGTAAGCACCAGTGCAATTGCAATGTACAAAACAGTACAGATGAGCAGCGAATAAATCATACTGCGCGGTAGATCGCGTTGTGGACTCTTACACTCCTCTGCTGTAGTAGAAATAGCATCAAAGCCGATATAAGCATAAAACACCGCCGATACACCTTTTAATACACCAGTAAACCCTTCCGGCATAAAAGGCTTCCAATTATTAGTATCAACAAAGAACGCTCCGGCCACAATTACAAATATGATAACGGCAACCTTAAAGATTACCATAAAATTTGCAGACTGTTTACTTTCCTTAATACCAATGTAAGCTAGCCATGTTACTAGAGCTATAATAATAAAGGCTGGAAGGTTAAAAAAGATAAGAGTATTACCGATTCGTGGGGCTTCATTATAAGCATTTATGGCAAACCGATAACTGGCTAACTCCTCCGGTGAAAGTGTAGCACCACTTGCCAATGCTGCAGAAGCTTTATTATAAGCTGCCACTGCCGTTTGCGGATCTACCAGCATCCAGTCGGGCAAGTGAATATTAAAGACATGCTCTAGCAAATTATTGAAATAACCACTCCACGAAATTGCTACAACAATATTTCCAATAGCATATTCTAGAATCAAAGCCCACCCGATAATCCAAGCCACGATCTCCCCGAAACTCACATAAGAATATGTATAAGCACTACCAGACACCGGTACCCGACTTGCAAACTCGGCATAACATAAAGCAGAAAAACCACAGGTTATAGCAGTAATGATAAATAATACCGATACACCTGGACCTCCATGATAGGCAGCGCCGCCAATGGTTGAAAAAATTCCAGCACCCACCACAGCCGCAATCCCCAGAAAAGTCAAGTCTTTTACACCTAAAACTTTTTTTAATCCCTGCTTATCCTGACCGACGTGCGCTTCAGCCTCTTGCAGAATGTTTTCAATTTTCTTTTTCCGCAGTACAGACATTGGCCTAAATATTTTATAGTGATAAATACATGATTTAATAATCTCGTTTTACCAATAGTACCGCCAGATCCTTTAGAGGCTGTTTTCTCTCAGGCGCTATAGGGATTTCATCAATATGAGTCAGCGCTTGGGTGAGATACACTTCTTTTTGCTCCTTTGCCCACTCGCCTATTTTACAATCATTGTATAACTGTAATACCCGTTGCACTTTATCCGCTTCGTTGGTTGCTAGTAAATGTTGTAGTTCGCTACGCTGTGTATCATTAACAATCTCTAGGGTTTTTATAAGCAAAAATGTTTTCTTATTAGCGAGAATATCTCCCCCGGGTTGTTTACCAAATTTCTTCGGATCCCCAAATGCATCCAGATAATCATCTTGCATCTGAAATGCCAATCCTATCTTTAACCCAAATTGATACAACAACTCTAGATTTTGCTCATCGGCACCTCCCAGTATACCCCCCATCTGTAAGCTTGCGGCTAGCAGCACGGAAGTTTTCAGGGTAATCATATGCAGGTATTCATCAAAGGACACATCATTACGCGTTTCAAAATCCATATCCAATTGTTGTCCTTCGCAAACCTCCCTGGCAGTTTTATTAAATATATGAAGAATACGTGAAATATAAACTGGGGATAATTGATTGATATAATCATACGCCTTTACCAGCATAACATCACCGGCTAATATGGCTGTACTCTCCCCATACTGATGATGTACAGTAGGCTTTCCGCGACGCAGCGGCGCCTTATCCATAATATCATCATGTATTAGTGTAAAATTATGGAACAGCTCGATGGCTGTAGCTACATTCCATGCATCGGCTTTTATCTCTCCGAACAATTCATTACCCATCAGGCATAAAACCGGCCTTAATCGCTTTCCTCCTAATGACAAGAAATAATTATTGGGTTCGTATAACGTAGCCGGTTGTGCCGGAAAATGCGAGCGGCTGAAATAATCGGCAAACTTCTTGGATAATTCGTCAAATGATTGCATTGACCAAAAATAGAGAAATCGATATTATTCTGCGAATGAATTCCTATTTAGAAGACAACAATGATACCGAATATTGATTTACAGCATCAATCCTCGCAATTCAACCTATAAAATATGCGGTATTTATTTTTCCCTTACCCACTCGTAATCCAGCTGTCTTTTCTCCAGATTGGCCGCAACCACCCGAATACGCACTTTGTCGCCCATAGTAAAACGAATTCCCGTACGCATACCAATGAGCGCATAATCATTTTCTGAATGTTTGAAACTGTCATAGGAAGCAAGACTGGTAATAGGTACCATACCCTCACACAAATGCTCCACGGTTTCGGCCCAGAATCCAACCTTGGATACCCCACTCACAATGGCATCAAACTCTTCGCCTATGAAGTTGCTCATGTACTGCACTTGCTTGTACTTATTGGCAGATCGTTCACACTCCATAGCAGCTCTTTCACGCTCACTACAATGGGTACATTTCTCCTCCATTTTTTTATCTACTTTTACGCGATCTTCCAGTACATCCTGCAAGATACGATGCGCCATAATATCGGGATAACGGCGAATAGGAGAAGTAAAATGACAATAGTGCTCAAATCCCAAACCATAATGCCCCACATTGCTAGGCGTGTATTTTGCTTTCGCCATGGTGCGAATTCCCAGTTGATGCAACACGGCTTCTTCAGGTCGGCCCTTTACATCCTTAATCAACTTATTAAATGACTCCGCAATAGCTTCGGCACTGGAAATATCGAATTTGTAACCAAACTTGTTGGCAAATGCAATAAAGGGAAGCAACTTTTCCTCATCCGGGGTATCATGAATACGATAAGGGAAAGGGATAGCTTTGTTATTAACCTTTATTTTGGATATATGTTTAGCCACATACCGGTTGGCTAATAGCATTAACTCCTCAATCAACTGATGCGCTTCCTTGCTTTCCTTGAGCAGGATACCCACAGGAAAGCCTTTCTCATCCAGTTTGAAACGCACTTCTGTAGAATTGAAATTGATGGCTCCTTCGTCGAAGCGGTATTGTCTTAAGGTTTGACACAGTTTATTTAGGGTTAAAATCACATCCGCATGATCACCCTTTCCGGTTTCAATAATTTCCTGTACTTCTTCGTAAGTAAACCTACGTCGGGAATGAATAACGGTTTTGCCTAACCAGTACTGTTTTACTTCTGCCTTATCATTAATTTGAAAGATTGCGGAAAAAGCCAGTTTATCTTCATTAGGTCTCAACGAGCATAACACGTTAGATATCTGCTCGGGGAGCATGGGATTTACACGGTCGGGCAGATATACTGATGTAGCCCGCTGGTAAGCTTCCTCATCGAGTACAGTTCCTGGCGTAATATAATGACTTACATCCGCAATGTGTACACCAATTTCATGATTACCGTTTTTCAGTTTTCTGTAAGAAATGGCATCATCGAAATCTTTGGCATCGGCCGGATCAATCGTAAATGTCAGGATTTTTCGAACATCCTTTCTCTTACTAAGCTCTTCCTTAGAGATTGTTTCTGGCAGGCGGGAAGCCATTTCCAACGCTTCGTCGGAGAAGCTTAGCGGGAAGCCATGATCCAGGAGAATATTTCGCATGGCCGCATCGGCCGCATCTTCCTCATTAAGTATGGAAACCACTGTTGCCGATGGGCTCTTTCCCTTACCTCCCCAGTCCAATACACGGGCTACGACGGTATCACCATTCTGTGCACCATTAATATTACCTTCAGCAATATAAAAATCAGGAACATTTTTCTCGCCGTCGCCTAAAACAAAAGCATACCCTCGATTCATCTGAAGTTTTCCGATAAACTCGGTGCGCTTGCGTTGTACGACTTCGGTAATTTTTCCTTTAAGCCGTGTAGCAAAACCACTAATCAGCTTTACCCGAACAATATCGCCGTCTATGGCATCTTTGAGGGCATTCGGCGCTATCATAACATCTTCTTCCAGTCCGTCCACAATTACAAACCCTCTCCTTGATTTCGTAACTTCTAGTCTACCCTTAAGTGTAGTTTCGGCTTCGCGCTTTGTGCGCCGGGCTTTTTTTTGTGCTTTGGTTTTCTTCTTTGGTTTATTACTGCTTTTACTCATTGTTTTTCTTTACTCAATTTTTAATCAGTGCATCAGACACATCTAGCATAGTTTAATAACGTTGCTAGCTCTGATGCACATTACATTTCTCAGATGAATGCATTTATTTTCATTCTCAGCGGTGGCTTACCTACCGACATATCTTAGAACCCATTCGTCGAATATTCCTCCTTCATCAAACAAGAAACGATGCCGAATAGGTAATGCATAAACCGGAAAATCTCTCAACTCGCTAAAGTCTGCCAATCGCACGGCGTCTTTCTCAGTTGTTAAGATAATTTTATTTTCGGTATTTAATGCCTGATATGTTCCCAAAATATCCCCAATGTCATTAGTGGAAAAGTGATGATGATCGGCAAATTGGAGATGCTCCACCGTACATTCATATTGACCTAAATAGTCTATAATCGGTTGCGGATTGGCAATTCCCGTTATTAGCACTACCCCCTTCACATTGCTAAGAGAGATAGTTTGTTTGTCAAAAATCTGATAAGCTATTCCGTAATCGAAAGTGGTAAAAAATACTTTCTGATAAGGTTGGGGTTGAATACTTTCAATAATACGTTGTTTTTCCGCTTCGGTAAGAGCAATATCGCATTTGGTCACCACTATAATGTTGGCCCGCTTGTAATTGGATTTCAAATCGCGCAGGGTTCCGGCAGGTAAATACCAGTCTTCTGTGAAAATGTTCTGATACTCGGTAAGTAAAATATTAAATTCAGCAGTTACTGCACGATGCTGAAAAGCATCATCTAGTATAATAACGTTTATCTCTGGAAATTGTTTAAAAATAATTTCAATCCCTTTTGCACGCTGCTCATGCACCACAATTTTCACTTGTGGAAATTTCTGATGAAACTGCATAGGCTCATCGCCTATATCTGACGTAGTACTTTGAGCATCAGCCACTACAAGGCCTTTGCTTTTTCTTTTATATCCTCTACTTACCACAGCTACTTGCGGGGAGAACGTCTCCTGCCCTGCATTTACCAATAAATGCAATAAATACTCCACCATGGGTGATTTTCCGGTTCCACCTACAGATAAATTACCTACGCAAATAGTTTTTACAGGAGGTTGATATGATGGAACGATCTTAAAATCATAGAGTTTATGATAAACCCATACACCCGTCTTATACAACCAGGAAAAAGGAAGCAGTAAAATATTTTTCTTGCGTATTAAATTATCAAAATTCATACATCCTTTCGGGTGTGATACAATAATTTAAAGGTACGTCAAATTCGTTGCGATCCTCTACTTTATCTATAGGATCAAAATAACTCAGCCCTACTTTTATAACATCCGGACGAGCATGAGCCAAATAACGATCATAAAAACCTTTACCGTAACCAACACGATACCCATCCTTGTCAAAACATAGAAGAGGAACAATGACCATATCAATACTCTCCGGAGGTATGGCTACTGCTGTAGCCGGGTCAGGCTCAAGAATACCGCGCCGGCTCTTTATAAAGGAGGTACTTTGAGATACCACCACGGCCTGCATGGTACCGTTGGAAAAATCACTGATAGGATACGCTATCTGCAACATCGGATTGCGAAACAACATATAATCCACCAGAGGGTCTGTATTTACTTCTACATCCATCGCTGCATAAGTAAGCACAGTACGAATGTCTAGTAGAGGTAGCTTTTGAAAATGAATCAGAATCAGATCATCCCATTTCAACCGTTGCTGATAGGGTATTTCTTTCCGCTTCTTACTAAACAATTTTCGGGCCTCTGATTTTAGCATATGAACTCATTCGTTAAAGACGCTGCTGAGAAACTTAGTTCTCAAATACTGAAAAGATGGTAGTTCCGTATTTTTTTTCGAAGCTATACTTTTCGAAATTCTTATAATCGTTGCGCGGAGTATGTTCCAATACAAATATTCCACCGGGAGCTAACAGATCTTGCCCTACAATAATTTTTGGCAATTCGTCTATTTCTACAAGGGCGTAAGGAGGGCCTGCAAAGATAAAATCATATTGCTCGGTATGATTTTGCAAAAATTTAAACACATCCATCTTCACAAAACGGATATTTTGAATTTTCAACTCGCCGGCAGTTTTCTTGATAAAATTGAACATCTGATTATCCTTTTCCACGATGGTGAGATCTCCTGCACCACGACTCGCCAGTTCGTAACTGATACTTCCTGTACCACCAAATAAATCAAGCGTTTTAATACCGTCAAAATCGATACGATGCTGTAAGGTATTAAACAGTCCTTCTTTTGCCACATCAGTAGTAGGACGAGTATAAGGCATTTTTGCCGGCGGATTAATTTTTCTTCCTCCTAGGCTTCCTGCAATGATCCGCATAATATGAGTTCGTTAAGCGATGTAAAATAATGTGCCGGCAGACCAGAGATCACATCATTCCATGTTGCCTGCTTCAGCGAAATGAGAAGAAAATAATCGTAGATGGTCTTATACAAAGCTGAATCCTCATCTATAAGCCCTGATATTTGTAATTCGGCTTTCTCCTGAGAAAGCCCATAAATTTCACATATTTTCAGCAGATAAAAAACAACATCCTCCGGAACTGTGTATGTATATTTTTTTGCCAACAACAATGAGGCTCCTTTAAATACAACCACATCAAAACTCTTCTCCGATATATACAATCTTAACAATCCCTCTTCCGGAGTATTATTCACAGTGCCAATGGCTACTGATAAAGCATGTAGATAATCAGATGATGGAAAGTTATGCACCATCCAAGTAAGAATGGAAGGAGGTGTGGTGTACACATTGGTAATACCCCTACCCTCGATAAGCTCTGTGATGACATGATCTTGCTGGTCGGCATGCTCCAGATACATTAAAAATGTAAGATCCCCCTTACTCATTGCCTCCGGCAATAGCGCATTAAAGCCAAAATCTAAACTGGTAATAATTTTGTGAAAGGGCTTTTCCAGTATGGCATTTTGCGCTAATATAGTATCAAGAGTATCTGTTGTAAGATTATCAAACCGATACCGCTTTAATTGTAACAATCGGTTTTCTTCCGGTTCATAAATACAAAATGAAAAACTCCCGTTGTTGAGTTGAATAGCCAAACAACAAGATTCCGTGTAAATTTCCTCCGTACCTAAAATATTAAACTGTTCCTGCAAAATAATTCAATTTGTATGCGCAAATATATTATATAATCGTATAGGGGAAGGTATAATATTGCTTCAGCGCAAATATGTAGTAAACTGATTATTGAATAATAAGAATTATAAAAAAATATTAATGCATAAATTGAGGAGGAGTATGGAGCTTATCCCCACATCACACAAATAAATCCAATACCAATACGCCTACCAATCCCATCATACCAATCAATGATTCCACTACCGTCCAGGTTTTGAAGGTATCTTTCAAACTGAGCCCTATATACTCTTTAAACATCCAGAATCCGGTATCATTCACATGGGAGCACATCAAACTTCCTGCTCCAATAGCAAGCACCATTAATTCAGGCTTTACATGCATGGAGGCTACCAAAGGCTGCACAATTCCCGAAGCGGTTAACCCTGCCACAGTGGCCGATCCGATAGCAATTCTAAGGGCCGTAGCTACTAGCCATCCCAATACCAACGGTGGCAACGAGCTATTCTTAAAATATTGAGTAATGTATTCAGCAGTACCGGTATCAACAAGGATCTGCTTCAATGCACCGCCTGCAGCAATGATGAGAATAATGGAAGCGATGGCATTAACTGCGCCACCCGCTTTATCCATCAATACCGCAGTACTTTTCCCCTCCTTCACACCTAACAGCAGTATGCCTAATAGCACCGCAATCAGCAATGACATTCCGGGATCTCCAACAAATATCAATGCATCACTTAACAACCCTTGTTCGATTTTTAGAATATGAATACCTACAGTTGAAATGGTCAGTAACAAAACAGGCAACAACGCTATAAACAAGCTAGCGTAGAATGGCGGCAAATCATCTGTCTGCAAAGCCTCCTCGTTAAAGATCCCTTTGGGTGGTTGCGATTTTACCTTTTTTATCCATTCGGGGAAAAAGTGTGCTGCCACCCACAATACAGGGATGGATATCATCAATCCATACAATAAAGTTTTACCCACATCTGCATGAAAAACGCCTGCAATGACTACCGGTCCGGGATGGGGTGGCAAAAAGCCATGGGTTACGGAAAGCGGAACCGCCATGGCAATGGCCAGATATACTAATGGCAATCCGCTCTGGTAGGCCACCGTAAATACCAGCGGTATCAACACTATAAAACCAGCGTTATAAAACAAGGCTAAACCTACACAGAAACTGGTGATTGCCAGAGCTAACTTTGCGTATTTAATACCAAACACACGCAATAACCTATAGCTAATCTGCTTGGTAGCACCTGTTTCTGTCAAAATACTACCCAGTACCACTCCCAATCCCAAGACCATAATTACTGAACCCAGCATATCTCCAGCCCCCTTGCTAATGGTGGATAACAACTGGGCAGCGCTCAATCCATTTGTAATGCCAATGAATAAAGTGGCAATAAGTATGGATATAAAAGCGTTCAGTTTGGCTATACTGATAAGGCATAATAACAATACAATACCACTAAGCAAAATCAATACAGGCGACATGCAAGCTACTTTTTATAAGGATGAAAGCCGATCAAGTACCATCGCAGCATTCTCATCCAGTGTTTTCGTAAGTATAACAGTTTCTATATTCCCCTCGTCCGGTAGCGGTTCTTCTAATGTCTCAAATTGGCTTTTCAGCAAAGCCACGGGCATATAATGCTCCTTTCGTAAAAGCATTTGCCTATACGCTTGCTCATATGTAACCTTAAGATACACAAACGTCAATTGTTTTATTCCGGCTCTTAATGTATCTCTATATTGTTTCTTTAAGGCAGAACAAGCAATCACACATTCTTGATGGCCGTCACTCAATGTATTCGCCTCTTTAATAATCCGGTCGAACCACCCTTCGCGGTCTGCATCCTCGAGCGGGATACCCTGCTGCATCTTAGCTACATTTTCTTTCGGGTGTAAATCATCGCCATCGATAAAGACGGCATGGCGATTAGCAGCAATAATTTTCCCTAATGTAGTTTTACCACAACCGGAAACCCCCATTACGATAATTACCCGTGCGGCCATATTTATTGTTTTAATGAGAGCGTAAGTATTCCTCCTCCACCTCTAGAAATTTCTGGTTTAATAAGATACTTACTGAACCCACTTTTCCAGCTCCCACTGGCTTGCCGTCAATCTCTACAATCGGAAGAATACGTTTGGTAGTACTCGTCATAAACACTTCTGCGGCATCTCTTAATTCATCTATATGAATATCGCGCATAACTGTGGGCACTAATTTATGGCCAAACTCCAAAATTCTTTTTCTTGTAATACCCTCTAATACATTTTGTGCAGGCGTTACCAGCTCTCCCTCCTTGGTAACAATAAATACATTCGCTCGGGGAAACTCCGTAACAATGCCGTTATGATAATAGAGCACATCATCCAACTGCTTTGCACGAAGTTGTTGTTGCAACCAGATACCCATCAGATAATTGATAGATTTCACGCCGGGCAAATCGCGCATATATTCATGCGTCATAATTTTCACCCCCGCAAAAAACTTATCTTCCGATATGAGAGTAATAGGCTCTTGATTGATAATCAAATTTCCTGCTACTGGAGTATAACTATCAGGAGAATAGCCACCCGTTGCTACAAGACGGATGCCGCTTTCAGGCATACCATTCCTTTCTATCAGTTGTAAAATCACTTCCTTTACCGCTTCTTTAGATAACGGGATATTAATGAACATTTCCCTTGCGGAATTAAAGAAGCGTGTCAGGTAATCATCCAGGAACAAAGGTTTATGATCTCTTGTTCTCAAATAATCAAATGCTGCATACCCTCTTTGTATTGCTAAATCATTGGTAAGGATGAAAGCTTTTTCTTTTTCAACAAACTGATTGTTTACAAAAACCCATTTCATGGTTGATACCTGTTATATTTTTTTAAAATAGAGATCACCTCATTTTTAGGAAGCGAAGATACCTTATTCCCCTCACGCCCCGTCATGGAGCTAGCGGTAAATAAAGAATTAATAATAGCTTCTTCAGTTGCCTCAATTGCCGCCAAAAACAAAGCAGACATATCGTCGTTATGAACCGTAGCTGTTTGATAGAGTTCTTGCTCTTTCTTATGAGGCATGCGTACCGACTTATTGGCCGAAAAGGCAATCACATAATCGCCACTACCATTACTGGCAATACCTCCGGTTTTTGCTAACCCCATAAAAGCTCTCTTGGCCAGACGTTCTAAATTACGGGCATCCAGCGGTGCATCTGTTGCTATAACAATCATACAGCTTCCATCAGCCTGCTGATTCAATTGATCACTTAAAAAATATTTGCCCAGTTCTTTTCCCACAGGCACTCCGGCAATTTCCAGTACACCACCAAAGTTGGTTTGCACCAGTACTCCCACCGTATACCCTCCTGAAGCAACCGGCAGCACACGCGATGCCGTACCAATTCCGCCTTTAAATCCAAAACACACCGTTCCCGTTCCGGCGCCTACGTTACCCTGCTCTACATATCTCGACTTAGCATTTTGAATGGCACTTAATACATCCTGCTCCGTTACATGTCTGCCACGTATATCATTCAGATAACCGTCATTCGTCTCACCCACCACTACATTTACACTACGTACCTGCTCATTTCCCGGTTGAGCTAAGGTATATGTAATGCCCGCATTTATGGCGGTAGCTACACTTAATGTATTGGTAAGAATGATAGGGCTTTCCAGATTACCGAGTTCCTTCACCTGTGTAATGCCTGCAAGCTTCCCAAAACCATTCCCTACATAAATGGCCGCCGGCACTTTCTCCTGAAACAAATTGCCTTCGTGCGGAATGATCGTCGTAACACCTGTTCTAATGTCATCACCTTTTATCAATGTGGTGTGCCCTACTTTAACTCCTTTCACATCCGTAATGGCATTATATTTTCCTTTAGGCAACACACCTATTTTTACTGGTGGATGAAAAGCCTGCTGGGCATTTAGGGTTGTTACGGAAAATAAAAGCAGGAGAGCCGAAGAAAATTGTACTAAGATTTCGGATAGTTTCATACTACCCTAAAAATAATGAATCCCTAAGAGTTTTAAGGCTTTTTTTAAACTCCATCAATTTAGAACATCAAACCTCTACGTCTTTCTGCAGTTTGTTATAGAATGAACACAAAGTATACAACACTTCTTAACCCTGATTCATGCTTCTGGGGTAAATACTGTACTTTGCTTTAAGAAGTGTACTCAAAGCCCCTAATTTTAAACCCATAGTGCCCTATCATTGTTACAAGCTTAATTGTTGATCTCTTTATTGAAAGATGAAGAGAGCGTTCTCAATCAAGACAACAATTTAAAATATTATTAAGATGGAACCCAGGGAAACACACTCTTCCTCAATTCAAGCTCCCAGAGAACCACATTTAATGAATGAAATATTTGTGAAAGCATATAACTCTGGAGATGTAAGCAATATTAATCTACTTTTCGAAAAGGATGCTGTTGTTGTTCGTCCTAATGGGTCTGTGATCCAAGGTGTGGATGCTTACACACAGGAACATCAAAACCTAGTCAAAATAGGAGGTGTAATGACCTCCATAAATAAATCGTGCATTATACATAACGATATTGCATTGCTTAATGCCGAATGGGAAATTAAAACTAAGAATGAACAAGGAGAACCCATCACCATAAGCAGTGTTAGCACCGAAATAGTACGAAAGCAAAGCGATGGAAGTTGGCTATACATCGTAGATAACCCGTTTAGTGCGCGGGTAGCTCCGTCTCAAAAATAGATATAACACTATCAGTTGACTCAGGATTCTAATTATAGAAAAGCCACACATCTACAAAAAATCGTTTTTAGAAACTCCTTCCCCTACGCTATTCCGGTGTTTAATAAGCTTTATTTTGTCCCATACACTTCTTCATTTTGGTCTCACAGTATCCTATCTTTACAAAAAAGCTTATTATGACTTCAGAAGTAGTTTATAACGGTGATTTACGCACTACCTGCACCCACTTGAAAAGTAACTCGACATTTGAAACCGATGCCCCTACCGATAATAACGGAAAAGGCGAACGATTCTCTCCTACCGATTTACTGGCTACTAGCCTAGCAGCCTGCATGGTTACGGTAATGGGTATCAAAGCACGCAGCATGAATTTTGATTTAAACGGAATAAAAGTAGAAGTGCTGAAAAAAATGGCTGCCGATCCACGCAGAGTAAATGGCATTGATCTCAAATTTCATATTCCGGATAATCTTGCCGCATTGGAACCTAAAACCATCACCATTTTAAAAAACACGGGCATCACCTGTCCTGTAGCGAAAAGTATTCACCCGGATATTGAAGTAAATATCGACTGGGGAGCTTGGTCATAATGTAAATGACTTCTCAAAGGGCTTTATGCCCTTTGATTTTTACTATCTATCTACTATGATACCAACACAGCTGTATTATGAATTATACTGCCGCGCACCAAACAATAAACTACCAATCCGAACCATAGTGCTTCCCTCCTCTACTGCGATTTTATAATCGCCACTCATACCCATTGATAAAATTGAAAACTGAATATTGGGAGCTTGCTGTTGTGTATGCAAATCAAACAGGCGTTTCAATACAGCAAATTCGTTACGCACTTTATTGACGTCCTCTGTAAAGCTGGCCATGCCCATTAGCCCTTTGATGCAGATATTCTGAAAATCTCCCACATTATTCAAAATAGCCTCCAGTTCATCTGAATCTAAACCAAACTTAGTTTCTTCCTGTGCAATGTGCACCTGTAGAAGACAATTGATAATGCGATTATGTTTTGCTGCTTGCTTATTGATTTCCTTCAATAGATTTAGACTATCCACACCGTGTATCAGATGTACAAACGGCGCTATATATTTCACCTTATTACTTTGCAAATGACCTATGAAATGCCAACGAATATCAGTGGGCAACTGAGGCTGTTTAGACAACAGCTCCTGCACGTAATTCTCACCAAAATCCCTATGTCCCAAATCATACAATTTCTGAATATCCGACACGGGCTTGGTTTTAGATACCGCCACCAGAACTACCTGTTTTGTGCTTAACTCCTGAATCAGCTCCTTGTATACCTGCTCATTAACTGCCATGAAACAAAAATAACAATGTTCTTGAACTCAAGCTAAGTACACGGAGGATTTCTGAGCAAAATGCCTTACATCCAACTGATTAAAAATTCACGAAGTTTTCTTGGCGGATTTATCCGATGGCTGTTGCTCCTTTTTCTTTTTAGGATAAGTACCATTGAAGGTACAGTCCAGCGCCCCCATACGCGACCCACATCCCCTTACTTCATTTAGTGTAACACTGTTTTTCTGAAATTTCAGCTCCAGTACGCAGGGATCGCCCGCCTGTCGGTATTCAACCGTGTTATCCGAAGTAATAATTCCTTCTCCCATCAGCTCTCCTTTACAATCAGAATTTTTCTCTTCCAAGTGAATAAACAACTGCACGCGGCCGGGGCGGATATCATCCCTTACCGAAATAATATTCCTAGCACCTACGCCATAATCCCCTGCATATTTAAAGGTGGTACCTAGGGTATCGATAGGATTAATGAGCTCTGCCTCATCCCCTAGCAAATCAGTCATCACCAGTATAAACTTTCGAGCAGCACCACTAAGCACATATACATCGTCACCTGTAATTTCTATACCGTTAGGCAAAACCTTTTTACTCTTTTTGTAAATATTAAATAGCTTATTGATGGTAACAGTTACCGCAACTTCCTTATTAGCCTTGCTTTTCATTACCGGCAATGCCGCCACAAATGCATTTTTATTATCATAAGCTGTGATATACATTACCTTAAGCTTTTCGGTAGCAGCCTTTGACATCAAATAAGCATACCCATCTTTATCCTTGAATTTACCAATAGCATACAGTTTAGGTTGATCGGCACCGTAATTTTCAGCTAGTACAAAATCGGGCGTAAACTCGTTGAAAATTTCAGGACTGATGAGCAGGCTGTCATGTGTAGGAGCATATAACGCACTATCGGAATAAGAGAAAGGTAGGGTGACCTCTGGGAAAAATTCGATATACTCCTGTATGTTTACGTCATCCTCCCCGGCCATAGTTTTCTTTTTCTTTCCGCATGACGTCAATAAAACGATCACAAGAGCCAAAGTACAGAATCTGTATAACATACTTATTGAATTATTATTCAATATACAAATAAACAATAGTTGTTCAATAATTTGATATCGTCTTTTTTAAAGAGACAAATACGAGAGATGATTTCCGAAAGATATTTTGAAAAAATAAATAAATAATTTAGGTTTGTCTAAGTTTTTTATTAGGCAAATATAGATTTCATATAACAAATTATCATTGATACATAACTAAGCTGCTAAATGGGCTATTTAGAATAGGATGAAAAGGCATCATTCGGAAATATCGCTAAGCGAAGTTCATCAGTCTGTTGACACTACCCGGATACAGAAATCAAGGTGGAGGAGGATTCTAGCATTTTTTGGACCTGCCTATCTGGTAAGTGTAGGGTATATGGATCCGGGAAACTGGGCTACCGATCTGGCAGGGGGTAGTCAGTTTGGATACTCCCTACTCTGGGTCCTACTCATGAGCAATATTATGGCCCTATTACTACAAAGCCTTTCGGCACGATTGGGCATCGTACGCAATCGCGACCTAGCTCAGGCCAATCGAGAAACTTATCCTAAATACATCAACTTTGCGCTATACATTCTTGCCGAAATAGCCATAGCGGCTACCGACCTAGCCGAAATACTAGGAATGGCAATAGGCTTACAGCTGCTTACAGGTATGCCACTGATTTACGGAGTACTCATTACTGCCTTGGATACTTTTCTGTTAATGGCCTTACAGCGTTTGGGCATTAGAAAACTGGAAGCCTTCATCATCGGGCTTATCTTCATCATCGCCATGTCGTTCCTCATTCAGATCATTGTGGCAAAGCCCGATGCTGGGGAAATAGTTTCTGGTTTTGTTCCGCATATCGAGAACGACACTGCTCTATACATCGCTATTGGTATTATAGGCGCTACTGTAATGCCTCACAACCTGTATCTACACTCGGCGCTCGTACAAACCCGCAAATTCAAGACTGATGCGGCAGGTATCAAAAAGGCCTTAAAACTCAATTTTATTGATAGTGCCGTAGCACTAAACATGGCTTTCCTGGTGAATGCAGCCATACTCATACTGGCAGCTACGGTATTTTTCAAAACCGGACGTTCCGATGTAGGAGAAATCAAGCAGGCTTATGAACTGCTTCCACAGCATCTGGGCAGTGGTATTGCTGCTAAACTTTTTGCCGTAGCGCTTATTGCAGCCGGACAAAGCAGTACAGTAACCGGAACGCTTGCCGGACAAATTGTTATGGAAGGGTATTTACGACTGCGTATTAACCCTATCGTAAGAAGATTAATCACCCGACTTATTGCTATTGTACCTGCAGCACTGGTAATCCTTATCAACGGCGAAGAAGATGTAGACCGCCTATTAATATTTAGCCAGGTAGTATTGAGTATGCAATTGGGCTTTGCCATCATTCCGCTCATTCATTTTGTGAGCGATAAAAAAACAATGGGGCAGTTTGCTATCAAACCGTGGTTAAAAGTTGCCTCTTGGTTGATTACCGTGGTATTGGTATATCTGAATGCATGGATGGTAGCAGAAGAAATCTCCGGTTACTTCCAATCTCCAGGAAATATATTCTGGAAAATCCTCATCGTAATTGGATTACTATTGATTATAGTACTATTGTATTACACCATCGTCTTGCCTTTTAAAAAGACAACCCCACCCAAAAATATCACCATACACGACGAACCCCAAACCTTGCAGATTGCTCCTATAAGTCGATATCGTAAAATTGCCATTACGCTAGACTTTGGCGATCAGGATGAGAAGGTCATCAATCACGCTTTAGCACAAGGTAGTCCCGACTGCACCTATCTACTCATTCACATTACCGAAAGTGTAGCCGGAACTGCCAACTATACAGAGAGTGTCGATAACGAAACACTTACCGACAGTAAATATTTAAACCAATACGTACAACAACTTACCGCTGCCGGATATAAAGCCGAGGCAAGACTGGGCTTTGGTAAAACTGCACAGAGTATTGCCAATATTGTTCAAAGCTCAGGCTGCGACTTATTGGTTATAGGAGCGCATGGCCATAAAGGGATCAAAGATTTCATTTATGGCGAAACCATTAACAACCTCCGACACCTTGTAAATATTCCGGTACTTGTAGTACAGGGATAATGAATTATACAATAGGCGTAACGGATGTAGATCTCCTATTTTTAATAAGATGCTTGAAGCGACTAAACGTTTCGGGTTTAATATTTAGATAAGAAGCTAGATATTTCTGGGGTACCCGTTGTATGATTTCGGGATGATTCTCTACAAAGTTGAGAAAACGCTCCCTAGGTGACTGCATAATAAGGCTTGTCTGCCATTTATCTTTCAGTACCATGGTGTGTACGGTTACCAGACGACCCAGTCGTTCCAGATTATGACTCTGCTGAAACATATTTTCCATGTCGTCATAAGATATGGACAACAATACGCTGGGCTCGATGGACTCCACATAATATTCCGAAGGTGTACGGGTATAGAATGATTCTTGGCTGGATATCAGATGCCCTTCTCTAGATATCTGTACAATATGCTCCTCTTCATCGCTCTTAAAATACTTTCTAAGAAGCCCCTTATTGATAAAATTAATGTAATCCTCTACCTCTCCTGCTCTTGTAATAATTTCTTTTTTATTGAATTCTCTAAGGGTGATGATCGGAAGTAATTGTTTTCTGACTTCGGTGTCTGTAAGGGGCACGAATTGTTTCAGGAATCGGATAAATTCCGCGGCGGTTTTTTCGTTTACAGTCATACAATGCAAAGGTAGTACATATTATACTATTGTTACATCGCATTTTTAAACAAAATTATATACCCCGTCAAGGCCTACCGCCAACAGGAAGCAATAAGTTATTGTCGTATTGATGTTTTATCTGTAAGTTTGCCACATTACACAAATTAAATAAAATAATATACGTATGGCTGAAAAAATTAAAGTAGCTAACCCGGTTGTAGAACTGGACGGCGATGAAATGACCCGCATTATCTGGAAATTTATTAAAGATAAGTTGATATTGCCCTATGTGGATGTAGACATCAAATACTTTGATTTAGGTATAGAAAATCGCGATGCTACCAATGACCAGGTTACTATTGATGCAGCCAATGCTATCAAAGAGTATGGTGTAGGTATCAAATGCGCAACAATTACTCCAGACGAGGCCCGTGTAAAGGAATTCAATCTGAAACAAATGTGGAAAAGCCCGAACGGCACTATCAGAAATATATTGGATGGTACCGTATTCCGTGAGCCGATTGTAATTAAAAACATTCCGCGCCTAGTGCCTAACTGGACCGCTCCTATTATCATTGGTCGTCACGCATTCGGAGATCAATACCGTGCTACCGATACCGTAATCAAAGGAAAAGGTAAGCTGACAATGACCTTCACTCCCGAAGATGGTGGCGAACCTCAAACCTTCGAAGTATACAACTTCAAAGGCGATGGTGTAGCATTGACCATGTATAATACCGATGAGAGCATCAGAGGATTTGCACGTAGCTGTTTCAACATGGCCTTAAACAAAAAATGGCCTTTATACCTTTCTACTAAAAACACCATCCTTAAAAAATACGATGGTCGCTTTAAAGACATTTTCGAAGAAGTTTACCAAAATGAATTTAAAGCCCAGTTCGATGAAGCAGGTATCACTTACGAACACCGCCTTATCGACGACATGGTTGCAAGTGCACTGAAATGGAACGGCAATTTTGTTTGGGCTTGTAAAAACTACGATGGCGACGTACAAAGCGATACCATTGCTCAGGGATTCGGTTCGCTGGGGTTGATGACCTCTGTACTGATTACTCCCGACGGAAAAACTATGGAGGCCGAAGCTGCACATGGTACCGTTACTCGTCACTACCGCGAGCATCAGAAAGGCAACCCTACCAGCACCAACCCTATCGCAAGTATTTTTGCATGGACTCGTGGTTTAGCCTTCCGCGGAAAACTGGACGGTAACCAGCAACTTATCGACTTTGCTAATGCATTGGAACAGGTATGTATCGAAACCGTAGAATCCGGTAAAATGACCAAAGACCTGGCCGTATGTATCCATGGCAATAAAGTAGAGCATGGCACCCATTATCTGTACACCGAAGAGTTCCTGGAAGAACTTGATCAAAACCTGAAAAAGAAATTAGCTTAATACTTTTTCTACAATCCAAAAAAATGCATCAATTTTTCATTGGTGCATTTTTTTTGCACATAATTTTTCAACTTAGTGTTAATGAATATTCAGATAAGAGAAGCATCCGAAGCAGACCTTAAAGTCATACAACAATTAGCATACGATATCTGGCCCGAGACCTACTCGCCTATTCTGTCGCAGGAACAAATACGGTATATGCTAGAGTTGTTTTATAGCCTAAAGGCATTACACACCGAATACCATAAAGAGGGCTACCATTTCTTTATTATGCGTATCGGCTCAATAGATGCCGGTTATGCGTGTGTGGAACGAAAAGATGCCGCGTATTGGCATTTACACAAAATTTACCTTCACCAGCGGTATCAGGGGCAGGGCATTGGCAAAAAACTGATTCAACATGTAGAGCACGTGGCTTCCCAAAACGGCGCCCGGTATATGACCCTTAACGTGAACCGATACAATATAGCACGTTACTTTTACGAAGCCTGCGGATACAGCATCATTAAGGAAGACGACATACCCATTGGCAACGACTTTTGGATGAACGACTATATAATGCGTAAGGATTTCACGCCCGAATAAATTGCATCCCTAATTACAGTATCCAAAACAGATATTGCATTTTATAAATCTCAAAAATACAATTTTCAGAAAGAGAACAGATAGAAATGAAACGAAAGTAAACATTTGACTATCAATATATTAAAACACATCTCTCTGTACCCCTTCAGACACATAATACCATAAGGATGGGCATTTTTTAATGCAATTTTTTACAGTTTCCAATAGTGCAATCCTCATGCCACGTCGGGGCAAAAAGGGCTTGTGAGCCACCATTTTACCTCAAATAATTGTTACCTTTACATCCTTTCGAAAACTTCGATTGCATAGAATATTATCACTATAAATTGATCAAGAAAAATGAGTACAACTCCAACCACTTTGTTTGATAAAGTTTGGGATGCCCATGTGGTAAGAAAAATTGAGGATGGACCCGATGTGTTGTTCATCGATCGTCATTTTATTCACGAAGTAACCAGCCCGGTAGCCTTTTTAGGCCTGGAAAACAGAGGTATTGGCGTGCTATATCCAGAGCGTACTTTTGCTACTGCCGACCACAATACGCCTACCATCAACCAGCACTTGCCTGTAAAGGATCCACTATCGGCCAAACAGCTGGAAGCCCTTTCAAGAAATGCAGCTAAATACGGCATTTCTATTTGGGCACTGGGAAGTCCTAAAAACGGTATTGTACACGTGGTAGGTCCGGAAAACGGTATTACCCAACCCGGAATGACCATTGTGTGTGGAGACTCTCATACTTCTACTCACGGAGCATTTGGTTGTATCGCATTTGGTATCGGTACCTCAGAAGTAGAAATGGTACTTTCCTCTCAATGTATCATGCAGCCGAAGCCTAAAAAAATGCGTATCACCATCAACGGCAAGCTGGCTAAAGGCGTATTACCTAAAGATGTGGCACTGTACATGATTTCACAAATCACTGCCAGCGGTGCTACCGGTTATTTTGTGGAGTATGCCGGTGAGGTATTTGAAAACATGAGCATGGAAGGCCGTATGACCGTGTGCAACATGTCTATTGAAATGGGTGCCCGCGGTGGTATGATTGCTCCCGATGAAACTACTTTCAACTACATCAAAGGAAGAGATAAAGCCCCTAAAGGAGAAGATTGGGATAAAGCTGTAGCGTATTGGAAAACATTGAAAACAGATGAGGGTGCTGTATTTGATAAAGAGCTGATATTTGATGCTGCCGATATTGAGCCTCAAATTACTTACGGAACCAATCCCGGCTTGGGAACTGGCATCACCAGAACGATCCCCAAAGCCTCTGAAGTAAAAGACGGTGCTATCACCTTCAAAAAGGCTTTGGACTACATGGATTTTAAAGAAGGCGAACCTTTACTGGGTAAAAAAATCGACTACGTATTCCTAGGAAGCTGCACCAACGGCCGTATTGAAGACTTCCGCGCTTTTGCTTCTATAGTAAAAGGCAGAAAGAAAGCCGACCATGTAACTGCATGGCTCGTACCGGGCTCACATCTAGTAGCGCAACAAATCAAAGAAGAAGGAATTTTAGATATACTTACCGAAGCTGGATTTGAATTAAGACAACCGGGATGCTCCGCTTGCCTGGCTATGAACGATGATAAAATTCCGGCAGGTAAATATGCCGTAAGTACCAGCAACCGTAACTTCGAGGGTCGTCAGGGACCGGGGGCCCGCACCTTACTGGCTAGCCCTTATGTAGCGGCAGCCGCAGCCGTAACCGGTGTGGTTACCGATCCAAGAGAGCTTCTGCAGGAAGAAGCCGCGGTAAGTGCTTAATGCAGCTTCGATGAGAACACATTTCCTGAATAGTGATATTGTCAGGAATGGATTATTAAACCCAATTCAAATCAGCAATTAAACAATGGCATACGATAAATTCACAGTATTAACCTCCACTGCAGTTCCGCTGCCAATTGAAAATGTGGATACCGATCAGATTATTCCAGCACGTTTTTTAAAAGCTACAGAGCGCAAGGGTTTTGGTGATAATCTTTTTCGCGATTGGCGTTTTAACAGCGACAATACGCCTAAAAAAGATTTCGTACTAAACAATCCTATCTATTCAGGTAAAATACTCGTAGCTGGTAAAAACTTTGGTAGCGGTAGTAGCCGGGAGCACGCTGCGTGGGCGATTTATGACTATGGCTTCAGATGTGTGATTTCAAGCTTCTTCGCAGATATCTTCAAAGGCAATGCTTTAAACATCGGCATACTACCCGTAACTGTAAGCGAAGCATTTCTGGATAAAATCTTCAAAGCCATTGAAGCCGATCCTAAAGCTACATTCGAGGTGGACCTGCCTAACCAGAAAGTAACTATACTTTCTACCGGTGAAAGCGAATCCTTTGATATAAACGGATACAAGAAGCATAATCTGATGAACGGCTTTGACGACATCGATTATTTGCAATCCATGAAGAGCGAAATCATGGCTTTTGCCGAGAAAAGCATGTACTAAGACAAATGGATTACACGGCCACATTATTCTAAAATCCGTTTAAACCAAAAATGACCTCACAACATACCAATAGTGTAAATACATCTACAGTGCAGGAAGGAAATAAAAGTGGCGTACGACATATCGAAATCATGGATACCACACTCCGCGATGGGGAACAAACCAGCGGAGTGTCTTTCTCTGCACAGGAGAAACTAACAATTGCTCAGCTATTACTAACCGAAGTAAAAGTAGACCGCATTGAAATTGCATCGGCCCGAGTTTCGGAAGGCGAATTCAAAGCTGTAAAAAAAATTACAGACTGGGCTGCCGATAATGGATTTATCGACAGAGTTGAGGTATTAACATTTGTAGACGGAGACGTCTCCATCAAATGGATGCAGAAAGCGGGGGCTAAAGTAATGAACTTGCTCACCAAAGGTTCTTTGAATCACCTCACCCATCAGCTGAAAAAAACGCCCGAGCAGCATTTCAGCGAAATTGCTTCCGTTCTTAAATTGGCCACTAAAAAGGGTATTCAGTGCAATGTGTATCTGGAAGACTGGAGTAACGGTATGCGCCATTCGAGAGATTACGTGTACCGCTTTATCGACTTCCTGTCTACTCAGCCTGTAAAGAGAGTACTGCTCCCCGATACATTGGGTATATTAATCCCATCCGAGGCTTACGCATATCTGTCTGAAATCGTAAATCGCTATCCTCATATCCATTTCGATTTTCACGGCCATAACGATTACGACCTTAGTGTAGCCAATGCACTCGAAGCCGTGAAAGCAGGGGTGCGTGGCTTGCATCTTACCATTAACGGTATGGGTGAACGTGCCGGCAACACACCTTTGGAAAGTACCGTAGCGGTATTGAACGATTTTCAGAAGGATGTAAAAACCTCAGTGAACGAAAAAGCACTATACAAAGTAAGCAAGCTGGTAGAAGCCTTTTCCGGCTTCAGAATTTCGGCGAACAAGCCTATTGTGGGAGAAAACGTATTTACACAAACAGCCGGCATCCATGCCGATGGTGATAAAAAGAAAAATCTTTACCACAACGATTTGATGCCGGAGCGATTTGGTCGTAAACGTAAATATGCGCTAGGCAAGACTTCCGGAAAGGCCAATATCGAAAATAACTTGGCACAACTGGGCATTCAGCTTTCAGAAGAAGACCTAAAAACCGTTACACAGCGCATAATTGAATTAGGCGATAAGAAAGAAACCGTTACACAAGACGATTTACCTTTTATCATATCGGATGTACTAGACAGCCATTCCTTTGCAGAAAAAGTGGTGGTGGAAGATTATGTACTTACACATTCAAAAAATATGCGTCCCTCCACTACCGTGCGCTTAAAATTTGAAGACGAGGTGGTAGAAGAGCATGCTTCAGGAGATGGTCAGTACGATGCTTTCATGAATGCGCTGAAGAAAATCTACAATAAAAAGAAATTACCTCTTGCGAAACTGCGTGATTATGTAGTACGCATCCCACCGGGAGGTAAAACCGATGCGCTTTGCGAAACCCATATTACCTGGGAGCTTAACGGAAGAGAATTTACTACTACAGGACTGGATAGTGACCAAACCGTAGCAGCTATCAAAGCCACACAAAAAATGCTTAATCTTATTTAAGACAGAAGGCACTCCGCTTCCAAAGCAAAGGTTTCAGCAATATTAGTGAGGATAAAATATTTTCTGGATTGGACATACTAAGGAACCGCACATATCTTATTTCGATTCTTTTATTACTCAGTATAGATATAGTACTGATAGTGCTGAATGTGCGTCATCCTCACGAAACACATTCAGAAAACACTCCTTATGATATCACTAAAGAATATAGCTATGGTGGATACTTTCAGTATTGTAAACAGTTGATCACCGTTGCAGCTATACTAACCCTGTCCTGGAGTAGAAAGGAGAAAAAATACCTCACATGGTTACTGATACCTGCATTCTTGCTACTGGAAGATATATTTCATATACATCATTATCTCGGTCATTTTTTTTACAATGTTTTTGGCATGACGAGTGGGCAACAGGGACTCACACTAATGAAAGCTTTTGCGGCAGTATTTTTGAGTTTTATCGTCTTTGTTCCTTGCCATGAAGCCTATAAACGCGGTGATATCGTATTCAAAAACCATTGCTTAAAAGCGCTGGTTCTATTACTATTATTTTTATTTTGCGATATTGTACTAAATCAGGCATATCAGTGGGCAGCAGTCAATAATAAACTCAACTATGATAATGTAGTAGATATATTAATACATGGCGGATCGATGATTACAGCAAGCCTGCTTGCCGGTTATATGATATCCATAGCATTAAAGAAAATAGTATAACACTCAATAAAATACCTGAAATGAAAAAAAACATTCTTATAGTTCCCGGTGATGGCATCGGGCAAGAAGTAACAGCGGTTGGTAAGAAAGTGCTGGATAAAATCGCCGAAAAATTCGGTCATGAGTTTGTATATGATGAGGCATTAATAGGACATGTAGCTATTGAAGCTACTGGGGAGGCCTTACCAGACGAAAGCCTGCAAAAAATGAAAAATAGTGATGCCGTACTGTTTGGAGCTGTAGGACATCCTAAATACGACAACGATCCTTCGGCCAAAGTACGACCAGAACAAGGTTTGCTGAAAATGCGCAAGGAACTAGGCCTATACGCCAATCTACGCCCCATTAAATTGTTCGACGAATTATTGGGTGCTTCCAGCATTAAACCTGAAATTCTGAAAGGTGCCGACATTTTATTCTTCCGCGAACTAACCGGGGATATTTATTTCGGGGAAAAAGGTAGAAAAGATAATGGAGACAGCGCTTACGATATAGCTACTTACAGTAAGTTTGAGGTAGAGCGCATCGCCCGCAAAGCATTTGAAGCAGCACGCACACGCAGAAAAAAACTATGCTCTGTAGATAAAGCCAATGTACTGGAAACAAGCCGTCTTTGGAGAGAAGTAGTACAGCAGGTAGCTAAGGATTATCCAGATGTAGAAGTAGAATATCAGTTTGTAGACGCTACCGCTATGTTGCTGATTAAGGATCCTAAGCGCTTTGACGTAGTGTTAACTGCCAATCTGTTTGGAGATATCCTGACTGACGAAGCTTCTCAGATTGCAGGCTCTATGGGCATGCTAGCATCCGCCTCTATTGGCGACGGCACTGGCGTATACGAGCCCATTCACGGGTCAGCTCACGATATTACCGGTAAAGGTATTGCCAATCCGATGGCTTCCGTACTTTCTGCTGCATTACTGCTAGATATTTCTTTTGGATTGAAAGAAGAAAGCAATGCTATTATTAACGCCGTAGATGCTGTACTGAAAGCCGGTTTCAGAACTGCCGATATTGCCGATGCATCTACTCCTAAAGAAAAAATTCTGGGTACCGATGCTATAGGAGAAGAAATCATTAAACGATTATAAAAACATTATTTTTTATGGGCTGGACTAACTTAGAGAGTGAGGAAATGCTAAATACTATTCATCAAAAATCGTTTGAAAAACCTCAGCTGATTTTTAAACACAGTACGCGTTGTTCTATCAGCACAGTGGTAAAAAACAGGTTGTTTAAAAACGAGACACCGGACACTGTGGATTTTTATTATTTAGACCTCATAGCGTATCGGCATATCTCCAATCAAATAGCAGAGCGCTATCAGGTAACGCACGAATCGCCACAGGTTTTATTGATTAAAGATGGAGTATGCATTTTCCATGAAAGCCATAGTGCTATTTATATGGAAGATATTCTAGAAAAGGCTTCATAAACTTAAAAAATGATTTCTTTTTTCAATTAAATATCTCTATTTTTGCGGCCCGTCGGCGGGGTAGCTCAGGTGGTTAGAGCGCAGGATTCATAACCCTGAGGTCATGGGTTCAACTCCCATCCCCGCTACAAAAATTAAAGGATTTTCATTGTTGAATGAAAATCCTTTTTTTATACACTCACTTATTGAAATCGATCTTTACTCAGGTACTTTATCGGTTTTTACGCCTCCTCCCCCCATTCTTTACTTGACATTTTATGGAAAAGCAATTTTTATTACAATAACCTGTCACAGCAAATAAAAAATAGGGATGCTTAGATAATGCTAAACACCCCTATTTTATTTAGTATGTCAGGCCTGGTTAGTTATTACCTGCAAATTGTTTTCTGATAATATTCAATGCCCCACCAGCTTTGAACCATTCGATTTGTTGAGCATTGTAGCTATGGTTGGCCAGAATTTCCTCTGAAGTACCATCAGCGTGATGTAACACCAAGGTAAGTGGTTTGCCTGGAGCAAACTCAGTCAGGCCGATAATATCGATAGTATCGTCTTCCTGAATTTTTTCGTAATCATCTTTATTAGCAAAAGTCAGCGCCAGCATACCTTGTTTTTTGAGGTTTGTTTCGTGAATACGTGCGAATGACTTTACCAACACAGCACGTACACCTAGGTGTCTGGGCTCCATTGCGGCATGCTCACGGCTACTACCTTCACCATAGTTCTCATCTCCCACCACAATACTTCCGATACCTGCGGCTTTATATGCACGCTGTGTAGCAGGAACCGGGCCGTATTCGCCGGTCAGCTGATTTTTAACGTTATCAGTTTTATCGTTGAAATAGTTTACCGCACCAATCAGTAAGTTATTGGAAATATTATCCAAGTGACCTCTGTATTTCAGCCAGGGACCTGCCATAGAGATATGGTCGGTAGTACATTTACCTTTTACTTTAATCAGTAGTTTCAGCCCTTTCAGGTCGGTACCTTCCCATGCGGGGAATGGCTCCAACAATTGCAAACGCTGGCTGTTAGGATCTACTATCACTTGAACACTACTTCCATCTGCAGCTGGGGCTTGATAACCCGGATCATCCACTGCAAAACCTTTAACAGGCAGCTCATCTCCTGTAGGAGGATCCAATTTTACTTCCACTCCATCTTCATTCACCAGCGTATCCGTCATCGGGTTAAAGGTTAGATCTCCGGCAATAGCCAGTGCCGTTACAATTTCAGGAGAAGCTACAAAGGCGTAAGTATTGGGATTACCATCGGCACGTTTAGCAAAGTTTCTATTGAAAGAGTGAACGATGGTATTTTTTTCTTTTTTCTCAGCTCCTACCCTGTTCCACATACCGATACAAGGTCCACAAGCGTTGGCAAATACAGTAGCACCGATTTTATCAAAGGTTTCCAAGAACCCGTCGCGTTCTATGGTATAGCGCACTTGTTCAGAACCCGGGGTAATGGTGAACTCGGCTTTAGTTTTCAGATTTTTTTCGCTTACCTGCTTAGCCAGCGATACCGCACGGCTAATGTCTTCGTAAGAAGAGTTGGTACAGCTACCAATCAAGCCTACTTCTACTTTAGTGGGCCAGCCGTTGGCAGCAGCCGCTTCTTTCATTTTGGAAATTGGAGTAGCCAAATCAGGAGTGAACGGACCATTCAAGTGCGGCTCTAGTTCATCCAGATTAATTTCTATTAATTGATCAAAGTATTTTTCAGGATTTGCATAAACTTCGGGATCCGCTGTAAGATGCTCAGCCAGTGCATCGGCCAGATCTGCTACATCGGCACGGTTAGTAGCTCTCAAGTAGCGGCTCATGCTTTCATCATAAGCAAAAGTAGAAGTAGTAGCTCCTACTTCGGCCCCCATGTTACAGATGGTACCTTTACCGGTACAGCTCAATGATTGAGCTCCTTCTCCAAAGTATTCAATAATACAGCCTGTACCACCTTTTACGGTAAGAATACCTGCCACTTTGAGAATGATATCTTTGGGTGCAGCCCAACCGTTCAGTTTACCGGTCAGTTTTACACCAATCAATTTAGGCATTTTCAATTCCCAGGGGAGACCTGCCATTACATCACAGGCATCAGCACCACCCACACCAATTGCAATCATCCCCAAACCACCAGCATTTACGGTATGGCTATCGGTACCGATCATCATACCGCCGGGAAATGCATAGTTTTCGAGTACTACCTGGTGAATAATACCGGCTCCCGGTTTCCAGAAACCGATGCCGTATTTATTGGATACGGAAGCAAGAAAATCATATACTTCTTTACTCTCTGCATTGGCTCTTTTCAGGTCCTCTTCGGCTCCGGTCTGTGCCATAATAAGGTGATCACAGTGAACCGTAGAAGGCACAGCCACTTTATCACGCCCCGCCTGCATAAACTGCAACAAAGCCATTTGGGCAGTGGCGTCTTGCATCGCTACACGGTCAGGAGCAAAATCCACATAATCTACGCCGCGTTCAAACGGACGTGTAGCAGGGGTAGTAAGGTGAGCATATAATACTTTTTCAGCGTAAGTCAGAGGACGGCCAAGTAGTTGGCGTGCAGCATTTACTTTTTGTTCAAATTCTGCGTACGTTTTTTTAATTAGATCGATATCAAATGCCATTTGAAGTTGTTTTTATCTGAATAATAGGCCCTTAAGAAAGGTTACAAAATTACAAAAAATAGGCGTAAAGAGGTTATCCGATATGCATTTTACAAGATGTTTTAATAAATTTGGGTGTGTTAACCTAAAATCAATTAGTTATGAACCGCCTGAAAAGTTTTGTTGAATGGAGCGCTTTCGGTGTATGTGCATCTATTGGTGAAAGGTTAAACATTTCTCCCTGCCGTATTCGACAGTACTTTATTTACACCTCCATGCTTACCATGGGATCGCCCATTGTTGTTTACATGATTCTCGCTTTTCTAAAAAACATCAAAAAGTACATCTATTCTTACAAAAGAAACCCTTGGTATTATTTATAACATCCTTTTATATCTTTTTGTTTCTTACATTTATTTTTCTATCAGCCCCAATTAAAAACAAAGAAGGATGTTCCGAATACGCAGAACATCCTTCTTTGAGAATTTCACGGTGTTTTAAGATTTAACGGCCTTAATAACTTTTGAATAGGTAGTTGTTCCGTCAATATCTACCTGTGCAATACGCACATAAATCGTTTTATCTGTTCCGGTATTAACAACATCTGATTTGCTACATGCATACAGCCCCATACCGGTTAATGCAATCATCATTGCTACGCCCCATTTCGACACTCTTCTTCCTAAACCAGCCAGGCTCATCAATCCTAACACAGACACTGACAATACACCTAGCGGTAATGCACTGCGATCAATAGTGTGTGTGTAATCCAGCGGTGTGTTGCTTACCAGTTGAGCTTTACTCAGTACTGTTGCTACTTTGGTAAAGTGTTTACCATCAACAGATACTTCTATATCGAAGTGATGATTATTTACCTCTGATAATGTTTGCCAATTTACAATCAACCCTTCTTTGGCCAAAAGAGCTTGAATAGTGCCAAACTGAACCGGATTAACAATATCTCCAAAAGGACGAGCCATGTCGCCTAGCAGCGTATATTCTGCTCCGGACCTCATATTCATCAACCCCATTCCATCATTATGAATATTACTTACATCCAGAATATTTACACCGCCTGTTGTCAGATCTATTTCGCCATACTCCCCCGAAGCAAACAATGCATACAGATGATTCCCGGCAATATTAAAAGCCAAACCAACCAGTGGTGAAGAGGGTACTTCATTAGTTATGGTGCCTACCGGATTAGCGATATAGGCTTTCCTCGATGCGTTCAGGTTGGCTGCTATTGGGAAACCTACCATATCTTCCCCTCCGAGTGTCGGATGTGGATAGTTGATATAAGAATACAATAATCCGGTTTCAGGATGCACATCTATATCGTGAAAGCCTGATTCAGTTCTCGAGGCACTGTAAAGCTTGTCGCCCCAGTTGCCAGGCGTATTATTGTAATTATCATTAAAGCTTTGCACGAATGCATTAACGGCTGCCTTTACACGCGCGTTACTAATGTCCAGTTTATAATAACGAGAAGGAGCGGCGGGGGTACTGGTCAAAGAAGAAATATTATCTATTTCAGCTACATAAATCGTAATATCATCAGCATCTAAGTCTAAAAGCTTTTTCCTAGATGCTATCACCGATTCCATCTTCCCCAAATGACTTAAAGCTATAGTGAAATAAATGTATTTGTCATTATAAACGGTTCCAGCTAAGAAGTTCACGTACTCAACTTTTACTTTGTATCCCCTATCAGAAACATTCTTGCCTTCACCTGTAACGGGCAATACGCCTAAATCCTGATAAGTACCATCGGCACCAATTCTGTAAAGGTGTACGTCATCGGTGAGATTTTCAGGTGTGCCGTTATCACTGTACACAGCAGAATACAATAATTTGTCCACATTATTCAAACCAACCCCGTTTACTTCATGAGGCGAAAAATCCACTGTGGCACATGAAGTGAACCCCAAGGCATTCTCCATACCCGCATTCGGTATAGTGTAGAGTGTATAATGGGAATTGGATCCTGCCTTTGACACCACTACGGCTGTTTCTGCCGGAAACGGAATTTGAGCCACACAGAAGGCTGAAATCAATATTGAAAATAAAGAAATTATAAATTCAATTTTCTTCATAAGTATTTGATTTACAGGGTTAACTTTTAATTCACAAGGGCGTAATAAAACGGGGCAAAAAAAATCTGTAAATCATCTCATGAAGAAAACATTCGCCGAATGCCACTACTTGTTCGCTGAATACACCTATTTTATCGATGAAATATTTTTACTCTTTATGTGAAAAATATAAGGAAAGCTTTGAGTGTAACATTTCGATGTTTTTAGCTATTATTAGATATAAAAACAACGGTACATATTTGGAGATAGTACAAGAAATAGCAATTGACCCGCTGGTTGAACGGTGTCGTACTGGAGATAGAACTGCCTATTACGCGGTATACCGACAATATAGCAAGGCTATGTTAAGTAGCAGCATGCGTATACTAAACAACTTGGCCGATGCAGAAGATGTGGTACAGGAAGCTTTCGTAGATGCGTTTAAAAATCTGGATCGTTTTACTTACAAAAGTAGTTTTGAAGCTTGGCTACGCAGAATTGTTATAAACAAATCCATTAATCTAATCCGCAAAAGAAAAGTATATTTTTCAGACATAGACAGCACAAATCTTAGCTCCTTGAAAGAGGATGAGTTTGATGAAGAACAGTGGGATTATAATATCGAACAGATTAAAAAAGCTATTGCGCAACTTCCAGACCGGCATCGCATCATCTTTAATTTATATGCGGTAGACGGCATTCCTCAAGAAGAAATCGCGCTAATGCTAAAACTTTCGCATAATAATGTGCGTACCCTTTATCACAGAGCCAAAAAGAAAATAATGGAGTTTATCAATTATGAACAGAAAAGGTAAACTGGAAACATTTATACAACAACATAAAGAAACTTTTGATGAGTGCACACCATCCGATGCCCTCTGGCACCGAATTGAAAGGGAGCTCAACATCCCTGATAAACAGTCGGGAAAAGTATACTCTCATAAATGGATGCGCATTGCCGCAGCAGTTGCAGTTTTCTTAGCTGTTTCCATTATCATTTATCAGACCACCATTTCTAAAAATATTTCCCCTACAATCACTCATACACAAACTCCTCCGCCCTCGGCAGACTCCAACAAAGGGCTGATGGTACCCATTCCGGAAACGGAAGAATCGAACAACAGTCCCCTACTGGCTGACCAAAAACAGACACCTTCCGATGCCCTAGAGGAGGAGGCTTTATATCATTATTCACGCCTTATTGAAATTAAACAGGAGCAGATGGCGAAACTAACAGAAAACGAGCCAGAGCTCTCCAAAGAATTTGCAACCGATATGGAAGCACTCGAATCTGAATATAAAGCATTAAAGCAACAATTTAAAGAAGGTCTTAACAGAGAGCAGCTATTAGAAGCGATGATTACAAATCTTAAAATGCAAGCTGATCTACTTAACAAACAATTGAATATTTTAAAGGAAATTCAAAAGAAGAAAAATGAAAACTATAAAAGTCTTTAGCATATTGTTAATTGCAATCTGCTGCCGTACCATTACAGCGCATGCTCACTATGCAGAGAAGATCAAAACCTATACACAGAGCTACCCCTTGCAAAGTAATCAGGTGATAAAAATATCCAACAAATTCGGGAAAGTTGTAGTCAATTCTTGGAACCGCAACGAAGTAAAAGTAGAAGCTACCATCATTACTTCTGCAAAGGATGAAAGAATGGCCCAACAATTATTGGATCATATCAACATTGAAAGTCGTGCAGGTACATCTATAACATTTACTACACGGTTTTCGGGAAGCACGGCCCGAGGAAAATCCTCACAGTCCAAAATGGAAGTTAATTATGTTATCTATATGCCTTCTTCCAATCCATTGGAAATAAAAAATGAGTTTGGAAACACTTTCCTTCCCGACTGGAAGGGCGTTATAGACATCGACCAGGCCTTCGGAGAGCTTTCGGTAGGCAGTATCGCTAATGTCAAAAGTATAAGAGTAAAATTTGGAGGCTTGAACGCTACTGCGATTCATGGTGGAGATATTAAAATTTCCTATTCTAAACTCCATATTGACAAGCTTACAGGCACAGTAAGTGGGAAAATCGATTTTTGTAGTGGGGTGCACTTAGGATTACACAATGCTCTTGAAAAACTGGATCTTAAAACCAGCTACTCGGACATTGTATGCAAAATTGCCCCTGCATTAGATGCCACCTTTCAGATATCCACCAGCTATGGAGACCTAAAAAATCTGAGCGGAACCGAAATTGTAAATCAAACCAGAGAAAAAAGATACGGACCTACCTTTGACAAATCCTATAAGGGTGTAAAAGGTTCAGGAAAAGTGCCGGTTAATATTAGCGCTAGCTTCGGCAATATAACTTTAAAATAAAATTTTTCAGATACACTTTCAAAATAAAAGAAAATTTACACTTAAGAATATCAACAAACTACTATTGCTTTAACATTAAAAGATACTTCTCTATATAATACTGCTTTTCTTTCGACTTATATTGTTGAATAAAACGGGGGTGTTCGAGTATTTGAATCTTACCGAACAATTGTGCCTCTTTATTTAAAGCAGCAATATATCCGGCATTTTTCTTTCCTAGCACGTATACCTCCTCTGTGTACAAACCCATTTTCACGTGCTCCCTCAGGGATTGTATCATAAAATCTTTTACACACTTATACAATTCAGGATCGTCATAATAATTAGCATTCACCCATTTGCCTTTTACATTACGAATAATAGCCAGTGGAAATGGCGAGTTAATATAAAAATCATGGTAAAAAAGTTTCGGCCCTCCATAGGCCTCAATCATGTCGTACATAAACACCGATGATATTTCATGGGTATGGGCCGTTTTCATTTCGATACCACAGGCAGCGGCCAAGCGTTTGGTATCGGTAAAAGGCACCCCTGTTACCCCTGCCCCATGCCTACTAGGATTAATACCAATCAAGAACCTTCGTTTATTGTGATCACCATAATATTTATGGTAAAACTGCTGCATTACTATCAAAGTTTCAGGATTGTCTAAATAGGGATTCATCACCTGAAAACCTTTAGGCAGTTTACCGATGTACTTTAAGTTTTGATTAAATGCAATTACCCTATCTGCAAAAGTGAGCGCCATAATCCTCTAATTATATTCCTCAACTTAAGCACTGTTGTAAGTTCCGTATACTTTGTATCATCTTCTCCAGCAATGCAGTAGTCCCCGAGGCCATTTCAATAAAAGCGTACTCCAGTCCGGCCTGATGTTGGTTTTCAAATATTCCTTTAAAATCCACTATACCTTTTCCGATAATGGTAGTATTCTTTGTTTGAGCATCTAAATCTCTCAGATGCCACAAAGGGAATCTATGGGCATAGCGCTCAAAATAAGACAAAGGAGATTGAGCGGCGTACTCCATCCATCCCATATCCATTTCAAAAAATACAAAGTTCGGATCCGTATTTTCAAGTAATATATCAAAGGGATGTTGCTGATTTAGCATCTCAAATTCGTAAGCATGATTATGATATGCCAGTCGAAGACCATAGGAGTTAACAATGACTCCTATTTCATTTAACATTTCAGCGGCTTTTTTATAGGTATCTTTTGATAATTTATACGCATCTTCTAAATAGGGTAGTACTATATATTGCATCCCCATTTGAGCAGCGCATTCACACACAATATGAACTTCCTGCGGAAGAAAGAAAAAATGGCCACAAGGCATACTCATCCCCTGTGTTTCTACCATCGTTTTTAAGTCCTCAGGTCTGAATCCTTGAATTGTTTTATCCTGAACACTAAATCCGGCAGGCTCTACATAACGATACCCAACATCGGAGAGCAACGATAATGTACCCATAGGGTCTTTCTGAAGTATTTCTCGCAAAGACCATAGTTGTGCTCCGATACGTAGCGTCATTTCAGGAAAGATGAAAAAAGTTTTATGAAGTAGTTTTTACCAGTTGTTGCACAAGCTGCTCTAATTGCTTAATGCGACGTTCGATATCCGGCAGATTACGACTTAGTGCCTGACTGCGTAAAGCAGCTGCATAATCATGAGCAGGAGAACCGGTCACTGCTTTGCCAGGTTCAATACTCTTACTCACACCACTCTGTGCATTAATCTTTGCTCCGTCACCAATATGTAGATGCCCTACAATGCCAGCCTGCCCACCAATCATCACACCCTTACCTACCTTGGTACTACCGCTGATGCCCGCTTGAGCGGCCACTACTGTGCTACCACCAATTTCTACATTGTGGGCAATCTGAATAAGATTGTCCATCTTCACTCCTTTCCGGATAATAGTAGAGCCTATCGTTGCCCTGTCAATAGTACAGTTAGCTCCTATCTCTACATCATCCTCAATCACTACATTTCCAATTTGGGGTACTTTGGAAAAACTACCATCAGCCTGCGGTGCAAATCCGAAGCCATCGCTTCCTATGATGGTTCCAGCATGAATGGTTACATTATTACCGATAACACAATTATGCAAAATTTTTACCCCAGGGAGAATCACAGAATTGTCGCCAACAGTTACATTATCACCTAGATAGACGCCTGGGTAAATCTTGGTATTGTTACCTACTTTTACATTTTCACCCAAATACGCAAAAGCGCCTATATACACGTTTTCTCCATATTTCGCACTCTGCGCAATATAACAAGGTTGCTGAATCCCTTTCAGCTGTTGCTGCATGAACTCCTGATATTTTTGCAATAAGGTAGCAAAGGCTGTATAAGGGTCGCCTACTCTGATTAAAGTAGAGGCTACTGGATGTTTGAGCTCCAGTGATTCCTTTACAATAATGATAGAAGCTTTGGTAATATATAAATATTCTTCGTATTTCGGATTTGCCAGAAAGCTCAACTGCCCCGCGCCAGCTTCCTCAATCTTACCGAATGAATTCACAGTAGCATTGGGGTCGCCATCCACTTTTCCCCCAATCATTAATGCAATTTGCGAAGCAGAAAAATACATTGTTTAATATTTAATTAATAATTTATTGATTAAGATCGAAAACCCAACGGGTAAAAATATTAAAAACTTATGGCACCCGAGCTACAGGCGCAAAAAACAGATATAATATTTTTTAACAGGTTCACTGGCCTTTACGTCGATAATGGCATTGTCTACTTGAGAAATATCCTTCAGCGTACCATCCTTATACAAAATACTGATATTTTCTTCGTTTAAGTTATACAATGTATTGGTAGCCTCACCGCTAAATGCAAAGTATCGCGCTTCCTCTTCACTAACTTGCATCACTTGGGCCAGCTCTTTACATTTATCAATCAGCACCTGCTCATCAAAAGGCCGGGCCTGTAACTTGATGTGCATGATTTTGCGCTGAATAAGGGCTGTACATAAGGTAGAGAGTACTTTATCTTCATGCCTACACCAATTCTTTATCGTTACCATTACATCATGGTCATCCATACTGCAAAAGTCATCTAACAATTCCTCTATATTCACCGAAGTGTCTCTGGCATGTAAGAATCTATTAAGAGGGGCAGTTGCCGCAGTGATAGGTACTCCCTTTGCTATCAGTTCCTTTGCCCTGCGGATAATCATAATCAGCATTTTTTCAGCTGCTACCACTGTTTTATGCAGATAAACCTGCCAATACATGAGTCTGCGACTCAAGAGAAATTTTTCGATCGAATAAATAGCTTTTTCCTCCACTACCAGATTACCATCTTTCACACAAAGCATTTTTATAATACGATCGTAGCCTATTACCCCTTCGGCTACACCGGTGAAAAAACTATCACGGGTGAGATAATCCATACGATCGGTATCTAGCTGACCCGAAACCAGCTGATGGAGGAATTTTTTGGGATGCCTGTTAGTGAAGATTTCAATAGCTGTGTTCAGCGCACCATCCATCTCCATATTCAGCTTTTGCATAATCAACAAAGAAATCTTCTCATGATGGGCTCCTATTATCAATTCATTTTCAAGTGCATGCGAGAAAGGACCATGCCCAATATCATGCAGCAAGATAGCCAGTTTAGCGCCCAGCTCTTCATCTTCGGTAATTTCTACCCCCTTACCTTTCAACTCATTTAATGCAGTGCACATTAGATGATAAGCACCCAAAGAATGATGCAAACGGCTATGTACGGCTCCTGGATAAACGAGATAACCAAAAGCCATTTGGTGTATATTGCGCAAACGCTGGTACAGCGGATGAGAAATTACCCGTAATAATACAGGGTGGTTTATGGTAATGAACCCGTAAACAGGATCATTGATAATTTTGCGTGCCTGTGGCATAATTTATTAAAAATGCAAATGTATGATGCTACTGCCTATTTTGTATCATTCCCCACAATATTCACATAGTATCTTAGCCTGTTTTTAAATCTTTATCTTTGCGGGGCAATAAACAATATGATCAGATATACACAAAACACGTTAGATAAGCTCGAGACCATTGCTGAACAATGCGGCTATATACTGCGGTATGAGCGTGGTAATTTTCAAAGCGGATATTGTATATTGGACAATAAGAAGGTAATTGTAATTAATAAGTTTCTGCAAATTGAGGGACGTATTAATACATTACTGGAAATTATCCCTCAGCTGGAAATTGACACGAATTTGCTTGACGAGAACTCCAAAAAGTTTTATACCGAAATATTTGAGAATGAGAAGGGGCCTTTACCTAAAGAGGACTCAACGGGTAAAAATTGAGTAATAAATAATATTTTTATCCTGATTTCATTGTTCATTATCATTTCGACTCTAACGTTTTGTCATATCCTCAATTACAAATCACGTTTTTGGGTACGGGTACCAGTTCGGGTGTCCCGATGATAGGTTGTAAATGTGAGGTATGTACCTCTTCAGATCCCAGAGATAAACGCCTACGATCTAGTATTCTAATAGAATCCCCTACTACTACTATTGTTATTGATACCGGTCCCGATTTCAGACAGCAAATGCTTACTCACGACGTCACGAAGCTAGACGCCGTGTTGATTACACACTCGCATAAAGATCATATCGCAGGATTAGATGAAGTGCGTGCATACAATTTCTTTCAACAGAAGCCGATGGATGTTTATGGCAGTGTCCAAAGCCTAGATAGAATCAAAACCGAATTTGATTATGCTTTTACGGAGGTAAAATATGCCGGTGTGCCCTCCATCAATCTGCATCCTATTCAGGAAAACGAAAGTTTTACTATTGGCGATCTGCACATTATTCCTATTCCTGTGTGGCATCTGCATATGCCCGTCCTAGGGTTTAGACTAGGCGATTTTACCTATATTACCGATGCCAACCGTATCGACGATGCCTCCAAAGATAAAATACAAGGTAGTAAGATACTGGTAATCAATGCGCTACGTCACCAAAAACATATATCCCACTTTACTCTACAGGAAGCGATAGCAATTGCTGATGAACTGGGTGTATCCGACACTTATTTTATCCACATGTCGCATCAGTTGGGCACCCACGATGCAATAACACGTATACTCCCTCCGGGCAAACATCTCTCATATGACGGCTTACAACTAAAAATATACTAACATTTGTTAGTTTATATAAAAAAATCTATACTTTTGCAACTGTACGACCTCAATTGTTTGCCTAACCTATGAAACACACGAACAAATGAAAAACCGTCACGAGGTGACGGTTTTTTTATACAAAAACGCTTCCTTTAGTTCTACCCTAAAGAAAGCGCTAGCTATGCAAAGATGAATTGTTAGAAATCGTCATTGAGTGCAAATACCGGTTTGCGATACATCCACTCTCCGCCCGTAAAGTCTGGGAACTCCACCGTCTCATTACCCAGAGCAATGGACATTTCACTTAAAGGTGTGATAGCACTCCAAGCCGCTGCATCATACACATCCATTTGAGTGGGCTCTTTACGCTTGGCCGACTCAATGAACGAATTTATAACAAACCAGTCCATGCCTCCATGTCCTGCTCCCGCAGCATCCTGGCTATATTTTTTCCATAAAGGATGGTCGTATTCGTCCAGCCATTTTTTAGCTTCATCCCATTTATGAGATTGGGACTTACCTTCCACATAAATGCTTTTTGCTACATCCATCCATAATCCTTTGGTGCCCTGCACTCTGAAACCCAGCGAATAAGGACGGGGTAAGTTGGTATCATGTTGTAGTAGAATGGTTTCGCCATTGGCACAAGCAATCTGGGTGGTAACCACATCACCCAGTTTAAACTGCACCTTAGCGTTTTTATGGTTAGGACCGCCTACTTCTACAATATAATTATGCAAGCCTCTTGCTTTAGATGCAAAAGAGTTCAACGAAATAAAACGGTTCCCTCTATTAATATTGATGTAGTGAGCAATAGGACCGATGCCATGAGTTGGGTACAAATCTCCATTGCGATGTACAGAATGATCTGTTCTCCATCTGGACTCTGAGTAACCATCCACAGGGCCAAACTCAGCACCTTTACCGTAAGGGGTTTTGCCGTCGTTGAATTTCACTCCCCGCAAATCATGCTGATAGCCTCCTTGTAAGTGAATCAACTCACCAAAAATACCCTGACGCACCATGTTTAGCACTGCCATCACATCGCGCCGATAACATACATTCTCCAGCATCATCACATGACCTTTATACTTTTCTGCTGCCTTTACTACATCCCAGTGATCCTGCAAAGTAATACCCAATACTACTTCGGTACCTACATATTTAATACCGGCTTCCAGAGACTCTATAATCATAGGCTTATGAAGCTCCCAGGGAGTAGATATGATGATGGCTTCAATACCCTTCAACTCTAGCATCTTCCTCCAAGCATCCACTCCCTCTGTAAAATACTGCGGTTGCTTTTTTCCTGCTTTAGCAACCAGCTGCTTAGATTTTTCGATCATTATTGGATCGATATCACACACAGCCACTACATCCACATCATTCCTGCGGAGCAGTAGATCGAGGTGTGTAATCCCTCTGGCGCCAACACCAATTAAAGCAGTTTTTAAACCCGCCTGTGGTTTTCCGATTATACTAAACACACTGTTAGCGGGCATTACAGAAAGTCCTGCCATGACCACCCCAGTGCTTTTAACGAAGTCTTTTCTTTTCATTTCCTGTAAAAAATTTAAATTTTTAGGATGCTATGGAAGCAATTGTAGTATCACTTCTACGAAAATAATCAGTAATCAACATTAAATATCATTCAATCGTTTGCGCATTCGTTCAACAATAGTCATAGAAATATTTTCTTATGCTTATGCTTATTCATTTTCCTCCCTCTCATAACACCATAAACTCTAATAGGGAATACTTGAGTGATTGCATTAATCATGATAACAACATATCAAAACACCCATTACTACAACTGGAGAATGCATACAATAAATAAGGGATAAACAGCTATTAAGAAACGCTGATTATCCCTTAATTATACTGTTTGTGCAAACGATTGTCCCTAATATTGGAATACAGAACTGAGAAAGCTCACTAGTTCTTCCCAAGAAGCTTTATCTGCTGTTTCGTCGTAAGCTACATCGATATTATGTTTTTGCCCAACAGCTGTAGCATTGGGATTCGTAAATGCATGTTTGGCACCTGGGTACCCTATAAATTTATAATTAACTTCAGCCTCATCCATTTCTTTTTTGAACGCCTTTACTTCTTCCTCAGGCACCATAGAGTCTGCCTCGCCATGTAAAACCAAAAGGGCTGCTTTTATAGAACCTTTCTGAGCCGGTGGTAACCCTCCATTCAAACCGCCATGAAAGCTGACAACGCCTTTGAGATCAAGCCCCAAACGTGCCATATTCAATACCATGGATCCTCCAAAACAATAACCGATAGCTGCGATTTTGGAGCTATCTACCTGATTAAAGCTTTTTGCCTTTTCGAGTGCTGCTTCAAAATGCTTTCTTGCTAACTGAGCATCTTTGTAGAACGGTGTTGCCAGTTCGCCCGCTGTAGCCGGATCGTCTGCAGTTTTCCCATCACCGTACATATCTACGGCCATGGCAAAGTAACCAAGCTCAGCCAATTGTTTCACTCGGCTGCGAGTGTAATCATTAACACCCCACCATTCGGGTACTACCAGTACTACAGGAAGATTTTCACCACCCTCCTTGTAAGCGGCATAACTCTTAAAAGTTTGATCCCCTGCTGAATAATCAACAGCTAACTCTGTAATGACAGTTGAATCTGTTGTACTCATAGCATCGCTATCTGATTCGTTTTTAGAATTATTGTTTCCGTTACAGCTTAGTAAAGAAAGTGCGATAATAGACAAACTAAAACATGCAATTTTAAATGACTTCATCATTATACTTTTTTATATCACAGATTAAATAAGCATCGCTAGCAGACAATAAAATTACTGATTAAAGATTAATTTCTACCTTTATACAAATTTATTTAGTAATTAAATGAGCGAGAAAAAAATTGTCATTGCGATTGATGGCTTGTCCAGTTGTGGGAAAAGTACCATTGCCCGCCAGCTGGCCAAAGAGCTCAACTATCTGTATGTAGATAGTGGTGCCATGTATCGTGCCATTACATTATATTTTCTGAGAAACAACATCGATTTTAATAATAAAGAACAAATACTCAATGCTCTTGACGGAATGGATCTGGACTTCAGACTAAATGAGCAAACCGGAAAAGTAGAAATGTTCATGAATAACGAAAACGTGGAGTATTTGATTCGGGAAATGATTGTTGCTGACAAAGTAAGTGAAGTAGCAGCCATTCCTGAAGTACGCGAGTTCGCCGTAAAACAGCAGCAAAAAATGGGGGCTAAAAAAGGAATTATCATGGACGGGCGAGATATCGGCACTACCGTTTTCCCTGATGCAGAGCTTAAATTATTTGTTACTGCGGATAATGCGGTACGCGTAGAAAGAAGATTTAAGGAACTATATCAAAAAAATCCTAACATCACTATTGAAGAGGTAGCTCATAATATTGAAATGCGCGACTACATTGATGCCAATCGTGAAGTAAGTCCGCTAAGAAAAGCCAGCGATGCCATTGAAATTGATACTACAAATCTCACACCCGAAGAACAATTACAAAAAGTGTTGAAGATTGCTCAAAATGTTATCAATAGCTAAAAAGTCGATAAGTTTAATTTTATAATCCACATTGCTCTAAACTACATGCCATGAAATCAAGACGAACATTTCTTAAACAAATGGGTGTTGTCTCTGCAGGTTTACCATTAGTAGGCCCACAGTTATTTTCCTTCAATCCACAACAATCACCCGCAAATGAAAAAGTATTGCGTGTAGCACTAATGGGGCTTGGAGGATACGCAAAGCGTGTTGCAGAGGCCATGAAAGATTGTAAAAGAGCAAAAGTAACAGGCCTCATCAGTGGAACTCCTGAAAAACTGAAAGAATGGGGAGCACTATATAACGTTCCTGAAAAAAATCGATACAATTATCAAAACTTCGACTCCATTAAAAATAATCCCGATATAGATGCTGTGTATGTGATTACTCCCAATTCCTTACACCATAACCACACTATAAGAGCAGCCCGCGCAGGCAAGCATGTGATCTGCGAAAAGCCCATGGCGATTAGTGTAAAGGAAGGGCAAGAAATGGTGGAAGCCTGTAAAAAAGCCGGTGTGCATTTGCTGGTAGGATACCGTATGCGTTTTGAACCGCACACTCTTGAAGCGGTACGTATGAGAAAAGAGGGCGAACTAGGCGCTATTAAATTCTTTCAAGGACTTAGTGGTTTTCGCATAGGCAATCCTAACCAATGGCGTCTTAATAAAGAACTGGCAGGTGGTGGAGCATTGATGGATATCGGCATCTATGCGATAAACGGCTGTCGCTATATGGTAGGTGAAGAGCCTATCTGGGTTACTGCACAGGAAACGAAAACCGATCCTGTGAAATTTAAAGCAGGAGTGGACGAAACGATATTGTTCCAGTTCGGCTTCAAGAGTGGCGCCACAGCCTCATGCCTTTCCACATATAATATGAATTATCTGGACCGATTCTTCCTCAACGGAGAAAGAGGGTTTATTGAAATGCAGCCTGCAACCGGGTATGGCCCCATTAGAGCGCGTTCTAATAAAGGTGAAATTAATGCACCCGTTGTAGTGCATCAGACCGTCCAAATGGATGAAATGGCCGCTATCATACTTGATGGCAAAAAGCCCGAGATCCCTGTAGACGGAGAAGTAGGCCTTCAAGACTTAAGAATTATCGAAGCGATTTACAAAGCTGTCGAAACCGGGAAGAAGATCCCTCTTTAAAGTCACAAATACAAATAATAAGGCTGTAACAAACGTACGAACGCGTCAGTATAATTATTATCAGTTTTAATGACTATTTCCTCCTGCTGTAAGGGTGTTTCATAAAAAGAGCCTTTTAGCAGGAACCGGAAGTGCGTGTGTTTTTCTGTTTGCCTAACAGATACCATTTTATTGATGCATAAATGGCTTATCGCTATTTCCCGTTTTATTTCCTGAATACGTTTAGCAGGGAATAACAAATAAAATGTACCACTGGGTTGCAGCACTTTCTGTATCAGCTTTACAAGCGCATCAAGTTTCAGACCGTCGTCATGATGCGCAATATTTTTACCACTGCTATCGCTTCTCAGGTCCTTTTCATAGAAAGGAGGATTACTGATCACTACATCATACTTTTTCGCATACGGAAAAGTAAGCGCATCACCCTTAAAAATCTGTATTCGCTCTGCATAGGGCGATTGAGCAACATTCTCCAAAGATTGAAGATAATCCGAGTCTTGCAATTCTATTCCTTCTATATGGCCATTTATAGATTGAGCCAACATCAAACTTAGTAAGCCACTGCCACTACCTATGTCTAAGATCTCATATTTTGGGCTAGAAGCAGCATGAAGCTCATGAGCTACCCACGCGCCAAATAAACAGGCATCTGTAGTAACCTTCATACTACACCGATCGTGATATACGGTAAATTGCTTAAACTGAAAATAAGGATTGGCCAAAGACAATCTGTTTTAATTTCGATGCTCTATCTAACTTACTCAAATCCCCTAGCCGCGGGTTGCACGGTTAAAGGGGCAAACTCCTTATTGAGGTATTTATAATATGCCGTAATAGCAATCATACCCGCATTATCCGTACAATACTGGAACTCCGGAATAAATGTATTCCATCCGTTTTTTTGCCCCATTTCGGTAAAAGCTTGTCGCAAACCGCTATTTGCCGAAACTCCACCTGCAATGCAAAGGTCTTTTACTCCTAAATCTTTAGCAGCTTTAGCAAACTTTTTCAGTAAGATGGTGATGATTCTATTTTGCAGAGAAGCACAGATATCGTAAAGGTTTTCTTCTATAAACTTCTTGCGCTCTTCTTCTGTTGCGGTAAACGCTTCTTTATAGATCTGGCTTTTGCCGGCATTCATCAGAAAATAAAGCACCGCCGTTTTCAAACCACTGAAACTGAAATTATAGTTGGGGATTTTAGGCTCCGGGAACTGAAACCGTGCAGGATCGCCTTCCCTGGCATATTTATCAATCAGTGGTCCTCCCGGATAAGGAAGTCCCAATAGTTTAGCACATTTATCGAAAGCTTCACCCGCTGCATCATCAATCGTCTCTCCTATCACCTCCAGATCTAGGGGAGATTTACATAATACAATCTGCGTGTGCCCTCCACTGACAGTTAAGCACAAAAAGGGAAACTCCGGTTTACGATCTGGTATTAAGTTGGCTAATACATGCGCCTGCATATGATTTACCGATATCAATGGCTTGTTTAATGCAAGCGAAAGTGATTTCGCAAAAGTAGCACCTACCAATAACGAACCAATAAGACCCGGAGCTTGTGTAAAAGCAATCGCATCCACATCTTTGAGTTCCTTTCCGGCCTTCTTTAACGCTACATCTACTACAGGTACTATATTCTGCAAATGGGCACGCGAAGCCAGCTCCGGCACTACACCTCCATACTGTGCATGCACCGCCTGAGTAGCAATATTATTGGATAAAATCTTTCCGTCTACACACACCGCTGCCGACGTTTCATCGCAGCTCGACTCTATGGCTAATATAACAGACATCAGTATAAAATATCGCTAATTTGAAATGTTAATATTTCTCTTCTTGGGCTTAGTGTCGGCCATAATATCACACTGTCTTACCAAGTATTTACTCAGCTTCTGATAGCCACAACGGGATTCATTTTAGCAGCCTGCATGGCCGGAATAATACCGGCAACCACTCCCACCATCACACAAATTATAAAAGTCCATACCATATTCGCTACCGATACATATACCGGAAACTCCAAGGCCTTGGATAATATAATAGCCAGTACGGCCACCAGTATCAAACCTATTAACCCACCAATCACACAAAGAAATGCCGACTCCAATAAAAATTCTGTAAGTATAATATGATTTTTTGCCCCAAGCGCTTTCTTTAATCCGATTTGAGGAGTACGTTCTTTTACAGTGACAAACATAATATTGGCAACACCGAATAGTCCTACAATAAGGCTGATACCTCCAATTATAGCACCCCCTATGTTCAGTCCTGCAAATGCGGCCTCAACATCTTTACTAAAATCGTTTAAATCGTTCAATGCAAAATCTGACTCCTGAGTGGGTCTTAACTTATGTATGCTCCGCATCACTCCTTCCAGCTCGTCCTTAAGCACCGTACTGGTAATATGTTCATACCCTTTTACCATGATTTTGGGGTCAGAATATCGCTCTAGGTAGATGGTCTTGGCGTAATGATAAGGGATAATCATGCATCGATCGAACTCCCACCCTCCGGTAAGCTGTTTACCTTGCTTCTTAATTACCCCTATAACCTTCACTTGCTTTCCTTTAACTTTAATCTGCTTGTTTAATGCAAGCTCAGGATCGACAAAAAGTTTAGTGGCTACTTCATGACCAATTACAGCTACATTGGTGCCGAAATGAAATTCTACATCAGATATATATCTTCCGTAATCGAAAGTCAGTTTCTGAATATCATTATACTCTTCAGTTACGCCATATACTTTTACACCATTGAGCAAAGACCCCGAAAATTCAAGATTATCGGTAACATCATAAAAGAAAGCTGCGTATTGTGTAGAGGGAGATCTTTCTTTTATCTGCTTCAGCTCATGATACTTTGGATAAGGTCTGTTGGCAAACTTCCACCAAGGATAATCAGGACCACCACCCCAAACCCATTTATCTATGAAGATAATATTACTGCCCATCTGCTTAATCTCATTTTGAATATTTCGCTTGAGACTATTTACAGTGGCCAGTACGCCAATAATACAGAAAATACCTATGGTGACACCGAACAAACTTAAAAAGGTACGTAGCTTGTTCTTTAACAGCTCCTGCAACGCTATTACAAAGCTATTACCTAATATCTCTAAAATGCTGCGCACTTTTTATTAGTTTGATTAGTGAGTGGTATTATTCGAATAATTCAAACTTGGTTTTTGGCCTTAGTGCTTCTTTCCAAATAAATCCTTCCAGCTTCATTTCGCCCGGCTTTTTTTGCTGTATGGGATAAATCGTGCCTTTAACGTTTCCTCTGAATACAACCTTGTGCAGCTGCTTTTCATTAAAATAACTGTCGATAATATCACCAGTAGAATGATTAACGGCAGAAAAAGCACTATCATCGTCTTGTATATAATAAATCGATTCTGCCAATCCTTTAGCCCTGACTGAGTCCAACGAACCATCTACAAAATAAGCATCAATACGAGAGGATTTCACCTGATTATACGCTTCACTACCCACATAGCTCACGATAAATCCATTTTTAAATGCTTCCATCCAGTGAGGTTTCTTATTTTTCGTGTGCAATAAAATGGTATCGCCCGTAATTTGACTTTCCTTTCCCCATACCACCGGATCTTTATATAATCTGAATATAGAATCTTTAAATGAATAAAACAAACTGTCGGACACCGCCTGCATCGAATCGGAGTAAATCCGCACATTATGAAAAGCTTCAAAATATCGGTCTGTACTATCGTTTACAGTGGTTTTAGGCTTCTCAAATGTAGTGGAAATGGTTGCGGCATCTTTTTTCACCGCTACCTTATTGACATCCTTTGAAGGTGTATTGACATTTTGAGCAGGCAAGGCACGCTGAGGGATTACTGTATCGGCCTGTAACAAGGTAGTTGCTTTTTCTGTACTGTCTGCCAATTCCTGTGTAAGTATGTTTGCTTTTGCATCATCCACTATCGAGCTGTCCATTTCGTTTATAACAGGCATATTTACCGAATCTGCTGCAGGAGCTACTGCGGCAATTTGCTCCATAACCGTAGGTGTTATTGCTGGAACGGATAAGCTATCATCTTTTTCTACAGTTGGGGCATCGGTATCGGGAAGCTCTGCGGGTGTTACAACCTGTTCTTCAAACAAGTCGCTCAGCTTGGCGCTAAACAAAGTATCTGCTGCCACGTACAATGAATCACTATCCTGTTTAACGATCATCACAGGTTTTTGAGTGGCCAAGACCGCTTCATTCAGCCTGTTTTGAAAAATAAGATTGGCAATAATAATCGTACCACGCGTAGAATCTACCGCCACCGCATTCCCTTCAGCTCGAGCGATATTGTCATCAAGATATACCACATCAGCGTTCAATGTAAATTTATTATCATCATTGATAAAAGGCCGCTGACGGAATTCAGCCTGATTCGTATTCAGATTATAGTAGCCCTCCTTAGTATCAATTGTACGGCGTGCCGAGTCTACAATATGTGTCTGCGTAAGAAAGGTTGCAATGCGGGTACCGGTATTGTATTGAAGAGAATCTGTAGTGATTTCGTATGCAGGATCTTTAACCAATACATTTTTCTTAAAGAAAACATCCTGCAAATCCCGGTAGTATTCGCCCTCGGTACTGGTAATGACGGTTTTCTCATTCACTACTTTACCCCCCTTGTTATATATGCCTATATTGGTGGTCATATCATATTTAAGACTGGGAGTAGTAAGTATCACGCGGCCGTCGGTGAGTTTTACATTACAATCCAAATGAGCCACCTGTGTAGTGCCAAAATATTTTAAATGGTCGGCATAAATATGTGTGGTATCAGCATCAGTGATATGCACACGTCCCCACGCCTCAAAAGTATTCAGTCGATTATTTTTTATGGCCTTATCTGCTCTAAAGATCGAAGTGCCTTGTTTAGCCAGCACATTACCCTCTACAATCAGTAAATCGCTGCTGTCATTATCTTTTTGCAAGGAAAAAGTATTCGCCCGTATAATAATGATGGTATCCTGTAGTGGTAAAGTAACAATAACAGGAGCTGTCTTGCGGGTTCTCAGTGTAGCGCTGGAAGCTACTACACAACCCAGCAATATGATTACTAACGAAAAAAGTAAATGTCTTTTAAAAAAATCTTGCCTTATCACCTGGGAACCGAATCTTTTATTGCGGGAGCGGTTAACTCGCCGGATTTATTTTTCTTACCAAATACAGAAATATTCACATAACGCTTAGGATGTACACGAATATCATCCAACAATATTTCCAAACTTAACAACACATCATTCAGTTTGTTGTACATCTTACGGTCGTGCATGAGTGCCCCAAGGCTACCGTTAGGATCAGAAATACCGGTAATAGTGGTGCGCAAGTCCGAAATGGTAGCATTTAAGCTGTCAATCGTACGTTGAAGTTGCAACTGCTTTAAGTCATTAGTGAACGTATTGGCATTATTTAAGATGCCTTCTATAGCCTTATTCTGATTTTTGATATTCGAAGTAATGGCATTCATATTCTCCATTGTAGACGATAAAGGCTGATTGAGGCTATTTAGTAATGCATTCAAAGCGGCTGTAGAGCGACTTAAATTGGCTATCGTAGCTTGTAGCTCATGCTGCGTTGCGGGATTAAGAATATTGTTAAAATTTGACAAGAGCAATGTGGCCGTATCGGCTACATTACGCACCTTGGAGATCAGCGGCTTAGCCTCCGAAGTCAGGTTACCTAAAAGTCCTGCTTCTTCCTTGGTTTGAATCACATCTCCGTCTTTGAGATTAGTGGTAGCATCTCCTAACTCAATAATAACATTGGAAGAACCTAACAAGCTACCTTCTATATAAGCCACCGAATTGGAAGGGATATTCACTTTCTCGGTAATACTTAATGTTACTTTTACCGCAGTAACATTTTCATCGGCAGGCTCCATGGCATATACAGAACCTACTGTAAGCCCGTTTATTTTCACAAAATTGGCTTTCTCCAAGCCTCCTACCGATTTAAAAATAGCATGCAGTTTAGGTGTACGGTTAAAAATATCTTTCGCTTTTAAAAACCTGAAACCGACGATCAAAGCAACTATGGCTACTACGGCCAGGATACCTACTTTTACTTCGTTTGAAATTTTCATTTGTTTACACTTATAATACAGGTGAGTTTGTCATAGCACTCTCAATCCTTCCACCTCACATATAATTTTACATTTAGTACAGATCACTAACTTTTCCTGACTGTTTTACGCGGCAAAAACCCTGATTCTCGCTGTAAAAATGAATATTTTTCATTTCTTCTCCTGTTAAATTCATCTGAAAATCAGTTATATTCACAGGTTTACTCCTCGCAATTCCGACTTACAGTTCGTATTCTAATGGCAAAATAGGCAAATAAGTTGGTTTTAGCCATATTTTTCGATATAAGTCTTTACTGCATTGATAATGCACCGTACGATGGTATTCTGTCCCTCTTCACTCATCATATAGGCTTGCTCATCATTATTGCTAATAAATCCCATTTCGACCAGAATACTGGGCATGCCGGTAGCTTGTAATACCCAGATACCCTTATGATTACGCTGTTGCACCCCTCTACTCACACGGCCACTGGCCACGAATTCTTTTTCTACCAGGGTGGCCAAGGCATAACTTTTTCTAAAATAATGTTGGGCGTAAATCAGCATCCGCGCTCTTTCTGCGGGATCGTTGGGATCGGGCAACGCTAAAGTATCCGCCCCTGCATCCTCCGTTTCTTCATTGTAGTAATCTCCTTCCTCGTTGTTATCCTGACTTACTTGTCCGATGGAAGAAACTTTCTGATCGTTTTTATTGACAGCCCAAATATAGGTTTCAGTACCACGAGCTGTATTTTCCACCCACACATTTGCATATTTGTTTACATAATAGGTTTGTTTCACCCTTTTTTTACCCTTTTTGACATATCGGGTCCGCGCTTCTCTGCCCACCACTTTTTGTGCATACCAACCTCCCGGCTTTTTTCCTGCAGCATTGCAGTGAAGAGAAATAAACAGATCTCCATTATTGGCATTTGCAAATTCGGCACGGTAGCGATTGGCAGCAACAGAATTGGTAGTATTTCCTGGGAATGCCTCCGTAGGACGGGTTTCCAGTATCTTAATATTGGGGAATTCTTCCCTCATAGCTTTAACCAGCTTTTTAGCCACTGCTAGCGTAATGGTGGCTTCGTTGGTAATGGTACCTCTGGCACCTACATCCGTGCCTCCATGCCCTGCATCAATAATGATGGTATTTACAGAAGACCTGTTAGAGGGGTTCTGCGCGCTTACGAAGATGCAAGAAACCAAAAAACATAAAAGTGGGCCTAAACAATATCCAAAAAACCTCATACAGCTCTGTTGATAAATTAAATTTGTTAATAGTTACCGGTGGTGAAGGGATGTTTACTTTGTTATTTATACATTTGCGTACTTTACAACCCTAATGCGCAAATTTAAAAGAATTTATCATGCCGTACTTTTACTTACTGTTATTCTGCTCATAACGGTAAGTAATCAAATTGGCGCTATTGATAATGTTGCTTCAAGAAATAAGGTTCTATACGGGGTATGGGCGTATGATACCACAGCACCTCGGAGGGACACTATTCCCACAAATAATGATACGATTCCATCTCCCGACTCCCTACTTACAGATACCATTCCTCCTACCGACTCCAGTATTGTAGCGGGAAATAGCCGTATTGATACTTTTACCCTAAAAATTTCGAAAGATACCTTATCAGCACCTGTGACCTATCAAGCAGAGGATTCTGTGGTAGGTATGGTACAGGCCAAAACAATAGAGTTGTACGGTAAAGCCAAAGTGGATTATGAACGAAGCTCTCTGGAAGCGCCTTACATGAGACTCAATCAATCGAACAGCATTGTAATGGCAAAAGCCTCTAGGGACAGCTTAGGCGAAATTGCCGAATACGTGAAAATGAAGGATGGTGAAAGCGATTATCAGTCAGACAGTCTTCAGTATAATTTCAAAACACAGAAAGGAATTATTAGAGGAACAATTACCCAACAGGGAGAAATGTTCCTTCACTCTGAAATTGCTAAAAAAGTAGACTCCAATACGGTGTATGCATTAGGAAACTTTTTTACCACGTGTAACCTAGACCATCCGCACTTCGGCTTTCGGGCCAAGAGAGCTAAAATCGTAAATAAAAAGCTAGCAGTAACAGGTGCAGTGCGCCCCGAATTTGATTCAGTTCCTGTTCCCATTTATCTGCCTTTTGGTTTTTACCCTCTTTATCAAGGGCGCCACTCAGGTGCTTTGGCTCCTAGCTTCGAAACCAACGACCAGGAAGGTGTAGGATTATCCGGTATGGGTTATTACTACGTAATCAACGATTACTGGGATGTAAGGGTATATGGAGATATTTATTCTTACGGTACTTGGCGAGCTTTTATCAATCCTACTTATAGAAAGCTTTATAAGTATCAGGGGCAAATGACCTTCAGTATTCAAAGTACACAGCGTAATGTAAAAGGCGATCCTGATTACTATAAAAGTCGCACTTACTCACTCAACTGGAATCACTCTTCAGACAGTAGGGCAAGGCCGGGCGTATCTTTCTCTGCCAGCGTAAACGCGAGCTCAACAGGATACAACAGAAATCTTTCCAATATTCCTCTGGCACCTTACAATAACGTGCTGAACTCATCCATTACGTATTCAAAACAATGGCAGGATAAACCCTTTAGCCTTTCGCTCGGTTTTAACCATAGTCAGAACAACTCTACACGCTTGATGACGCTCAACCTGCCTACAGCTAACTTTACTGTAAGCACTTTGTATCCTTTCCAGAAAAAAGACGGAGTGGGTACTCGAAAATGGTATGAGCAACTAGGTATCGGATATACCGGTAGCTTTAGAAACGACTTTAACTTTTATGATAGCGTAAGCTATTCCAAAAGTAACGAGCGCATTGGAGGCCGAAGAATCTATGAATTCTTATGGGATACAGCACGCTGGAGCGCCAACCACAGTATTCCGATTACGCTATCGCTCCCCCCTATTCTGGGTGGCGCCATCATGATATCACCTTCTGTATCCTATTCGCAGGAATGGGTAGACCGCATCACCACTTTAAGCTGGGGACCCAAAACCTTTTATGTAGGAGACAGCTCATATGTAAAAGATACCCTTATAGCAGATTATCAAAGAGCTTTCAAAATAAAGCATCAAACCTCCTTTGGAATATCTTTCAATACAGCATTGTATGGTACCTATCAATTCAAAAGCCCAAACGTTATTGCCTTACGGCATGTAATACGACCTACTCTTGGATTAAGTTACACACCTGATTTAACTAGAAATTTCTGGAAGCCCGTACAAATAGATTCTGCTGGAACTATAGCGGTTTATAATCAGCTGGAAGGCCTTTACTCAAGGCCTATGAGCCAGTTTACGAGCAGAAGATCGGGTGGTATCAACTTCGGGTTGGATAATAATCTAGAGTTGAAAGTGCGCAATAAAAAGAAAAAATCGACCTCCCAAAATGCTAGTTCCGAAACAGGAGAAGATACGGACGATGATGCATCATCTGATAGTAGTCAAAATGATGATACTCGTAAAATAAAACTTATTGATGGATTCGGATTCAGCGGTTCTTACAATTTCTTGGCAGATAGCTTAAAGCTATCCCCTATCAGTATGTACTTCAGAACAAATTTGTTTGACAAAATCAACCTGAACGCTTCCGCAACGCTGGTTCCCTACAAGTTGAATGAGTATGGTAATGCTATCAATGAATACGCCTGGGCTGGAAAAGGATTTAAAATTGGTACTATTACTAATGCTAGTATCTCCATGAGTACCAGCTTCCAGAGCAAACCCAAAGATCCTGCAAAAGCCAAAGCTCGTGAAGAGGAAATCAATAAAAGACTGAATGATCCCATGCTTCAAGCTGATCAAATGCGCTTGCTGGAGTTCATGCAACAAAACCCTGCCGAATTCGTAGATTTCAATACTGACTGGTCGTTCAGCTTGTCTTTCTCCCTGAGCTATTCAAGACAAAGACGTTCTCCGGGTTATCAGCAAAGTGGGGCTAAACCGGTAAACTCCAGCATTAACTTTAACGGAGGTTTCAATCTTACCCCCAAATGGAACCTAAGTATGACAGGATATTACGACTTTACCACCAATCAAGTTCAGACGCTCTCTATGGCTATATCGAGAGATTTACACTGCTGGCAAATGTCGATTAATGTAACTCCGATAGGTCTGTACAGATTTTTCAACATCACCATTAGCCCGAAAGCCGGAATATTACAGGATCTGAAAATTAACCGCACCAGATCTTTCACCAGTTATTAATGAAGGTTTATGACTGTTGGGTAGCTAAAATATGCGCCTTCATAATTTCGAATACCTTTTCTTTAAGCTCTATAGCAGAAAGGTTTTCAGGCGATACAGGCGGTAAAAACTCCATGGTGAGTTTGCGGGGCAGAAAGAAAAAGGGTTTGTGTAGAGGTACAGCCTCTTTTGTTCCTGTGATTACAGTAGGAATAATTTCAGTTTGGGTTTCATGAGCCAGTTTAAACGCCCCGTTATAAAAAGGTTTTAATGGTGCGTTAGTACGGTTACGGGTTCCTTCCGGATAAATGCACATGTGCATCCCCATTTTCAATACCCATTTCATTTTCTCATAGCTCTCTTTCCGACTCTTTTCACTCTTACGATTTACAAGAATTGAGCCTTTAGCATAATACAAACCGAATAAGGGTATTTTGGCAAAGCTGTTTTTAGCAATAGTTTTATTAGCACCGGGTATGAAAGGCGAAGAAAGTGTAATGTCTAATACTGAATTATGATTGCAGGCTACAATGTAACTTTTACCTTTTTGAAAATGTTCACGACCTTTTATTTCAATAGGACAGGCAATGAGGAAGAACCATACACGCATCCAGATAACGGATACCTTACACAAATATGCAGTGCCCTTAGGTTCTGGTAAAAGATATGCTATTAAGGCTATAGGCAAAACGATAATAAACGTAATTATAAATGTCACTAATCCCCATGTTGCCCATAATCTTCCCGCTATTTCTTTTAATATATTCATCCCTATGTTCTATAACGGTAAATATAGCTGTTTTCTTTTTCAACTCTGTAATCCCTTTACAATTTCCAGTCTATCGGATCAATGCCGTGTTGTACAAGATATTCGTTTGTCTTCGAAAAATGACGACAGCCGAAGAAGCCCGCACTCGCCGACAAAGGCGAAGGATGCGCAGCTTTCAATACTAAGTGTTTGGATCCATCAATAAAAGCGGCCTTCTCCTGTGCAAAACGTCCCCACAGCAGGAATACGACATGTTCCTTTTCCTCGGCTATCTTTCTAATAACAGCATCGGTAAATTGCGCCCATCCAATCTTAGCGTGGCTCATAGGCTCCCCCGCTCTTACGGTTAGGGAAGCATTTAGTAGAAAAACTCCTTCCTCAGCCCATTTGCTTAAATTGCCGCTAACAGGCGGTTCAACACCTAAATCAGCTTTTAATTCTTTAAAAATATTTACCAAAGAGGGTGGCTTAGGTACTCCATCTTGCACGGAAAAGCAAAGTCCATGTGCTTGTCCCGGACCATGATAGGGATCCTGTCCTAATATCAATACTTTTACTTTATGAAACGGAGTAGAGTTAAACGCATTAAAAATTTGCGGGCCGGGAGGATAAATAACTTTCTTCTGTTGTTTTTCGGCCTTAAGATGCGACACTATATTAGCGAAATAAGGCTTTTCAAACTCCTCTTTTAACTTTTCCTTCCAGGAAGCTTCTATTTGAACATCCATCTATATCGGTGCTTTATATAATTGAACAAACAATGCCCATCACCAAGGTATAAAATTTTTCATTCAAAACATCAATATACAATGCCGTTTCATTTCAACAATTGTTGCAAATGATTATTGTGAAAGCTTTTGGCTCAGTGCTGCAATACTGTTCGCTGCCACCCACCCCGTACTCCAGGCATTCTGAAAATTATACCCTCCTGTAATACCATCTACATCAATAACCTCTCCTGCAAAAAACAGGTTGGATACCTTTTTACTCATCATGGTATTTACATCAATCTCGTTTAACGCAATACCTCCAGCAGTTACAAACTCTTCCTTAAAAGTAGTCTTCCCTTTTACAGTAAAAGAGCACGCTGTAAGTTTTTGCACTAACATATTTTGATGTCGTGCTGACAAATCGGCTCTACGACAGGTTTCCGAAATTTCACACTCCTTCAAAAAGTATTGCCATAAACGTTGCGGCAACCCAAAAGGGTTTTTATGATACAAAAGCTGCGCTCCATTTTCATAGCGTAGCTCATTAAATTTATTTCTTAAAGCCTGCTCATTATAATCGGGTAGCCAATTGACAATTATATTAAACACCCAATATACTGCAGCCAGTTCCCTTGCTGCATATGCACTTAATTTTAATACTGCAGGGCCACTCAATCCCCAGTGTGTAATCAACACAGGGCCACGCTGCTGCAGCCTGCTCCCCGTTATTTTCACTATTACATCAGGCACGCTAATGCCCATAAGGGCGGTTATGGAATGCTTTGGAAGATTAAACGTAAATAAAGATGGGACAGGAGCAACAATATTGTGACCTAGCGAAGACACCCAATCCAACATGGATGCCTTAGGAGCACCTCCGGTAGCAATACATACATAATCTGCAGTGAAGCGCCGATCACCCCCAACTTTCAATTCAAAAGTATTACCCAAATATCTAATCTCCTTTACATCACAATTCATGAGGATATTGACCCCATATTGACTAGCCTCACGTAGTAAACAATCAATAATCGTTTGGGAGGAGTCCGTAACCGGGAACATCCGGCCGTCGGCTTCTGTTTTCAGTGCTACGCCACGCTCTTTAAACCATTGAACAGTGTCCTCAGTAAAAAAGTGATGAAACAATTTTTTGACAAAATTATTTCCACGCGGATAACATTTACACATTTCCAAAATATCGAAGCAAGCGTGTGTAACATTACAGCGGCCTCCCCCACTCACTTTTACTTTGGATAACAGTTTGGAGGAACGTTCCAATATGGTTACTTTCAGATCAGGATTAAGCCGTGCAGCATTTACTGCACAAAAGAAACCGGCCGCACCTCCGCCTACCACAATAAGAGATGGAGATTTATAATTCATTCCGGGGAATATAAGCTTCAAAAAGTTTGTATCAGCACACGAACAAATTAGGGTTGTTACGTTCGGCTTCCTCTATGGGTGCGTAATTGGAAAGTATATCTGCTTTTCCTTTTCTTACGCACACATCGTGCTCGAAGTGTACAGAAGGAGAACCATCCTTGGTTCTAACAGTCCATCCGTCTTTTTCGGTGAACACATCTTTTTTACCCATGTTGATCATGGGTTCGATAGCCAGTACCATTCCTTCTTTTAGCTTCACACCTGTGCCACGTTTACCATAATTAGGTACCTGAGGGTCCTCATGCATGCTTTGCCCCAAGCCATGTCCTACCAACTCTCTTACCACACCGTAGCCATGTTTTTTTTCGGTATGCTCTTGTATTGCATACGCAATATCTCCTATACGATTGCCATCCACCGCTTTCTCTATGCCTTTATATAGAGATTCCTTGGTGATGCGAATAAGTTGTTGTACGTCTTCTGGAATTTCGCCTATAGCAAAGGTATAAGCATGATCTCCATGCCAGCCGTTTAGTATAACCCCCACATCAATAGAAACGATATCGCCATCCACCAACTCTCTTTTGTTGGGGAATCCATGCACTACTACATCATTTACGGAGATACAGGAGTTAAAGGGATAGCCGTGATAATTCAGAAATGAAGGAACGGCATTAAAGCTTCTGATATATTGTGCAATAAATTCGTCGAGATGTAGCGTAGTAATACCGGGACGCAGGATTTTAGCAACCTCACTTAAAGTCTGACTCACCAATAACGCACTTGCTCGCATTAGTTCTACCTGCTCATCTGTTTTAATAATAATCATAGTCTGCAAATTTCATAAAAAAAACCCGGTATACAAAACCCGGGTTTATCTATAAATATTGTTTCGCTTCGTATTATAGCTGCACTGGTGATGCGGTTTGTCTACCCTGAATACGACCACTCTTCATCAATCCGTCATACTGACGCATCATCAGGTGTGTTTCAATTTGCTGCAATGTATCTAAAATTACAGCTACCATAATCAGCAATGAAGTACCTCCGAAGAACATTGCAAAAGATGTAGTCATACCGGTAAAAAGCAATTGCACAATACCGGGTAATATACCTACAAAAGCAAGCATAATAGAACCGGGAAGAGTAATACGGTCCATAATAGTACCGATATAATCGGTAGTAGGTTGTCCCGGTTTTACGCCCGGAATAAATCCGTTATTCTGCTTAAGGTTATCGGAGATTTGCTTAGGATTAAAGATCAATGCAGTGTACAGGAAAGTAAATCCGATTACCACTACAGAGTAGATTATCATATACCAAATATTGGTATGATCGGTAAACATTCTACCCAGAGAGCTGTTAGGATTACCCATTGTAAACAATGTAGGTACGAACAGAATAGCCTGAGCAAAGATAATGGGCATTACACCTGCCGCATTCACTTTCAAAGGCAAAAACTGACGGGCTCCGCCAAACTGACGGTTACCTACAATTTGCTTAGCATAGTTAACCGGTACTTTTCTTACTGCCTGTATCAACAGGATACAACCCATGTTGATAAGGATATACAGCGCAATTTCAATAATAAATATGAGGATATCTCCGGTACGCTCAGAACGGATAGCCAGTTCCTGAGCAAAAGATTGCGGTAAGCGTGCCAGGATACCGATCATAATGATCAATGAAGTACCATTACCCAAACCTTTATCAGTAATTTTCTCACCCAGCCACATTACGAACAATGTACCTGCGGTAAGAATAACTACAGTAGTAAGAGTAAAGTAGGTAGCGCCGTAGGAAGGAATAATTGCTGCGCCTGAAGTCTGACGCAGGTAAGCCACGTACGCAAAAGCTTGTACCATGGTTACAACCACAGTAATGTAGCGAGTAATCTGGTTAATCTTTTTACGTCCGCTTTCACCTTCCTTCTGCATTTTCTGGAAGCTAGGAACCAAAACGGTCATTAGCTGCACGAAAATGGAGGCTGTGATATAAGGCATAATCCCCAAAGCAAAGATGGAAGCCATGTTAAAAGCTCCACCGGCAAATGTATTAATCAGGTCCAAAATACCATTCTGAGCCTGAGATTTGCTAAGCTGCTCCAGAGCAATAGGATTAATACCAGGCAATGGAATAAAAGAGCCAATCCTGTATACAGCTGTAAGGAGTAGAGTGAAAAGAATTTTACTTCTTAACTCTTCAATGCTCCAAATATTCTTAAGGGTTTGTATAAATTTTTTCACCTGATTTTCTCTTAGTTAGACTTACACAATCGTCAAAATTAAATGACGCACCGCAGTGCGTCAAATAAATTTTCTTTCGAAGAATTTACTTTATAATTTCTACAGTTCCGCCTGCTGCTTCTACCAGGGATTTAGCTTTAGCACTTATGGCATGAACTTTAAAAGTGTACTTACCTTTAATTTCTCCGTTACCCAATACTTTTACTCTATCGTGTTTTCCTACAGCACCAATATTATATAGGGTGTCAAAAGTAAATTCGTTTAATCCGTACACTTCAGCGAAGTGATCAAATTGGCCTACGTTAAACACTTTGTAAGTTACACGGTCAGGGTTATTAAATCCTCTTTTCGGAACACGACGCTGGATAGGCATCTGGCCACCTTCGTGAGCCATTTTACGCTTATAACCAGCACGGCTTTGTCCACCTTTATTACCTTTGGTAGAAGTACCACCGTAACCACTACCTTCTCCGCGACCTATTCTTTTTTCTTTGTGCGTTGCACCTTTTGCAGGTTTTAATTCGTGTAATTTCATCTCAATTGCTTTTTGTTACTTACGCCTCAAGCAGAGGCTCGCTTTAAAAAATATTCCGTGTAATAATAGGAACTTTTATGCTAAAATTCCTATTCCTTGTTCAAAAAATTAGATTTCTTCCACCTTCAGCATGTGTTCTACCTTACGAATCATCCCGAGAACCTGCGGTGTAGCTTCTACCTCTTTACTGCTGTTGGTTTTAGTTAAGCCCAAAGCCTCTAAGGTAAGCTTTTGCTTTTGAGGACGATCGATCGGGCTTTTTACTAATGTTATTTTTAATTTTTTCATATCAAAATATGTTTAAAGTTTAAAGTCTGATGTTTAAAGTACAAGCGAAAAGATTCATCACTTTAAACATAAACATTAAACTTATTAACCCTGAAATACTTTCTTTAAACTAACGTTGCGAGTTTTTGCGACAGTTACAGGCTCACGCAACATAGCTAAAGCTTTAAAAGTAGCTTTTACCACATTGTGTGGGTTCGCAGATCCCATTGATTTTGCTAATACGTCATGGATACCTGCAGCCTCTAATACAGCACGCATAGAACCTCCTGCAATTACTCCGGTACCTGGAGATGCTGGTAATATCATTACTTTAGCAGCCCCTTCTTTACACCATTGATCGTGAGGAATGGTACCTTTGAGAATAGGTACTTTAATGAGGTTCTTTTTGGCATCCTCGATGCCTTTAGCAATAGCTTCCTGTACTTCTTTGGCTTTTCCTAAACCGTGTCCCACAACGCCGTTACCATCGCCCACAACTACTAAAGCCGAAAAGCTGAAAGCACGGCCACCTTTTGTGGTTTTTACCACACGGTTAATAGCTACCACCTTGTCTTTTAACTCAAGATCGTTTGCCTTTACTCTGTTGAACGTAACTTTTGACATTATATCTAATTATAATTTTATTAAAATTGAAGGCCACCTTCTCTAGCTCCGTCGGCTACTGCTTTTACACGACCGTGATACAAATAGCCGCCTCTATCAAATACAATTTGATTGATATTTAGCTCGAGTGCTTTACGTGCGATTGCAGCTCCCACCAGCTTACTTTTCTCAATTTTAGTACCCTTTTGTGCCGCAATATCTTTATCTCTTGAAGAAGCTGCTGCTAGCGTAACACCTTTAGTGTCATCAATCAGCTGCACGTAAATATCTTTGTTACTGCGAAATACAGATAATCTCGGCTTTTGAGCTGTTCCACTCACTTTAGCGCGAATGGTCCGACGAATTTTGTTTCTTCTTAATAATTTAGCGTTTGCCATTTTTTATATTTTTTTCCTGATACTGCCAGGATTAAAAAGTTTGCAATTTAATTATAATACTTTACCGATTATTTACCCGCTGACTTACCGGCTTTTCTTCTTACTACCTCACCTACAAAGCGGATACCTTTTCCTTTATAAGGCTCTGGCTTGCGTAGACTGCGAATTTTAGCACATACTTCACCCACCAATTGTTTATCGCAACCAGAAATAGTAATAATCGGGTTCTGACCTTTCACCTGTTCTGTAGATACTTTCAGTTCATCAGGAACAACAATGACGATATTATGAGAATAACCTAAAGCCAGATCCAATACGTTTCCCTGGTTAGTAGCCCTGTAACCTACCCCCACCAGCTCCAGTTTTCTTTCAAAACCTTCGGTTACGCCTTGTACCATATTTGCAATCAAAGCGCGGTATAGACCATGCTGCGCTTTGTGCTGAATTTGATCGGAAGGACGGCTCAATGAAATCTGACCGTCTTTTACTTCTACTTTGATATCAGGGTTAACGGCCTGTTTCAATTCGCCCTTTTTACCTTTTACAGTAACTACATTATCACTGCTCACCTGTACGGTTACTCCTTCCGGAAGTGTAATAACTTTTTTACCTATACGAGACATCTTTTAAATTTTTATGCCCTTTTCGCTAAAGGCGGGGCAAGTTAAAGATTTATATTAAAAAAACTTTTATCAACCGGTCAGCCTGTATAGGACGGGCTTAATGTATTGATAAAAGGTTGGATTTCCTTAGTATATGTAGCAAAGAACTTCTCCACCTACATTTTGAGCTTTCGCTTCTTTATCGGTCATCACGCCTTTGGAAGTAGATAAAATAGCGATTCCCAAACCGTTTTTCACCCTGCGAAGTTCAGAAGGCTTGGCGTATTGGCGCAAACCGGGGCGGCTTACTCTTTCCAGGCTTTGAATAGCAGGTTGCTTAGTATCGGCATCGTACTTCAATGCTATTTTGATAATACCTTGCTTGTTATCATCCTCAAATTTGTATTTAAGGATATAACCTTGCTTGTATAAGATTTCTGTAATACGTTTTTTCAAATTGGATGCAGGCACTTCCACGATGCGGTGCCCAGCCATTTGAGCATTACGTATTCTTGTTAAGAAATCTGCTATAGGATCTGTTACCATAATCTCTTTAAGATTGTCGATTTAATATTTATTTTTCTCGTCCGCAAATATTAAATAGGACCTATTCAATATTTGATGTCAATTACCAACTTGCTTTCTTCAGCCCTGGAATTTTTCCGTTCAGAGCCATTTCTCTAAGGGCAACCCTGGAGATTCCGAAGAAGCGTACATACCCTTTAGGACGGCCTGTAAGCTGGCAACGGTTTTTTAAACGCACTTTGGATGAGTTTTTAGGTAATTTATCCAAAGCGGCATAATCACCGGCTTTTTTCAACTCTTCTCTTTTAGCCGCGTATTTTTCAACTAATTTTTCTCTTTTTAGCTGACGGGCTATTACTGAAGTTTTTGCCATTGTATATATTCAGTTTTTAAAATGATTATTACGCTGTTCTTTTAATATTTCTGAAAGGCATTCCCAGCTCTTTTAACAGCTCGTATGCCTCTTCGTCGGTTTGCGCAGTTGTCACAAAGGTGATATCCATCCCTGTAATTTTATTTACTTTATCGATGTCGATTTCAGGGAAGATGATTTGTTCGGTTACACCCATTGTGTAGTTACCTCTACCGTCGAAAGATTTCTCGCTGACGCCTTTAAAGTCGCGTACACGTGGAAGAGCAATTGAAATCAATCTGTCCAAAAATTCGTACATTTTCTCTCCACGTAGAGTTACCTTAGCACCGATAGGCATGTTTTTGCGGAGCTTAAAGTTGGAGACATCTTTTTTAGACAGTGTTACAACAGCTTTCTGACCGGTGATGGTTGTTAATTCCTCCACCGCTATGTCCACAAGCTTTTTATCGGTAACAGCGCCGTTCACCCCACGGTTTATGCAAATTTTTTCCAGCTTAGGAGCCTGCATTACACTTTTGTAAGCAAACTTTTTAACCAAAGCAGGTACTACTTCATTTTTATACTTTGCTGCCAGCCTTGGGATATATGTTTTTGTGCTCATGATCTTCACTTATTTTGATCGCTAAAAAGATTAAAGTTTCTCGCCTGATTTTTTAGATACGCGGGCGGTTTTTCCGTTTTCGCGCACACGTTTTACTCTGGTTGGCGCTTTAGCTTTTGGATCCCACAACATTACATTGCTAATGTGGATAGGCGCTTCCTTCTTAATAATGCCCCCTCTTGTATTTTGTGCAGAAGGTTTGGTATGGCGGGTTTTAATATTTACACCCTCCACCACAACTTTTCCTTCGTCAACCAATACTTCCTTTACAAGGCGGGGGTTGCTTCTGTCCTTATCAGCCCCAGCAATCACCACCACTTGGTCGCCTTTCTTAATGTTGTACTTGGGTCTAAATCTGTTACTCATGTTATTATGCTTAATGCTTAATGCCCCATGCTTAAAGCCTGGTGCTATTTAATATATTTATTGCTTACGACTTCGGAGTTTACGTCTGGCATGTATTAAAGCACTTCAGGTGCTAATGATACAATCTTCATATATCCTTTATCGCGCAGCTCTCTTGCTACCGGACCGAATATACGAGTACCTCTGGGTTCGTCTGCTGCGTTCAGAATTACCACAGCATTGTCATCAAATCTGATGTACGAACCGTCTTTGCGACGTAATTTGTTGGTAGTACGTACGATTACTGCCTTTGCAACAGTACCTTTTTTAATACCACCTGCAGGCATTGCATCTTTAACGGTAACTACTATTTTATCGCCTATTTTTGCATAACGCTGGCCGCTGTTGCCCAATACACGAATACAAAGCACTTCCTTAGCGCCGCTGTTATCTGCTACATTTAACCTGCTTTCTTGCTGTATCATTTTACTTTGATTTGAAGATATATAATTTGAAAATTTGAAAACCTGCTAAGAGAGCTGACGCGAGAACACCCCTCTTCCACCTTTCAAATTTTACTTTACTCTTTCAACGATTTCTACCAGTCTCCAACGTTTCAATTTACTCAGCGGACGCGTTTCCATAATTTTTACCACATCACCAATGCTGCACTCATTCTTTTCGTCATGAGCATGGAACTTGGTAGTTTTTTTCACGAACTTACCGTAAATAGGGTGCTTCACTTTTCTCTCTACAGCAACAGTAATGGTTTTCTCCATTTTATTGCTGGTAACAACACCTATTCTTGTTTTTCTTAGTTTTCTTTCAGACATTGTAAACTATTTGTCATTTATTGTTTATGCTTGCTCAACAGCTTTTTTCTGGTTGATCAAAGTTTTGATACGTGCGATATCACGACGCAAACTGCGGATAGACATCGGGTTTTCAAGCGGAGTGATTGCATGGGCGAACTCCAGCTTTTTTAAGCGCTGCTTAGACTGCTCCAATTGTACTTGTAAGTCTTCTAAGCTCAACCCTCTGACGCTATCTAAAAATTCTTTTTTCTTTGACATGACTTAAAATTTGAATGGCGAATTAATTAGTTATCAAATCTCTGCGCACAGTAAACTTGGTTTTTATAGGAAGTTTACCTGAAGCTAATTGTAAAGCTCTGCGCGCCACTTCTTCACTAACACCATCCACTTCGAATATGATACGACCTGGTTTTACTACTGCTGCCCAGTGATCTAAGTTACCTTTACCTTTACCCATACGTACCTCGGCAGGTTTTCTAGTAATAGGTTTATCTGGGAATATGCGAATCCAAACAGTACCCTCCCTTTTCATGCTACGAGTCAGTGCCTGACGGGCAGCTTCTATCTGACGGTCGGTAATCCAGTGAGAGTCTAACGCTTTTAAAGCATAGGAACCAAAAGATATGGTGGTACCTCTTTTCGCAAGGCCTTTCATGCGGCCTTTCTGCATCTTCCTGTGCTTTGTTCTCTTTGGTTGTAACATATAATTTTAGATTTTAGTATTTGGTATTTCGACTCTAATTACCGAAATAACCAGGTCTTAATACTTCAATACTGAATACTCAATATTTTTAGTTTTTTCTTTCTCTTGCGCCACGGCGTTCTCTTCTGTCATCACGACGATCTCTACGATCTCCTTTTTCACCTGCGATAAAGTTAGGATTCAGATCTCTCTTCGATAACACTTCGCCTTTACATATCCATACTTTAATACCGATTTTACCATATACGGTTTGAGCAAACACATTGGCGTAATCGATATCCATACGCAGCGTATGCAGCGGAACGCGACCTTGTTTAAACTCTTCACTACGCGCAATTTCTGCACCGTTCAGACGACCACTTACTTTTACTTTGATACCTTCGGCACCCATACGCAGTGCTGAAGCGATGGCCATTTTAACCGCACGCTTAAAGTTGATACGGTTTTCGATCTGACGGGCTATGGTATCCGCAACGATCATCGCATCGGTTTCCGGACGACGAATCTCAAGAATGTTGATTTGTACATCATCATTACCGGTCAACTTTTTCAGCTCTTCTTTAATTCTATCTACTTCACCTCCACCTTTACCGATGATAATGCCCGGCTTTGATGTATGTATGGTAATAATTAATTTTCCTAAAGTTCTTTCAATAACAATCTTAGAAATACCACCTTTATTAATACGGGCATTCAGGTATGTTCTGATCTTGTTATCTTCAATTAATTTAGAAGCAAAATCTTTTTTACTTCCATACCAATTAGATTCCCATCCGCGGATGATACCTAACCTGTTACCAATTGGATTTACTTTTTGACCCATATTTATTGGTTATGCGTTTTTAGTTTCTTTTGTCTTTTTAGGTGCAGCAGCTTTAGCTTTTTTTGCATCCTTATTATCGTCTTCTTTCACATCAACAATGATGGTAACATGGTTGCTGCGTTTACGAATGCGGTAACCACGACCCTGTGGCGCAGGACGCATACGCTTTAAAGTTCTGCCACCATCTACATAGATAGTTTTTACTATCAATCCAGATTCATCGCCTCCTTCGTTAGTCTGCTTCCAGTTGTTGATAGCATTTAAAACCAGCTTACGTAAAGGAACTGAAGAATGCTTGGGATTGTGCTCCAGTTCAGCCAGTACCCAATCTACCCTTTTACCGCGAATAAGGTCTGCCAGCAGCCTCATTTTGCGGGGCGATGTCGGATAATTTCTAAGTTTTGCTACTGCTTCCATTTTTTAATTTTCAGGTTTCAGATCTCAGGTTGGAGGTTTTATGCCCTATACCTTGTTCTTACTTCGTTTTATTATTCATTGTAGTATGCGTTCCTGCTTCACGGCTCCGATTCACCAACACATACTTCAATTTTTTATTAATTATCTATTTCCAGAGTGACCTTTAAATTGACGTGTTGGTGCAAACTCTCCTAATTTGTGGCCTACCATAAATTCTGTTACATACACCGGAATGAATTTGTTTCCGTTGTGAACAGCAAAAGTGTGCCCTACGAAATCAGGAGTTATAGTAGAACGACGACTCCAGGTTTTAATTACTGCTTTTTTGGCTTTTCCTTCGTTGATGGCTAACACTTTTTTCTCTAAGTGTGTAGCTACATAAGGACCTTTTTTAATTGAACGAGCCATATCTTAATTTCTCTGATTATTAATTTTATTTGCCAATTACTTAGCCAGCTTGCTTCCGTCTCTGCGCTGGATGATTAATTTATCGCTAGGTTTACCCACTTTTCTGGTCTTAGCTCCTTTAGCGTATTTACCGCTGCGGCTACGTGGGTGTCCACCAGAAGCACGACCTTCACCACCACCCATCGGGTGATCTACTGGGTTCATCGCAACACCACGGGTTCTTGGTCTAATACCTCTCCATCTATTTCTACCGGCTTTACCCATGCTTTGCAGTGAGTGGTCGCTGTTGCTTACTACCCCAACAGTTGCATAGCAGTCGATCAGCACTTTCCTCAACTCGCCAGAAGGCATTTTTAATACTGCATATTTTTCTTCCTTGTTGGTAAGTTGCGCAGAAGATCCTGCACTACGAACCATTTTACCACCGGTGTTAGGGTTTAACTCAATATTGTGTACGTTAGTACCTAAAGGTATATTTCTTAACGGAAGTGCATTTCCGATTTCAGGTGCTACGTTTTCACCGCTGATGATTTTAGCACCTACTGTGAGGCCTTGAGGAGCGATGATGTAACGTTTTTCACCATCAGTATATTGAACTAAAGCGATAAATGCTGTACGGTTGGGATCGTACTCGATAGAAAGTACGGTTGCCTCGATATCGCGTTTATCTCTTCTGAAATCAACGATACGATATTTTCTCTTGTGACCGCCGCCTCTATACCTCATGGTAAGGTGACCCGAAGAGTTACGTCCGCCAGTGCTTTTTAAAGGCTCCAACAAAGACTTTTCGGGCTTGTTGGTAGTGATTTCAGCAAAAGCGTTCCCGATTCTCCAACGGGTACCGGCTGTCATCGGTTTAAATTTCTTTACTGCCATCTTTTTTCTTCTATTCGTTTTATTTACTACAACACTTCGCGGCGGTTGATTGCCTTACTTGTTATTATTGTTGATAGATTTTACTTTATTCTAAACTATCTAACTTTTAGGACCTATTACAGATTAGCGTACAGATCGATTTCTTCACCCTCCGCTACAGTCACATACGCTTTTTTGTAAGAAGGTTTACGACCCTGAATAAAACCGGCCTTAGTATAGCGGGTTTTACTTTTAGCAGGAACGATGATAGTCTTTACGCTTGTTACGGTAACACCATAAAAACTTTCAACAGCCTTTTTAATTTCCAGCTTATTGGATCTTTTATCTACCTTAAAAGCATAACGACGCAGTTTTTCCTGCTGATTATTTGCCTTTTCGGTCAAAATTGGTTTTATTAATACTTGAGAAGGATTCATCTTCTTTTAATTTGGTATTTAGTAATTCTTAAGCTTCTACCGGTACTTCCTCTTCTGTAAATATTTTTGCAGCACTTTCAGTAAGTACCAAAACGTCTGCATTTACGATATCGTAAGTATTCAACTCACTCAGGGAAACACCCAAAACAGAAGGTATGTTACGTAAAGACAACTCAACGTTTACCTCAGGCTCAGCAGAAACGAACAATGTTTTTTTGTTGTCTACATTCAGCGCTTTCAGCACGCTTACGAAACTTTTTGTTTTAGGAGCCTCAAACTTCGGATCTTCAACTACAACAATTGCGTTGTCTTTAGCTTTATAAGAAAGGGCAGAAATTTTTGCCAAATCTTTCACCTTCTTGTTCAGCTTGAAGCTGTAGTCGCGAGGCTGAGGACCGAAGATAGCACCACCACCTTTATATAAAGGATTACGAATATTACCTTTACGGCTTCCTCCGGTACCTTTTTGCTTATGCAGCTTTTTGCTAGAACCTTTTACTTCCGAACGGCCTTTTACTTTGTGGGTGCCTTGGCGCTGTGCAGCTAAAAATTGCTTAACGGCAAGGTAGATCACATGATCATTAGGCTCAATGCCAAATATATCATCGGGCAACTCTACTGAACGGCCGGTACCCTTACCTTGTATATTTAAAACTTCAACTTGCATTTTCTTAGATTTATGAATTAAGGTTTGGGTTAAAATTAATTTTGAATGAGAACTATCGAACCAATGTGACCAGGAACCGATCCGCTAACTAGGATATAGTTCTTCTCGGGAAATACTTTCAATACTTTTAACCCTTTCACTTTCACTCTATCACCTCCCATGCGTCCTGCCATGCGCATGCCTTTCATTACACGGCTGGCATCAGAAGAGTTACCCAGAGAACCAGGTGCTCTTTCACGATCGTGCTGTCCGTGAGATTGCTCACCCACACCAGCAAAACCATGACGTTTTACTACACCTTGGAAACCTTTACCCTTAGTTGTGCCAATAACGCTCACCTTCTCTCCTTCGGAGAAAATGTCAGCAGTGACGATGTCGCCAAGGGACTTTTCTATTGCAAAATCACGAAACTCTTTGGAAAATCTTTTTGGTGTGGTGTTGGCCTTAGCAAAGTGGTTTTTCTCGGCTTGGTTAGCGCGGCTTTCTTTCTTTTCACCAAATGACAGTTGTAATGCGTTGTAACCGTCTGTCTCAATCGTTTTAACCTGTGTTACTACACAGGGACCCGCCTCTATAATCGTGCAGGCTACTTGTTTACCTGTAGGATCGTAGATGCTGGTCATCCCTAATTTTTTCCCAATAATACCTTTCATCATTTTAAGTTTTACGCCTTCAGGATTATTGGGACTTAAAGCATGATGATGCTTTTATCGATCCCACCCCGGAAACCGGGACTTCCTGCCAACCTTTTCCTTTCTGGGGAAGTACTGGCAGTAAACAAACCCTGAACGGCTTGTTTTATATGTTAACTCCAACCACCGGTTGGAAATTTATTACTCAGAGCTCTTTTCCCCTGCCTATGCAGAGTTGAGAGAATGAATTCAGTTAATTTAATTTTAATTATAAGAACTAAAAGCGCTGCCTTAAGCAGCTAAAAGCTTATGCTTTAATCTCTACTTCAACACCGCTAGGCAGATCCAATTTTGATAAAGCATCTACAGTGCGGGAAGAAGATGTATAGATATCTAATAATCTTTTGTGTGTAGCTAACTGAAACTGCTCGCGACTCTTCTTATTAACGTGAGGAGAACGCAATACAGTAAAGATTCTACGATGTGTAGGCAGCGGAATAGGACCTGTTACTACAGCACCGGTGCTACGCACAGTTTTTACAATTTTTTCTGCCGATTTATCAACCAGGTTATGATCGAATGATTGTAATTTTATTCTGATTCTTTGCGACATTGTTAGAAACCCATTTTTAAATTGGGAGTGCAAATGTACGGCGAAGGTTTTGAATAAACTAATTTTTTAAAAATATTTTTATAAGATTTTTAGCTTATCCTCTCTCCTGCATGCTTATTACTAATGAATTACATTACGATACACCTACGCAACATCCCGATTTGAATGATAAAATAATTTTATAAAAATTTAAAAATCAATTAATTATGATTTTTAATTAAAAGTAGCACACCATTTATAAGTAAAGAACTTCACTAAATCATTACTGTACCTAAGCCCTCACTCAAAATTCGAACATTTTACATATTTCCCGCCCAAATTCTACCCCTTACACAGGAGCACTATATATATAATATGCATACATCTAATACAACAGAAAAATTGTGCTTTTATTTTATACTATACCCACATTCTTCCTTCGAAATTTTTCACACAGATATTTAGCTTTAGAGAATCTCTAAGAATAAGTTATCTGATCCTCATTTTATAAAGTCATCTTTTACAATTGTTAAATAACCTTTGTGTTCCTTGTTTAATCCCTATTTTTGAAAAAAATCGTAATAAAATGAAACGTTTATTTCCATTTCTGCTTTTATTGTTAATTGGCTATGGTGCAACGGCACAGCCGGTTCCACGCCCGAAATTGGTGGTGGGAATTGTGGTAGACCAAATGCGTTGGGATTATCTGTACCGTTATTACGATCGCTACGGGAATGATGGTTTTAAAAGAATGTTGAACGAGGGCTTTAGCTGCGAAAACACCTTTATTAGTCACCTTCCTTCATATACAGCTGTGGGACACACCACTGTATATACAGGCTCCGTACCTGCCATTCATGGTATTGCAGGCAATAACTGGATCGAGCAAGCCACAGGTAAAAACATGTACTGTACCGAAGACCCTGACGTAGAACCGGTGGGTAGCAACTCCAAAGCCGGCAAAATGTCGCCCAAAAATCTTTGGACCACAACTATTGCCGACGAATTGCGTCTTGCCACTAATTTTCAATCGAAAGTAATTGGCGTTTCTCTAAAAGATCGCGCCTCTATTCTTCCTGCAGGGAAAAATCCAACCGGGGCTTTCTGGTTTGACGATGCTTCTGGAAAATTTATTACCAGCACTTGGTACATGAAAGAGCTTCCTAAATGGGTGCAAGACTTCAATGCTAAAGACATCCCTTCCAAACTGATTACTACTCCATGGACCACGCTATATCCCATTCATACTTATAAGCAAAGTACTGCTGATGACGTAAAATGGGAAGGTAAATTTCAGGGAGAAACCGCACCTACTTTCCCTCACGATCTAAAAAAAGTGTATGAGAAGGATAAAAATGTTATTCGCTCTACTCCTTATGGCAATACCCTTACACTGGAGTTTGCCAAAGCTGCTGTGGAAGGTAACAACTTGGGAGGTGGCACCGTAACAGATTTCCTTACCATCAACTGCGCGTCTACCGACTATGTGGGTCATAAATTTGGCCCCAACTCTATCGAAGTAGAAGATGTTTATCTGCGCCTCGATAAAGATTTGGGTGAGTTTCTGAAGTTTCTGGACAGAAAAGTGGGAAAAGGTAATTATCTCGTATTTCTGACGGCTGATCACGGAGCGGCTCACGCTATCAACTTCATGAAAGAAAATAAATTACCAGCCGACTTCCTATCTACCAAAAATCTCCTTAATAAGCTGAATGATCTTCTGAAGGAACAGTTTGGCATTGAAAAACTCATCCTTAGCGGAAGTAACTATCAGGTAAACTTCAACTACGCAAAAATTAAAGAACATAATGCCGACTACGAGGCTATAAAAAAAGCAACAATTAAATTCTTGAAGGCAGCCCCAGATCTTCAGTTTGTTATTGATCTGGAAAACGTGGGATCCGAGCCTGTTCCTGAGCCAATTAAACAAATGGCTATTAATGGATACAATCCCAAACGCGGAGGTCCCATTCTTATGGTACCTTTCCCCGGTTGGTTCGAAAGTGCCTATAACAGTACCGGTACTACACATGGTACATGGGGACCTTACGATACACATATTCCGCTGTTATGGTATGGCTGGAAAATTAAGCCCGGTAAGACCAATCGCGAAGTACATATGACAGACATCGCTCCTACCGTGGCAGCTTTATTAAGAATACAAATGCCGAGCGGAAATGTGGGTAAAGTAATCACCGAAATCACCCATCAATAGACTGAGATCAACTTTTCTTGCATTATATAAAAATAGCCTCCTTCGAGGCTATTTTTATTTTATATTCAATTAACCAAATAGCAAAGTCATGTCAGATCAACCTACCCTGGAACAATTATTCCACAAAGCAGTAGCGGAAAGTACCTCCTCTATCAAGGAAAAACCCGATAACCAAACACTGCTAAAATTATATGCTCTATACAAACAAGCTTCGATAGGTGATATTAATATCAATCCTCCCTCCAACCCCTTCGATATTGTGGCCATGGCTAAATATAACGCATGGCAGGAACTGAAGGGCAAAAGCCAAGAAGACGCCATGCGAGAATACATTCAATTAGTAGAACAGCTGAAAGGATAATTATTATCAGTTTCAATTCACAACCTATTCAAGAAAAAAATATTTGTGTAGCCAAATATCTACATATATCTTTGTGTAGATAAATGGCTACATATGAATTTAAGGAGAGATGTATTTCAGGCGATTGCCGATCCTACACGTAGGGCTATATTATTGTTGCTGGCTACCCAATCACTCACCGCAGGAGCCATAGCATCCCATTTTCAGACCGCCCGCCCTACTGTTTCCAAACACCTACAAATTCTTACACAATGTAATCTGCTCTATCAGGAGCAAAATGGGCGGGAAATCCACTACCGTCTCAATCCTCACCAAATGAAAGAAGTAGATGAATTTATTGCTCCTTTCAGAAAATTATGGTACGATCGCTTCAACAAACTCGAAGCCATAATGCAAGAACATGTGAAAAAACAAAACCCCAACCAATAACCATGAAACTAAAAACACAGGTACACGCAAATGAAGGATGCCAGGACCTTACTGTTACACGCGAATTTAACCTGCCACTGGAGTTTTTATTCAAAGCTTATACTGATGCAGAACTTCTAGCGCAATGGATGGGCACAACCGTCACCAAGCTCGATTGTCAACCCCATGGAGGATACAGATTTGAGACTCGTGATAAAAATGGAAATGTGGTTTTTAGTGCCAATGGCACTATTCACAAATTTGTCCCCAATAAAACCATAGTAAGAACCTTTGAAATGGAAAACAGCCCCTTTGATGTGCAACTGGAATTTCTGGAATTTGAATCGCTGACGCCGGAAACTAGCAAACTGACTATGCATATCGTATACAGAACAATAACCATGAGAGACCAAATGTTGCAGTTACCTTTTGCGCAAGGCATCAACATGGCCCATAACCTACTTGAAGAAATCTTTAAAACTAATAACTATGAATAAACGTCACTCAATCATTTATTGGATTGCTACCGTATGGCTAGCTTTAGGCATGACATCTACAGGCATCGTTCAGCTAATTGGCATGAAAGAAAATGCTGACGCGATGCAACAGTTAGGATATCCCCAATATTTATCGCCTATATTAGGAATTAGTAAATTGTTGGGAGTAGTAGCCATCCTGATACCACGCTACCCCATCCTGAAAGAATGGGCTTATGCGGTTTTTTTCTTTGTGATGTTGGGAGCAATTCTTTCCAATATCGCTGTAGGCAACCCAGCAAATCATGTATTCGGCCCGGCATTACTTTTGATTTTAACTATTATTTCTTGGTATTTCAGACCTGCTAATAGGAGAATAACATTCTAAGCTGATAAAAATATGCCTATGAACCCTAAGGTAGATTTCTATTTCGACAAAACCCGTCCCTGGCAGCAATAAATCGGGCTATTAAGAAAGCTGGTTTTGGATTGTGGCATGAATGAAGAACTAAAGTGGGGATGCCCCTGCTATACTTACGGGAAAGCTAATATTGTACTTATACATGTGTTTAAAGAATACTGTGCATTACTATTCTTTAAAGGCGCATTGTTGAACGATCCGCATAACCTGCTTATTCAACAAACTCCTAATGTACAAGCGGCTCGGCAATTACGATTTATCAGTACAAAAGAAATTGCCACTCAGGCAGATATCATCAAGGCTTATATTTATGAAGCCATTGAGGTGGAAAGATCAGGCCTAAAAGTAACTTTGAAGAAAACGGAGGACTACCCTATTCCGGATAGTTTTTCAGAAAAAGTTAGCAGCAATGCCGCATTTAAAAAAAGCCTTTGAATCTTTAACTCCAGGCCGACAAAGAGCTTATCTCTTTTATTTTTCACAGCCCAAGCAGCTTAAAACACAAGAAACAAGGATAGAAAAGTGCATTCCGAAAATTCTGGAAGGTAAAGGTCTACATGATTAGGACCTGCATTTTTCTATCCTTATAAAATTACTTTTTGAACTCAAAAATATTATTTAGTAGCGCGGATTACACCTCGAATGTATCCAATAGACTCTGCAATACCCATAAAAGGATTATCCATATTACGTTCGTGTTCCAAGCTTACCATACCTGAGTATCCGGTTTTACGCAACATTTTTACAAAGGCTGGAAAGTCAATAATACCGCGCCCCACCTCTACTGAATAACCGAGTTTAGTATTCCCGGTAACATCTTTTAAATGCATATCATAAATACGTTTATGATATTTTTCAAGATCTTTAACCGGATCCTTACCATTGCGCGTATCGTGCCCTATATCCAAACACATACCGATACGGGAATCCAGATTTTTTATATGCTGCCATACATCATCTGCATCGGGATATAATGCAATATCGGGGCCGTGCATATGAATGGCGTATTTCATATCATACTCCTTCACCTTTTGATTTACATAAGGCAACAATTCGTGATTAGGCACTCCCACTATCAGCTTTACACCAACCCTTTTTGCATACTCAAAAGCGGTATCAACAGCACCTTTGGTTTTCATATAAATAGGCCCCACCGCATAACCGGTAACCCCCTTCGATTTTAATTTTTCATGAAATGCGGCAATCTGCTCATCAGTACTATTTAAGGGCAGATGAAAATCCTTAATACAGAGATAATGAACATCGGCACGCTCCATCGTCTCTAGTGTTTTATCCAAATCGAATTTTACAAAAGTGTATCCTGCCATACCAATCTTAAACTTCTCGTAAGTATCTATCGGAGGTTGAGGGGCAGGTCTTTCCGATTTTTGAGCACTCGCACCCAATACTAACAAACTTGCAATCGCGATTAATATTTTCTTCATATTCTAAGCTATTAAGGCTACGAATATAATAAAAGCCATCCGCAATGGAATGGCTTATTGTCTTTTTGATAATATTAGCGGCTATCAATCTTTCCCTATCCAATACTCCTTGGGTGGTTCTGCACCTAGCAAGTGTTTTACAAAATAGTCCCAACGTCTGCGCATCATATAATTGTTGTACTCTCCGTAACCATGTCTAGCACTAGGGAAAATAATGAGATCAAAATCTTTATTTGCTTTCTGTAAAGCTTCCACCACAAGCAAAGTATTGTAAGGGGGTACATTATCGTCCATCATACCATGTGCCAGCATCAATTTGCCTTTAAGGTTTTTTGCATAATTCTGATTAGCCTGAGCCTCATAATCGCTATTTTCAACTAATCCGTTGTAACGCTCACCCCAATCATCTTCATAGTTACGGTTATCATGATTACCCGACTGAGCCACACCCACCTTAAAGAAATCAGGGTATTTGAACATGGCTGCGGCAGTAGCGAATCCGCCGCCACTATGTCCCCAGATGCCCACACGTGTTGTATCCATAGGATAAATAGCCGATAGCTGACGAATAGCTGCTATTTGATCAGGCAAAGTATTTATAGCCATATTGCCGTAACTCGCATCATGGAAACTCTTAGAACGATACGGATTCCCGGTACCTTCTATCACCACAACGATAAATCCTAGTTCTGCCAGCGCCTGATTATCGCCTCTGGATGCAGAGAAACTCCAGTTCCCTACACTACCACCCTGCGGTCCGGGATAAATATAATCCACCACTGGATACTTTACACCTTGCTGCATATTGGTAGGGGTAAATACTAGGCCATAAATATCGGTGACCCCATCTGCAGCCTTTACCTTCACAGGAATGGGAGGTTTCCATCCATGAGCTTTGAGACGCGACACATCAGCTTTTTCTAATGCTACTACCAATTCGCCTTTTATACTTCTATAATTAGCTACCGGTGGCACATCGGGTTGAGAGTATACATCTATAAAATATTTTCCCGATGGAGAAAAAGTAATGGTATGATTACCCTCTTCAGGAGTTAATAAAGTAAGTCCCTTCCCATCAAATCCGATTTTATACAGATAAGCAAAATAAGGATTACCCTTTTCACGGCCATGTCCGGTAAAATAAAGCACTCTATTTTTCTCATCCACACGAAGCAGTTTTCCCACTACCCATTCTCCTTTTGTGATCTGATGTTTCAACTTACCGGTTTTACTATCGTACAAATACAAATGGCCCCAGTTGTCTCTTTGGGAATACCAAATAATTTCACTGGTTTTGGGAAGATACCTCCAGTTGATGGCACCACGCCCTGACTCGAACTGCGTCTCCACCACTTCTTCAAAAACTTCGCGCACCTCACCGGTTGTTGCGTTAGCAATACGCAGTTTGGCACTCTTATGATCCCTCGATGTAGATACAAATGCTACTTCGGAGGCATCCGGAGCCCAGTCTATATCAGCTAAAGAGCCATTACTGGATATATCATCGCCTAAAGTGGCACGATGCGGATCAGGGGGAATGCTAAGAGGGATTACTTTGGCAGCATCCACATCAATGATTACTCTTCTCATCATGATGATATGCTTATCTCCTGGTAAGGGATATTTCCACTTCTGCAACTTGGGAGCCCCCACATTGGTAGTTACTAAATACATATCATTTACATTGCGCTGATCCTGCTGGTAGGTAATAATTTTTTTCGAATCGGGCGACCAGCTTACTATAGGCGCATCACTATGTCGCCAACCGGCATTGTCAGTAGCATAACCATAGTTTTCTTCACCATCAAAAGTGAGTTGTTTTTCCTGCTTTGTAGCTATATCACGCAGCCACAAATTCCAGTCTCTAATAAATACTTCCTTTTTGCCATCAGGAGACACTACGGTATTGCTATTTCTTCTACGCGCAAAAGGCGCTTGTGTTTCGGAACGTGCCTCTGTAATTTCAATTTTGGTTTTCTTTTGCGGATCTACCAGATAAGTTTTATTTCCTGCACGATATCTAAATTTATCATCCTCTAACCAGGAAGGATACGGATGATACCAATCTACATATGCAGCTGTTTTAGAACTTAGGAATTGCTCCGCTCTTCGATAATCTGCTTCTGTAAGGCGCTGTTGAGCACTTGCAAGTTGCCATATCAACAGCATGGATAATAACATGCCGATTCTTGTCATAGGTGATTTCTTTTGGATAAAATTATCCGCTTTCTAAGTATTTCCCAATGAACAAGCAATAAACTTGATAAATGGCAAACTTTTTAAAAAATGAAAGCCGCATGGTGGCGGCTCTCATATATAATAAGCAAGTAGCTTTAGCTTCTTAGGTGTTTCATAATAATAGCAAAAAATAAATATACAATATTTTATTTAAACCCACTATTTACTTATTTATTTGAAAATCAGCTTAAACGCTTACGCATCCCCTCTACCTGCTGTTGCAAATTAGCCACCATATTAACTAGCTGGCCAACATCCCAATGATGGGCGGCGTTGGTTTTGGTTATAATATATTGGGCTTCCCATATCTCAAGAATCTCTTCCACATTAACTGTGTATGGTTTATAGGCGGGATTGTCGCTAATCAGCGTGAGTTTATTTTTTGTCTTGGAATTCTTCTGAATACGTTTGTACACAATACCTTCATTTCGCGACACAATAATACAAGCCGTATTATTTTTGATCATGTCGAGGGATTCAACCTTTTCTCCCACAATAACGGATCCGCTTGGAGTAGGCAGCATAGAATCGCCGGATATTTCGAATGCACGATAGTTACCTCCGGTAACCATAGGTAGGGTGAACGTATTCAATTCATCAATAAATTCATGATCGGCATAACCTGCCAGATATCCGGCTGCAGCCTTAACGGGCACAAAGGGGATCTGGGTTACCACCGGTGCTAACTTCAACGCACGACGTTTGGCCAGATAGTTATTGCTACTAGACTCCGCACTTAAATCTTTTCTGAGCATATCGTCTAGGGTGAGCCTGAACATATCGCACACTGTCTCCAATACTTCAATCCTAGGCTCAGCGCGTTCCTCTTCATAAGCTCCAAGAAGAGAACGCTTGATGTTAAGCTTTTTTGCGAACTCGTCCTGAGTCCAACCGCGAAGCTTTCTTAAATACTTAAGATTCTTGTTAGCTACCGACATGGCTAATATTTTTAGTGCAATTTACTAATTTTTTTATCAATATAGCAATTTTTCATGTCGGTAGCTTTCTAGCATCTACACCGCTTTCACATCCTTTACATCGTAATTTACGATATCCTGTATGTACTTATTGAGTACTAAAAAATCAAATAGCGGCCTTACGTCTGGTGATACAGGCATATTCTTTAAAGTCACCACCTCATTGGTTTTCTTTCTTAGATAGGGATACGCATATAGTTTTACATTTCTGCTAAAGAGATCGCTGATATATGCCAGCAACTCGTGAGCATAATTGGGACCGTATTTTTCCGAATTAAAGATGGTACAGAGATTAGAAATATTTGTAGAAATACCAACACTACGAGGTTTGCACCGGGCAAGATATTGTGCCAGTTTATTATTGCGCTTAAAGTTGGTAACGATTACATTATTACCGGTAGCGCACAACTCCTCCGCCCTGCGTGCGAACACCTCCAACCCTTCCTGCCGCTCGGCATTATCATCTTGTAGTGGATTGCTCATCAATACCTCGATCAATACTACCAAATTGCGGTCATCCACATTTTCCGAGGCCTTAAACTGCTCCACCGCCCTATTAAACAAATCGAAGTTAGGAATAGATTTCTGCAAATACTTGGTACGTAAAATCATTATATCCTTTTTGTAAAGCAGATCTTTTGCCTGCGTTACATTTCCGTTAGGATCAAAAATGGCGGCACTGGAAAATCCCTTTTCGATAAGATAAAGATTTACGAGTCTATCATTAGTATGTTTGAAAGCCGGACCTCTCAAACTAATCATATCTATCTCAACCGAGCCAAAGGATAGATTGTCTGCCAGCGATTCTACCAATAATTGCACATCATGATTGTAATAATACGCCGCGTACACCAGATTTACACCTAAAATGCCTAGTACATTTTGCTGAATACTGGAGTCGCTATCCAACAGTCTCACGTGAAAAATAATATCATTGTACTCCCCACCTGGAGTCAGTTGAAAACGCAAGCCGATCCATCCATGGGCTTCATTGGTCTTACTATAGTTTAGCGTGGCCACAGTATCGGCAAAGGCAAAGAATGTTTTACCCTCGTATTTTTCACCACGCAGTCGCTCAGTGAGCAAATCATATTCATGTTCCAACATTTTTTTCAGGCGAGAACGACTTACGTAACGCCCATTCTCTTCTGCACCATAAATCGCATTGCTGAAAGCCATATCATAAGCCGACATTGTTTTAGCCACCGTACCGGATGCCGCACCGGCTGTAAAGAAATTACGAGCCACTTCCTGCCCGGCACCGATCTCAGCAAAGGTTCCGTAAATCAAAGGGTCCAGATTGATTTTAAGTGCTTTTCGTTTTGTTTCGAGTATTTCTCTTACCATAGGTCAAACGTACAGAAATTTCTAATACTTAAAATACACAAAAATCATGAATTACAATTCCGGTTTTTAAAACTACAAGTGCTTTAATTCCCGACTCCTGTCTTCATCATATAGGATACAATAATTAAACATAAATTTGCTCTATAAGTTTTACAAAAAAATAGATAATATTTATAATATATGACCTTACAACAACTAGAATATCTGTTAGCTGTAGATCAGCATCGGAATTTTATGAAGGCTGCTGAAGCTTGTTTTGTGACACAACCCACCCTGAGCATGCAGATACAGAAGCTAGAAGAAGAATTTGAAACCAAAATATTCGATCGCCGAAAACAACCCATTGTACCCACTACAGCGGGAAAAGAAATTATAGAGCATGCACGCAACATTATCGTTGCGGCAAATGAACTATCCTTTTATGTACAGTCACTGAAAGGCAAGATGCGCGGGCAATTACGTGTAGGGGTGATTCCTACACTAGCGCCTTACCTGCTACCGCTTTTTATTCCCTCCTTTACAAAAAAATATCCGGACGTAAAGCTGATAGTACAAGAACAGACTACGGAAGTCATCATCAACATGCTTAAAGAAGGTAAAATAGATGCCGGACTATTGGTCACTCCTGTGAACGAAGCGGGCATTACCGAACATATTCTTTTCTATGAAGAACTGATGGTATATACGTCCAAAAAGAATCATCTATATCATAAACAATATCTACTGCCCAAAGACATCGACCCCAGTAAATTATGGTTACTGGAAGAGAGTCATTGTTTTCGCTCGCAAATCATTTCCCTATGCGAGCTGCAAAAACAGAATAGCGAGTTTAACAATTTCGAGTATGAAGCGGGTAGCATAGAAACACTGAAGCGAATGGTGGAGGTGAATGACGGTGTTACTATCATTCCTGAGCTGGTAACATTGCATATGCCTAAAAACGAACTGAAGGCTGTGCGTTATTTTAAAAAACCTGCACCAGTACGAGAGGTAAGCCTGATTGTTTACGGCAATTTTGTAAAGAAAAAACTTATTGAAGTACTGAAAAAAGAAATACTAGCCTCACTTCCGGATAAACTAAAGAAGAATGAGAAAAAAAACATCATTCCTATTCAGTAATTACTTTTCATAAACAATATTCTTAAGCAGTACATTAATACGTTTCTTAGAGAGCAGGTCTGTCAGTAATACACCTTTTTGTTTATCCAAATCAAGCAGCGTAACGTCATGTCCGTAGCCTAACTTAAAATATACTCTATCATCAATAATCCATCCTTGCACACCGAACGAATATCCTTTAAAAGACAAGCCATAATTTGTAGTCTCGAGATCTTCATCCAGTACAATGGTAACCATATCCCCGTCTCTGAAGTTTTTCATTTTCCCCTCAATATGCGCTAACACATACTGCTCTTCCTTAACGACGGGTGCTTTTTTATCCTTATTTTTTGCAATCTGCTTCTCGATAGCGTTAATCATATCTGGATCTACACTATCATCCGCTTCCTCTTGCGGCGCCTTTCCAGCAACCTCGGCACTGCTGAATATATTGTATCCAAACTTTGAATTGTACAACTCCGGATACTCAAACAATTCCTTTACGGCAATAATCTTATACACATATAAAGCAGTCTCGGGATTTAGCTTCATAGTGAAATAATTACTGCCTTGCTTTCTTACTGCATCCAGAATATTCCCAATACCAAAATTATAAGCGGCAATTGCCAGGGGCCAATTTACCGTTCCGGCAAGTTTTCTTAAATTCAGATAATTATCACGTATTAATTGACAAGCTACCCGTGTAGCTTTATCAAAATTTTCCCGCTCATCCACTGCTGCACTCACCTGCATACCATATCCCCGGGCTGTTGCCGGCATAATCTGCCAAATACCTTTTGCCCCTACTCCCGATTCTGCCTTGGTCAAAAAACCACTCTCCACGATGGGCAGATATTTTAAATCAGTTGGAAGCCCATAAGCTATTAAATACCGCTCCACCAGCGGTAAGTAAATATTAGCCCGCTGCCTCAAGGAGGGCATATTTACCACCCGTACCTGTTTTTTGATAACATTGATGAGCTTATCCCTTACAAAATCCTGATCAATAGGAACTGGCTCTCCACAGAAAGTAATAATATGCTGACCTTGTGCTGCTCCTCCTATTAATGCAATTCCAATAACACATATGTAGAACAACCGTTTCATTGCCTGCGTAGTCTATTTATGCTTACGCCCTTTTTTCTTTTTAGTTCCTGATGATGGACTTTTATCAACATCCTCTTTAACATCTAACGACGCATCGGTATCCTTACCGCTTGCTTTGCTTTCTACTTTTGCCTGCTCTGTTGTATAAACATTGCCTGAAATAACTATAGTGGCACTTCCTTTTTCCTTACGTCGGTCTTCAATAAATAATACCAGACTCTCATCAGGAACCACATTGGGCGACCGGGTAGCAAAAACAAGATACTGTGTGTTACCAGGACGTATAATAGGAAAGAAATTAATATAGGTGAGATAGCTACATTTAATGAGCATCTTGGCCTGATTGTTTGCATCGTACCAGTACATATATGTCTTTCCCAACAGAAAATCCTCATCTGTATTATTTACGACCTTTAATTTATAGTAGGTATAAATTTCTTTGAATACAATATTCTCTAACGTAATGCTCACACCCTTATTGATTAGATTATCGGCGGCTATATCCAATTTATCGGGAATATCAGTATTAATTAAGGAATCAGCATTTCTAAAGTGGTACAGCGTATCAGCAGCAATAAAGAAATCCGTATTTACCATAGCCATCTGCCCCGGCGGATAATTGTATACATCAATTCCAAATTTACCGTAGCGCTGCCACAGCCCCACTTCTGAGTAAGCTTTTTCGGCTTCCTTACGCTTACGCTCCTCTTCAAGCTGCGTAAGACGTTCCTGAGCTGCTTTTCTTTCTGCTTCTTTTTTGGCAAGTTCTTCTGCCGCCTTACGCTGCTTTTCTTCCTCTGCAGCCTTTCTACTTTCTTCTTCTTTTTGTTTAGCTAATAAAAACTGTTTTTCTTTTTCCTCGGCCTCCCTTTTAGCCTTGGCTAAAGCTTCTGCCTCTTGTTTTTGACGCTCCTCTTCCTTTCTTCGTTCTTCTTCCACTTTCCTCTTGCGTTCTTCGGCCTCTTTTTCCTTTTCCTGTTGAGCACGCACCATTTCCGCTTTCTTGGCTTCAATTTCTTTTTTACGATCCGATTCTTGCTCCTTATCCATCTCAGTTTCATCACTGCCTTTGGCCATCATCTGCTTTTGCTTTTGTACAAAAGCGCGCAACTCTTTCAGATTGGAATGATCATACCATAAAGGGGGTCTACTATCATCATTAATATTATAAGTAGGATCAAATACAATACGAAACATATGACTACGGCCCCCTTCGTTTACAATCATCGAAGTATTAGGCGCAGTTTCATGTTCTTTATTAAACTGAATAGAAATCGATTTTTCTTCGCGACGCTTCGGTATATAATATTCGTAGGCCTTATCATCGGCAAAACTTATATTCAACACCTTGTCGGGAAAGTTGATAATAGTAATGCTCTCCTTTCCTACAATGATTTTCTCACCGTTTATGTTCTGCGCATATCCTGCAATAGATATAGATATAAACAGTATTAAAAGATAATGCTTCATTGTCTCATATTTAGTTTTTGAATCATTCAGCTGTCATAAACGGTACTCCAATTGGTACCATCAGTCTCCTGCTGTCCTTCCATCTTAATAACAAAATTTTTAGCCGGGAAATAGGGTTTGATATGAATGTCAAGATGAATTTTATCGCGCTGCATGGTATCTTGTTCAAACCTATTAATACTAAAATTTTCAACCAACTTTCCATTTCCTGATATACTATCCAAAAATTTCACAATCTGCCCCATTAATTCTTTACGAATATTAGCATTGAAATTCTCAAAAGCTCTCCGATTCAAAAAATCCATCAGAACTTTTGTTACATAATCAAACACCCGTACTACAGAATATACCTGCAAACCCAAATTATTTCCATTAAACAATGTTTTGGAAGAACAAGCTATTACTTTTCCAAATTGTTGCATCATGGGTACAAGATGCATACGCTCCAATACAGCCGCCTCACTTTTTTTAAGCGGAAACTTTACTCCTTCTACTCCTTCTACAACTCCAAACTTAGGACCCGCAGCAGGCTGGCTCATTAACAAATCATACATTTTACCGGCAATAGCTCCTGACGGAGGAACATATAGTGGATCTTTCTCGCCTATTTCATGATATATTCTTCGAGCTACCAGCCAGTTACAACACATCATTACAGCTGATTTATGCACATCGCCACTGGCATGCCCCGACATATTGAATACCTCCATCACATCATCTGCATCTTCCAAATTTTCAAAATCAGTAATGATTAGTACTTTATTCTCATAAGCCACTTTAGCCCATTTTTCCACAACCGAATCAGGCCCTAGGTAACCGGGCAACACCAATAGACTATAGTTATTACTTAAGTCAACCCTGTCGTAATGCATCTTTAACTCCTCTGCTATACTATCTGCGAAATGTGTAAAATCGGGTTCCCTAATGTGTTGTGGTTCGCAATTAATGAAGGAAATATTAGCTATTTGTTCCTTACCGGCATTTTTAAAGAATAAGGACAGATTACGATAGGACCTCTCAAGCGGTCGAAGTTCATCGAAGACCTTATAAAGATTTTGATACAATAATATTTCCTGCTCAGCTGCTTTTTCAATACAATATGCTTGTTGATAGTTTTCGGAAGACAGTACTTCTTCCCATACTTCGAGTTGAGCTAACAAATCAGCTCGGGATTCTTTCAAGGAATCATCATTCAGAAAAATATCCTTACGTGCCGGTCGGCTGGGATCTAGATTAGCTATTCCGGGTATCAGTTGCTCGAGATAATGGATCCCTCCTATAGACTTCAGAAGTTCATGAAAGAACACGGTGGTCGGGTCTTGATTCACCAAATTCGGAGGAACTGCATTTTCAGAATATGTTTGTAATGATTCACTCATTTCCTTATTCTTTACTAATCATTCGGGTTAAAAGATCCGATACCTTCTGATGGGCTGGATGGTATATGACTGCTTTGCAGCGAGGAAGATGAAGTTGAAGCGGATGATGACGAAGATGATTCCGAACCGGGCCAAGACTTTACTAACGATGTTTCAAATCCACCGTCGTCAATCATTATTTCTCTGCAGGATACTCTGAACTCTATTCTCATAAAATTATCGTCAAAAGCATCAAAAATCTCTTTATAATACACACAAAACGCACCATTAAAAGCTACTTTTCGTATTACACGCCCGTTGCGATCATAAAACATAGCCACACCATCAGATATATTTTTTCTCGATAGCATCCAATGTATAAGCTGAATGTCGTTAGAAGAAGACTCCACAACAAAGTTGATGATGCCGCCATCTGGGGATCCACTAGGATATCCGTAAGCATCTACCGGCTGAAAAAAACTATAATCCATGTGTACGACGCGCCACTTCTCGCCACTATCAGTTGAGCCTAAAAGCAATTTACCAGTTATAGCCATAGTTATTGATTATTTTGAAGTTCTTTAATAGCTGTTTTTATGCATTGCAGTAATCCCTGCTTTGCTTCAGAGTTTTTCAATACACCCCTCAATTTCTCATTAGCTCCAATTAAATGAGCCAGTTTCATATACTCCCCCCTCCTTATCTTTAATTGTCTCAATGTTTTACTTTGCCTGATGACACCCTCAATATCAAAGTCCTCTATGGCATTAAATTTTAAAACCTCAGACTTGCCCATACCCGAATGTGTTTGCAGTCTTACCTCAACTTTCGGGCGGTAATGAGCGAAAACCTCCTGAATCGTTCTCAACCCATGGACGATTTCAGGTCTTACTGGAGACTCATGAGTAAACTTTCCTACAAAAAGTGTTCTGTTTGCAGGCATTTCATTAATAGTCTCCGCTGCGGTTTTATTTCTATGTATTTCTGGTTCCATGGATATTCATTTAGTCATAATTTACAGGCATAGTTAATATAGCTGACCCTTCTGTCAGGTAATCTGCGGCGCCATAAGCCTTCAATCGCTCCATAGCCTGATGAATACACTGTGTGGGCCTTTGCTCATGAGGATGCCAGGTATAAGGATCCCGAATTGTTATTTGCACCCTTACTGTACGTGGACGGCGTACTGCGCGCAGATAGTAATCCCTCTCATCGGTTTCACGATTGTCGAAAGGATTATAATCATCAATTAAACGCCAATGCACCTCATCAATATTGCCGTTAGAATTCAACCAGTCTGTAGAGTCATAATCCCTTTGACGGATAGGTGGTTCCACCCCATCATCTACTCCACGACCGATAATGCTTCCTGCGTCCCAGCGTGGATTTGCTCTTAACTGTGCGTTAATCATCGAAAAAATACGCTCCTGTATACGAGGATTGGCTAAAAACAGAGCTCTCACATCTTCTTCATAGACTGCCCCATTACCATAGCGATAGTGCATTATATGCCGCAACGCATTGGGCTGGGGATCTACTACCGTCCAGCAGAATACAATGTGACCGAATACCACTTCATCATTTCTTGCAAAACATATAATTTCTGATAGCCCCCTAGCTATGCTAATGTCTTCCATAACTTAACGTTTCTATACTCTTATGCTGCTGTTTCTTTTTCTTCTAGTTGTTGTACCGGCTGCACATCATCCTTTTGGGTTGCGCTGCCCTGATATTCGTTTTTTTCTAGATTATAAAAATTCGTATAGCCGATGCTTTCCATATAGTCCAAATAACCGGTCTCCTTATCAATCGTATATAGTATCTCTCCATAAGGCTTTTTTAGCATAATGTTATGCCCGTTATAAATAAAATAAAGACTATTGGCATCCTTGTGAATGGGATAATTATTTTTATTCAGATACCCTTTCACACGATTTAGTTCTTCATTAAATCTGCTTAAAGACTTCTTTAGACCAGGCTCTTCTTCGGTACCCTCATCAAAATCAAAATTCCCTTTGATACGTCCCATCAAACTCTTTAATGGATTAAAAGCCGCGTCGGCACTGATTTTATCCAAAAAACTCTGTGCCCCTCCCAAAGGAATGTACTGTAGCAATGTTGCATAAAATTTTTTCTTCGAGGGCATCATAGGAAGCAGCATGGCAGTAATAACATCAGCCACTTTTTGTCGAATTTCAGGAGTTACATTCTTATTATTCAAATCGAGATCCCCCTCCTTCGTAGCAGCTGCTATATTATCCTTACAAGTGCTAATCATCACACTGGCTTGATCATAAAATATTTTTTCTGCGGATGAAGCTATAGCATCCGGGGATTGTGATTGTTGGGATTCTTTCTGCTTGCGTTCAATTTCTTTTGCTCTTTCAATTACTTTTTCTATATAAGAATCTACAGGCAAGGTTTTAATTTGCACATCTGCAGGTTGCAAAATTTTCTTTACTCCTGTTCTTTCTACAATTTTATCAAACAACTGAGCTGTGGTTTCGCTATCGAATCTAAACAGGCTTAACATCGAGGTTAAATGATCTACCAGTGGACAAAGGAAGTTGAACAGTTTAGCAATATTAATCCTCGATGTATCTAACGAAGTCCCTTCCCGAACATTTTTCAATTCATCAATAAAGGCTTCTAAGCGTTGCACACTTTTGGAAGGAATCTGATCCATTCCATTGAGCATCTCTCCAAACTTAGGTAAATCCGGAGGTTTCACTAAACCGGGAAATGCATTCACTACTGTCTTAACGGCCTCTATACATTCACTAATCAGAGATTTAATATCATCTTTACATTGCTTAAGTTTATCAATATTTCCCTTATTATCATGTCCAGTACCAAACCCATCAATACTCAACAGTCTGCCCAAGGTTGCAACCAGCTGTGTTTTTATTTTTCCTGTAAACACTGAAAGAAGATTACTGTTGCATTCGGCAATGACCTTTAATAGTTTATCGTTAGGTTCAAAATATGAGATAGCGTAATGAGTAAGATCGTAAGCATTTCCGAATGAATAAATTTTCCCTTTACCCCTTAAAGCTGCCTCCCTATCAAATACATGGGACTGCTTATACAATGGTGTAGCGATATAAATCACAGATTGCACCCACCATTTTTTCTTGAAATCGGCCTCCTTACACAACTCCTTAATACACTCATTGGCTACATTGCCGCCTTGTCCTAGTCCTACGAAATGAAAACAGGCGGTATAATCCTTCCAAGCGCTTATCTTGCTCTTTATTTCATTGCACAATTTCTTTCCTTCCTTCTTCCGACCTTCGGCATCATCGGCATCAAACTCAAAGAGCACCACCTCGTTATCCGTATTCAATTTATTGGCCAGCTCCTCTTTCATCTTTTTAATATACTTATCCCACTCGCTGTAATCCTGAAAATAATTATACTCCTTATCCACCTTTTTTCCCGGCTCCTCTTCTTCTTTAAAAAACAAATTAACACCTGGGATGGAAGATGCGGCATTTTCCACTGCAGAAGCGACACTGTCCACCTTTGAGGTCACACCTCCAAGCATAGTATCAGCCCCCACTATACCGGCCGGCATATAGCGGACAAATACCAGCATCTGCTTTTTTTCATTAATCTGATATGTCTGTTCTGTTTGTGTGCCGCTCATTCGAATATTTGTATTTTAACAAAGCTTAAATAGCATGACATTGTGTTACAAACAGCCTTCCTATCGTTTAAAACGCACTCTACAATCGGCCTTTGTATATCCCGATATCGTTTCCGTTTCTCCATTGCTATTTGTCTTGCCTTCATGTATCTGCCCATCGGGAGTTTCAATTTCATATCGCACCCCCTCCATAGGTCTATTTGCTTCGTCGACAAGGGAAAATTTCGCTGAGAAATCTTCTCTCTTTGTCCTAGCCGCATTGTCGCTACCGTCTTCTGCTGCTTTCTGCAGCGATTGAGAGTTAGCTACCTTCTGTGCCTGCTGTGCTCCCATTTTACCCACAGTGGAAGGATCGAAAGCTCCGGGAGCAGCAGCTCCACCACCGCCTCCTCCTCCGGAACCGGTATCACCTATCAATACCGTAAAACACCCTTGTACAATGGTACCCCCATGAGCTGTAGTATCCCCCATTCTGGCAGCAGGCATACCTCCAATGAGCACGGTGCCACTACCGCGTATAATTACATCGGGAGGCCCTGTACAGGCACACATAGTTCCCATCGTTGCGGCGGGCAAACCCTGAATCAGTACAGTGGGCACACCGGCAGGCAGTACGGGTCCGCCCACATGTGGTACTACCCCGTTTACCACAGGGCATACATGCATATCTCCTACTCTTGCTGCTGGTTGTCCCATAATATTTTTATTCTATAAAAAATCTTCTTTTTCTTACAGGCGGCTTTTCCGATTCCTTTTGCTCTGATTGCTCTGATTGTTCCGATTCCTCCGGTTTTTGCGCTAATGAAGAAGCGGATGCCGGCGTATTTATTGTTACGACATTATTAGCATTCTGTTGCGACAATACTATCGGCGGCAATACCTCCGATTGCAAAACTTGCATAGCGGTGGGCACATAAAATTTTCCAGCTTGCCATTTAAGAAAATATTCAGGTTGCTCACTTTCGGTATAAAAGCAAGAAAAAAACTCAAAAAACTGCTGTCTTTTCTTTTCTTCCCACTGCGGCAGATTGCGTAATAACACTCGCGCATCCCATACTCTGAAAAAGGATCTATCCGACCCGGGCCACTGATAAATATAGTATTGAAGAAATCGACATACCTCTATCAAAGGTTCTTGAGTTTCCAATAATATCGAATGATCAAGCTTTACGAAAGGATCCTGCTTTAATTCGAAACAGTTATCTTCCATTACAAAAAGATAAGGAGCCGCATCCCAGATAGTTTCATCCTCAGTTTCTGCAAATAGTGAAATATATTGTGTATAATTTCTTAGCAGTTGCACCAATGTGTAGGTACCGTTTAACGCTGTATCGTAACATAAATACTTCATCCTTCATCCTTCATTAATTAATCAGAACTAATGCTCCTTTTACAGCTGTTGTCGCATTCCCCTGAATAGAAGTCTGCACTCCTTTTACTTCAGTAATCTGGCCTTCTGCTTTAAAAGAAATATCACCTTTAAGCTCAACGTTCATTGCTTGCACTTTACAATCTCCAAGAGTAGAAGACACTTGTAGTTCCTGCTGTGCTTCAAGATTCATCTCGCCACTAGCCTTAACATCGACCTTACCTCCGGCCCTTATGTTTACATCCCCATCTGCCTGAATATTAATATCACCCTTTGACTTCATTTCTATTTTGGGACCATCTTTAAATAAGCGAAATTCTGCAACCATCTGCCCTCCCGATCTAAGGCCTAAACTCAAATCCTCTCCATTATGAAGAATAATAACACTGTAATTATCTGAATCCTGCGTTGATTGTATTGCTGCCTTTTGTTCGTTATCATTCAGCACTAGACTGACGACGTTTTTAGGTGATTGATTGAAGCTGTCAGCTATAACAAGCACACCTTCATCATCATTTATATCTAGCCGTCTTCCGCTGCGCGAACCAATACGTTTAACGTGATTACCTACTTCTGCAAGTCCCGGAAGATTTCTTTGCGTGTAAACTGCACCACTCACGAAAGGCAGCTCTACATTATTATCCCAAAAAGACACCATTACCTCATCATCTACTTCAGGCAAAAAACGGAACCCTCTATCCCTGCCGGCATGAGGCACCAACATGCTTATCCAAGGACTTTTTTCCTCCGATCCCATCCACGGGAATCTAACTTTGACACGCGCTAATCCAGCATCATCTTCGTTATCGGTAACAATAGCAGGTTGAGGTGTAGCCCTAGTTATGATCAAGGGATTCGTATAAGGCGGTACCGGAACTTCGGCCGGAACAGCCGTAAATGAATTTGAATAATTAGCAGGATTACCAGAGGAATGCGTAATGCGAATAATAATATAATCTTTGCCTTCCGCAGATGAGTTTTCCTTTATTTTAATAGTTCCCCCGACACGTAATTTACTATTTCGGGTGCGCCCCGTAATTTCTACTGCAGATGCAATGATAGCTTGCTGCTCCAGCCTTAATTTATCAGAAACAACATCCTGATTAAATCCTGATGGAACATACAGGCTACCTGGTTCTTCCTCGATAGCTCTAGAACCTGCCTCCTCCGAAGCCTGGAAGATAGGATTATCAGGAGCGGTTTCTCTTGTATTTACCTCTATTACTTCGCTCCTGAATATATCAGTAGTAACCATCCCCTTAGGACTACGCACCAATTGTGCGCGAAGATCCAGATTGGAAATATCGCCAGGCAATGTTAGCTCCACGATCTCATCTTCGGAACGTTTTCCAAATTTCAAATGCTCTCCATCATAGTACATCCATTCCCCGAAACGAATGGCCAAATAACACAAAAACTCAAAAAGGGTTTGATGATACTGAACAATATAATGCAATTCTTTGGTAGTAGAGGGATCTTTTTCGATGCTATATTTAAGATCAGAATGTTTGAAGGCCTTATCAATAATATCAGAAAGCGTCTGCTTATAATAAGACTTACATACTTTTAACTCATCCACCTTACAAAAAATACCTTTCCCCGAAATTTGAAACTCGTGATATTGTTCATCAATCATGGTAGAGTTTACCTCACACACAATTCCTTTAAATGTATGATTATTGTTTCCATCTACATCCTTAAAAGCAATGACAACATCCTTCCCAAGAACCCTTCTCTTAAAATCAATAACACTACTAAGAATATCTTCAGAAATTGCAGGTTGCAATGAAAAACTAAAATGATTTACATTTAGCAACTCTTCATGCAACTGCAATGAAGAGAATACAATTGGCCTATCCTCATTATAATCCTGAATAACAACTTCAACATTGGTAAATAAAGTACTTTCAGGCATATGCTTTTATTTTTATATACTTCCAAGGATACAGCGGAAGTAGGAGCGGTAAACATTTTCTCAAGTGAATACGGGCCTACAACTTTCATTTTCGAAGTACCCTAATTGATGATGTAAATTTAGACCATCCGCAACCTTTCCTCCATCACTAAAAATAGTGATGGAAGGGCTGTACAGTTTAGTATAATTTTGAAATCAAACTAAAACATGAAGGAAGTACTGAATAAATCTCTTTCAAAAAGCGATGAAAAATAGCTCAAATAATCTGATAACCAACCCTCCATTTACTGCAGAAACATTGTTTGTTTCCCTGCTTGAGGCCGGATTAGATACAGAGCAAATTAAGGTACAGCATAATGGCAGTTTCAAAAGACGTTACAGCCAGGATGTTGAAATGGTAGAGATTGACGAATGTGACAATAAATCAAAGGCGCTGATTAGCCTAAATAGAGATGGGTTGTATGATGTACTTCCCGAAGGATTATTTCATCAGACAAAAGGTTCTAGTAGAGTAAATAGCGTAGAGGGAGCGGTAGAGGAACATAAACAGTATAAAGAAGAAGAAAAATTTGCGCGCAAATTTTTCGCACCCTTAGAGCAAATGCTGTTTTTGTATAAGGCAATGGCAGAAAATGCCGAACGCAATATTTTACGTGATTTGCAAAATGGAAAACTCAATAGTTCTTTTTATAAGTTTTGGAACATTAGCGAAAACCTTCCCACAGCGCCAGCTGCGCGCTTATTGCGTTTAATGCCATACGCCTCCTTAATTAAGGGAGACAGAGAAAATACTGAAGCTGCGCTTAGTTATTTACTAGGCAAACCTGTGTGTATAACAGTAAATGAGCAAATACAAACAGAAGTTTTTACCGATACACGCAGATTAATCGATATGCGGTTGGGAGTGGATACAGTAATTGGTGCGTCATGCAGAGAGGTGCAGGTGATCTGGAATTGCACAATCAACGACATTCTTCATTCGGAACTGGAAGCATTTGCACCGGACATGGCAATGTATAATATCCTGAATCGCTTCACCGAGATTTTTATTCCTCTGGATGTAGAGTTAAGATTCGACTTTTTACCAGCGAATCAATCCTTGGAAGAAACTTATAGTAATGTATTGGGAGTAGGTTGTTATCTATAATCCCCTAAAAAAACGGATAATATGGCTTTGAAATTTTTTCTGATTTTTGCCGGAGCATTTTTAGCCTCCTCGGTGGTAGTGATGACACTAATTAAACCACTGAGCAGCAGCTTTGGCAATTACGGGAAAAAACCGTGGATTTTCAATTTTGTATCATCAGCAATCGCTTCCGGAGTAGCATTCGCCTCTACCTACCTTACCCAAAATCAGTTTATCTCCTTTTGGATTTTATCTACAACATTCTTACTCTTTGGCATCGTCATCGTATTGATGGTTCATAAAAAATATTTTAAAGTACGACACGATAATCGCACCAAGCAGTTTTTTGCGGAACTATTGTTTCATATCTCAATAATACTACTAACGGTAGCCATTTTCTCCTCATTGCAATATTTTCTAAAAGACAAAAACTTCATGTACTTTCCCATGTTGTTATGTCTTCTTTTTTTACTGGTTCCCTTTTTATTACTACACACTTTTGATGCGGCCTTCGCTATCCCACAACCGGTATATAATTTTTGGCGATACCCATTACACCAACCCATAGAACTACCCGAAGAGGATGAAAATGAACGTTTATACGTAATCGGCTTGGAGATACCTAAGAAAGTATCAGATCTACAACGGACCTATTTTACCGTAAAAGCTCCAGAGAATATGCCACTAGGGGAACTTTTTTATCACTTTATCAATGATTATAACGAAATCCAGAGCGAAAAACCTATATCATATGAAACAGAGGGAGAGGCGCATGAGTGGACTTTTCGCACTAAACCCAAATGGTACAACCGCTCCCGAATCCTGAATCCGGAGCTTAGCATAAAATATAATAAAATAAAAGAAAACGCAGTTATTATCTGCGAGAGAGTGCCATAATACATAACTAAGCAAATATGGAAATGAGAAAAGATTATCCACATATTAACTGGACCGACGGTATGAAGCTGAATAAGGACCTGTTCATTGCACAGGACAATGCTCATACCGCTACAATGCACAACCTGATATCATCGACCCTCTCGCCCGTACGATATGGCTTACTCCCCGATGAAGACAACTTTAACGTTGAAATAGCCGTTGACAACCAGAACACCGCCAGAGTAAGTATCATTTCCTGCAAGGCAATCACTAAAGGCGGTGTATATATCAGCATTGCTCCCTCCCCTTCTAGCGAACAGGGAGAAAGTGTTCTATCTTTTTCGTTAACGCTGCCTTCTACGACAAGCGACACCTGGTGGGTTGCATTAACGGTTCAGCCCTACGAACGCATTCCATATGGCACAATTGACCCCACAGAAAATCCACCTAGGCATCCTTATGTAAAGCCGGTATATAACGTGCAGCTTGTATCAGATCATGAGTTCCATCAATATGCATATAACCCTTATGCATTAATTATAGGAAAACTCATACCCACGGGAAGCGGATTAAGAAATGATGAAGAATATATTCCTCCCTGTATTAGTACAAATGCTTTACAGGATCTAATACAACTACATGCAGAGTTGGATGTGTTTTTATCGAATCTAGAGCAAGCCTGTTCACAAATCGTTCAGAAAATATACCGCAAGAGTCAGCAAAATGAACTATCCGAGCTAGCTCAGTTTTGTTGCGACCGTCTATCTCTGTATCTAGGCAAAGCGATAACTGATTTTCGGTGGTTTTATCTCTATGAATCACCAGTTAAAATGATTAGTGACATTGTAGGGCTCGCCAGAGTACTAAAAAATACTATAGACCTGCGTATTGGCTCCGGTAAAGAAGAGCTAATGAATTATCTGAGTGAATGGAGCGAACTCAAACAAGGAGAACTGGAAGCACTACTGACTCAAATGGCCAGCATGAAATATAACCATAATGACATAAATCAAAATATCATCAATATCATTCAGTTTGCAAAAGTAATAGGCAGATTATTTACAACGCTCAGTAATCTTGAATTCATCGGCAAGAAAAAAGAGGCCGGCATTTTTGTGAAAGAAGGATACATCAGCGAACCAGAGAGCAATACAGCTCCCAAACCGAGAAGAAGATTCTTCGGCTAGTATTAGCCTGACTGCCAATCATAATATTTGAATTAATTGAAATGATTATAAAAAATTAAACATGAAACCCTTGAATGCTCAGGAACGATCCAAAGCTTTTGTTCGATTCTTATTGTTTTTCATTTTAACCTTACTGGTTATTGTTACTGCCGTATTCTTTGGCATGAGAATCCCATATGCAGAAAATGAAAAACTGCAACAACAATTGGCTGCTGTAGGCAAAGAAAATCATTTTAGAGACGATTTCACTACTGCCATGACAGAAGCACAGGAGCTTTTGGAATCGGTGAATATGGATCCGCAAAAATCAGGACTATTGGACGGACGTATCACACAGAAGATTCAGGAAATGGATGCTATGGTTTCCAAAAGTGATATTACTTCTAAGCGCTTATATACGCAGGTGATTAAAATATTAACGGATGCACAATCGGATAAAAGAGGTTTGCGTGCTGCTAGCAATAAAGACTCGGTAGTAGCTATGTATAATTTACAAATACAGGAATTGAAGAATTCTCTTGCAAAATGGCAAGAATCATATAACCAGTTACAGATGCAAAACCTGATATTAAGACAAAGACAATAATTCATAATAAAGCATAAGTTATGCACCGTTCTATTTCTAAAAGATGGGCTGGACTCGACTATAAAGTATGGATATGCTTTATCATCTCACTATTGCTGTCGGCAGGTTTACTTGCATACAAAATATTCACTTATGTACCCTGTCAGGATTTCAGCATCATAACCTCCAGTAATATTAAACACCCTGAAGCTCAGAATACCCAAACTTTCTATGTAAACGAACAAATCACATTTACAGTATCCATAAGAGATACAAAACAATCAGTAACTTGGGATTTTGACGACCAGTCAACCTCTCAAAAGGGTGCAACAGTTACACACACATACCTAAAAGAAGGATATTATCTGATCAAAGCCATTCTCAACGGCAAATGCATACAGTCCCTTAACATCAGAATAATTCAAAGCAATACATCTACACTCAATACTATTCCTGCTGTAAACCCCATCATATCCGCAGACATTGTAACCGTAGGTGATGAGGTTGTATTTAATAGCACAGCAGCAGGAGCGAATTACGAGTGGAGTATTGAAGAATTACCTACAGAACCCAAGCAAATCACCAGTCAGGCAAAATTCATTTTTACAAAGCCTGGAAATTATACTGTAGCATTAAAGATTGATGACAAAGTATACAGAAAAATTATTCAGGTAGATGATATACTATCTACCATCGGCACAGGGGCTGCATTACCGCCTGTATCCAAAGCAGATCTTCCTCCAGTACCTCAAGAACCATTGCCCCCGTTAGTTGAAGATCTTCCCAAAGAAACACCGAAAGAAATGCCAGTAGTCAAGCAAGAACCTGAGCCGCCCGCAAAAACGTATGACCAGTTGCCTGAACCAGCCATTAAAGCAATGATCCAAGGCGTGATAGACGGCAAGAAAGACATCGAAGATTTCAACAATATTCTTTGTAACGGTGCAGGCACCAAAGTGGTAGCGAATGATGAAGCCACTACTTTCGCAGCACTTTGCAACGAACTTAAAGAGAAAAAAGGAGTATTAATGCTCAAGAAGAAAAGAAAGATAGAATCTTTCAAAGTTGTTCGGGATGAAACTTCCGGTAACTGTGTAAAGATCATCTATATAAACTATAAGTAAGATGGCCCATATTACATATCTGAAATTGCCAATACGTTTTAAACAGTTTTTTGAAAATAAAAAACTACCATCTTGCAATTTATTGGACTCAGTATATAGAAACCTTCATTTACTTATCACTACCATGCAAGGCGAACATAAAAACGACCCTTTGTATGGATCGCACTTCTGGGAAAGCGACTATGATACGCATCTTGCCAATGATGTTCGTAGGGAAATGATCATCAACAGTCTAAAGACTCAAATAAGCTTATATGAAAAAAGAATTACTGAGGTTGCTGTTGATGTAAATGTACGATTATCAAATGCGTTCTTGGATGGCATGGAAATACAGAAAAAGAAAATTGAAATCGTTATAAAAGGGAAAATAAAAAGAAGCATGGAGCCTTTTACATTCATGACAGGTTTCTTTATCAGCCCCTATAACCTAGATTAAACTATACCAGCATATAAATCATTCAATTCATGAAAACAGAAAGCAGGGAGCAGATAAAAGACAGATTAGTTCGGCTAGCAGCTGAACAATGGAATCTTGATGAAAATGAAATAGAAGCCAATTTTGACCCCTTATTAATTCTAATTTTTGATGCGGTAGCAGGAGAAATTGAACAGATCGGCTATCGCATTCGTGATATCCAGAATAATCTGCTTAACGAGCTTTCTTCCTTAATGCTGCCGCAATCGCTACTGAATGCGAAGCCTGCTTCCTGTGTTCTTACTGCACGCCCCAATGGTGATACAGCAATATTAAAAAGCGAAACCAATTTTAGCACAACTGTAAGAGTAAGTCGGGCTGATGAAGTAGCAAAGGATGCCGATATTACTTTTACCCCTATAGGCGAGACCAAATTAATCAATGTACAACTGAGCCATATTCGTATTGGTGGGAAATTATACAGATGTGACAACAGTGGTAAGAAAACCTTGATCCACGATGAAGGGAATAATCTCATGTCGCATGAAATTCATTTTGCATTGCAGACTAACGGCTCTGTAAACTCGCTTGCCGGCTTGCAGTTTTTCTTTGATTTAAAAGGTCATTCTGAAGCTCACAACTTTTACTTCACCTTACGTGAAACACAATTACTGATTAACGGTAATCCTACCCCCATTGATATGGGGTATTATAAAAATACTCAGTACGAAGCAACTTTAAAAGATGTTTTTAATAAAGACAGCGATTACTCTTTAAAACTACAGCGCGAAACAGCAGCTATTTATCGCAACCAGTTTATCACGATTGATGAATCGGCTGATCCTATAAGTACTAATACAACTCCACATCCGTTACTAGAAAATCTTCCAGAAAAACTGCAGCAAGAAATTCACACACCTAATGTCGTATATGGCACTTTTCAATTAGGTCGACCTTTTGCTCCAGAAGTAACAGAGCGTTTACAAATAGTTGCAAACGCATTTCCGGCAATCAATCGTAAACTGGAAAAAATTTACCATAAAACAGAAAAATGGCTCAATATTATTCCATTGCTTATCCATGGAAGTTATCTAGACATACACAGCATTGAAGGCAGCAACGGAATGAAATATCGCTTACAGTCTGCCCATTATGATAATAAGGTAGAAGAGGGCGAAGCAATTATACGTGCTGCTCGTATCAGCAAAAGCAGTAGCGCCGATATCCGCAATGCACTCAAAAGCCTAACAGAAGCCATACGAGATGAAAGTGCTTATTTCAGCCGAATCAGTAATGATTTTATCAGTTCCCGCTTAAACGAGATTTCGCGTATCCTTAGACGATTAGAAGATCAAATTCAATTATCTAAAGATGAAAAACCTTCCTTCAGGTATGTTTTGCTCCGATCCAAGAACCCCGGCGAAACCGTTCAAGTATCCTACTGGAATACATCACCACGGGAGGCCGGATTTGTGAAAGCCCATTTACAGTTCAGGCCTTTTCAGCACAGCCTCACAGAGGTTTCATCCTGCTACTCAGTAACTACTGCTATTGGCGGCAGAGAAACACTAAGTGATTATGCACAAAAGCAAATGCTTGTACGACAACTCACCTCAAAAGGCAAAATCATTAGTGTGGAGGATATACGACTATTATGTTTTGAGCTATTCGGCCCGCAATTGAAAAAAGTAGCTGTACAGAAAAGCATGCATGTACTGCCCGGTAAAAATTCAGGATTCTCTAGATTTATCGATATACAATTATATCTATCAAAGCATAATTTTAGTGATAACGAAGTCGCTTATTTAGAAAAGCAACTTCGCTATCAACTGGAAACAGAGGGCTGCTTTGCTTATCCCTTTACAATTACCATAAAGGAAGCTAAGGAGTAACAAACATTAATTATACACCTTCTTAAATATCATCTCTACAATATTAAACTTTATCTAAGCTCCTTTTGTACCGCTAATGCGAGTTGCTTATGAATGGTAGCTCCCATATGCGCCGCATCCAACGATAAAACCTTATCCAAATATTCGTGAGCCTTACTAAGCTCGTTTAAACCTAAATAACCTAGCCCCATAAGATAATAACAATGAATACGGTTTCTCATATTAAGATCATCATCAAAAATCATTAGATCTGGTAATGACACTGCGAAGAAATCGATTTTTACATCATCATTAATATGTTGTTCTCCATATTCAATCAATCGTCTAAACCTTTGTTCAACCTCTTTGTATTTTTTCAGCTTTAGCAATGCCATGCCCTGATAAAAGATTTTATCAGGTTGCTGATCATTATAAAAAATGGCGGGGGCTGGCTCAGAGAGTCCAATAGATGCCTCTTGCCAATATTTGCGGGCGCCATCGGTATTTCCCTTCGCCTCTTCCACACATCCCAACCAATAATAAATATCATTCTCTTGGGCTCCATACAATTTCCCTTCGCCCAGGTTAGGAGGATAAATAGTAGCCTGCTCCAATAGCTGCTTTGCCAAATCTAGTTGTTCATTGTCTAAAGCCTGTTTAGCCAACTCCACATGAATGACAATATGCTGTTGGGGCGTTTTACCTTCTCCTCCTTCCCAAGGGTGAAAGTTTCGGGATTTCAAGAGCCGACCGGCCTCCTCAAATTGACCTAATAGCGTATGCAATCCTATATACTCAATAAATAAATCATCGCGATCACGTACTTGTTCCGGATATTGATTAAGATAAGAAAGGCGTTCTTTGGGATGTACATTCAACCGTTTTTTCAATTGATCCAGTTCAAACAATATGCGAGAATCGCTAGGATCGGCATCAAATGCCTTCTGAAACAAATGTAATGCCTCTTCTTTCTTGTTGAACTTATTATAATATGCAATCCCCAAGTTGCGATTAGCTGTTGGGAAATCAGGATTGATGCTCAACGAACGCTCCCAGCAACCGCGCGCAAGATCATACAGACGTTTCCCATAGTAATAGTTGCCTAAATAATACAAAGCCTTATAATCTTCCGGATTTCTCTCCACTGCACTATTTAAAACAGCAATATCTTCAATACGATTAGGAAATACTCCATCAGGGCTTAATTCGAAGGCTTTACCCAACCACTGCCTACCTTCTTGCTCATTGGAAAGAAGGTAGTAGAAGTAAGACAAATAATAACAAATCAAAGGATCCGAAATATTACCCGCCATTAAAGAGAGAAACGCAATAGCATCTTCATACAAACCTGCATCAGCATATTGCAGAGCAATTTCAATATATGAATAGCTTCTATCACGCATCAATGTACGTAGTTGCTGCAATTCGCTTACTGCCGAAGATTCCTTACCATTTTGACGTAGCAACAAACAGAGCTCAAACCGTGCAGCAAAATCAAAAACATCCAATTCTAAACTTTCCTTCAGTAGCTCTTCAGCTTTTGCTATTTCGTTCATATTTCGCAGAGCAACTGCCTTGATATGTCTCGCCTTATGGCTTTTATAATTTCTGAGAATAGATTTATCAGCATGCTCCACACAAGTTTGCCAATATCTTTCTTTAGCACTGAGGTACGCCAATTGAAGGTATGCATTATCCTGCATGGCTGCATTCCAGGTGCTTTTATAAAACCATTCCTTTGCCTCCTTCAGCTTACCCAAATACTTATAACAAAGTCCTAAATTATATAAAGGCTCGCCATCGTACGGATTAGGATTTTTGCTTGTCAGTTTATCTACAGCGGCGATCAAGTAAGGCAAAGCTGTATCAAACGCTCCGCGACGCAGGTACCAAAGTCCTAAGGCATTATTACAGCGAATATCTGTAGCATCTCGCTTTAAAGCTTCCTGATAATAATCCAAAGGAGAATAAGTAGCATGCCTATACTGCTCCAGATGCAAGCCAGACAGGTAAAGCTCTTCTAATGTATCAATAGCTTCGGGTTCAGGTATAGGTTTTGCCGGATCAGGTATTGCTTCGGTATTTCGCTTAACCGGTTTATAAGAAATCAACACATTATCTTTATCATCCAATACTTCTACAAAAAGTCGGGTTTCCTCTATGGATGGGTCAAGCGAAAGATGCTTCTCAAAACTACTATGAGGCGACAGCATTACATGTTCTGCAAACAACATCTTATCATCCAGATGTAAACGAACAGTGATTGGTCTTTCTTGAGTTACATACACTTTTACATCAACCGCACCCTTATCACATTCCAGATTCACCATAGCATCGATCGATGCATTTTTTACGTACCCAATATTTTTATACGGCATGAAGTACTGCTTAAACTCTCTCACCTCATTAGGCATAATCCAGCTAAAATCAGGCTGATTGTCGGTATATACACCGCACATCAACTCAAAGTAAGGACCATCTTCGTCAGTAAGCTGACGATCCCAGGCTTTACCAAACTCCCCGCAGCCCCAAGTCCATTGCTTCTTACCCGGGCTAATGTAATGATTAGCTACGTGCATAATACCAGCCTTCTTCTTATGATGATATCCCCCTACAAAATCAAATGCACTATTCACTGCCATATATGAAGTAGGAACCGGTATGTTGGTATAAATAGAGATATCGGTTCCCGGAGAATAATCCACCTTGTAATACGTACCCGTAGCAATAGGAAAGGAACTTACATCGCGTTTACCATGATCATACACCGCATTTACATCTGGTGGAAACACACTTTGATAGTGTTCATCAACGGATACAGCAGGATTTGCCCACCACAAAAAGGTTTGAGGAAAAGGAGTACGATTATAAATTTTCGCTTCTAGTTCTATGTAAGCTTTATCCGGATATAAAGTAAATCCCAAAGCACACTTAGTTCCAAACATCCTTTCGTATTCATTCACCCATATCGTCTTACTTCCATCTTTATTGTCTACAATCGTAAAATCAGTAGCATCAAAAGTAGTAGGCCTATGATGCTGTGGCCAATTAAACTCAATTCCCCCACTAATCCAAGGGCCTAATAAGCCTACCAATGCAGGCTTAATGACGCGATTATGATAAACGAAGTGATAGTCATTGGTTTTATCATAAGCCATTTGGATACGTCCTCCTAATTCGGGCAATATCATTACTTTCAAATACTCATTTTCAATAAACAAACCAATCCATTGTTTATCTTCTTTTTCATCATATACTTTGTCAATAACCTGATAAGGATACACTACTCCACTACTCCCCTGATAAACGCGCTTCTCCAGAAACATAGGATTCTTATCAGGAGCTCCAATCTTGTACGTAGGAATAGTCACTAACTCCTGCCAAGCTTTTACTTCCATAACAACTTATTTGAACTATTAAAATGAACAATCAAAAATCAATGCCCGGCATAAACGGCATCCATATCTTCCAGAGATTTACCCTTAGTTTCCTTGACACGAATCCACACAAACAGTGCTCCCAGAAGGCAAATAACACTATAGATATAAAAAGGTGTATAAGTACCCATATTCTTAGAAAGAATAGGAAATGTAAAAGTGAGCACAGCATATGAGAGCCATAATGCTAATACAGCAATCGAAGTAGCAGCGGCCCTTACTTTATTAGGAAAAACTTCTGCTATCAATACCCAAGTTACTGGTGCCAATGTCATTGCATATACTCCTATGGCCGCCAGTAATGTCCATGATGCCGTAGCTGATCTACTTTGCAACAATAATGCACTGATTACATATAAAACCGTAAGTCCTAATGATCCAAATGACATGAGAGGCTTACGGCCCAGTTTATCCACCTGCCACATTGCAATCAGGGTAAAAATCATATTTACCAAACCGATAAATACAGTCTGCTTGAGTTGGTCATCTTGGGTAAATCCCACACTCTCAAAAATGCTAGAGGTGTAATTAAAGACTACATTAATTCCACAGAGTTGCTGAAATACAGCTAAAACTATCCCTACCATAACGGCTGGCCATACCGCTTTACGGAAAATAGCGCCATAATCAATTCGGGTGTCTGTATTAACTGAATTCCTAATCTGCGTTACGGTACTCAAAATCTCATTTTCAGGATATCCGATTTTATTTAAGATAGCTTTTGCACGATCAAACATTTGGGCTTTCACTAGCCAGCGTGGGCTTTCAGGCAACCACAATACACCTATTAAGAATAATGCAGAAGGCACTGCACCTAACCCCACCATCCACCGCCAAGCATCTTCCCCAACATTTCGCAAAGAATAGTTTACCAAATTGGTTACAAAAATGCCTATAACAATGGTCAATTGATTTATAGCTACCATTCTGCCTCTTATAGTTGCCGGAGCAATTTCCGCTATATACATAGGAGATAAAACAGAAGCCATCCCTACGCCAATCCCCGCTGCAAATCGAGAAAAAACAAACAGGGCACTACTATTAGAAAAGGTCATACATAATGAGGATATAAAAAATATACTAGCAGCCAGTAAAAGTCCTTTTTTACGTCCAAACCGATCCGATATACTTCCGGCTATAATACATCCTAGCATACACCCTAAAGCCAAAGATGCAGTTGCAAATCCTTCTTGTACCTCATCAAATCCAAACTGAATCTTCAGAAACGGCAATGCGCCAGCAATTACGGCAAAATCAAAACCGAACAGATATCCCCCCAGTGCCGATATAAAAGCAATTCTGACAATATATGCCGTGTTGTATTGAACTTTCTTCATCATGATGGCAATTTTATAGCAAGCAAAACTCAATATTCATAATCAATTATTCCTTTTCTATGTGTAGCCTCTTATGCAAATTTGGTAAGAATAAAAGGTCAAAAAAATGGAGCGTTTTAGGAAAAAAATGGACTTTATTACATAACAAGCATCCACTCCCACATTACTTTACTAATACCCTTAAATCATCCACTGTTATAGAAACCGAGGGATTGAAGGCCTTACTCTGCATATACTTCTGTAAGCTATAACGTAATTGTCTTGCTGCAGGACGCTCCTCCAATTTATCTGCAATATTTAAGGAAGTCAATAATAGGCTACCCTCTCCCACCTTCGCCTCAATTACATTGGCCATCTTTCTATTCTTAAAGAAATTATCAATTACGCGTACTACGGGAGTTATCTCCGGCAAATTGTCAATAATCATCGTCTTAGATGATGTAATCAGGTCCCACCATTGCCAATCACAATAAAAATCAGTGGGGAAGTATTTAAGTGCAGGATGCTTTGGATTACAGAGGATTCCCATAGTACCTGGCTGGTCGGGGAAATGTACCGGGCTCCAGAATACGGTAGCAAAACGACCTTGCACTCCTTTCAATGTAGAAGTATCCGGATTTAATAAAACTTTCTTCCCTTCTTCCAACATTTTCAAGGCATCACTTACTGAACGCGTAAAAAATACATCAGCATCATTCAACGCTACACTATTGGGATACACCCAAACATTCCACTGATTTTTATATGCAGTGCCTTCAATAGAAAGCTCTATAGAAAGTTGTGTTGCTTCGCTAAGCTGGTTTAAGGGGAAAGATATACGCCCTACCTCATTACCGCTTCCTATATCAATTTTACTGGCGTGCCATTGAGTACGATAGACCACCTTACCATCAGCATTTTTAATAACGCACTGCACTACAGTATTCGTTAATGAGGATGCACTATAGTTAGCGATCTCTGCAAGAGCTTCAAAAATTTCATTATTACTATAAATTGCTTTGGGATAACGAATCAAGGGTACTACAGAAGAACAGTACATTCTGTGACGTTCGGGAGTAATCAATTGCTTGCTATCCCAGAAAGCATCAAGAATACCCACCAGTGCCGTACCCTGCCCAGGAAAATCATGCAAATCCAGCAATTGAAATCCACTAATGCCTTTGGTTTTCAAAGCGCGTTCTATCTCTTCCTTATAAAGGTTAGCAGAAAATATACCACTAGCCAGGGTAAAAGAGTCTGCAAGATGTAGCAATTGCTTCTTTCTTAAATCATGTCTGATGGTTTTAAAATTCAATGGATCTAATACTCCGGTATACTTCTCAATTTCACCTAAGCGGGGATACACAGAATATTGTCCAATTTCATGAGTAATTAAAGGCACCGGCAATCCTTTTACCGCATCGATATAATCCTTTGTAAAGTCAGGAGAGTGTGTATTAAATATCCCCTGACCTCTCACCCAACCGTTTTTGGTATACTGAGTGATAAAGTAATCATCTACAGGTTCAGGCCACCTCCCGTGATCTTTTTGAAATGTAAATGTAGTAGAAGTGTATAAATGACGAGGGTCCTGTTTTTTAAGCTTTGTAACCATCCCTGTCAGCCAGTCAAAATCCCCCTGCAACTCATTCCCCATCGACCACAAACAAAATGATGGGTGGTTTCCGTATTGCTGAATAATACGTTGGGCTTCTTCCTCTAAAAAACGTAATGTTTCGGGGTACTTGCCCACCTCAAGACTCCAGAAGGGCAATTCAATCTGTAAATAAAAGCCCATAGAATCCGCAACCTCAAATGCTGCCTTAGGAGGACACCATGAATGGAAGCGTATATGATTCAAACCATAATTTCTTGCAGTTTGAAATACTTTTAGCCATCCATCTTGAGTCATAGGAGGATAACCTGTTAATGGGAAGATATTACATTCTAGTGTTCCTCGAAGAAATGTGGGTCTTCCATTGACATATATATGCTGAGCATCTTTACTAATAGCTCTCAGTCCAAAATCTGTGGCAAACTCAGTAGCTGTTTGTCTTCCTGACAGCTGCAAGTGGGCCACTACAGTATAAAGTTGGGGATTAAATTCGTCCCACAAAGCAGCTCCATCTCCTAACGATACATTCAATAAATGCTCTGAAGAAGCCTTATTGATTAACACAGATTCACGTTTCGTTGCAATTAATGCCCCGCCCTTCCGATAAACACGAACTGTAAGTATGCCTCTTTGATCAACAGGAAGCGTATTTTTTACCAAGGTATTGACTTCAATAGTTTTTTTCTTGATATCCGAAAAGACCTGCAACGAATGAATATACACTTTCTCTCTAGCCTGTAATTCCAATGCTCCTATTATTCCATTCCAGATGATCTGTGTACCATCGGTATAAGCATGCCCTATATTTTGAAAAGTTATTTCATGCTGCTTACGATTATCAATACGAATTGTAAGAATATGAGTTCCAGGTTTCGCATAATCTGATATATCAAACACATGGGGTGCACTTAAGCTCTCCTCAGATCCAATCTCTTTTCCATCGATCCATACCTGGGTTTTCCATAAAACTCTTTCCAAATACAATTGAATATTCTTTTGCTTCCAGCCAACCGGTATCGTAATTTTTCTAGTATACCAAGCAGGTCCAATATATGCATGCTTCCTAGTAAGCTTAATTAACACCTCCTTATTCATCTGTGTAGTATCCATAGGTATTTTTTCGCCGATACCTGCATCATCTAATGTTCCGGGTAGTAGAATAGGATTACCAAATTTCTCAAGTTTATACCATTCTTCCTTAATACCAACATCTTCTTTATCAAGCTTCACATACCACTGCCCCTGCAAGGAAATAGTTTGCTGGGCGTAAATAAAAGAAGTCAGTAACAAGCAACCGATTATCAGTAAGAAGCTCCTAAACTTTTGACCAATCATAGTTTTTATTTTTGTTATAAGATTGTTTCCAGTTGTTTAATATCGATGGACCAGGTAGGATTAAAGTCCGCACTATCCATGTACTTCAATATGCTATAATAAAGCTGCCGTGCTGCAGGATCATTTTGAAGCTCGTTGAGGGGGGCCATACATACTAGAAGACTCCCTTTTCCTACCCTGACTTCCCAAATAAGCCCCAACTTATGATCCCTATCGATATTATCAATTACTTGAACGAGGGGCCGATAAGCCTTGGGTAAGGTATCCAAAATAAAAGGTCTGGCATTCTTAACTATAGACCACCATTGCCAGCTGGTGTAAAAATCAGTTGGAAAATATTTAAACAAGGGATGTTGTGGATTCGTCAATATACCTAAAGTTCCTGCAGACACAGGCCTTTTATTACGTACTGCTCCTTCCTTAAAGACCTTCCAGTTCCAAAACTCTGATATGTACTGTCCTCCAACACTTTTGCTTTCAATCATATCATGTCTTGGGAATAGTAATACATTACTACCTGCTAGTAATTTTTTCTTTATTTGTTCATCAATACTTTCTGCGATTATTACTGACGGTGGTATATCTAATGATTGGGATGATGGATATACCCACAAGGGATAAGCATTCTGCTGATCTGTATCTAGTATTTTTACTCTAACTTCCAGCTGTGAGGGCTGCCTAATTCCTTTAAGCACAAATGTAATGTCCCCACCAACGTGTATATTGGAATCCTTCCCGGAGAAGATACGAGTTGTATCAGTTGCCAGTACCCTTTTCTTTTCATCGACGATCAGCCATTGAATCTTTTTATTGATTACATTTTGAGGACTAAAGTTTATTACTTGAATTCTCGCCCTAAACAATTCATCATTCGTCCATACAAAGCGATCCATACAAACTTGCAGCGTAATATCATTACAAGACTGCCTAAAAACAGATGGTTCAATAAGACCTTTAGACTCCATAAAAGCATCTAACAGGCCTACAAGAGCAGTTCCCTGACCGGGAAAATCCTGCAGATCTAGCAGTTGAAAACCTGCAAGTCCCGGAGTTGCCAAGGCCATTTCAACTTCTCTGCGATAAAGCTGTGCAGTTAACATTCCTGAGGCCTTGAAAAATGAGTCAGCCTGATTAAGCATTCCGGCCTTTTGTAGTCTTTCTTTAAATATTTGCATATTTAAAGGCTTAAGCACTCCCGTATATTTTGGAATCTCTGCATAATTTGGATACACCTGATATTGCCCCATTTCGTGGGAGATTATGGGTAAATGCCAACCTTTTATAGCCTCCGAAAAGTTTCGGGTAGTATTCGGATACTGATGATTCAAAATCCCACTATTCAAATCCTCGGTAGTAGCAAAAGAGCCACGAACATCAAATAAACCATTATCGGTTTCCTTCCCAGTTCGCATTGTTGTCCAAAAATCATCATATTGTCCTGGATGAGGATTATTATAAAAAGCATTCGTACCAAAAGCGTATAACCTCCTCCCACCATCATAATGCTTCAATGCCGAAACCAATCGATTATGCACAATTTCATCTCCTGCAAGTTCATTACCCAAACTAAGCATTACAAAAGAGGGATGATTTCCATAAGCATCAATTATAGCCTTACCTTCATTTAATTGATACTTTGCGAACAGTGTATCTCCTTCTTTAAAATCGGACCAATTCGGCAATTCGGCATGAATATAAATCCCCTCTATATCTGCAGCCTCAAAAGCCGCTTTTGGAGGTGTGTAAGAGTGAAATCTGTAATGGTTTATCCCATAAGACTTTGCAATTCGATAAATACGCTGCCATTCCTCAACAGTTGTTGGAGGAAAGCCTGTTAGAGGGAATACACAACTTTCATTTTTACCACGCAAAAAAGTTACAATATCATTAATCGCGAATCGAGTGCCTTTTGCTTTAAAACTTCTGAAACCTGTGATAATAGATACTTCATCCAGCACCACACCACCTTTTAATAATGATATTGACAATCGATATAATGCCGGATTATATTCACTCCACAGCTGAACATTATTATCTAAAGAATATACGATTTCGCAAATCGAATCGGTAGAAGCATTATCTAAATCGTACGATACTGTCTGAAAGTTCCCAATTGTATTTTTAAACGGATATAATGAAACTTGGAGTTTGTTTGCCTTTGAAAAAGCTGCGGGCGGTCCAATAACCTTGATAAATGCTTTTCGGGAATTTATATCTGTATAGACTTTTACTCCCTCTATCCTCTCCTTGTTGACTGCTTCCAAGTATATGGCACCTATAATACCATTCCAATTAGTTTGCGTATGCTCACTTATAGCATGAGATCCCCCTACATGCACTAGCTTAGGGTTATTATTTACACAGATTGTTATTGTATGCCAACCCGGAGCCAGATAATCCGGAAATTTAAATGATTGTGGTGCCGATAAAATACTGCTTGAGCCCACAAGTACATCATCTATCCATACGGAAGTAACCTTAGTGCGCTCTAGATATAAATAAATGTCTTTTCCTCTCCATGATTCCGGAATATGAATACGACGTTGATACCATGCAGCTCCCGTGTATTGCGATAAGCTATTTAAATGAGATGTAGTTGCTTGCTGGAATGGTATACCTTTTCCCCATAACGCCATCGTTCCAGGCAAGGAAACCGTTTCGGAAAATATACTATCCATCCAACAATTTTGCACCCCTATACCAGATGAATCTATTCTAAATCCCCATGCACCATGCAAGCTAATGCGCTGCCGTATGGTAGTATTTTCTTCCACAGCCCAAGAGCTCACAGTACACAAGTATTGCAAGCCAATCAATAATGTATATCTGATAAAGAAATTCAGCATTTCGTATGTAGCTAGAGGAACTTTTGCACAAAAGCGCCCGGCAGTTACCTATCATCATTTACTCTTCAAACCTACTTCGGAAAACAACAAAAGAGAATAGCTAATTTTTCGAAAAAGATAGATTTTATTACGTTACTGCTTTTTCAATCTCATAAATCGGGTCAAAGCCTCAATGTAATAGTAATCTGCATAAATTAACGGTACATCTATATCTGCATTTCTAGGGTAGTTTCCTACTCCATGCTTTAAGATAAAACCTCCATTAGTACCAATAGAAGCCCTATACTCGGCTGATGACAGTGTCTTCAATATCTCTGAAGCTACTTTAAGATAACGCTTCCCATCCTTATTATCCACATAGCCAGAAAGCTCAATTAATGCGGAGGCGATAATAGCACCAGCGGATGCATCACGCGGCTCTAAGGGAATTTTGGGAGCATTAAAATCCCAATAAGGAACTTTATCTTTAGGCAAGTTGGGGTGATTCAATAGAAAATCTGCGATGCCCTTGGCTTGTTTTAAATAAAGCACATCTTTGGTTCCTCGATACATTAAAGTATATCCATATAATCCCCACGCTTGACCTCTTGCCCAAGCAGATTCATCAAATGCGCCTTGCACTGTTTGTTTCTTTTGCACATTTCCGGTATGAGGATCATAAATCACTAAGTGATAGGAACTAAAATCAGGTCGAAAGTGATGCCGAAGTGTAGTATTAGCATGGGTTACTGCTATCTTATAATAGCTAGAGTCTCCTGAAATTTGAGTAGCAGCCAATAATAATTCTAGATTAACCATATTATCAATGATCACCATAAAACGTCCAGGATCTGAATCCCAAGAACGAATACAACCTACCTTTTCATTAAAACGGCTGGCTAGTGATGCAGCACTATTCAGAATTATTTCTTTATAAGAAGATTGTGGCGATAAACGATCTGCATTACCAAAAGAGCAATACATCATAAAGCCTAAGTCATGCGTAGTCTTATTGTATTGCTCCTTTTCAAGAATTTTCATCTTTCGCAAAGCTTCATGATACAAAATGCTATCGCCGGTATACTCATACAGATACAATAATCCGCCGGGATAGAAGCCTCCCACCCATGGCTCCGAACCACTTGTAGTCAACCGATCTTCCTTTTCTTTCCAGCTAACAGGAAAACGATCGGCTTCTAGTCGTTGCATCATAAACCTATATTGCTGCGCAGACTCCTTTAAACTTTTATCAAATAGTTTAAATACTTTCCTGCTTACTGCGGGGCGCTGCGCTATAATGCTGCTAGTTATTAACAATACATAAGCTAATAGAACAGATATCTTTTTCATTGCAAAGTCTTTAAGTTCAGATTAAAAAAATGAAATAATTTGTTCAGCAATTATTTCATGCCCCTTTTGATTAGGATGATTGCTTTGAGCCATATACTCATTAATATTCTTACCACTCAGTGCCAATTCACGAAATGCAGCATAGCTGTCTACCAAACCAATTTTGTATTTTTCAGCCAATTCTATTAACTGCTTTGTAAACTGTTGCAATACAGCATTGGGACTTCTGATATCTTCCGTTAAATCGGGAGAAGGTGTAAGAAGAATAACTTTAATGTTATGCTTTAAAGCAGTAGCAATCATTTGTTCCATTGCCTTACGAGAGGCCGCTAACCCAATGGCTCTATCATTTAATGCGTAATCAATAAATAAAACATCTGGACGATGAGATAGCACCTCTTTCTTAAAGCGTTTGGCACCTTGTACAGAATTTTCTCCACCGATAGATGTAGTAATACAGTTAATTACCGCATAGGGATAACGTTCTTTCAGTTTTTGCAAGGTCAAAAAGGGATAAGCACTTAACGTATGTACATGGGGTGTTCTAAAATAACCTGTGGGAACCGAATGTCCATGAAATACTAAATTAATAGTTCGATTTTTGGGCCATTGCTTCTGAAACTCTTCCTTAATATCCTTAAGATATACCTTGGAGTCAGCTTGAGACAAAGCTGAGAAACTACTACTTAATACCAGCAAAAATATAGAAACACACAGCCTTAGCATCATTTTATCGCTTTTATTATTAAAGTAAGTTTTCTATTATAATTGTTTTTCCATCTTTAGGAAGTGCTATCGTTTTTGCGTGCCTATGTGTTGTAATCGTCACCGTCGCACCTTTATGCGTAGGATCGCTTATATAAATTTTACCACCTTTGACTAACATTAGACAAGCTTTATCAACATTAATTTTTCCTTTCTTATACGGTACTGTTCCCGCATTATGAAAAGCTGCCATTAATACATTCTTTTTTAAGTGCACGGCCTGGACATTCTCATCATTTGCAATAACACTCCAATGAGGTCGTCTTACTAATTTGTTCACTGCAGCCGTTGAATTAGCTCTAGTCAAAACATATCCTGTCGCATTATTCTCCTTAGAATTATGGTATATAACGGGTGTAAATACTTTTTCTGTAATGACAGTTTTAGATTCTGCTCTATTAATATCATGCCAGCTTCCTGTAACTGATTTTAACTGAATTTCCATATCAGAAGACTCAAGAAGGATATATGCAAAACCGTTATGATAAACCCACGATACACCATGAAGCACATGTGTCCCCTCAGACAATTCAATACTGTTGAGGTCGGTAGCAATACTACCATGCCATCTACACTGATCTATTGCTGTATATATACGCCCAGGAATTTGCTCATCTTTTATGCCAGCTATAAGACAAATAATGAAATCCTCGTAACACACCCATAGCTTCTTCGCCGATAATTTTTGCCTCCCTATACTGTCTTTAATTACATAATCCATTACAGATACCCCACTCACCCCATCGCTAACGCTTCCTACAAATTCTTTACGCTCTATAGCATGAGCTCCTTGAAACGCAGTAATGCCAGGAAGCCTATTCCAATCCCATACAGGCATTAAGTCCGTATACTCTTCTCCTGTTCTAATCAAGTAAGCATCACCGCTATTCAGGAGTTTTCCTTTTAGGTTCTCACGATTAATAGACTCTGTAGGTAATGTACGTGTTGAAATAGTTTTCAGGAAAAAGCTAAATTCGGGTCTATGATATGCTGCAAAATCGGAAAATGGGTAATAACGGAATCCTTTCAGCGAACGACTTTGGTTCATCACGGCATTCATTTCCATCAATTCCCTTTTTCTTTCTGGACTCACTGCTACAATAAAAGGGATAAGAGGCCTGATATCAGCAGCTCTCAATTCTCCTTTTCTTGATGAAGAACGATCCATTGTGCCAGGAACCGTATATATTCCTCTGGCCATCCATTGCCAACCACTCAACACAACCTCTGTTAATATCTGTACTTTCTCATCAGGAAAAGCAAGACTAGTACCTCGCAACTGCCAGGCTATCCGTAGACTTTCCCAGATATAAGCCTTGCCATATTGGTACATCTGCAGTCTCGCACCATGTTGTTGAAAACTGTAATCGGGTTGTATTCCTTCTCCTCTTCCAATCTTGACTTCTTTGACTATGAGGTCTCTACAACGCTGCATCAGCTGTAAATCATCAGTGAGTGCTGCATAATGCAAGCCAAGATCAGCACACCAAATTAGGTTACCGGCTAGATAATGATCATTCACTTGGAGCTGTGCCATAACCGACAATGCTTTTTGCCATCTATTATCATCTAAATAATGGCGAAGCAGGATAATAATATCTCGCATATAACGCGGCACCCCAATTTGGTTATGCCACCAGTTTGAGCTTTGATAGCGTTTCTCAATCCAGTGATCTATAGCCTTTTCGATAGACCGTAATAAAGAAATATCTTGATAAAGTGCATTATTAGGTTTAGTAAATAAAGTAGCCATCGCCTGCAGTCTTTTCAAATGCTCAGACACATTCCAAGCCGCAGGTTCTGTATCCTGATAGTTAATATCCGACCACGTCCCATCCGGTCTTATAGAGTTATGCAACTTTTGTACATATGCAATATCTGTAGTATCTATCTGTAATAAATAACTACGATATCTATTGATAATAGTATCGCTTTGCCCATAACCAGAGAAGGCAAAAAGCAAGCTAAATAATATCAGAATGACATATATTGAAAAAAAACACCGTCTCATAATCATCTTATCTTTAATTGAGCATAACGCATCAATGCTTCTATATAATAATAATCAGCATAACTCAACGGAACATCAACTTCGACATTTCCCGGAACTCCTCCTGATGCATGTTTTAAAATAAAGCCTCCGTTACTACCAACTGTGGCTCTATAATTTTGAGAAGACAATGAGGTAAGTATCGATTCTGCAGCTTGTTGATATATCAAACTTTTGCGCTTCTCTACATATCCTGACAGCTCTATTAAGGCTGAAGCCGTAATTGCTGCTGCAGAAGCATCTCTCGGTATTTCCTTATAAAGTGAAGGATTATAATTCCATTGAGGATTATACCCTACTTGGCCTACATTGAAATCCCAATAGGGAATTTTATCCAATGGAAGATTTTTATGATTCAGGAAAAAATCCGCCATTTTACAAGCAGTATGGAGAAACCTCCGATCCTTCGTTTCTCTGTACACCATGGTAAACCCGTAAATTCCCCAAGCTTGTCCACGCGACCAAGTAGAATTATCAGCAAATCCCTGCTGCGTTTCACGGCTCTTTACTTTACCGGTATGCTCATCATAATCCACAACGTGGTAACTACTAAAGTCAGGACGCAAATGATTTTTCATTGTGGTTTCAGCATGCTTAATAGCTATCTTTTTAAAAAAAGGATCTCCCGTAGCTTTGGAGGCAAAAAAGAGAAGCTCCAAATTCATCATGTTATCAATAATTACAGGAAACTTCAACATTCTTTTCTTATCAAGCGACAATACACTATCCCAAGATTTTATACATCCTACACGAGGATTAAATCGTGTAGCTAAAGACTTTGCCGACTGTATTAAAACTTCCTTATATCTCGCACTATCCGGGAAAAGACGAAAGGCATTGCCATAACTGCAATACATCATAAAGCCGAGATCATGATGTTCGGTCATGTTTTGCAAATCTTCCATTCTTTGTAATTTCTGATGCGCCGCCTTCCACAACTCCATATCATTTGAAAATTCGTACAGATACAATAATGTACCGGGATAAAAACCAGAAATCCACGCCTTATTACTGACAGTATACACCTTACCATTTTCATATGTCCTGGGCCACTGGTCGGGCTGTAATTGTTGCATCAAATAATGGTATTGTTCAACAGACGTCATTAAGGCGTTTTGTACAATATTCAATACTTCTTTACGAGGTGCATTCCATTGTCCCTTAGCATTCGAAGAACACAGGAAAGTTAATAATACAATAATAGCTTTCATCTGGATACTCACCATCTCAACTTTTTATTTGACAGCTTTGTTTTCAAACAATAAACGTAGATCCTTTAGTTCTACCGATGTCTCCGGATTAAAATCATCACTTGCTACATATTTTTTTAAACTATATAGTAACTGCCTCGCTACAGGTCGTTTAGAAAGATGATGCTTTAGATCAGTATTTACAATTAATAGTTTCCCCTTCCCTACCCTTACTTCAAATACAATTCCTATCTTTTGTGGTTTATTCCAATCGGGGATCAATTGTACAAGCGGTTTAAATCCATAAGGGAAATGATCTAAAACCATAGGCTTGGAATGAGAAACTATATCCCACCATTGCCAATTAGAGTGATACTCTGTAGGGAAATATCTGAGTGCAGGATGACCGGGATCGCATAGAATTCCTAGCAAATTAGGGGGCATGCCCGACCAAACTGTATTCCAGGAAATACCCGAAAAGCCTGGAACAACATCCGTAATTATTCTTGAAGAATCGGAAAGTAATAATACACTACCCCCTTTTTCTAAAAATCGTTCCACCGAAACACCCCACCAGTCAGCTATCATAACCTTTTGCATAGCAACATCAGGTAAACGCGCAGGGTATACCCACACATCCCAATGATTACTGCAATCCGTATTAGCAATACTTACATTGAATCTCATTTGTACAGCCTGCTCAATATCGGAGAGCGGTACTTTAATCTCTCCTAATGTAAAAGGACTACCAATAGGTATATCCATACCCTCAAATGAACCGGATGCATATATTTTACCATCCGGCAGCTCAAATGTCCATTGAATATGTGCAGAGCGGATGACAGCGCTATCATAGTTAGCAATCTGAATAGTACCTTTGAATACCTGATCAGAGGTCCAAGTAAAGGATTCCGTTCTTAATAATAAAACGCTCTTATTTTGAAATCGATTAATTTCTTTTGCGCTTGCAAATGGTTTAGGATCCCAGAAAATATCTACTAATCCTACAGGTGCGGTTCCTTGTCCGGGGAAATCATTCAATTGTAAAAAATGATAACCGGCCATACCTGGAGTACGCAAATAAGACTCAATTTCTTCCTTATTTTGAATTACTTTAAACTTCCCCGAAGCCATCATAAAGTCTCGAGCCTGATCAAGCATATGCTTATCACGCAGAAGTTCTCTGAATAATTCATAATTATACGGTTTTAATACTCCGGTATATTTTTCTATTTCCTCAAAATTGGGATAAGAACACCATTGTCCCACTTCATGTGTAATAATAGGTATAGGATGCTTGGCTACATAGTCTGAGTAATCATACAGCGTATTTAATGCTTGCTTATTAAACCTGCTATTTAGTCCCTCTTTCCAACGATGTGGCCGAGGTCCATACAGAACATGATAATCATTTTCATCCACTAAAGGGTATGCTGCACTACCGGTATAAAGACGGCGAGAATCAATGGCTTTCCAATGAGAAACCTGCTCCGACAAAAACTCTTTTACTTTAGGGCCTACCAGCTCGTTGCCCTCGCAAAACATGATAAACGAGGGGTGATTACCATAAGTTCTTAAAATATCTTCAGACTCTTTTCTCAAAAAGGTATTTACCAAGCTATCTTTTCCTACAGTAAACCGCCAATCAGCATTTTCAACTTGCAAATAAACACCTAACTCATCAGCGGCCTCAAAAGCAGCATTAGGAGGACACCATGTATGAAAGCGCATTGCATTCAACCCGTAGTCTTTGCAGGTTTTGAAAATACGCATCCATGCCTCTTTATCCATGGGAGGATAACCGGTTATTGGGAACTCTGCACAATTAACAGTTCCTCTAATAAAAAGAGGCTTCCCATTTAATTCTAATCTTGTCCCGCTAGTTCTTATAGAACGAACTCCAAATTTCACTTCATAATTATCACTAAACTTGCTATTCGCAGCAACAGCATGCAGATTTAACTGTAAACGATAAAGAGCTGGTAAGAACTCATCCCATGTTTGAACACGCTCTCCTAACGAAACCGTTACATCCAGAATCATCAAGGAATCCTTACCCCCAAAAGATATATGGGATATGGGAATCTTTATTGGCGAATCCACATTAATAGTTTCTCCACTAATTTGTAAACCACCTTGTATATTTTGTGTAGTTGTATTTAGAATATTTATATGCAGCTTCGCTTCCTTTCTAGCTAGATCAGGATACACTTGCACATCCCTTATACTCACCTTATCAAAAGCATTCAGCATTATTTGTCCGATAATGCCATTCCAATTAGTTTGTGTTTCTTCACTGATGGCATGGGCATATTCAATATTATATATTCTATCATTATCTACTTTCAATAGTATCTTATTGTTTGTTCCTATTTTTAATAATGGAGTAATAAGATATCGGTGTGGTGTAGATAAGCTTTCTCGCTTCCCTGCATGCTTGCCATTCACCCACAATTCGGTTAACCAATGAGTCCGTTCCAGAAACAATTCAATCTCTTTATCTTTCCAGTTTTCAGGAATAAAGACTTCCTTTTCATACCATGCAACTCCTTTATACTCATAAGGTCGTGTAAGTCTTAAAGAAGTAATAGTTTGCGTTTTATACCCTTTGTGATTTTGGTCTGTTGAACCTGGCAGTATAACAGTTTCGGCAAGAGAAGGTAATAGTTGTACTCCATTGGCACTGATTCCGGCTTCAAATGGATCCATTTTAAACTTCCAGATCCCAGCCAGTGAAACAGATGCTTTACCAGTCGTAGTGTGCTGAGCATTTACAAAGTAAGAAATGCCCATAAGGAATATCAGACTAACAAATAGTATTCTTATTTGAGCTATTAAATACATAAGCATACACACTAAGAGTAAGTTCCAACTATCGTTACTACCGATTTAGAGGGGATAACCACTTCATCAGAAACTCCATTTGATCTTTTGAGATCTTTATTATAATCCGTAGTATATAAATCAATATTTTGTTCCACACCTTGAATTTTTATTACCTGTTCTTCACTCCTCGTATTCACAGCAACCAAAACAACTCTTCGAGATGTTACTTCTTTGTATGCTGAAATCCAGAAACCTGCACTTGGCTTATCAGCCACATCCAGATGTATCCTTTTCATCCCCGGCCTAATAAAACGGGAGAAATTCCCGAACGCCCATAACTGTTTCGATGTAGACACCTTACCATCATTTTTACAATCTGCGATATTGATATTACCAGAAGGTGCATTGATATAAACCAACGCATCACTATAATCATAAGGGCTCATAGCCAACCACCACTGCCAAGAGTTGACATTAGCTATAGTTAGATCATGATGAATAACCTTAGCCACATATAATCCATAATCAATACCGATATTTCGGGGAGCGCCTTTGAACTGATTGCAAATATTACCTAATATACCAAATTCTGTTTGCCATACATCTAATGAAGGAGCTACCTCATTAATCTTCTCCCGTACAGCAGTTCTTACCTTCACTAGCTCATTATCTGGACAAGTAGTAAAGTAACTGTGAGCTGTGATTGTTGGAGTTATTTGTGAAAGGTCTCCAATATATAATGGAGATTTTTTTGAAAAAAACACCTCGATTTGATTGCCTCTGTTACCCTCGTTTCTTTCGTACAAAAAGTTCCATTGCCCGGCCTCAGCAATAATAATCTTGGTATGCTCTTGTTGCATTCGCTTATCTAACTCTCTCACTAATGCCACTACCTCAGCATTAGTAGCCTGAGTTCCTTCCTGGCTGCCACCTGTCGCATTACCCCATTGCCATTGAGGCTCGTTTACAGGGCTCAAATAATCAAATTGGAAATATCGCGCTACGGAAGCCAAAAAATCAGCATAGGCGCCCATCTTACCAGGCTGAATATTCAAATTAGGCTGATCAGTTCCATTATAGGCCTTACCATTCTTTGTCATAAAGACGGGTGGCGTAAGAGAAAAACCTAACGTATATAAAACACCTCTCTTTTTTGCAGCTTGCAGAAACCATTGTTGTCCTTTCTGTTTATTCCAGTCGTAATTACCATCTGCATCTAAAAAGCACTCCTCTCTTCTCCACTCATCAGTAATATTACTGGAAACTCCTTGTTCATAGCTTCCACCACCAATATTAAATCGCCATAAAGATAATCCAATACCTTTAGGACTACCATCGTCCAAAGTATCCATGCTAAAGAGAAGATCAGCTATATAATCTTTCTTTTGCTGATCATTCCACTCCCCAACAAACTTCGCAGTCCAGCAATCAGAAGCTCCAAAACTGTGAATAGTCTGCATTTCCCTGGAGGGAACTACATTCACAATAATTTTATGATTAAGCGAATCATCATTTATTTCCTTACTTAATTTATCGCATGCTAAATGAAAGGAAGCTGTTATTATCATCGCCAGCAACCCCAGTTTCTTATTTTTCAACCTACTTTCGTTTAATGATTAACAAAGGCATTAGGGCCCAATTCGAACCAATCTCAGCCGATTAAGAATTAAATCATAGGAAGCTTCATATGTTCCAGCAGGAGACGTAGAAAAGCCCCAGTTTGCTCCACCTGAACTTGCCCCTACGGGACCAATAATTGTAACAGGATCTCCATAATCGTCGACCATCGCAGCACGGGCAGCAATTAAACGAAACCATCCTTTATTCCATACATCATCACCCGTAACAGCCAATGGTGCATTTAAACTCATATTGGAAGAACTACCTATTGTTTTAAAAGTGCCCTTAAATAAATATTTATTCTGACTATCCCGCATCAATTTAGGAGAAGTGGCTACTTCTGTCCAACCACCTGCGCCACCATCGACTGTAGAACCTGTCACAGACATATATTCCCACGGAGCGCTATCTGACCAACCAGGATATTTTATAGGATCTACAGGCAAGGTGGGGTTATATCGAGTAGCAGTAATAGTACGCTGAGACATATCCACCGTTATGTGATAATAACCCGGATCGTCCGAAGGCAAGCCAAAACTAGCATCATCAAGATTTGTGGTAATTGTTCCTGGCTGACTTTTATGCAATGCGGCGACATTCTCTCCAGTTAAAGAATAATTGATTCCAGCCTGACTGCCTCCGGTATTATTAAATGGTTTATCATTCCCAATAAATGCAATGAATCGAATATTCTTCTCACCTGTATAATAGTAGTCGATCAAAAAAGTATTAGCGCCTTGTTTTTTCATTGAATAAATTGTACCGATGCCTCTACAACCACCATAATGATCATAACCTTGAGCTGTCACTTCATTTTGACTCTTGGCATCAGAAAGATAGAGTCGATCCACTAACCCTACAGAAATAGTGCCTCCCACTGTTTTCTTATTACCGCTAGCGTCTATGGAACGTACAATATACTGATACTGTCCTACTTTACCACCAGGGAGTGAAAAATCTTTTAAGTAATGATACTGACTCTTATCAGCAATATCGGCAAACTCAATAATTTCCGAATGTTCTATGGCCTCTCCATCTACTGCTTCTCCCCATACCTTCACTTCAATCCGTTCTAATTCCTGATCTGTAATATCTGCTTCAATATTTATAGATATAGGCTGGGGAGAAAATCCAAGAAATTTTGTAGTAGTAGGTTTAAGCAACACAATATCTGGAGGAAGTATATCCGGATTGTAACCTGGAATTAAATTCTCTGACGATAAGTCTTCAACGGCAATATTCTTCTTAACTACTCCTCCCTTAGCATTAGTAATAATGAGCTCCAGCACATGCTCTGTTCGGTTTACATCCTTAGACACGTTAAAAGTATCTTTAATAGTATACAAAGCTGGGCCGTTTAATTCAATTGTTGTATCTAGTCTCCACTCTCCATTCTTTATGCGAATAGAATGAATCCCTTCATTATCGGAAACACTCATATTCACAGCAAGCTTATAATCTGGACCGATCCATAGAAGTTGTGCTTCAGAACTGCTCAATTGTGGCAAAGGTAGTTGTTCACTATCGCCAAATGTTACTACCTTATCGCAGGATACAGCACCAAAAAGTAACAGGATGCAGCCAAAAAGCCAAGGCAATATTTTCATATTTCAATTATTTACTACTTATAATAATTATATAATTTATCCACTAACCTTATCTCACATTAATTGTGGTCGATCGGTAATGAGAGCACAACTACCATTCAGGATTTTGTTGCAAGGCTCCTTTACTTTTTAATACTTCCACTTCAGGTATAGGATATAAATACATCTTATTGTAGAATATGCGATCCTCCGCTTTTACTACCTTATAATCGAAAGTGCCGTCGGATTTTTTTTCAATACGCATGGCCATGATAGGCATATTTTCCGTTATGCTAGCAATTTTCCAACGACGCACATCAAAAAATCTATGCTCTTCGAATGCCAACTCTACTCTCCGTTCGTTACGAATACGCTCCCGCATCTCTTCTTGTGAAAGCCCCGGTGGTAATACAGGCATGGCCACACCCGGACGCTGCCGCACCAAATCCACGGCCATCTTGGCTGTCATAGAATACCCTTGTGTCACTTCAGGTCCATAGGCCTCATTCATAGCTTCCGCATAATTCAGTAACACTTCCGCGTATCTAAATAAAATCCATACATGAACACTGCTAGTATTCTGCTCTAGGTTCAAACTTTCATCAACAAACTTTCTGAGATAATAACCTGTAGTAGTAGCTCTTAGCTTTCCTAAGCCATCAAGCCCCCCTACCCAAGGCTCTACAGGTCTCCCTTTGAACGTAACATTATTGGTTAGGATCGAATATCCCAGTCTGGGATCTCTATTAGCATAAGGATTGGCGGGATCATATCCTGATCCAGGTTCGTTAATCATCATCCCGGTAGTCTTCATTTCATAGGCATCTACAAGGTTTTGTGAAGGAGAAGTACTTCCCTGTCCCCCCTGCGTATATCCAACCGGGTAGTTTAAACGCTCAAACGTGTTAGAGGCTCCGGCCTGTATTGCAAAAATCACCTCTGGATTTCCATCAGCTCCATTACCCAAACGGAATAATCCCTGATAGTTATTATGCAACGCATATCTTCCCAGTTCAATTACTTTATGTGCTGCTTCAGCAGCTGCAGCCCACTTTGATAAATCATTACTAGGATTGTGCAAGGGACTCGCTGCATATAGTAATGTTCGTGCTTTAAGTGCCAGCGCCACGCCCTTTGTAATTCTACCACGCCACTTCTCTGAAGAAAAACCTACCCAAGTGTCTTTTAGTTCAGGAAAAGCTTCATCGCATTCTCTAACAATGTAATTCACGCAAGAATCAAAAGTGCTTCTAGGCTTTTGCGTCAACTCTTCATCTGTATAACTGGTACGATCTACAATAGGTACACCACCATATCTTTTTATTAACTCAAAATAATATAGCGCTCTTAGCACTCTCACCTCAGCACGTAACCAAGCGATATCCTGTACATTGGCTTCGTAAGTAGCTTTATTAGCAGGATCTGTAGTATCGCGATAAATAATTTGTTTATAATCTACTGACTTCTCTAAAAATAAATTGGCCCTACGAATCCCCTGATAAAAGTGCGCCCAGCAATCCTCAGGATTAGACACAGCATTCCATGTACCTGTATTAAATTTGTGAATATCTGCAGTAGGTTCTGCATGATCTGCTTCATCAGAAGCTGAAGCTAACATAGCATTTTGAATACGACTAAAACCAAATCGGTTATACAAAAAAGCATATACCCCGAAGCCAGCCTGTTGTATTCGGTCATAATTCACAAAGACATCCTCTTCCTTGTAATTCGATTCAATCTCCCGATCCAAAAATTTACTACAACCTGCAAGCGTTGCTATCATTAAAAGGCCGCAGATTATTTTTATATATTTCATCGGTCTACTTTTTATTAATTAATTCAAAACTTTTACGTCTATGCAATTAAAATTTTACGCTAAGGCCTACAGCATACGACTTAAGCGTTGGATACCCCATGCTTAATGTAATCGGATCTACATTGATGGCAAGATCATCCCAGGTAATTAGATTATAACCACTAACGTATATTTTCAGATTATCCATACCTGCTTTTTTAACCATCTTGGTTGGGAACGTGTAACCAAGCTCAATATTTCTTAATCTTAGATAGTTAGCATCACGAACCCAAAAAGTTGATGGCTGATAATTGTTCGCATTAGCCTGAGTTGTCAAACGAGGGAAAGTAGCAGTAGCATGAGTTTCCGGAGTCCACCTACCTTCCATGGCCCAGTCAAGAATATTGTTATTATTAAGAAGGGGTCTAAATAAATATCCATTTAAATAAACACTTTTAAGTCCAACACCTTCAAAAAACACATCAAGATTTACTCCTTTATAAAATACACCGGCATTGATACCATAGTTAATGCGGGGATAATTTTGTTTTCCGATGGGAATCTGATCATTGATATCAATTATACCATCGTTATTCTGATCTTTATACTTCAAATCGCCCGGACGTACCACAGAAAATGTATGTACTGGACTAGATATAATATCACTTTCATCTCTAAAGAACCCTATAGCTTCCAAACCGAAATACTGCCCTACAGGATGTCCTTGACGATAACTATAGGCTTCTTTCTTAGGAGCTTCCCAGCTTTCTTTAATTTTATTATAAGTATAACTAAATAGTCCTCCTATGTTGTACCTAAAATCTCCACCACCCCCATTATAGTTTGCGACTATCTCAGTACCATAATTAGCTACCTTTCCTTTGTTCACCATCTGTCCTGATGTATATCCGGCTATTGCAGAAATTACATTGGACATATCTACAAGTATATGCGTTCTATTTTCAGCAAATACATCAGCATTGAATGATAATCTATCAAAGAAGTTTGCATCAATTCCAAAATTGAAAATTTTGGCACGCTCCCAGGTGATATCCGGATTGGATCTAGCTAACTGCACCAACCCATTATACCAAGTTTGACCGGTTCCAAAATAGGCCCCCTGACTGCTCGCTACACCCCAATACTGATTATAATTAAACCGAGAGGCTCCTTTATCGTTGCCGGCAATACCTGCTGAAGCTCTTAATTTTAGGTAATTCACCCATTTATTATCCTGAAGGAATTTTTCTTTGTGCAGAAGCCATCCTGCAGAGATAGCTGGGAAAAACCCAAAGCGCTTGCCAGGAGCATAGTTTTCAATACCGCTGTAAGAAAGTACACCTTCTACAAAATATTTGTCCTTTAATCCATAGTTAATACGAGTGGCTAAGTTTTGCATCGCAAAAGGAGACTGATTGCCTAACACGATATATCTATCCTGTTGAAAAAACATCATTGCATTAAAGGAATGATCTCCAGACTTCTTGCCATACTCAAAGCCTCCTTGCATAATAAGACGATTATTTTCATAATCACCACCGGTTACTACCGTCAAATCTGTACTCAAGCCTCTTTGTATATAATAAAGGGAGTCTTGACCATTTATGCCACGGGTAACAATGGGCTCAAAGTAAGCGTAGTTACGTGTTTTATCATATCGATTCTGCAATAAATTGTCAAACAAAAGTGCTCCGTATATTTTTAGTCCTTTTGTAATAAAGTCTAATTTCTGTGTAGCTCTAATATTCATTTGTACATTACGATCATGACGCGACTGATATCCTTTTTCTAATAAATCACCGATTGGATTTCCAGGATATGCTGCAGTGCCTGTTATTTCGCCATCAGGAGTTCTTACTGAGTACAAATTAGGAGCATAAGTAAGCATGTTTTGCCAATAAGTGGCTGTAGCCACAGGAGGAAACTTTCTGTCTTGAATATTTCCACCTAGCCCGGCCTGCACCAACAGGCTTTTAGTAAGATTTATATCCAGATTAGCTCTAAAGTTCAGTTGATTGTAATTAATATTAGAATTACTTTCTTGATCCGTATGCGCATATAATCCCTGGTTATTTACAAAGCCCAACATCACAAAATATTTGGCAGTTTCGTTCCCTCCATCAAATGTTACCGAATAATCTTGTATTGGGGAGTTATTCCGCAATACTTCATCCATCCAGTTCACATCAGGATATAGATAAGGATCCTTTTTCTGCTTATATCCTTCAAGTTGTTCATTAGTGTATAAAGGCGGCAAACCATCATTTGCTAGCGCTTCATTATATAAGCGCGCAAAATCATAAGACCCAGCCATTTTAGGGAGGATAGTAGGAGATTGCCTACCATATCTTAGATTCAATTGAATGTTGTTCTTCTTACTAATCTGCCCTCTACGAGTGGTAACTAGCAAAACGCCATTACCTCCTCTCACGCCATACAAAGCTAAAGCTGCCGCATCTTTCAGTACAGAAACACTTTCAATTTCATCAGGCGACAGGAAACTAATATTATTAACTTGAATACCATCCACAATTAGCAAAGGAGCATTATTCACCATAGTATGGTATCCTCTAATCATAATTGAAGGTTCATCAAACCCTGGGGCGCCTGGAACATCTGTTATCGTTACACCCGGTAGTTTTCCAGTAAGGGCGTTAGTTAAAGTAGCCGTTTGTATTTTTCTTATCTCAGATCCGCTAATACTGGATATTGCCGCAGTTACTTGATCTTTATGCTGTGCTCCATAAGCAACCCTTACTGTTGAATCGGGATGGGTATCGTACTGCCCTGCCTGTGCGTTTATCTCCATTGTAAACACACTTTGAAACAACAATAGCGATAATAATCTTAATGTTACGTTTTGTTTCATCAGTATCTTTTTTACCCCTTTAAGGAGGTCAGTTATAATCATTATGCTTTAACTACTGCTCTGCTTATTTACCATTGAGGATTTTGAACAATATATCCGAGATTAATTTCACTAATTCGGAAAGGATACAAGTACATTTTATCTTCCCAAACCCTGTCTTCAAATCTTTCTAAATGATAGGTTGCAGGGTTACCATCTTTTAAACGTAATCCGTACATACCACCTCGCATCACGCCCTCATTTCCTGCAATTTTCCAACGACGCACATCAAAATATCGATGCTCTTCAAAGGCCAGTTCTACTGCTCTTTCCCTTCGAATTTTTTCACGCATATCTTCCTTATTAGTATAAGTATAGCCGGGCATATCTACTCGATTCCGAATTTCATTCAAAGCCCAGATGATCTGACCCGGGTCTCCGCCTATTTCATTTAAAGCTTCTGCATAATTCAAATAAAACTCTGCTAAACGGAATGTAATCCATTTGGGAGGAGGATTGGAACCATTTCTTACGCCCTTCAGAAATTTTCGCAAAAAGCCTACACCGTTATAAGAGTCAAGCAACTTACCTCTTTGCTCATAAAAATGATATACAGTGCCGGAGCCACGGTCCCATTCTTCACCGGAATAAAATACTGAAGCCTGAAATCGAGGCTCAAGTTCACGCAACTTACGTCTGTACTCTGAGTATGGATAATCTACACCAGGCTGTTCATCCCACACCTGGTCAGTTCCATCGGCTTTTTGATAAAACTTGGTAAAGTTTAATGTAATGCCCACATTCACTGGATCAGAACCGGTGTATACCACCGTACCTGGAGTTAAGAAGCGCACAAAATAGTTATTAGTGCTAGTACCCATAAACCCTGCATCAAGTATAATCTCGTTCACACTAGGATTAATAAATATTTCTTCATATCTATCCACAGCATTAGACTTACCTCTGTATAACTCGCACCAACCACTCTCATTTGCAGCCCAATCCAATACGGCTTTATTTGCATCTGCAGCCAACTTCCACCTATTGGGGTCATAGTTTGTATACCCTACCATCGCACGAAGCTGGGGGTCACTTACGGGCACGTAGGGTGTTTCAGAATTAAACAATGGACTTGCAGCATACAACAACACACGCGCCTTCAAAGCAAGTGCCGCTCCTTTAGTTACCCTTCCACGGAATCGACTTTCATATTGATTAGGTAGAAATTTTGCTGCTTCATCACAACTGCTTACAATAAAGTTTACAGTTTCTTCAAAAGTGCTACGAGGAATTAAAACTTCTGGAATATCTGCAGAACTAGTAACCTTAAGCACTCTATCGACAATAGCTACTCCGCCTAATCGTTGCATCAAATCGAAGTGCATTAAAGCCCGGAAGAAAATTGCTTCGGCTTTCATCGCCGCTTTCTCTTCATCAGAAATAGGTGCTTTGTCGATATTCTCAATAAATATGTTAGCATTTCGAATTCCTTTATAACAGAATTCACTTCTGAATTCATACCAGTAAATATCTGTAGAGCTCCAGGTTCCTTTATTAAAAGCTTCTGCACCTGTAATATTAGAAAAAGCATCGGCTTCATCACAAGCTGCAGCTACAAGAGTATAAGTAGCACCGTAATGGTAGAAACCATTTTCTCCCGATGCCCAATAATAGGGGAATTCGAAAATAGAACAGGTTTGATAAACCGTCCACAAAAATTGTTCGACCCGTTCTTTAGATGAAAACACTGCATCAAGGTCGATATCACTACTCTGAGGTTTCTCTAGATACTTATTGCAAGAAAAAAACGAAATAGCTATTATACACACTAGCAATAAGCGTCCGAAAAACTGATGAATACTTTTATTTATTGGGAACTTCATATGAGAATATTTTTATTTTAAAACTCCAATTGTACACCTCCGTTAAATACACGCATGGGTGGATAGACTCTACCCCATAGTTCTCTTGCATCAGGATCTTTCGCATATTTTAAATGATGCCAGGTAATAAGATTATTACCGCTGAGATACACACGGAATGACTTAAATCCTTTTTTCCTTAACGATTCGGAAGAAAATCTATATCCCATCTCTAGGTTTTTCAAACGGAAATAAGAAGCATCTTGTATCCAAAAAGTGGATGGCTGATAATTATGCCCACGATCTGGCGATACCTCTACACGGGGGAAAGAAATTTTTTCACCGGCAGCATAGCGCTCAGGATTCCAGCGCTCCAAATGCCACTCTTGAGCAGCTCCCCAGGATGAAACGAATGGATAGGCTGCCGCCGATGCAAAGCTCACAGAAACATTTTCTGTACCCTGAAATAGGACTGTCATATCAAAGCCTTTCCACGAAAAACCTCCAGTCAACGTATAAGTAATTTCAGGCCACTGACTATGCCTCACTGCGCCCATATCGTCCTCATCAATTATACCATCTCCATTCAAATCTTTATATTTCATATCTCCGGGTTGTAAACCTCCTGCACCTTCCCATTTTGAAATAGGACGATTAGGATCGTTAATCTCATCCCAGGAGTTATAGAATCCCTCGAAGATCAATCCAAAATACTGTCCTAACGGGCGTCCTGTCTGTCTTAAATACTCATACCTTCTTTCAGGCTCGTCTTGAAATATAATTTTATTACGTGCAAATGCATAGCTCCCCTTCAGCCAGTACTGTACCATGCGTGTACTGCCGTTATATCCCATTTCTATTTCATATCCATGATTGTTAACTTTACCAATATTGGCAGGTGGCAAAGTAGCTGCTACTAGCTCAGGTACAGTAGATAAATACCAAAGGATATTATCTCTTTTCTCTTTAAAATAATCGGCAGTAAGAGAAAGTCTATCATTGAAGAACCTTAATTCAACACCTACATCCATTTTTTTAGATCGCTCCCATGTCACATTAGGATTACCAATATTTCCTTCGCGATACATATTATAACGTGCAAAGTCTACACCCGGATTTCCAAATACAACAGCCTGATTTCCTCCATTCCCTAAGGTAAAGGGAGGATTAAGATATAGATAACGTTGTCCACCTATTTCATCATTACCAACTACACCATAAGACCCTCTTAATTTCATGAAGGAAACCCAAGCATTTTCAGGAAAGAAAGATTCCTGAGAAACTACCCATCCTGCCGAAACGGAGGGGAAGAACCCAAAACGATTTCCCTCTGGAAAGTTTTCAGAGCCGTTGTACCCCATGTTTATTTCGGCCATATAGCGATTGCGATAATCGTATGTGATACGCGAAACAACACCTAAATACACATGAGGCAACTTGTATTGCAAGCTGGGAGTGATATCCCGAGAAAAGTTACCTAACACCAATGCCCCTACATTATGAACATTATTGAATAAACGCTTATATTCCAAAGCCGCTTCCGTATAAATTCTACGCCATTTATTAGCATCCCCTATACTTTCTGATAGACCGCCGAAAGGTCCTTCATCTGAACTTTGGTATAGTTTATAGCCGGTAGGGGATGATGGGTCTTTCATTACTGTCCATTTGGGAAATGCCTTACTTCTTGCTTTATTTTTTTGATAGTAAGTATCATATGCTCCCATGGCTCTCACTGACAAGCCTTTGGTAATTTTATCCAGTTTATATACAATAGATAAATTAGTATTTAAAGTACTTGAATACTCCTCATTAAGAAAAGCACCAGAAGCACTAGTTGGCCCGGCGTCTCCCCAAGGGTTAAAATTGGGAACATTGCCAGGAAGTCCAATTACTCGTTCAATATACTTCCCTTCTACAAATACCGGACTAGTCATAGGTGGCCTATTAGCAGCTTTATCAAAAGCCGCCCAAGCGCCTCCATTAGGAATACTATTTTCAGTAACCTGGTTGCCCAATTTAATTGCAATAGACAAGTCATCATTAGGCTTAAAATCAAAGTTCATCCGCACATTATACTTATCGTAATTGTGTTTATAGGGAAATCCCAAGCTTTGTTCAGGCTCTCTGTATCCTCCACTCTGATTGAAATACCCTATAGAGCTATAATACTTGACTCTCTCCGTGCCACCAGAGATATTAGCATTATAAGATTGTTGAAACGAGAAAGGTCTGATTAACTCTGCAATCCAATCTTTACTCGGGTGAAAAATGGGATCAGCACCGGATTTATAAAGCTCTAAATCTTCCGGCGAAAAAGTAACTCTGTCAGGCGCAATTCCGCCATTCATTTCAGCTTCATTACGCAATACTGCATAATCGTACGAATTAAGATATTTAGGTAAAACTGTAGGCTGTATTGCAGCCACATTGCCGGTAACACTTACTCTAGGTTTGCCAGACTTACCTTGCTTTGTGGTAATCAATATTACACCATTCGCTCCCCGAACACCATATACGGCAGTAGAAGATGCATCCTTTAAAATACTTATGGACTCTATCTCGTTTGGATCAAGATTATTATAAGTATCTCTAGGCACTCCGTCGACTAATATCAATGGATTTCTACCACTGGAGTTTAAGGTTGCCATCCCTCGAATGTAAATAGTGGCTTTATCCTTACCAAACTCACCGGAACTTTGTACCGCTTGTAATCCAGGAGCCATACCTATTAAAGCATTACTAATGCCTGCCACCGGAGCACGCACCAGATCTTCTCCGATAACAGTACTTATAGCACCAGTAACCGTCACTTTCTTCTGCTCTCCATAACCCACCACTACAATTTCTTCTAATAATTTATCATCCGATTCTAATGCAACGTTTACAGTAGTGCGTTGATTTATCGATTCTTCTATGCTTTTATAACCTACTAAAGAAAAAATCAATATAGCGTCCGACTGAGTATAGTTTAATACATAAGCACCATTATCATCGGTTGACACACCAATTGAAGTATTTTTCACAGTCACATTCACCCCTTTTAATGGTAGACCCGTCTTTATATCAGTAACAATTCCCGATACACTCCTTAATGTGTCGGTTTGAAAATAAATTGAATGGTTATTTGTAGTTGCGTTTCCGATAAACGGTAAAGATCCAATACAAATTCCGAATAGGGATATCAATAATAGCAATCGGGGCATCATAAATACCTGTTTTAATAATTCTTAGTCTGATTGAGTTGCACTCTTCTACTCCACACAAAAAGTAGTTATATTTTAATCCTGCTCATTCATCAATAGAAAATACACCAGATGGATATTTCGCTAATAATCGTTCGCGTGCAATTAGTTTATCAACCTGTATATGATTTAAGTTTGAATGGCAAGACCTATTTCAAGTAATCGTTACTACAACCAGTTTTTCAACTCTTGTGAATGTAAAGTTGACCCAATTTCGTCCATGAATCAATAGACATTTTCAGGAATTTGATGGACTTTTTTATGCTGATAGTAAATACACTAATTGGAGATATGATCAACACAATATTGCTTGCCTATTATCAAGTTATTAACTTTGTATATAGTCATGCTGACATCCACACTCATCAAACGTAATAAAGACCCTTATTAAACAATCAATATTTTACTAACAAACTTTAATAGATACTACAATAACTATATGAAAAAAACCGATCAGGAAAATAAAAAAGTAAAAGAAGGCTTTTTAGGGCAGAAGATGATCGTGCTTCCGCCAGGTGTTATCAAAAACATGACACAAAATCCCATTACTGCAGCCTTACATCCTACAGCAGTTGGGTACTATCCCAGAGCTGCAAGGCACGATAGAGAACGCAAACACGGCAGCCCGCAATACATACTATTATATTGTATTGAAGGCTCCGGTACGATATATGTACTTGGCAAAACTTTTACACTAATGCCAAATACTTTTATTATCATTCCTCGTCAAAAAGCACATCATTACAGTAGTAGTGAAGAGAACCCTTGGAGTATCTATTGGGTGCACTTTGCAGGAACGCAAGCCGATGCTCTATATAAAAGATATGCAAAAGATGATATGCCTGTAGTACAAAGTATACCTTATGATGAGCAACGTATTAATGTCTTTTCCCTGCTCTACTCCATTTTAGATCAGGGTCTTAGTATGCGTAATCTCGAAGCCAGCAGTATTCAAATGATTCAATTTCTGTCTTCTTTTATTTATCATGAAGAATTATATCCTAATTACTATCATGAAGATCAAATCTCTAAATCAATTGAATACATGAAAGCTAACCTGGATAAGGATTATAGCATACGCGAACTTGCTTCACAATTCAGATATTCAGTCTCTCACTTCTCCGACCTTTTTAAAAAGAAGGTCGGTTACTCTCCTATACAGTACTTCAATCAACTTAAAATTCAAAAAGCCTGTCAATACTTAAGCTTTACAGACTTAAACATAAAAGAAATATGCTTAATGATTGGGTTTGAGGATCCTTACTATTTTTCAAGAATGTTTAAAAAACTAATGGGCATATCACCGGCAAAATACCGCAGTCAATACAAAAAACAATAGCACACATCGTTTACATACTCACTTCTCATAGAGAGAGCCATATGAAAAAAGGAATAAATACTATTATTGGTCATCGCTTCCCCTAAAGTATTTATTCCTCTAACAAATTATAATACACTACTGCTAGTGAATCAACTTCAGTATAGGTTGGTTACTACACATCCAGTTTTGCATACTTGGCATTCGCCTCAATAAAATCACGGCGCGGCCCAACCTCATCACCCATCAACATACTGAACACACGATCCGCCTCGGCAGCACTTTCAATAGTCACCTGTTTTAAAGTACGACGCTTAGGATCCATGGTGGTTTCCCAAAGTTGTTCTGCATTCATTTCACCCAACCCTTTATAACGCTGTATGGTTACCGCATCCTCTCTTCCTCCGCCTAATTTCTCAACCAAAGCTTTACGTTCTTCTTCATTGTATGCATAGGCCGATTCTTTACCTTTTTTGACGAGATATAGCGGAGGTTGTGCAATGTACACATACCCTTGCTCTACCAACTCTTTCATGTATCGATACACAAAAGTAAGAATCAGCGTAGCGATGTGGCTTCCATCCACATCTGCATCCGTCATAATAATCAGCTTATGGTAACGAAGCTTGGAAAGATTCAGGGACTTGGGGTCTTCGGGTGTACCTACCGTAACTCCCAATGCTGTATAAATATTCCGTATTTCTTCGTTTTCGTAAATCTTGTGCTCCATGGCTTTCTCCACATTGAGGATTTTACCTCGCAGCGGAAGAATCGCCTGGAAAGAACGATCGCGGCCTTGCTTAGCAGTTCCCCCTGCAGAGTCACCCTCTACCAGGTACAACTCACAACGGGCAGGATCTCTATCAGAACAGTCCGCGAGCTTACCCGGTAAACCTCCACCACTTAAAACCGACTTTCTTTGCACCAGATCACGTGCCTTTCGGGCGGCAGCTCTTGCTTGAGCAGCCAGAATAACTTTATTGATGATATTGCGGGCTTCTTTGGGATGTTCTTCCAAATAAGCCTCAAGCACTCTTGCTACAGTAGTTTGTACCACCCCGCTTACCTCACTGTTGCCGAGCTTGGTTTTGGTTTGTCCTTCAAATTGAGGTTCGGGTACTTTTACGGCAATGATAGCGCTAAGACCTTCACGAAAATCATCACCTTCTATAGTTACTTTAGCTTTTTCAAATAACCCGTTCTGATCGCCATAGTTTTTGAACACACGAGTCAACGCTTGACGGAATCCCGTAACATGCGTTCCTCCTTCTATGGTATTAATATTATTTACGTAAGAGTAAATGTGCTCGGTGAATGAATCGTTATATGTTAGGGCCACCTCTACAGCTACGTTAGTATTTTCGTCATGCCCTTCTACACTGATTACATTAGGGATTAAAGGCTTGCGGCCGGCGTTTTCGTCCAGCATGGCAACAAATTCCACGATGCCCCCCTCGCTGTAGAAGGTTTTAGAAAGCGGCTCTCCGTTTTCATTTTTTTCACGCAAGTCGGTGAGGGTAATGCGCACGCCTCTGTTCAAATAAGCCAGTTCGCGTAAACGTCCTTCAAGAATATCGTACTTATATTCTGTAGTAGTAAATATAGATGGATCGGGCCAGAAATGCTGATGCGTACCTGTTTTACCAGAGACACCTATTTCCCGAACATCATATTGAGGTACACCAATGCGATACTCTTGTTCAAAAATTTTCCCCTCCCGATATACGGTGGTAATCATTTTGGCACTAAGCGCATTCACACAACTCACGCCCACACCGTGCAGCCCTCCGGATACTTTATAACTTCCTTTATCAAATTTACCACCCGCATGCAGCACCGTCATTACCAGCTCAAGGGCCGACTTATTTTCTTTTTTGTTGATACCAGTGGGAATGCCCCGCCCGTCATCCTTGACTGATATGGAGTTATCCTCATGAATGACAACATCGATATTTTTACAATATCCCGCTAATGCTTCGTCAATTGAGTTGTCTACAACTTCATATACCAAGTGGTGCAATCCTTTTACTCCGATATCCCCGATGTACATCGCAGGACGTTTCCGTACCGCCTCAAGACCTTCTAATACCTGAATACTATCCGCACCATAGGTGTTTCTATCATCGATTTCCACTTCCTTGATTTCTTCACTCATAAATAAAAAATGATTGAACTAATGCTGTTTTCGTGCTGTGTTCGCAATGGACAAATTTACGGAAAATTAAGCGTTTGTACGGATTTCAATTGAAATGTGGATATATAGTGCAAAGAGCCAGCCACCTGTGGCAACCGGCTCTTTAAATATTTAAAATCAACTATTTATAAAAACAAGTATTCCTCACCTACATCCCTCTGCCAGATAGTTATTGCCATTAGGAACGTTTCACAATCTGAGCTACCAAATCAGCCTCCGTTGCAACCTTGTTCCCCACGTATACTGTTCCCCTCATTTCACAAATTCCCCTTCGAATAGGAGCAGTAAGTTCCATCTTCAGAATCATCGTATCACCGGGGCGCACCATTTGTTTAAACTTACAGTTATCAATTTTCAGGAAGTAGGTATCATACTGTCCTTCTCCTGCCAAGTTGATAGCTAAAATACCTCCACACTGCGCCAGTGCTTCAATTTGCAGCACTCCCGGCATTACCGGATTCTGCGGAAAGTGTCCTTGGAAAAACCACTCATTGAAGGTCACGTTTTTGATCCCCACAATCTTATCATCTGTAAGGTCGATAATCTTATCCACCAACAAGAACGGGAATCGGTGGGGTAATGTTTTTTCTATATACTGCAGATCGTATACAGGAGGTACTGTAGGATCATAGCTAGGCACATCTTTTATGTGCTTATTGGCTTTAATATGTTTTTTAATCAACTTCGCAAAAGCCACATTGGTACTATGTCCTGGCCTATTGGCAATAACTCTTCCTTTAACGGGATAGCCGATTAATGCCAAATCACCTACCACATCCAATAGTTTATGTCTTGCCGGCTCGTTAGGGAAGCGCAACTCCAGATTATTGAGATACCCTTCACTTTTTACCTCTATATTATCTTTTTTAAAGATTTTTTTCAGACGCTCCAGCTCGGCATCGTCCACAGGCTTGTCTACTACCACAATAGCATTGTTCACATCACCGCCTTTAATCAGGTTATGCTCCAACAACATTTCCAGCTCATGTAGGAAGCAGAAAGTACGGCACGAAGCAATCTTTTCTTTAAAGTTTTTCATCGTCTTCAGCTCGGCGTGCTGCGTACCCAAAACCGGAGAATTGAAGTCTATCAGTGTTGTAATCTGATATTCCCGTGCGGGCATTATCACCATCTCCACACGCTTCTCTTCATCGGTCAGATATAGATTCTCATCTATTGAATACCAGATTTTCGCTGCATTTTGCTCCTCTACGCCTGCCTCCTCTATAATTTCAATAAATGGCATGGAGCTACCGTCCATAATAGGCACTTCGGGACCATTGATTTCAATCAGACAGTTATCTACGCCCATTCCTACCAATGCGGCCAACAGGTGCTCCACAGTGCTTACCTTAGCGCCATTAGCCTCAAGGGTTGTGCCACGACTTGTATCACTTACCAAATCACAATCCGCTTTAATAATAGGCTTATTAGGCAGATCAACGCGTTGAAACTGGATACCGAAACCGGCATTGGCGGGCTTTAATGTAACATCGGCCAGAATTCCTGTATGTAACCCTGTACCACTGATGCTTACCGCCTGTTTTAAAGTATGCTGCTTGTCGGGGTTGAAGTTATTATCCATTTCTAATTCTTGTTGAATTTGGCAAATATAAATTTTAATGAGGAACGAACACAATATTATTGCCTCCTCCTATAACAATTCTTCTAATTTTCGTTCATTTGCCGTAATGGACGATTCGCATACGGATATCCACCCATCTGCACTATCTGATGTATGGATATTTCCTGAAATGTATGATAACTTAAAATATAATACTTTTAAGAAAGTTACATGAAATTCTTGCACATTTGCCATTGAATTAACAAACCATGAATATCAACCTACAAAATATTAAGTCCCCTTTCTTCATCGGTGTTGCTGGGGCCGGAATGAGCGCTATTGCACAGTATCTGCGTGGTATAGGTATGAATGTAAGCGGTAGCGATCGTTTTTTCAATGAAGGTAAGGCTGCTGATATCAAAGAAAAACTCGAAGCAGAAGGTATACAATGTTATAAACAGGATGGTAGCGGTATCACTCCTACAACCGACCTGGTTGTTGCTTCTACTGCGGTAGAAGACACAGTTATAGAAATTCAGAAAGCTAAAGAACTGGGCATTCCTATTATAAGACGTGCAGAACTGCTGGCATTAATTGCCGCCAGTAAAAAAACGATTGCAATTGGTGGCACCAGTGGCAAAAGTACCACAACCGCAATGTTGTTTGATATCTTAACTTATGCCGGATTGTCGCCATCTATTATCAGTGGCGCAGGACTGGTGAGCCTTATCAAAAAAGGAAAAATAGGTAACGCGTTTGTGGGAAAAAGCGAATGGCTCGTTATCGAAGCCGACGAAAGTGATGGCTCGATAGTGCAATATCAACCCAGCATCGGTGTGTTATTGAATATTGATAAAGACCATAAAGAAATTGAAGAACTGATACAGATTTTTGGTACTTTTCGAAATAACAGCCAGTCTTTCATTGTTAATCAGTCCAACAAAAATGCAGCACGCTTATCCACCCAACTGGCAAATGATTTCGAAGTAAACGCTGATAATAGCGGTGCCGGATTTGTTGCCTCTTCTTTTGTGCAAAAGGGATTTAAAATTTCATTCAAGATCAACTCACAACCTTTTGAAATCAATATTGCCGGAAGACACAATATGGAAAACGCAACAGCTGCCGTAGCTGCCGCTTCTTTAGTAGGCGTATCTCTACAAGTAGCCAGTGAGGCATTACAACATTATGAAGGTATTTACAGACGTTGTCAGGTATTAGGCAATAAAAGAGGGGTGTGGATTGTAGACGATTTTGCGCACAACCCGGTAAAGTGTGCGGCTGCCATCAAAAGTTGTCAGCAGGCTGCTAACAAGGTAGTAGCATGGTTTCAACCCCATGGGTACGCTCCTACCCGTTTTTTAAGAACCGATTTTGTAAGAGAAATTACTGCGGCCTTGCGCCCACAAGATGAAATATGGATGAGTGAAATTTTCTATGCAGGGGGCACTACCACAAAAGATATCTCTGCCGAAGATCTAATTAATGATATTAAAGCCGAAGGTAAGCAGGCCTTCTTCTTAGCCGACAGAAAAAACCTCCCCGATGCGGTAAAACCGCGATTGGAAGAGGGAAATGTACTGCTACTGATGGGCGCAAGAGACCCCTCATTAGAAAGTTTTTCCCACTGGGTGTTTGACAATCTTTAGGCCAGAGTGAACTCTTCGTGTTTTTGTGGATGGCCCAATAAATAATAACAAAGCACCATTAACAAACCGTCCTTCGCTTTGGGTGTAGAGGCTTCAACATCTAGACTACAAACGGCGAGGGGCTTCTCAGTATTTTCTTCTACGATGGCAACTTCCTTATTATTGAGGAAGTTGAGATAGTAGCGCTTATCGTCGATAATGATGTACTGCCTATCTCCTTCTCGTTTCAGTTCTCCTAAATCCGTTCCGTACTCATTTTCCAGCACTACTTTGTGTTTCAAAAGTCCTTTCTTACGATACTTAAAATATCTTCTCTCACCATCTTCCGCTTCTACGTGCACCCAATCTGTCTGGCTTTTGTACGCTAGCGTAAGTAGCTTACGGCCATTATTCCACAAACTATACGCTGTCTGGCCAAGATTGGTAGTGATTGCTTTCCACTGCATGATGTTTGGGATTTGCAATACAAAGTTGGCTATATTTTGTGGGAAAAAAGCCAGTTAACATTAAATTAATATTGGATTTGGATGAAAAAACGGGCAGAATAAAGAACTTGTTAACATTATGTGCATAACTAAGCCAATATAGCTGCTATTAAAATTTAGTATGTAAGTATAAATAAATCATTACAATAATGATCAGTAGAATAAGAATGGAGAAATAAAGCCACCATAAAGGCTTCAAACTCAGTTGCTCTCTTCTTCTTTTTCTGCGACTGGTACGATTCTTCAAATCACGGTTCAGTCCATCTACAATTAAACGAATACGTTCTTTATTTGCTACTTGCTGTAAGCCTTCCAGCGCCTCATTATCAAAATCCTCATCAAGTAAATGCATCTCCAGCTCATGCTTTTCGGCATTAGACAGCTCATCATTCAGATACTTCAGAAGAAGTTCTGCATCGACATTCTTTTTTGGCCCATGCAATATTTTATTCAACTCATTCTCCATTTTCAAGCTTTGTGGTTTTGAGTTTTTTCTGAATGTACAAGCGTAGATTTCGTTTACCGTTTTGAATATAACTTTTAACCTGCTGTAAGGAGTAACCGGTTTGAACACTGATATCCATGTAGCTTTTTTTCTGCATATAAAACAATGTTATGCACTCATGTTGCTCCTTATTAAGTTCACTCAAAGCTTCATCAAGTAGGCCATCTGCCAGCACTTTATCTGTTATATCCACATCTTCCTCCTCTCTAGTACTGTCGCTGATTACAGGTAGTTCTACGGGCACTTTTCCTTTTCTGTCGCGCAAAATAGTCAAGCATTGATTTCGAGCTACCATGTACAACCAACTCTTAAAATAATCAATCTCATACTTGGGTATTTCCTGTATCACCTTCAAAAATATCTGCTGGACACAATCTTTAGCCTCCTCTTCATTCTTCAAATATTTCATACACACACCAAATAGCAGTAAAGTGTACCGTTGCAACAAAATGCCGAGCCACTCACTGTTGTGATGCTGCCGAAACCGCTCCAACAGTTCTTTATCGCTAATATCTTTATACAGATCTGTGGTCACACTGATAAAGTTATTTAAATCTACCATTAAGATGCATTAACTGCAAAATTCCATACATTATATTTGTGGCTTACTATTTTTACATAAAATATCCATCATGAACTATGCAATTGTGACGGTGCCCGCCGCCCCTGTAAGAAAGCTTCCCAACCATCGTTCTGAGATGAGCAATCAGTTGTTATTTGGAGAGTCGGTAAAAATCATCCGCCAAAAAAACGAATGGTATAAAATAGAAAGTTTGTATGATGGTTATCAGGGATGGCTCACTCATCATATGATTACGTTGACAGATAAAAGTGAAATAACCTCTTCCTGTCACTTACTGGCACCTCAGTTCTTAACCACCATTCGCATTAACGGGCAAACTATGCAAATTCCTTTAGGGGCATCACTTCCTAATTTAAAGAATAGAAAAGGGACCATTGCCGGAAAAGAATATAGCTTCAATGGGAAGCCCCTTCGACCTGATACTATTTCCAATAAAATTGAACAACTCATTAGCAATGCTATGCAATGGTTAAATGCTCCTTATCAGTGGGGTGGTAAAACCGTTCTAGGAGTGGATTGTAGCGGGTTTAGCCAAACAATGTATAAATTGGTAGGTATGCCCATTCCTCGAGATGCGAAACAACAGGCGCTTAAGGGCACTCTTGTAAAAAATCTACAGCAGGCCCAACCAGGAGATCTAGCTTTCTTTAATGAAGATGACAAAATCGTTCATGTGGGAATCTTACTGGGATCGAATAAAATCATACATGCGGCTGGCAAAGTGCGTATTGATACCATCGATAAAAAAGGCATCGTCAATGTAGACTCAGGTAAGCGAACTCATAATCTTAAGGTAATTAAGAGATTTATTTAATAGCCTCCAAGAGATAATCTTTGCTTACAGGATAAGCCCGATTATACATATGTATAAGATTGGTTACTACAGATAGTGCAAGCTGATTACTTTTATCAAGAGTTTGCCAGCTAATAATAACCGGTTTTACTGCAAAATAGGAATCCGAAAAAGTAGTAGTTTCTCCATCACTGATATTGCGAAAGCCTTTAAGACTCTCTATATCTACAAGGGGCAAGACTCTTTGTAATAATCTGGACAATTTTGTATAGTCTTTCTTTACTGCTTTTCGATAGGCTTCCGTATTAGGGAAATAAACAGTGAGTTGATAGCTATAGTAGGAAAGCATTTTATCACCAAAATCCATTTCCCTTTCATAAAAAAGCATATCCACTTTATTCGCCTGCATGCTAAATGGATTAAATACTTTATACTCTCCTTTTGCGTAATAACCGGTGGAATCGGTTTTATGTAGTATTGTCTTATTCAAAAGTTCCGGATCGGTAGTCAGCGCTTTTACAAATGCAGAAAAAGAACCTGCAAAAGGATTTACTCTGTAATACTTAGCCACTACATCAACAAAGTTCTGCTGAGCCGAGAGTATTTTTCCGGCTAACAAGAAGATTATCAAGTAAAAGAAATATCTCAAAGCGCTAATTTTTAAAAACCTAACAAACATTTTTATTCAGATAGATTGCTCCCTATATAGCGAAGCCGGCTTTCTATGCCGGCTAATAATGTTCAAGTATGATAAAAAACACTTTTATTGCTTTACATAATGCTGTTTATACAAATCAATAGCTTCTGAAACTATGGGAAGCGCAGTTGCTTTGTCCTGAAAGGTATCAATCTCTACTTTCTTATTTTCAAGCACTTTATATTGCTCGAAGAAGTTACGCATTTCAAGCAAAAAGTGCTGTGGCAGCTCGTCAATATTGTCGTATTGTCTTACGGAAGGATCGTGCAGTGCAACTGCAATAATTTTATCATCACGTTCACCACTGTCAATCATCTGCATATTACCTATTACCTTCGCCTGTACCAAACAGAGGGATCGGATGGATTGTGAGCATAGTACCAATATATCCAGTGGGTCCATATCTTGTCCCAGCGTTTGCGGAATAAATCCATAATTCACCGGGTAATGGAACGATGAGTAAATGACCCTATCCAGCTTCAACAGTCCCGTTTCTTTATCTATCTCATACTTTGATCTGGAACCCTCGGGAATTTCGATAATCGCATTCACATATTCAGGTGCATTAGTTCCATAGCTTACTCCATGCCAGGGGTGACGAATTGTTAACATAATGCCTTATTGATTTGTAATTAGCAATAGGAAATGAAAGTGTTATAATTTATATTTTATGTGCAAATATACTAGTTTTCAAAAGCTCCTTCTTTGGACTCAAAAAGATATTTAAAATCAACCAGCCACTTTCCGTCCTTACGCACTACTTTAAGAGTATCTCTATTGTCTTTATGAAAGGAGTTCGAATAAACGATAATGCTGGTAGAATCGTTCAGCAACTGCCTGTTATGAATATGAATACTAGCATCCCACAGCCCCTGCCGTTCCTCGGACGAAAGCTGTATACGCGATACGGCATCCAGTTGCTGGTTATTGATGGAATCGCGCAGCATAAAATCTGCAGCTCGATCGTATCTGCCTTTCAGAGAAGCTTCTAAGAAATTTCTGGCAGCATCCAGATCGCTGTCGGCCTCATCCTGCGATGATCCACTATTGCATGATACCCCTACCAAAAGGCCCCATACAGTTATGAATAGCAACAATTGTTTTGTCATTATGTTTTATTTCAGTTGTTCTAAATTTTTCTGAATTTCTTCAAGCACTTTGGGATCCACATTTCTAAGGATACTATCAGCCTTTTCTCTCTCCTGCTGCATTCTCTCTATATCCATCTCTGAAATATCCGGTACAACCTCCTCTGGGTGCTGCAGGCTTTGCGATCCCATACGCATAAGGGTACTCATAGAAAAATCTACCTTCCATCCATCTTTTTGCTTTATAAGTTTAAAATCGGTGGGTGGTACATCCTTCTTTTTATGTCTTACCTTAATAAATGCCGAGTCCCCCATAATCCTCGCTGGCTCCATTACTACATCCCTGAAATCTTCAGTAGGATCATTATCCGGTAGTGAGTCTTTCATTCTTTCAGCAATTTCTAGACCTTTTTTTATCATTTCTAGAGTAGCCTTGCTATCGTTGGTAACATATTGCGCTGCACCATCTATATCTTTTTTTGCCAGCTTTTCAAAAAACAAAGGCAATACCTCATTAGGATCGTGAATAACAGCCCCACTATTACAAGCAGCTAACCAAAGAAGCATCGTAATACTATATAGAAAAGATACCAGTTTTTTCATCAATAATAGATTATAGTTAATGGCCCATAGACCGAAATACCCAGATTCACACAAACAAATGTAAGTATGTGTTTTGAAATTCTGTTTAGGATTATTTTAAAATTGTGCTTCAAATATCAGTATTGCCATATCATTCAGGTATAAATCGTCAATACTCACGTATACCGGATCCTGCTCTTGGGGCAAAAATCCTTGCAGTTCATTTTTCAACACCCCATTCATGCATTTAAAAACAAATTCGCTGCAATACATTCTATCATCTGTATCAAAATTAAAATACCAGTCGAACAACAGCTTGTGAGCATAGTGTTTTTTCACTACAGTTGTAAGAGCATTAACTTGTTCATCGTTCAAAGGGTATCTGAATACTGCAAATTTATCGGCTTCTTTCGGGAGACAAAACTTTTCTATGGGTTCGCGTAATAAGGCCTGACTGCGATTATAGCCCCCTCCTATTGCATGATATACAAAAACGGAGTCGTTTTCCACCTGCAAAATCCCGCAATGTGAATAGGTTTTATCCCTTCGATTAAAACTTCGAGCTACGCGACTCACACCGTCTCTTCCATTCCGCACAATAATATCCCCGCTTTTAATTAACAATTTGGCTGCTGCTATTTTCTGTGCAACCTCTCTATCAGAAGATTTGCAGGCTATCAAACAAAAAAGAAAAAGGCATCCGCAATTACGAACGCCCTTTTGAAGTATTTGCAATATACCTTTAATCTTTGGAATATTTTTCTTTTTCCTGCGTAGTACGCTCATGCTCATCGTTATAAGCTTTGATAATAGCCTTCACTAAACGGTGTCTTACTACGTCATCTTCGTCCAACTCAATATATCCGATCCCCGGAATATTTCGCAAGATGCGGGTGGCCGTTTTTAATCCACTCCGTTGATTTTTGGGCAAATCTACCTGCGTCATATCGCCGGTGATGATGGCTTTTGCATTAGCCCCGATGCGTGTCAGAAACATTTTAAGTTGCAAATCGGTAGCATTTTGTGCCTCATCCAGAATGATGAAGGCATTATCCAGTGTGCGACCACGCATATAAGCCAGGGGCGCAATTTCTATAGCACGGGTGCTCATGAAATACCCTAACTTATCAGCCGGAATCATGTCGTCCAACGCATCATATAAAGGTCTTAAATACGGGTCGATTTTTTCCTTAAGATCACCGGGTAGAAATCCAAGGCTTTCACCGGCTTCTACAGCTGGACGCGTAAGAATAATTTTCTTTACCTGCTTATTCTTCAAAGCCCGAACGGCCAGAGCTACAGCTGTATACGTTTTACCGGTACCGGCAGGGCCAATCACGAAAAGAATATCGTTCTTTTCCGCTTCCTGAACCAGTTTTTTCTGATTGGAGGTTCGGGCACGAACACTCTTACCATTAGGGCCGAATACCAGCACTTCGTTAGGGTTTCGCTCAATAAAGTTGTCGATAACTTCCGTGTCATCACCGCCTAATATCTGATCGAAATAGTTGTTGCTCATGCTGCCATTTCTTTCCAAATAGGCAATAACCAGATTGATTTTTTCCTTAGCAGCTTGAATTTGCTCGGGTGCACCACTTAGTTTTAACTGCGTACCACGTGAGAGTATTTTTAGCAACGGGAACTTTTTCTTAAGGATATCAAGCTTGGCGTTGTTAACCCCAAAGAAATCTAGCGGGTTAACGGTATCGAGATTAATGATTACTTCTGTCAATGCTTTTACGATTTATGTTTACACTACCTTGCCGGAAACATTTTTGCTGCTATTGTGCATAGGGTACGTATTCCGGCGCTTCTATTCCAAATATATCTTAAAAAATACAAGAATAAAATTTATCTTTTCAACACCTGTGAATACTTTTTTTTCAAAAAAATGTTGAGAAAATATGGAGCTTTGATACCTAACTGCAAAATAGGGTATTACTTCCGTTACAGTGTTGAGCTATTGTAACAATCCATCGGGCTGATTGTTCATGATAGGGCAAGTATTATAAGGTCTTTAACTGAGCTATGGTAGCTACAGGGTCCTTCGCCTTAAACACAGTACTTCCAGCCACTAGCACATCCGCACCGGCATCGAGTATTTCCTTAGCATTTTCAAGGGTTACACCCCCGTCAATTTCAATGAGAACATCCAATCCGCGCTCTGTAATCATTTGCTTCAACTGCCGAATCTTCTCCAGTGTGTAGGGTATAAACTGCTGCCCACCAAATCCGGGATTTACACTCATTAAATTCACGATACTGATTTCATGCAAAATGTCGCTTAGCATAGAAACCGGCGTGTGCGGATTTACAGCCACACCAGCCTTCATACCTAGCGATTTGATATATGTAATATCCTGATGCAGTCTGGGACATGCCTCAATATGAATCGTAAGATGATCTGCTCCTGCCTTTTTGAATACTTCGGCGTAACGCGCCGGATCTTCAATCATCAGGTGCACATCGCAGGTTTTTTTGACAACTTTTCGCACAAACTCTAGTACCATCGGTCCAAAACTGATGTTGGGTACAAACTGGCCATCCATTACATCAAAATGTAACCAGTCTGCCTCACTGGCGTTTACAATATCACATTCTGCCTGCAGATTCAGAAAATTAGCAGCTAATAAAGACGGAGCGATAATTGCCATACAATAAGGTTTACTGGCTGCAAAGTAAACGCTTTCTATCAAAAGAAATTGCGTACAAATACCTATTTTCGCAATTCAACAAATTACTGAGTACTATGCAAACCGGCCTTCTTCATTTACACAGCTTTTTACGTTGGGCAATTTTGCTATTCTTTTTGATAGCTATTTTCAAAAGCCTAGGTGCAGGTAATAAACCATTTACTAAAAGCCACGCCACAGCAGGACTAGTACTGACTACACTTTGCGACCTTAATTTTCTGGTGGGACTCATTCAATGGTTTACCGGCAGATTCGGGCTGAAGCTATTTCAACAAATGCCCATGGCTGATATTATGAAGGCTCCAGTATACCGTTTTTTCGCGGTTGAGCATATTACGGGAATGCTTATTGCCATTGTATTAGTGCACATCGGTCGTTCTTATGCCAAAAAGAATATATCAGATAGACAAAAACACCGTAAAACAGTGTTGTTCTATGTTATTGCACTGATAATTATGTTGGCCGTTATTCCTTGGCCGTTTAGAGAGATAGGACAAGGTCGGGGCTGGTTCTAATTTCCGATTTAGCGGGGGCCTAATTCTATCACCTGACAATCTTTAAAATCACTCCCATCTATCGTAAAACAGATGAGAGTCCTTACTTTGTGCCAACCGTGCTTGCCCGCAGCGCCAGGATTCATATGTAGACACTGCAAGGCGTCGTCGTACATTATCTTAAGAATATGCGAGTGGCCGCTGATAAATAATTGCGGCTTTTCGAGGAGAAGCTGTTTGCGGGTTTCGGGGTTATACCGGGGCGGATAGCCTCCAATATGTTTGATCATCACCCTTACCTTTTCAATTTTAAAAAGCGCCACTTCCGAAAATTCGTTTCTAATATCCCTTCCGTCAATATTGCCATAAACACCTCGCAATGGTTTTAAGGCCCGCAGTTTCTCAGCGATCTCAATATTGCCGAAATCGCCCGCATGCCATATTTCATCACAGTGCTCGAAATGATAAAGCACCTGTTCATCCAAAAATCCGTGCGTATCCGATATCAGGCCGATACGGGTCATTAGGTTTATTATACGTTAGGGTTATTAATCTTTAGTCATCCTTTGGGTGGCAATAAGGATTTTCTTTTCCATTAGCTCATTTTTTTTGAAAGCCTTTTTCTCTTGCTTCAGGCTTCGCTTATTATAACCCTCCTCTATCAATTTATTAAGATTAGGTTTACCGGCATTTACCCAAGCCGTATACCAGAAATCGGCCACAGCATTGGAAGACGCTATCAACTGGTCATTGATGGAAGATTTTAACGCCTTAGAGTACTCTCGAGCAAATGCTTCTGTATAGAATCTGCGATTTTTACCCCAACGGAACTCCCATCTATACTTGGTAGAATCGGTAAAGTTTTTGGACACTTCACGCTCTTTTTCGAACATTTCGGGAAGTAGAGAAAACGTATGCTGAATAATCTTCCATATTTCGTCCTTGGGATCAGCAATATATCTGGCTTTATGACGCGTACTCAGGTTATAACTTGTGATCACTGCTTCAGGCACAGTGGTTTCCCATAAATCGTGAATACCATGCTGTCCGGTAAGCTGACCATCATAGTTAATGGAAGTATGTAGCGGTACATGCGCATCTGCAATATAATGACTCAAGTCAGCCGCATAAAACACAATACTATCGGGTTTTTGGGAACGGAACGCTTGGGTCAGTTTTTCCAGATACGCCTCTATTACGTAAGGCAGCGTACCGTATTTGTTAAGCGTATCAAGGCTGTATTTTGCTATAGCTTCCTGAAAATCTCTGGGCACCTCAGGGAAAGGAATATCTCCGAAACGCTCCATATCCATATAATGCTTACTTCCCTCTGTACTATCCTGCGTACGCCTTACGTCCGGACGCGGAGCACCGTACACCAAAGAATCTTTATGCACATAGAAAAAAGGCTGCATGGCTTTGGGCAATTGATAGATGGCCAGTTGGGCGATAGTTCGATGCACCAAAAAACCCCATGCCGAGGTTATCAATACAATACCAATAAGGATAAGGGAAAAAAGAAAGTAGTTTTTATTACGCATAATCTCTCAAAATAATCCTGCAAATTTGGGAGAAAAAAGGATTAGTTCCATTCCCGGTTAACTAAATTGTGAAACAAAACTCTGGATTTACATTAAAACTGCAAAAAAGTTATATACACACTTTATCTTTGTTTATAATACTAAATCCTAGCATATGCCGCTACTCGAAGTTCGGAACCTTATAAAACATTTTGCTACACAAAAAGCTGTAGACGATATCAGCCTCAGTATTGAAAAAGGACAGATTTTTGGATTACTGGGACCCAACGGTGCCGGAAAAACTACGCTTATCAGAATGATTACCGGTATCTTTTACCCAGATAGCGGCACTATTCTCTTTGACGGACAACCGTTCAACCCTGCACACGACATTGTGCATATAGGATATATGCCCGAAGAAAGAGGGTTGTACAAAAAAATGAAAATAGGCGAGCATGCCCTTTATCTGGCACAACTCAAAGGACTTAGCAAAAAGGATGCGCTCGAAAAAATAAAAGTTTGGTTCGATAAGTTCGAGATGGGAAGTTGGTGGTACAAGAAAGTAGAAGACCTCTCAAAAGGTATGCAACAAAAACTGCAGTTTGTCACCACTATCCTACATAATCCTAAGCTCATTATACTGGACGAGCCTTTCAGCGGACTGGATCCGGTAAACAGCAATCTCATAAAAGACGAAATATATAATTTGGCCCAAAATGGCGCTACAATAATATTTAGCACCCATAGGATGGAGCAAGTGGAAGAAATTTGTGACCATATTGTGCTAGTCAATCAGGGGAAAAAAATTCTTGACGGCACAGTACAGCAGGTGAAAAATGATTTCAAACAACATATCTACAAGATTGCTTTTGAGAATGATATTTCTATCATTGCAGACAGCACCATATTTGAAATTAAAGAACAGGACGCTCAATCCATCGTTGTTCAAAAACGTGATGGCGTAACAAATAATACAATTTTGCAGTATTTGATACAACAAGGTGCCCAAATCAATGCTTTTAAGGAAATATTGCCTAGCCTGAATGATATTTTCATCAGTCTAGTTAAAGACACCCCTGTATCACGCCAATTCCAGAACGTTAATTAATCTTTCTAATTGAAACTAACATATGAGCAAAACATTTTTAATCATACAACGAGAATATTTCACCCGAATAAGAAAAAAATCCTTTATTATTTCCACCTTACTTTTTCCACTGCTGTATCTCGGGTTGGTATTTGGCACTGCTTATATCGGGCAAAAAGCCTCTTCCAAATTGAAGATTGCATTGGTAGACTCTTCGGGCAAGTTCACCCAACAAAAAATAGATAAAGTAAATGCAGAGGACAAATCGAATACGCTCATTCTGGAAACAACAGATGTAGCCCAACTCGCCAACGATTTTGAAAGCAGAGGATACGATGCATATGCTGTAATTCCCCAAGACATTATGATTGCTGCCACTCCCCAAACCATCGTAGTGAAATCCAACAGAACACTGGGATTAATTGCCGGAGTACAGTCCAAGCTTAACAATATATGGAACGATATCAAGTACGAGGAACTAGGAATTGACCAAGAAAAACGTGTAGCACTCACAGGAAGCAAGCTTATAGTACTTGCAGAAAACCAGCAGGACAAAAGTGCAGACGGAACTTATGCAATGATCATAGGATATGCAGCAGGCTTTCTGGTGTACTTTATACTGCTCATATATGGCTCACAGGTAATGATGGGAGTAATGGAAGAAAAAACCAATAGAATTGCCGAAGTAATGGTATCCTCAGTAAAGCCTTTTCAGCTCATGCTGGGGAAAATAGTAGGAATTGCACTGGTAGCACTTACCCAGTTTCTACTATGGATTGTATTTGCTTTAGTAGTGTTTAATGCTACTAAAATTGCAGGCAATACGAGTTCGGAGCTGGCCGGAGCTGTTGCAAGTGTGCAGAAGTTCTTTACCAGCTTTAATATGCCCTTGCTATTGTTCCTGTTTGCATTCTATTTTTTGGGAGGCTTTTTCTTCTATTCCTCATTGTATGCAGCTATCGGTAGTGCAATTAACGAAGATGTACGTGAAGCGCAGTCACTCTCATTTCCGATTACACTAATCATCATATTTGCCATTTTTCTGCTGACCATAGCGATGAATGACCCCACTAGCCCTATAGCTGTTTGGGCGAGTATCATTCCTTTTACCTCTCCTATTGTAATGATGGCCAGAGTGGCTTATGGAATTCCGGGAACCGTTACTTACGGACAGCTTGCGCTGAGCATGACATTATTGGTGGCATCATTTTTATTCATGGTATGGTTTGCGGGTAAAATTTACCGCACGGGTATCCTCATGTATGGTAAAAAACCTACCTGGAAGGAAATGCTAAAATGGGCGATGCGCAAGTAATATTTACGTATTTAACCTTGGGATTCAACCGGCTTTACCGTCTTTTTACACCCGTTTACCGATGCGTATTATGTAGGGGGAGCTGTGAGCTGTAATTTTACATTACGAAATCTAAACAAATCAATGTTACAGTTTTTCAGAAAATACAGTGAAGTCATTATTTGGAACGGCGCCCTTATATTATTGGGCGTAATGAATGTAAATGATACTTCGCTCTGTCTTCTGAAAAATATGGGAATCACTTGGTGCCCGGGTTGTGGATTAGGGCATGCTATTCATTACGCACTGCACTTTGAATTTGAAAAGTCGTTTCAGGAACACATCTTGGGAATACCGGCAACATTGATTCTCTTCTACCAGAGTTGTAAATCTATTTATACAATCAACAAAACCACTCATTATGGACCAGCAACAAATACTAAGAATGTTTCCTGATATAGAATATGAGGAAATGGCAGCGCTCCTGCACCTTACGGAAAATATGACCGAGCAGCAACAACAAACTTTTCTGGTAATCTACCAGGGTAAAAGGAAAGATCGCACACTGATGCTGGTTTTTGCATTACTCGGTTTTGTAGGCGTAGCCGGTATTCACAGAATTATCACTGGTGATATCGGACTGGGTATCTTATACTTCTTTACCGCAGGTCTCTGCTTTATTGGCACTATTGTCGACCTGGTGAACATCAAAAAGCTCACCATGGACTACAATATAAAAATGGCTTACGAGGCTGCCAATTTGGCTACCGTCGTATTTAAATAAAATGGGCTTATTTCCGATAACTAATCGCTGTTCCTACGTACATATTTCTACGGGGAGCGGCGTTATAATATCTCCCTCCTGCCCCGTTAATGTCATTTCCTAAGCTATAATTTTCATTCAAGAGGTTATCACCTCCTAAGTATAGCTTAATATTTAACTTATCAATTACTAGTTGATAACCTAACTTAACGCCTAATAAATGATAAGGGTTGGCGACAGCCGTATTCGCATCATTGACAAATATTTTAGAGGCCCCATAATAAGTAGCATTGAGACTAAACCTATTCGCCATAGCCATATCGGCAGCTAGTGTTACTGAGCTACGTGGTACTCCGGGAAGTTGTTTGCCGGAATAATCATTACCCTCCTTAAGAAAAGTTCCATATTTAAAATAGCTATAAGTATATCCCGCAGTAAATACTGCACGATTCAACCATTTCCATCTCTCCTGTCGCAATACATAATCAGCAAACAGCTCTACGCCACGCTGCCGTATTTGTCCGGCATTCACAAAATAATCGGCCCCGGATTCATCGCGCTGTTGTACCAGCCCGTTTTTCATGTCAAAATAAAAACCCGTAGCCTGTAATCTCAATTCATTCCAAAGATATTTCTCCGCCGTTAGTTCATAATTCCATCCTTCTTCTGCTTTTAATGCCGTATTGATGATTCCTGTTGAAGGCAAGAGCTCCGCTATAGTTGGAGAAGCATATCCTTTTGCAACCGAACCTAGAATAGTCAACCTATTATCCCATTTTTTCGAAACCGAGATACGGGGCGCTACTTCGTTACTGAAAGCAAACGGCTGTTGTAGTACAGGTTCCTCATTCAAGCGTGTAAACCCCACTTTGGCCTTATTATAACTAGCACCTAGGGTATAAGTCCAGTTGGACATAGTGGTATAGACAACCTGGGCAAACAGACTATATATGGTAGTACTTACTTCATCATCGGTCTGAAGTGTATCGGGAACGCCTTTATTATTTCCATTTACTCGAATGCTATAATCGCCCTTTTGCCATTCAGCTCCGGCATCTACTCTTAGCCTGTTATCTGAGGCTAACGGTGCTTCAAACGTAAACTGTGTTCTTCCTCCGAAATGCGGTTCGATACGTCTTTCATAGTTCCTCACTGCACTATTTTTAATATGATTGTAGGAACCATATACTGTAGTTTGATTAGTGATATTCTGAGCAAAGTGATGAACATAGGTTATACCACCAGTAAGATTTTTTTGCCAGATGGCCGCCTTTGCCTCCACCGCGGAGGGGAATATGCCGGCTGCAGGCCTTGCCGCCCGAGGATTCTTCTGATATTCCTGTAAGGTAAGCGCTCCGGGAGTTTGATAATACATATCGGTATACAGCAAAGCTGCCGTCAATGCTTGTTTTTCTGTAATATGCCATCTACCCATCCATGACAGATTATCCCGCTGCACTGCAGACTGCTCTCGATATCCTTTACTTTCATTATGAGCATAAGTTAATTTTGTTGAAAACTTATCCCCTGCAATATTTCCTGTAGCAAGAACAGAATGTAACCCGTAGCTGCCACCAATATACTCCACAGAAGCTTCTGTGTGAGGTGAGATGGCATTTTCAATCAGCAATAGACCTCCTGTTCCAACACCATACATGCTGGAAGCAGGACCTTTAAATACCTCAATTGATGAAAAATTATTATAGGCCAATTGATTGAAGTAAGTATTACCTCCGGGATCAGTTAAGGGAATGCCATTCCAATACACTTTCACATTCCGCACCCCGAAAGGAGAACGCAGCGAGCTACCCCGAATATTGATACGATAACTTCCCGGAGAACGCTCTTCCATACGCATTCCGGGAATAGTGTTAATTTCGGAAAGAAGAGACATCTTATTGGATAAGGATGTGTTCCCTACTACAGAAATCAACCCTGTTGCAAGGTTTCTCTTCTGCCCAAATGCTCGTACCACCACCTCGCTTAGGGGTTTTATGGTATCGAATGTCATATCCTGTGCCGCACTGTTAAAAACAGATAGCAATAACGCCAGCCCCAGCCCGACGCTCCTACTTTTCCTAAACATATTGTTGAAAACTCTGTTCAAAATCTGAAAAGATTAAACCAACAAAGAAAATAAAATTAACTAAGTACTGCTTAATTTTGTTAGTAAAGCACTAAGCTTCCATATTTTATAACGATATATTGCAACAAGATATGTTTACACGCCTCCTTCTTTTCGCTGCGGTAATCTTTGGCTTTATTTCCTGCAAAAATCAGGATACTAAAACTAAAGAAGATGCTACCGCTACTAACCCAACAGATACAACAACGGTTATTACTGAAGAAGACAACTTATCCGCAAAGTTCTTTTACAGGACGTTGGAAGGTACTATTGCGGGCAAACCTGTAGTAATGCATTTACTAAAACATAATGACATGGTGGATGCCAACTATTACTACACTGATTATGGCACACCAATCTTTTTATATAAAGACTGGGATGAAGAAGGAGCAGATAGCCTTTACCTCATTGAAAACACTGATAACGGAAACGGGTTGTCACCCAAAATTGCCCTCTATCTCGCAGAAAACGAAATTACCGGCATATGGAAAAGTGGCGATAATAAAACCACCTACCCTATAAAATTGCGAGAAAGTCAGACAGATGGTACCCTTCGTATAAGAGCATTGAGCTATTCGGACTCTGCAGCATACCTGAAATTCCCCAAAGACACTCCCATTCTAAAATCAACGATAACTGTGGTAATGGCTACCGACAATGATCCGTCTGCCACCTGGTTCAATAACGAATTGAAAAAAATATTGGACAATGGGGATAAAAAATATGCTTCGCTTAATCTGCCGCAGACAGCTCAAGCTATCGTAAATGATTTAAAAAACAATTACAGTAAAGATGTTGACAGCAGTCTTGTGGGTGTAACCGTAGACGATAATATGCCCCATTATTTCCTCAACCGAGAGTATATCACCACCAGTAATGTGGTTCATAATAATAATGGATATATAATTCTTAACGTGTACAACTACTCCTATACCGGGGGAGCACATGGCGACTATGCCACTACCATGTATTGCTTTGACATAAAAAATCAGAAAAAACTACAGCTCAGCGATATCATGAAAGTAGATTCGGTTGCCATACAAAATCTGCTGGACAAATATTATAGAAAGCGGTACCACCTGCGTCCGCGTACTTCTCTAGATCAAAGCCTTTTCGTCAAGCATCTGGCTCCGAATGACAATTTTTATTTTGGACCCAAAGGTCTAGGCTTTATATATAACCCTTACGAGATCGCCCCTTATGCCGCCGGCGAGATCAATGTATGGATTCCTTTTTCGGAACTAGCGACATATCTGAACCCAGAATTTAAAGAAAGGATGGGCCTTTAGAATTTTCTTAATGCTTTAACAATTTTCGGCCAAAACCGATTGGCCGAATCATTTAACTTTAGCCCCAAATGCTAAGGCTGCTTTTCATTTTCTTTTCATTTACCATCTTTCTTGGAGCAAATGCTCAGGTACCCGACTTTATTTCTGTACGAAAAAAGAATGGTGTTCCTGTAAAAAACTATTACGCCGGTATTGAAATATCTTTAATCACACACGATGGGCGGCGCTATGACGCCCTAATAGACCGAATTGCCAACGATAGCATTTTCCTTCGTTATTACACACTGCACGCCTATACTAATATCTTCGGCACTACCAGTTATGATACCATAACGACGTATACCCTAGGTATGCATTATAAGAATATCAAAACCATCCTGGTTCCTAAAATCAGTTACCGCGATCATTATTTAGCTACCTTGGGGAGGTTCGCGGCTATTGGGGGATTTGGCTATGATTTTCTGAACATTTTTAACGGACTGGTACAAAAACACGACCCGCTGTTTGACAAACGTAATACACGCAATGTAGCCATTGCCACCGGTGTGGGGGCTGCGGGATTGTTTTTAAATCGCAAGTATCGACGCCCGGGGAACTCGAGTAAATACAAAATTGTATACGTCAACCTGAGTCAGAGCACACCCTGAAATTAATAGGGGTAATTGCCCCCTTTTTTAAAAGAATATATCTAATTTTCTTCTTTTCTTTGCAGTCTCCTTTCAGGATAAAAACCTGACACATGCAAAAAATCATTCAACTCCGATTATCACCGCAACAAGCTGCCGATGATAGTGCGATCTTGCAGCAAATAGTCGAACAGGAGAGCATTGCACCTGCTACCATTACAGGATTTAACATCATCAAAAAGTCCATTGATGCTCGCTCTAGAACGCCATGGATCAATCTCAAGCTTAATGCCTACATCAACTAACCTTTTCAGGAAAGAGAACGGCCTCCATTTCACTTTCAGGATGTAAGCAGGGCTTCTAAGCGTGTGATTATAGTGGGCGCAGGACCTGCAGGTCTTTTTGCAGCCCTCCAGCTTCTTGAAACCGGTATTCGACCTATCATTCTGGAACGCGGAAAAGATGTAAGAGCGCGTCGTCGCGACTTAGCAGCTATCAATAAAAAAGGCATTGTCAATCCCGAAAGTAATTATTGCTTTGGCGAAGGTGGTGCCGGTACTTACAGCGATGGAAAGTTATACACCCGAAGCAACAAGCGCGGAAGTATAGACCGCATCTTAAACCTCTTTGTCAATTTCGGGGCCGAAGAAAAGATACTGTATGAAGCTCATCCACATATCGGCACCAACAAACTGCCTAAGATTATTGTGGCTATGCGAGAACAGATCCTCCAATGTGGCGGAAAAATTTTATTCGAACAAAAGGTTATAGACTTTATTATAGATGATCACATCATCAAAGGAGTAAAAACACAAAAAGGGGATATCATCGAAGCCGATGCTGTGATATTGGCTACCGGTCATTCCGCAAGAGATATTTTTTATTTATTGCAGAAGAAAAATGTGCTGATCGAACCCAAACCCTTTGCCTTGGGTGTTCGTGCGGAGCATCCTCAATCGCTTATCGATACAGCTCAGTACAAGTGCGACTCCCGGGGTCCGTATCTGCCCCCGGCATCCTATAGTCTCGTGCAACAGGTTCATAATATCGGTGTGTTATCCTTTTGCATGTGCCCCGGCGGCATTATCGCTCCCGCCGTCACCGGACATAATGAAATAGTGGTAAACGGTTGGTCCCCTTCTAAAAGAAATAATCCTTATGCCAATTCGGGGATTGTGGTACAGGTTCAACTAAAAGATGTTCTCAGAAACGAAAAACTCAAAAACCCTGACCCTTTATCACTCCTACGATTTCAGCAAGAGATAGAAAGGGCTGCATTTGTAGCAGGTGGGGGACAGCTAAAAGCACCTGCTCAACGTATGGTAGATTTTTGTACTAATAAATTTTCGTCATCACTACCCGACTGCTCCTATCTAACCGGTATAACCAGTGCCGATTTAAGAACTGTTTTGCCCCCGTTTATCTACAAAGCCCTGCAGAAAGCTTTCGTGGAGTTTGGCAAAAAAATGAAAGGCTATTACACGAACGATGCAGTATTGGTAGCAACTGAATCACGTACTTCTTCACCGGTACGAATTCCCAGAGATGCTGACACCTTACAACATCCTCAGCTAAAAAATCTTTACCCCTGTGGGGAAGGTGCAGGCTATGCAGGAGGTATTGTTAGTGCCGCCATGGATGGAGAAAAGATCGCACGGATGATTGCCGCTACCTTAACTTATGCTTAAAATACTCCGAGAAAAACAAATTATTTAAGCTTTTCATTACTCGCGTGTCTGTCTGCATCGCGCTTTGTTTTCTTTTCAAAGCTTTGTTGTAATGCTGCAGTAAGATCTACTCCTGTCTGATTAGCCAAACAAAGGAGCACCCATAACACATCAGCCATTTCTTCTCCCAGCAATGCTTTACGTTCATCATCCGAATACTTTTTACCATCCTTATAAGACTGATCACCATAAAGCCGTGCCATGTGGCGTGCCAACTCTCCTACTTCTTCGGTAAGAATGGCCATATTCGTCAATTCGCCGAAATATCTAACACCGATGGTTTTAATCCATTCATCTACGCGCTGTTGCGCCTCGCTAATTGTTATACTCATTCTTTATTTTTTGTATCGATGATGATGGTGACAGGACCGTCGTTCAGCAACGCAACTTTCATATCTGCACCAAATACACCTGTTTGAATGGGCTTACCCAAATCTTTTTCTAACTGCTGAATCATTTTATTATACAAAGGAATAGCTATATCGGGTTTGCTGGCTCTAATATAAGAAGGACGGTTCCCCTTTTTTATCGAAGCATGCAACGTAAACTGGCTCACCAGCAGCACCTCTCCATTGATATCCTTTACTGAAATATTCATGACCCCGGCATCGTCATTAAAAATACGTAGCTGCGTTATTTTCTGACTTAACCAGGCAATATCTTCATCGTTATCGGCATCCTCAATCCCCAGCAATATCAGTAACCCCTGCTCTATGGAAGCATGAAGTTGGCCATCAATCGTAACAGATGCTTTTTGCACTCTTTGTACTACCGCTCGCATAAGGATTTTTTATACACTTCAAAAATAAAATCTAATTTAGAGTGATAAAATCAATAATGGATGTATCGCGCGAAATAATTTTTAAAACCACTCGCAGCAGTGGTAAAGGCGGACAAAATGTAAACAAAGTAGAAACCGCCGTGGTGGCTTATTTTGACATTACTGCATCCTCACTGCTTACACCTGAGCAAAAGTCACGTGTATACCACAGATTAAGTACACGCATTAATGCCAATGGAGTATTGCAGGTAAGATCCCCAAGCCATCGCACGCAACTAGAAAACAAAGAAGATGCCGTCAGAAAGATAAATGCACTTGTCGTTCAGGCTTTACAGGTGAGAAAGCCACGTATTGCTACTACAGCTACCCGTGCATCCATTGAAAAAAGAATTGAACGTAAAAAGAAAGAAAGCGTTAAGAAAAGTTTTCGAAGGGAAATAGATAAAAACAATCTCGAATAATATCAAGGAAAGGTCTTAAATATCGTAAAGCGTAATAGAAGCTCTATAAACAATAGCCCCAGCGCCAACAATACAAACGGAATAAACATCTCCTCAATCTCTTTATATCTGATAATTTCTACCTTCGATTTTTCCAGCTGATCGATTTCTGAATAAATAGCCTGTAGTGAGGCTTTATCCGTAGCCCGAAAATACTTACCACCTGTCTCCGAAGCTATACGCGTTAAGAGTGTTTCATCAATATCATTTCTTACAGTGTTGCCTGCATTATCTTTTACCATTTGCTCTATCATAAACTCTGTCGAGCCCAGACCAATACAATACACCTTTACATTTTCTGCCTTAGCAATCTCAGTTGCTGTATAAGGATCAATGATTCTTGTAACCGGCGCCTCTTCTTTTCCATCAGTAAGCAAAATAACCACTCGACTTTTACTACTTCCCTTACTCACTCTATTTACTGCCATAGCTAGCCCTTCTCCTATCAATGTTCCATCGGCAAGATAGCCTCCATCTTTAATCTTAAGACTTTGCAACTGCGTCAAAAGAGTATTTTTATCGGAAGTAATAGGGCATTTAGTAAAACTTTCACCGCCGAAAATCACTAACCCTATTCTATCTACCGGTCTGCTTTTCACAAATTCTGCCGCTACTTCCTTAGCTACCTGAAAGCGCGAAGGCTTAATATCGTTAGTGAGCATACTCGCACTTACATCCATACATAACACTATATCGATCCCCTCTCCTTCCGCATGGGTTTGATCGGTCTGATGTTGCGGTCTGGCTAATGCCATAATCAGGCATATCAAAGCCAGTATGCGCAATACAAAAGGTAGATATCTGAAATTAGTTTTAAATGTAGAAGGCGTATTTACATTTACTGCGGAAGTAAGCAAAGCCGCCTTATGATTTCTTTCGTTTCTGATATAACGGGCGATTAAAAAAGGTATCAACCCCAACAGAATAAAATTCTCGGGCCATACGAAAACAATATTTTTTAACCATTCGTATATCATGTCGCTAATTGACCTTTTTATAATCGCATCTCCAGTTAGACAGATTTAATAAGTTGTGGATTTTTGTTCAATACATCCTCTAGGTAATGCACGGCACCTTCAATTACTTCATATGCAGACAGGGCTTCACTTTTTTGCGGCATATACTTTGCAAATTTTACAAAATCGCACATATACATTACCTGTACCAAACTGTCGTATCTTATTTCATCACGGAATAAGGGCTGCAGTTTTTGCGCCAGATCTGTAGAAGTATGCTGCAACGAGCTGATTCCAGTTCTTTCCAGCACATAAGCTCTGAATATTTCTATCAATTGTTCGTAATATCCTTTTTCATGTATATGCGATGTTTTAAGCTCCTTCAAATTTCTTAGCGCTTTTGCATAAGCCGATTCGGTGGATTTTTTTACAGGTTTTGCTTGTTGCGGTCGCTCTCCGGTGATCCAGTATATCAGCAACACCAGTACTATCAAAAAGATGACAATAGGATACCACCATCTTTCCTGCGAAGGATCCATTCTGAATGACACATCCAGTACATTCTGCACATCGTGATAGGGTTGCGTGGGATCAAAATCCTCTGTAAATACAACATCGATTAGAATACTATTTGTCTTTACAAACGGACGAAAAGTAAAAGACGGAATTACCCATTGTCCAGAATCGAAACTAGTGAGCTGATAATATTGTTTGAAAATAGAGGTATCCCCTTTTTGTATTGTTCGGATACTATCTTTTATTAGAAACTCAAAATGCGGAATACTATCTACCTTGAATGGATCAAAGGGCGCATTATTCAAAGTTTTTATTTCCAAGGTTAACCATAAAGGCTCTCCCAAGAGAATCCGGTTTTTATCGGTACTGGCATTGACGCCTACTACCTGACCCTGAACAGTTAATACCATCAGGGACATCAGCATCAAAAAAAATTTGATTGCATGTGTCCTGAGAAAATATATTAAGTCAACAATATTCAATTTACATCCCTTCAATCCTGTAAGCTTTAAATATTCCTTATCTGATTCTGCTCCTAAAAAATCGCTGAAGTACCGTCACGTAATCATCGCCCGTTTGTATATGCAACAGATCGCATCCGGCTTTTTTAAAAACATTCACACAATAGTCTGTGGCAGCAAAAAAGTTCTCTTCATACTTTCTTCTTACATAAGCATTACTAGTATCTATCCATTGGGCTGCACCGGTTTCGGCATCCAACATCTGAATCAAGCCGGCATTAGGCAATTCCTTATCCATCTGATCATAAATCTTTATACCAATCAGATCATGCTTCTTTCCTGCAACACGTAATGCATCTTCGTATCCCCTATCAATAAAATCGCCCAATACGAAAGCAATGCTGGACTGCTTAATGGCATTGGTAAAATATTTCAGCGCAGCACCCAGATGGGTACCTCTCCCTTTTGATTCTAATGCCAGCACTTCTCTCACTATATACAACGCATGTTGTCTGCCCTTTTTGGGAGGAATATATTTTTCTACCCTATCACTGTAAAAGACGGCTCCTACTTTATCTCCGTTGCTTACCGCTGAAAACGCCAGCACTGCAGCTATTTCGGTGGCTACATCGCGCTTACTGCCATAATGCGTTCCAAACAAAGAACTGTTACTCAGATCCACCAACAACATTACTGTTAGCTCGCGCTCTTCCTCAAATACTTTACTAAAGGGATGGCCAAATCGGGCTGATACATTCCAGTCGATAAACCGTACATCATCGCCAGGTGCATATTCACGCACTTCTTTAAAGGACATACCTTTTCCTTTAAATGCACTATGATATTCGCCTGAGAAAAGATCCCGGGCCAGCTTCTTACTTCTGATTTCGAGCTCACGAACTTTTTTAAGTATTTCGGAAGTGGAACGCATCATTCATTGGGTGCTTAAGGAACGTTCACCTGTCTTAAAATTTCATCAATAATATCTTCTACATTTACATTTTCGGCCTCAGCCTCATATGTAAGCCCGATGCGATGCCGCAACACATCATGTGCAATACTGCGAATATCTTCGGGTATTACAAATCCTCTTTTATTTAAGAAAGCTTGTGCCTTTCCTGCTAAAGCCAGATTGATGCTGCCTCTTGGGGAAGCTCCGTAGGAAATAAGAGGCTCTAGTTTTTGGGCCTGATATCGTCCGGGATAGCGGCTGGCAAATACAATATCCAGTATGTAACGCTCTACTTTTTCGTCGAGATAAATATCACGCACTAAATCCCGCGCATGTAATACATCCTTTATGTTGACCACAGGTTTTATTTCGGGAAGCTGTATGGATTGTACGTTGGAACGAAGGATCAGCTGCTCTTCGTGCATCTCGGGATAACGTACAATAACCTTCATCAAAAATCTGTCGGCCTGAGCTTCGGGTAAAGGATAAGTTCCTTCCTGCTCTAGTGGATTTTGTGTAGCCAGCACTAAAAAAGGTTCTTCCAATTTATAGGTGGTATCGCCAATGGTTACCTGACGCTCCTGCATAGCCTCCAGCAAAGCCGACTGCACTTTGGCCGGAGCACGATTGATTTCGTCAGCTAAAATAAAATTGGCAAAGATGGGTCCCTTACGTACCACAAAATCATTCTCCTGCTGATTATAAATCAATGTGCCGATTACATCTGCAGGCAATAAATCTGGTGTAAACTGTATTCTACTGAAGTTAGCTTGTATAGCTGTAGCCAACGATTTAATGGTAAGCGTTTTTGCCAATCCCGGCACCCCTTCGAGCAATACGTGTCCATTACTTAAAAGCCCAATCAGTAGTCGGTCCAACATATGCGACTGGCCTATGATAACATGACCAATTTCCTCCTTCAGCTTATCAGTAAAGGCGCCGGCAATAGCAATTTTTTCATTTAAAATTCTAATATCTTCTGCGGTTTTATTCATCATGAAATATGCATTCAAGATTTTAATAATAGCTATCAGCTCAAATATTTTGCCACAATAGGCAATCTTCGTCCTACACCAAATGCTTTATAGCTGACGCGAATGATAGGGCAAAACTGATTGCGTTTATACTCATTCATGTTTACAAGGCGCAAGATGCGGTTTACGAGCGTTTCATCAAATCCTTGCGCTATGAGTTCTTTAGGTCCCTGCCGCTCCTCAATATACTTAAACAAAATAGTATCCAACTCATCATATTCGGGCAGACTGTCGCTGTCTTTTTGATTGGGTCTTAATTCTGCCGATGGCGCTTTTACTAAAATATGATGAGGTATAACTTCTTTTTCTTTATTAATCAAGCGGGCCAGCGCATACACCTGAGTTTTATACACATCGCCCAATACACTCAATCCACCGGCCATATCCCCATACAATGTTCCGTAACCGGTTGCCAGCTCACTCTTATTGGATGTATTAAGCAAAATATAACCGAATTTATTGGCTATAGCCATCAGCAGATTTCCTCGCGTACGACTTTGAATGTTTTCTTCCGCAACGCTAAAGGGCAAGTCCTGAAAAATAGGTTTTAGCTCGGTGAGGAAGCTGTCATAGATATTTTTAATGGGAATAATATCATAAGGATTTTGAAGATTTTGGCTCAACGCCTCCGCATCACTTATGGAGTGAGATGTAGAAAAGTGTGAAGGCATAAGGATGGCACGCACATTTTCCTGGCCCAATGCTTCTACCGCCAACGCCAGTGTTACAGCACTATCAATACCTCCACTGGATCCCAAAATAGCCTTAGTGAAACCCATTTTGGAGAAATAATCTCTAATACCCAGTACTAGTGCTGAGCGAATTTCGGCGATATTTTTTTCATCTTTGAGATACTCCAATACATCCCTACCTGCACTCACTTCCGAAGCTGAGTAATAAATCTTCACCGAATCTTCACTTTGAGGAGAGGTCTCCTTAATCAAATCGTCCAATTCAAAAACCCCAAAGTCTTCTTCAAAATATTTCAATTCGGCCACTTGATTACCTGCACTATCATACACCAAACTACCCCCATCAAACACAATTTCGGTTTGAGAGCCTACCGTATTACAGTAAAACATCGGCAGTTTATATTTGAGCGTATGAGCTTTGACGATACCGTTGCGCACCACATCCTGCGCATAATTGTAAGGAGAAGCCGAAAGATTGATGATGACATCAGGCTCAAACTGAATCAGCTTTTCCATTGGCGTAATTCGATATAGGGGATTTTCGCCCATGTTCCAGATATCTTCACATATAGTGACCGCTAATTTTTTGCCCTTAAAGGGGACTACGTTCCAATCATATGCAGGCTCAAAATAACGTCCCTCATCAAATACATCATAAGTAGGAAGTAATGTTTTATGCACTTCGGCCTTAATTTCTTTTTCATATAACAAATAAGCCGCATTGAATAAGTCCTTTCCTTCGAAATTAGGGTTTCGAGCAGGAGCACCCACCAGTACGCCAATAGTATCTGCATGTTCTTTTATCGTATCAAGGGCCTGATAGCACTGGTTGATAAAATCATTAAACTCCAGAAAATCGCGTGGAGGATAACCGCATACACATAATTCTGAAAATATTACTAAATCGGCACCTTGCTTTTTGGCCTCCTGGATACCGCTGATAATTTTCTGCACATTTAGATCAAAATTTCCGATATGATAGTTCTGCTGAGCTAATGCTATTTTCATATAATCAATTTCCTAGTTACAAATGTAGTCTTCTACCCTTAGAAATGAAATAAGTAGGTATTTTTTAACACCTGATGCAAAGCACTTTATTCACACCTAAAATTCATATTATAACTAAAATTTTAGTACTTCATGCCACTCTTTCACCTACTTTTGCATCTTTAGGAACGATCCGTGAAGTTTTCGGCTTACTTTTTGCAATTGTTGTTGTCTAAAAAATAAATAAATGAAAAAAATATTCATAGCTAGCTTATTTCTATGCACTTGCGGCTTTGCTTTTGGACAAGGAAATGTAGTCGCAGAGCGTACCAAAGCCAGGAATTTCATGCAATTGGGCGACTTAGATAATGCCGTCCTGGTATTAACCAAAGCACAGGAAACCTATAAAGATGATCCCGAACTGCTTAAAGATCTTTCTCTAGCTTATTATTATAAAGGTGATTACAATAAAGCGTTAGAAACTATCAAAACTGTAATTGCTAGCCCTGACTGCGACGCCATTGCTTATCAAATTGCCGGTAGCATATATAAAGCTCAGGAGAATTTTAAGGAAGCTGAAAAAATATACAAGGAAGCCCTTAAAGATTTCCCCAAAAGCGGACCTCTGTATAATGACTACGGAGAACTCCTAGATATCATGAAAAACCCCAAAGGCGCTATTGATATGTGGCAGAAAGGGATGCAGGCCGCTCCTTCGTATGGTGGCAACTATTACAACGCGGCTGTTTACTACTATAAACAACAGGACGATAAAATCTGGGCTATCATTTACGGCGAAATCTATGCTAACATGGAAAGCCTCAATCCCAGAGCAAATAGTATCAAGAAAATGGTTCTAGATGCTTATAAGCAAAAGCTCTTCATTTCCTCTGATCTAGCCGCCGTAGCAGCTAAGGAAAAGAACGAGTTTGCCAAGGCTGTATTAAACACTTTTGCAAAGCAGTCGGGTATTTCAGCCCAGGGTATCACTCCCGAAAGTTTAGCCATGATTCGTACCCGGTTTATTTTGGATTGGTTTGCGTCCTATGGCGATAAATTTCCCTTCCGTCTTTTCGAATTTCACCAGCAGCTCATGAAAGACGGATTATTCGAATCTTATAACCAATGGATGTTTGGACCAGTAAACAACCAAGCAGCCTTTGAAAAATGGGTAAACGAACATAAGGAGGAGTACGATCGATTCACCAATTATCACACTTCAAGAATATTTAAAATGCCGAACGGGCAAGTATATTCTGTGAAATAACATAATATGAAAATATTCATAAGCGCTTATCCGGCAGGGTAAGCGCTTATTATTTTTATACTGCTCCGCAACGTGTACATTGAGCTTATTTTTTTCTTAACTTGTAGACACTTTAAACAATTGACTAATGAATTACCCAACTTACCGATTGTTTGATGCCATATCCTACCAGTTAGAAAACTTCCCTAAATCCGACGCTCTAAATGCTAAAGAGAACGGACGATGGAGATCTTACAGTACTCAAGAGATCGAGAATTTGGTTAACCGATTTTCAGCCGGCCTCCTCATCCGGGGCGTAAGCGGTGGCGACTTCACTGCTGAAAATAGCGACAAAATTGCTATCATTAGTGGTAACCGGCCGGAATGGGTGTTTACCGACCTAGCTGTTCAGCAGACCGGCGCTATTCTCACGCCTATCTATCCCACTACAGCACTACCAGAACTGGAATATATTTTAAATGAATCGCAGGCCAAATACATCTTTGTAAGTAACGCCGAACTGGTAGAAAAAGTAAAATCGGTAAATACCCCCTATCTGCAAGGTATCTATACTTTTGATAAAGTAGAAGGCGTACCTCATTACTCGGAATTACTGGATCTCGCGGATGACGGCACATTACATACTTTAGAAAAAATAAAACAACAGATACCTAATTCTCATGTGGCCACTATCATTTATACAAGTGGCACTACAGGTGTACCCAAAGGAGTAATGCTTACTCATAGCAATATTGTAAGTAATATCTATTTTTCTAAAGCCAGTTTTCCATTCCCTGATCAGCCGCAAACCAAAACATTAAGCTTTCTGCCACTCAATCATATTTTCGAAAAAATGATTACTTACCTGTACATGTTCAGTGGTATCAGCATCTATTACGCAGAAAGCTTGGAAACCATTGCCGATAATTTAAGAGAAATAAAACCTGATGGATTTACTACCGTTCCCCGTTTGCTGGAAAAGGTATATGAAAAAATTATGGCCAAGGGGAATGCACTGACAGGCATCAAAAGGAAACTATTCTTCTGGAGTATTCAACTGGGCATGCAATACGATAATATTAATCCACCCAAGGGGCTCTATAATTTTAAACTCTCCATTGCCCGAAAACTTGTATTTAAAAAATGGAGAGAAGCCTTGGGAGGAAATATCAGTTTTATTATCACAGGCGGTGCGGCAGCTTCCGAAAAACTTTTAAGGGTCTTTAATGCTGCGGGCATTCCGGTTTACGAAGGCTATGGACCAACAGAAAATAGTCCCGTAATCTGTGTTAACAGAAAACAAAATAACGACACCCGTTATGGAACTGTGGGTCCTGCCATTGAAGGTATTGAAGTAAAACTGGCCGAAGATGGGGAAATACTGGTCAAAGGCCCCTGTGTTATGAAAGGCTATTATAAACATCCAGAGCTCACCGCAGAAGTGATCAAAGATGGCTGGCTACATACGGGCGACATCGGCACACTCATCGAAAACCGATTTTTCAAAATAACCGACCGCAAAAAAGAACTCTTTAAAACCAGCGGCGGAAAATATGTTGCCCCCCAGCCCATCGAAAACAAAATGAAAGAAAGCAAGTTCATTGAGCAGATTATAGTAGTGGGCAGTGAACGCAAATTTGTAGGAGCCTTGATTGTTCCTGCATTTAATGTGGTCAGAGAATGGATGAGAGAAAACAATCTTCCCGAAATGAGCAACGAAGAAATCGTTAAAAACGATAAAGTGCATGAATTATTCCGCTCAGTACTTGACCATCACAATAAAAGCATCAATAAGATAGAACAAATTAAAAAATTCGTACTACTACCCAAGGAATGGAGCGTAGATGGGGGTGAGATGACACCCAAACTGAGCTTGAGACGAAAAGTAATCTTGGAGAAATACGCTGCAGAAATCGAAAGCATCTATCATTAGTTTCAAAATAAAAGCCGTCTTTACAATAACGTTCAGACGGCTTTTTTATTAGATGAGTTATTACAATCTTATATGCGTTGCACTGCTTCCTTTACCTTACCTAGAACATCGGTATTCAGCATTTTTACAGCCACATCGATCATATTGCTAAAGGCTGTGGCATGAGAAATACCGTGGCCGATAATCACAGGTTTTTCTACACCCAGCACAGGAGTACCTCCGTAAATTTCAAAATTAAAGCGGTTCAAATAGGGATTATCGATTTGTTGTTCTTGGGCAATATCGTAAATAGACTCGGCCATTTTCAAAATAACATTGCCGGTAAATCCTTCACAAACCATCACATCGGCTTGGTTCCTAAATACGTCGCGCCCCTCCACGTTTCCGATAAAATTAATAGCCTTGTTGCTTTTCAACATAGGATAGGCTGCCTGTGCTAGTATATTTCCCTTGCCTTCTTCTTCACCCACATTCATCAGGCCTACTTTAGGATTCTCCACTCCAAAAATGTACTGACAGAATACAGAACCCATTACGGCAAATTGATTAAGATGTTCCGGTTTACAATCGGCATTCAATCCTACATCCAACAGTAAGCCTGTACTACCGTCCGGCTTAGGGATTACCGAAGAAATAGTTGGCCTCAAAACTCCCTCAACCACTTTAATACTAAACATAGCGCCTACCATCATCGCACCAGTATTGCCTGCGCTGATGAAGGCATCTATTTTTCCTGCGGCTAAATGCTGAAATCCTACGGCAATAGACGAATCAGTTTTTTCTTTCAGTGCTTTGGTAGGATGTTCGTTCATACCAATCACCTGTGAAGTAGGTTGAATGGTATACTTTTCTTGAGGTACTTCGTTTTCAGATAACAGAGGCTTCAGTTGCTCTTCATTCCCGAACAATACCAAATGTAATTGCTCAAAGCTATTTTTTAAAAGGTACTGCTTTACCCCTTTCACCGCTTCCTGTGGCGCATAATCGCCACCCATCATATCAATTCCTATATTCATATAATAGCTAAAATAAAAAATTCCGGATACATTACACAATCGTAAACCTGTACTGTAACCGGAATCTCCTTACAACATTACATACGCTACTGCTATCGCGAGAAGCGAACGCATAAAAAAGCGAAGCATCTTTATTTGCCCCGCTACTATTTTCAATCTTTTAATTAGGCGTTAGAAGGAGCTTTTTCAGCCACTACCTTTCCTTTATAGATCAGCTTTCCTTCACTTACATAAGCGCGGTGGCGCAGATGTACTTCACCTGTAGTTGCATCAGTAGTTAATGTGTGCGCTTTAGCTTTATAATGGGTTCTGCGTTTTGCACTTCTCTGCTGACTGTGCCTGCGTTTGGGATTTGGCATAACTCTTTATTTTAATAATTTTAAACCTAATTGTTATTTATCAATCTTTGCCGAACCGGATATTGTTTCCAATAGAAACAATACTTTCGATTGAGCGATTAATTATCCTTGTTTTTAAATTTTTCCAATCCTTTCCAGATGGGATTGATATCCTCTTTTTCTGAGTTTTCAACGTCCAATTCTCCGAGCACCTTTAATGCTGTTTCATTACACTGACCACCAAATGCATTGCAGGTCTTGTGCATGGGGATACTGAGATTAATGAACTCATATATCCAGTTTTCAACATTAATGTGACTCTCGCCGCGACTGATGTAATATACATCAGGATCTTCTTCCTGATCATTCATCAACTCCGGCTCTTCCACCATTTTTATTGTAACTAAAAACTCGTCCCACAACTCCAGTTTCAAATCATTGTTACAACGGTCGCAAGTAACCATCACATTACCCCCTACCTCAAATTTCAATAGCATAAAGCCATTTTGTTTATCCAGCGACAGCTTTATTTCTGCATGGCAATCTGAGAAATCTTGCTCCTGAAAACTCTCAAAGAACTTATCATCTATGCTATAAGTGTACTCATGCATACCGGGTTTCAACCCCACAAAAGCGATATCGTATGCTCTCCCTTTGGACATGGTACAACTTACCCCGAATTTGGAGCGTGCAAATGTACGGCTTTTTTTTACAAAACCAACCCGGCAGCGGGATTATTTTGACTCAACAAGGCCTTTACAAGCAAAATACACTATAAAATTTGCAAATTATATCCCAAATCATCTGCCATCCTGTCATAAACACACAAAAATAGCCTATCTTTGTGCGCTTAAAATTAAAAAGAATACTGATGCTGGACCTGGTAGCACATAAAGTACACGATGAAAGCAGACAAGGCGAGAGCTATGCTCCGCAAAACCCTGATAATAAAGTATATACACGTAAGTTTTATATAGAAAGCTATGGCTGTCAGATGAATTTTGCCGACAGCGAAATTGTGGCATCCATTCTTAATAAAGAAGGCTTTGGAGCCACCCGTAATCTGGAAGAAGCTAATCTCATCTTCATCAATACCTGTTCTATTCGCGAAAAAGCAGAGCAAACAGTACGAAACAGGTTGCAGGAGTTCAGAAAAATTAAAACACAGAACCCCGGCACCCTAATAGGTGTCTTAGGTTGTATGGCCGAACGCCTCAAAGCCAAGTTTCTGGAAGAAGAGAAGCTGGTGGACATTGTGGTAGGCCCCGATGCATACCGCAGCCTACCCAAGCTTGTAGCTGAAGCCTCCGAAGGCCATAAAAGCGTAAACGTATTACTCAGCCGTGAAGAAACTTATGCCGACATCTCCCCCATCCGTCTTAACTCGAATGGGGTGAGCGCCTTTGTAAGCATTATGCGCGGTTGTAATAATATGTGTTCTTTCTGTGTAGTGCCTTTTACTCGCGGAAGAGAACGCAGCCGTGATGCCGAAAGTATCGTGAGAGAGTGCCGAGAGCTGTTTGAAAATGGCTATCGCGAAGTAACCTTGCTCGGACAAAACGTGGATAGTTATTACTATACACCTCCCTATTCTCAGCCGGAAGAGGCCCAGCCCGTAACCTTTGCACGACTACTGGAAATGGTGGCTCAGATATCTCCCCTGCTAAGAGTGAGATTTTCCACTTCGCACCCTAAAGATATTACCCGCGATGTACTCACTACTATGGCCGCTTATGAAAACATTTGCAAGTGCATTCATTTGCCCGTACAAAGTGGGTCCACACGCATACTACAATTAATGAACCGTACTTATACCAGAGAATGGTATATGCGTAAAGTGGATGAAATTCGGGAAATTTTGCCCGACTGTAGTATTACATCCGACATTATAGCCGGTTTCTGCACCGAAACGGAAGAAGATCATCAGGAAACACTGTCTATAATGGATTACTGCCAGTACGATTTGAGCTACATGTTCTTCTATAGCGAAAGACCTGGCACTTTAGCTCAAAGAAGATATAAAGATGATGTTCCGCTAGAAGTTAAAAAACGTAGACTTCAGGAAATTATCGAAAAACAAAATCAACTATCCCTCAATAACTATAAAAAAGATATCGGTAAAACCTTTAAAGTGCTGGTAGACGGTGACAGCAAGCGTAGTGCCGATGACTGGGTAGGACGCAACTCTCAGAATAAAGTAGTGGTATTCCCTAAAAAAGGAACCACCTGCCAAAAAGGTGATTATGTAAATGTCAAAATCAAAGATTGCACACAGGCGACTTTGTTCGGAGAAGTTGTTTAGTTATATTTATTACACGGTATCTAATAATGAGCACGCGCATACGATGCGGTTGCCTGAACAGCAATCTGAAATAGGTTACAGCAAAGTCGTTTATAACAAAAGATATTGAAGAACGCTTAAAAATTTATAACGATACTTCTGCTCATAACAGCACCTTGAGGATATCTACAGGATGCATACGAACCTTACATCATGTAACCATGATGGCAAATATGAACAGTAAGTAGGTGTTAAAATTTTTCACTACAAAAAGGCATTGTACCAATGGATTTACAAAGCATCAAAAATCGGTTTGGCATTATTGGTAATTCGCCGGAGTTGAACTACGCTCTGGAAGTGGCCGTTCAGGTTGCAAGTACCGATCTTACGGTACTAATTATCGGCGAAAGCGGTGTAGGAAAGGAAGCGTTTTCTTCCATCATTCATTCCCTATCTCCCCGCAAACACAATCCCTTTATTGCCGTAAACTGTGGTGCTATACCGGAGGGAACAATCGATTCGGAACTATTTGGTCATGAAAAAGGTTCCTTTACAGGGGCTGTTGATGCTCGAAAAGGATATTTTGAAACTGTAAATGGCGGTACCATCTTTTTAGACGAGATAGGTGAAATGCCTTTGGGTACACAAGCTAGATTGCTGCGCGTACTGGAAGCCGGAGAATACATTCGGGTGGGTTCTAGTAAAGTACAAAAAACCAACGTACGTGTAGTAGCCGCTACAAATAAAGACTTGTTGCAACTGGTACAGCAGAATAAGTTTAGGGAAGACCTTTACTATCGATTGAGTACTGTACCCATTCGTGTCCCACCACTTTCCAGTCGTAAGGAAGATATCGTATTACTCTTTAGAAAGTTTGCGGCCGATTTTGCTGATAAATACAAAACACCTGCAGTACAGCTGACAGATGACGCTAAAGAGTTGCTACTCAACTATCCTTGGCCCGGTAATATTCGCGAACTGAAAAATATTGCCGAGCAAGTTTCTGTACTTGCAAAAGACAAGATTATAAGCGCTAAAGAACTGAGTCGCTATCTACAACCTTACTCATCCAACAGATTGCCGATGGTGATGCCCGGCAATACTCAGCAAGAGTTCCAAAACGAAAGAGAAATATTATATAAGCTTTTCTTTGACCTAAAAAAAGATGTAACCGAGCTTAAAAAAATGTTTATTGAAGTACTACAAAATCCGGCGCTTGCATCCCAAAGCTCTGCTCTAATGCAAAGCTTGCAGGATTTGAAAAGTAGTCACGATCCTTATCATCAGTTTCCGGCAGCACTGCAACTCGAAATGCATGCCCACATGCCAGATAGTCATGGACAGCAGCATGCGCCCATTACCATAGGCGTGGACCATAATATCCAGGAACATGAGGAGGTAGAAGAAAACCTGAATATCATGGATAAAGAAAAAGAACTCATCATTAAAGCTTTAAAGAAACATAATAGCAAAAGAAAAGATGCGGCCTTGGATCTAGGTATCAGTGAACGGACACTTTACAGAAAACTCAAGGAATATGATATTGAAGAATTATAAAAGATTATTGGTAGTTGCTTTAATTTTTGCAACCTTTTGCATCGGTTTTACGCAAAGTGGTTGTGGCATTTATAGATTTAAGGATGTGAGCATTCCCGACAGTGTGCGACTGGTAAAAATCAACCAGATACAAAACAAAGCATCTTATGTCAACCCACGTTTAGCACCTGCACTGACGGATAAATTACGTCAGAAAATCGTCAGCCAAACACGCATTGGCCAAACCAATGGAGATAATGCAGATTGGATTATCGACTGCACCATTACGAGTTATTCGTTTTCAACATCGGGTATTTCCAATCAGCAGGTAAATACCAACAGACTTAACGTAGGGGTGCATATTGAGGTGAAAGATAACCATACCCAAAAGATTATCGGTAAATATGACGTCTCCACTCCTTTTGATTATTCTGGCAGCATGAGCCTGCAGCAAGCCGAGCAGGCACTAGAGTCCCAAATGTTGCGGGATATTCCTGACGCCATATTTAACCGTATATTCTCAAACTGGTAATTTCGCAATATGAATCAACTGATCAATGTACTGGCAGATGCCGTGTTGTCCAAAAAATTGGATGCTTGCAGTGTAGAGGAATTGCAGGATCTGTCGGAAAAATATCCTTATTCTTCCGCATTACAACTATTGTATACACAAAAACTGAAAGAACAAAATAGTGATGCGCTCAATGAGCAGCTTCAAAAAACACTTTTGTATTATAAAAACCCTTTGTTTATCCATTATATTCTGAATGCCGAAACAAACAAGGCACAGACATCTTCAAACAAAACATACGATAAAGAGATAGCTCAAGAACTTGCAGCGGCTACACCGACTGCAGCTATATACACCGAAGAAGATGCCCCCGCAATATCAGAGATGGTACAGGAAGATGAAGGTGAGATTTCAATTCCAAAATTAAAAATTGAGCCCCTCGACCCTGCTACCGCACAGCTCGCCTTTACACCTTACCATACCATCGACTATTTTGCAGCAGAAGGCATTAAGCTGAACGATGAACAGAACCCTATAAAGGATCGCTTCAGCACACAGCTCAAAAGCTTTACCGATTGGATCAAGCAAATGAAGCGCCTGCCCGGTAGCTCCTATCAGACTAATATCACCGCTTTAGAAGAAAAAAAGATTGAAAAAATGGCAGCGCAATCGGTAAGCGGGGAAAATGCCGTTACGGAAGCCATGGCGGAAGTATGGATAAAACAGGGCAATAAAGAGAAAGCTATTGAGATATATAAGAAATTAAGTTTGCAAAATCCCCACAAAAACGCTTATTTTGCAGCCAAAATTGACTATTTAAAGAATTTAATATGACAGTTTTATTTGTTATACTGATTATACTTGCCGCAGTAATACTTGGCTTTATTATATTGATTCAGAACCCAAAAGGAGGTGGTCTCGCTGGTAATTTCGCTGGTGTAAGCAGTCAATTTATGGGTGTAAAACAGACAAACGATATTCTGGAAAGAGGTACTTGGATTTTTGCGGCTGTTATTGCACTTTTAAGTCTTTTGTCTACTTTCTTTATAGCTCCTTCGAGCGGCTCTAAAGGCAGATTGCAGGATATAGGAGGTGCCCCTGTGCAGCAATCAGCCCCTGCACCAACTCAATCTGCACCGGCAACTACTCTTCCAGCTCAAACAGCACCGGCCGCAGATTCGGGCAAATAATAGTAAAGCAGATTACAACTTCACATAATTATTTAACCTGCGTAAAATTTACGCAGGTTTTTTGTCTTTATCACCCACTGCGGAGCTCATTACCTTACTTTTGCTTTATATTCACTGCGGAAAATTCATTAGTTAACCCTTATCCACATATTACCTTGAAAAAGCTACTGAAGATATTCTTTATTACGATTGCAATACTTGTAGCATTTACAGCTTTCATATTCTTTGGGCCGGCGACCAACTCGCCTGAAGATGGCTTTCTTTATGTCAAAACTGGTACTACCATGCCCGAACTAGAGCGCCAGCTTGTAGACGAAGGCGTGTTGAAAAGTATACTATGGTTTAACCTTGCCAAAAAACTACTTCCCTTCGAAAAAGTAAAGCCTGGTAAATATAAAATTAGCGAAGGGATGAGTGTGGTAAACTTATTACGGATGCTACGCAATGGCCGCCAGCAGCCCGTAAACTTTGTAGTAACTAAAATTCGCACCAAAGAACAACTGGCAGCTCGGATGGGCAAACAGTTCGAATTTGATTCGCTTGCTGCGATTCAGTTCTTAAGTAGCAATGATTCGCTCAAAGACTATAATCTAGATAGTAATACAGTAATGGCGGCTGTATTACCGCTCACCTACGAAAATAGGTGGAATACCACACCCCGTGCAGTTTTTGAGAAGTTTTATAACGCTTATAAGATATTCTGGAACGATACCCGCAAGCAAAAAGCACAGGAAAAAGGCTTGTCGATAACAGAAGTCATTACCTTGGCATCCATCGTTGATGAGGAAACCAATGCAGAAAAAGAAAAGGGACTAATTGCAAGTGTCTATCTCAATCGTCTGGCAAAAGGGATGAAGCTGCAGGCAGACCCTACTGTAAAGTTTGCCTTAAAAAACTTTGGCATAAAACGGGTATTATTAAAACATCTCACAGCAGACTCTCCCTACAACACTTATAAAAATAAAGGTCTGCCGCCGGGTCCTATATGCACCCCGCAGGAATCTACTATAGATTCAGTTTTAAATGCACCGAAAACTGATTATATTTATTTTGTAGCGAGTCCTGCCTTTGACGGCACCCATGTTTTTGCAACAAACTATAACGATCATATGAATTACGCAAAAGCATATCAGCAGGCACTGAACGAGCGTTTTGGCAAACCATCAACCACTTCAGAAAATAAGTGAAGCAAAGAATAATAAATAAAATACAGAACTCACGTTTATGGCAAAAGCTGGTGGAGCACAGTCATCGCGAGAATCTACCGGGGTTCAAAAATGTTTCTTTATTCAATACGATTAAGAAATTCAGAGAACAGGTAGTATGGGATGATCTGCTAGAAAGGGCTTCGGCCATTTCCTTCAATTGTGCAATGGCTCTACCATCGATGATCCTATTTCTGTGTACATTAATTCCGATTATTGCCAAGCAGAACTTTATTGTGCAGCTGGACCTAGAAGGCCAATTATACGCATTCATAAAAGATGTGATACCGGACAAAAACAATTATGAACCGGTCCTCGAATTCATTTACAATATCATTAACGATCAACGCAGTGGGTTATTAATTCTGAGTATTGCGCTTTCCCTATTTTTTTCCTCCAATGCCATAATCGGCGTTATGAGGTCATTTGATAAAAATTATCCGGGCTTTACCAAGAGAAAGGGAATCAAAAAAAGACTAGTAGCCATCCGTATTACAGCCATGCTCTTTTTTCTGTTTATTATGTGCCTAGCCTTGTTGATAGCGCAACAGTCGGTATTAGAATGGCTTGGTATTAAAAATGAACTATTGGCTGCAGCACTGGGAAAAATAAGATGGGTGCTTATTTTTCTACTAGTATTTATTATCATCTCGTATATCTACAGGCATGTACCCTCCGTGCACGAGAAGTGGAATATTATTACACCAGGTTCGGTGCTAGCCACTTGCTTGGTAGTTATTTGTTCACTTATCTTCTCCTGGTATGTAAGTCAGTTTGGTACTTATAACAAATTGTATGGCTCCATCGGAACTATTATCGTAGTATTGGTATTAATCTTTTTAAACTCTGTCATTCTGTTAATCGGTTTTGAGCTCAATGCTATCATTTATACGATTTCACATACAAGAGACAATGAACTTGCTCCGGAGTTAAAAGATTAAGATTCTTCTTCGATCCCCCACTGCTTTTGTAGTTGCAGTTTATATTCGCAGTCATTTTCATGACCTTCATAGTGCCCGGCTAGTTTTTTCTGTCGGTAAGCCTCATAAAGACTTACTGCACATGCTACACTAATATTTAAGGACTTGATAATACCCACCTGAGGAATAATAAAATTGCCATCAGCATAAGCTAGAATTTCTTCACTCACTCCCGAATGCTCATTACCAAAAACCAAAGCTACACTTTGGGTAAGATTCATATCGTATAAATTCACGGAATCTTGTGCCAGATGCGTGGTATATATTTTCTCATAGCGCCGCCTTAACTCTTTAAAACATTCGTCGGCATCGGTATACTGGTGCACAGTAAGCCATTTTGCAGCGCTCGAACTACTTTTAGAGCCCCATCGCTTGTGTCGGGGGATTTTAGTATTCAACACAAAAACATCTTGCACACCCACCGCGTCGCAGGTACGCATTACTGCAGAAATATTATGAGGATCAAATACGTTCTCCAATACTACCGCTAGATTGGGTTGTCTTTTTGCAATCACGCTTTTGAGCCTTGTAAGTCTTTCTTCAGTCATACGCTTATAAAAACTGGACAATAATACGAATTGAAAACGCTATATCCCGTAAAGTTGCAACTATTTTTTTATGAGAACAGGTTTTCACCGTAATTTTAGTTTTACTAAAACTAATTTTATTAAAACCTTTGTTATGCACCACCCTCACCGTATTCCCTCTATCGACATTGTACGCGGACTTGTCATGGTAATCATGGCCCTCGACCACACAAGAGATTTAATCCACACAGAAGCATTGAAAGGCGACCCCACCACTATTCCCGGAGTAAGTGCTGGACTGTTTTTCACACGCTGGGTTACACATCTATGTGCGCCAACTTTTGTGTTTCTTTCCGGTGTATCGGCGTGGCTTTCTTACCAGAAATCTCAAAACGCTACTGCAACGCGACGTTTTTTTATTCAGTAGAGGTATCTGGCTGCTTATTTTGGAATTTACTATAGTAGGTTTTGGTATTTGGTTCGATATACAGTTTCGCACATTAATGTGGCAGGTAATAGCAGCTATAGGGTTTGGCTTCTTAATACTTAGCCTTTGCTTTACCCTACGTCCGAAAACTATATTAATAATAGCCATAATCGGCATGCTGTTATTAAATACGTTGGCAGTATTGCCTCAACAAACTATGCAGCTACCTGTGTGGGCGCAGGCGTTTATTAGTGTTCAGGTTTTCCCCTTTAGTCCAGATCGTCTTTTAATCATTAGCTACCCTCCGCTCTCGTGGGCATTAATAATACTATTGGGATATGGTGCCGCTCCATATTTCAAGCAAGCAGCCAACATTCGCTCTTCGTTTTTTCTAAAAACAGGTATCATCTTATTGATGATATTTATTGCATTACGCTTTATTAATAAATTCGGAGACCCTCAGCTGTGGAGTACGCAGGAAGAGCTAGCAGGCACAATTACGTCTTTTGTGAATGTAAGTAAGTATCCTCCCTCCTTGCAGTTTTTATGTTGTATGTTGGGACTAATGTTTGTGCTGCTTTATATATTTGAAAAAAATCAGAATAAATTTTCTAATATACTTCGTGTGTATGGCACAGTACCACTATTCTATTATATCATACACTGGTACGTGATTCACCTGTTGCTTTTTGCCATTCTCTTTGCGCAGGGATTTGGCATCGCAGATTTTAATTTTCGTCTCAATTTCGGAAGGCCTGATGCACCTAACGGCCTACTGCTCTGGGGCGTATATATAATATGGGTGCTTGTAGTAGTAGTTCTATACCCGATTTGCACCCAATACAGTCGTTATAAACACACCCATCCCGAAAAAAAGATGCTACGTTATTTGTAGCTTTATCCATCATCAAATAATCTATGAGCCATGCAATTCGATATCCAAACTATTACAGCCGCTGCATTAGGAATCGCTTTAGCGGCTTGTTGCGGTTTCAGAGTGTTTGTTCCCATGTTAATAGCAGGGCTCGCCGCAAAATTCAATCTCTTTCAATTTTCAGAAAGCTTTGCATGGTTAGCAACAACTCCGGCACTTATTGCTCTAGGCGTAGCAACCCTATTTGAAATAGCAGGGTATTATATCCCCTTTATTGACAATATACTGGATACCATCGCCACTCCTCTTGCCGCTATTGCTGGCACTATACTGGCAGCCTCCGTCTTCCCTATAAATAGTGAATGGATGAGGTGGATCATGGGCATCATAGCAGGAGGAGGTAGTGCCGGGCTTATTGCTGCAGGCACAGGATTGATGCGTTTATTCAGCAGTAAAACCACTCTTGGAACAGGAAATGCAGTGGTAGCTACAACTGAAAATACGGCCGCAGTGGGAGGCAGTATTCTGGCATTTATTATTCCGGTGATTATGGCCGTATTGTTTTTGTTATTCATTCTTTGGATTATAAAAAAACTGGTGAAACGGCTTAGTGGCAATTCCTCTTCCTAATTAAATACTATTACACATTTAGAGCCCTACTATTCTTTAATCGCTCTAATAACTTCTCTCTTACCGGGTGGACCAGGAAGCTTAACAACTGTAAACCCAGCCTGGTGCAGTGCTCTGCGCACAACGCCTTTCGAACAATAAGTCACCAATACACCTCCAGGGTTTAATGCTTCATATATTTTGGTATATACATGCTGTACCCACATCTCAGGCTGATCTTCGGGAGCAAAAGCATCGAAATAAACGACATCAACTTTTACTTTGAAAGTATAATCCAACAAGTCGCTTTTACTTTTATGTAATCTAAAAAACGGAGACACATACAACAACTGCTCCCAACCCGTCTGCATAATTATTTTATACAACTCAGGCTCTCCAAGCAATTCCGGATAATTCAGTCGGGAGTAGATTTCCACAGGCAAGGGATATAAATCTACCGCGTGGTAATGTACATCTATTCGGTTTTGAGTAGCTGCAATAGCGGTAAGCAAAGCATTTAGACCGGTACCAAAGCCCACTTCAAAAACCGTTAGCTTTTTGCTACTAGGCTGCTGCTGGAGCCAATAAAGGAATCCATTATCCAAAAAAACATGGCGGGATTCTCGCAGTGCACCTTTTGTGGAATGAAAAGTTACATCAGTATTACCCACCCTAACGGAATGGCTACCGTCATCTGTCATAAAAATCTCATATGTCCTGCCTACTTCTTGCAATTGTTTTTCCGTCATTTGCTCGGTTATAATTAATTAAATATATTGCAATGCTAAATTGAGCTACTTTAAAATTCTAAAATCAGCGCCAATATGAAAAAATTTTTTTTACTATTTGCTCTTGCACCCTCTGTTTTATTTATTTCCTGTAAATCTGCGAACAATAACGAAAAAGATACAGCCGGTGAAGAGGAAACCTCCTATCAGCTTGCATCCGATGAAGCTTTTAAAGATACTCTCGATGGCAAACAAGTGAGCATCTACTACTTACGCAACTCAGGTATTGAAGCGGCCGTTACCAATTTTGGCGGACGTCTCATAAATCTGATGGTACCGGACAAAGACGGTAAAATGGTGGACGTGGTAATTGGTCCTGAAAATTTCAATGATATGGTAAAAACCAATGACTACTTTGGCGCTACCATCGGCCGTTACGGCAACCGTATTGCCAACGGAGAATTTACACTGGATGGAGTAACCTATAAACTTCCGAAAAATAATGGTCGCAACAATCTCCACGGTGGTCCCAAAGGATTCCACAATCAAGTATGGGATGCTGTACAACCGAACGACAGCACTTTAGAGCTCTCCTATCTGTCGAAGGACGGAGAAATGGGATTCCCGGGCAATCTGCAAGCCAAAGTAGTTTATACACTCACCTCTAACGGTGAAATGAAAATCGAATACGAAGCTACAACCGACAAACCTACTGTTTGCAATCTTACCAACCATACTTACTTTAATCTAAACGGCGGTGGTACCATTAATAACCACCTGCTGCAAATCAATGCCGATGAATACACTCCTGTAGATTCTACATTGATTCCTTTAGGTGAATTAGCTCCGGTAAAAGGAACTCCGTTTGATTTTACCACTCCTACAGCTATTGGTGCTCGCGTGGATGAAGACAACGAGCAGTTAAAATACGGCTTGGGTTATGACCACAACTTTGTAGTAAAAGGTGAAGCAAACACCCTGCGTCAAGCTGCTAAAGTAACCGGCGACCTTTCCGGCATAACCATGGAAATTTTTAGCACCGAACCTGGCATACAATTCTATGGTGGCAACTTCATGAAAGGTACTAAGCCTATGAAGAGAGGTACTAAAGATGAATATAGAACTGCATTCTGTTTGGAACCTCAGCACTTCCCCAATTCACCGAATGTCCCATCTTATCCCAGCACCACATTAAGACCTGGTGAAGTTTATAAAACCGTTAGCGTGTATAAATTCAGCAAATAAGCGGTGAAATAAAATAAAACATTTTCAAACAAACTACTTCCATTCTAATCTTAATACGGAAGTAGTTTGTTTTTTTATCTTAAAGCGATCGTCAATCCTATAGCCTACCACCCATATAATTTTCTTATTCATTTCCACTACCCATACTTTCTCTTTATCGGCCATAGAAAGTTTATTATCGATAAAAAAACGCGACAACTTTTTCTTTTTGGGCATACCCAATGGATAGAAATAATCTCCCGTTCTCCAAGGTCGCAACAAGAGTGGGAATTGAATGGCAGAGGCGTCAATACAAGCTACTTTAGGATCTGTAGGAATAGCTGTAGCATCTGTATGCTTAACAGAGAGTGTACCGTTTGCAAAAACATAATTGCCAGGCTGTTCTATTACTACAGGAGAACTGGACACTTCCTGCAGACGGGACAAAATCAGATGTTTTCTATCCCTTAGAATGCGATGTGTGGAAGATAATACGTATTTGCCCGATTCGCTGTATAGCAACCCAAGAATATCGGGAAGTTGGGCAGGCTTAAAATCATAAGGCCTCAATAGTTCGAGTAGAATTGTTTGTACTGCCGGAGTTTTCTGCAATAAAAGGACGGGGATGTATATATCCTCGCCGTTTTGTTGCAGCAGCTTTTTTCGATACTGCGCTATTGCATGCTGATAAAGAATTTCAGCCTCTTTGAAACGCTCAATGTTATCTAAAAGATTATCCTGCACCTCAGGATACTTTTGAGCTATAAGCGGCAATATGGTATTTCTGAAAAAATTTCGGGTATAATCATTACTCAGGTTACTGTTATCTTGTACAAATGATAATCCCTCAGCTTGCTGAAAATCTTCAAGATCTTTTCTTTTAGCAAATAATAATGGACGGAGAATTTTTCCATTTCTCGGCTTCATACCGCTCACACCTCTGATACCCGTACCCCGAAAGAAATTCATAAGCACAGTTTCGATATTATCATCTGCATGATGAGCAGTTACTATAAAATCATAATCATTTTCTGCTCTCACCTTTTCAAACCAATCGTAACGTAGTATCCTAGCAGCTTCTTGTGTTGCGTATTTATGTTCGGCGGCGAATGCTTTAGTATCAAATCGCACACTGTAAAAAGGACGTTGCAACCGTTCTGCCAGTTCTTTTACAAAAGCCTCATCTCTATCGCTCTCTTCTCCTCTTAGCTGAAAATTGCAGTGGGCTATTCCAAAATTAAAACCACATATATGACATAGCTTACATAGCACCACCGAGTCTACGCCGCCACTCACTGCAAGCAATAGTTTATTCTTTTTATTGAAAAGATTTTCTTTGTATATGTATTGTAAAAATCGTTCGGGCAGCCCCTGCATGTTCTTTTATTTTATTAATAAGTCAAATCTTCGTAAGCACTTCTTAGCTCTGAGTATGCATGTTGCTCTCCTAATCGCTGTGCAACAGCCATACCTTGTTCATAGACTCGTATAGCATCCTGCTCAGCCCCTTGTCTTTCGTATAGCTTGGCAAGATGATAATAACTGCCTACATAATCAGGGTTGGCCTCTAACAAGGTTACAAAAGTTTTTTTTGCTAACTCCTCCTCACCTGCCTTGATGTATTCCAAAGCCAATGCATGTTGCAAAAAACTATCGGCGGGGTTCTCCTTCAGCATGGCTTTAATTTGCTCGATTTTCGACATGTTCTACAACTTTTTTGATAGGTCTTCCTCCTCACAAAACTTTACCCAAATCAATCTTCGGTCGGACCTTTTTTTAATATATTTCATTAACTTCGTTTTATTAGTTGCATAAGCAACTTTTTAAAACGATCTATATGAAAATCCTAGTATGCATCAGTAAAACACCGGATACCACAGCAAAAATAGCTTTCACCGATAATAACACGAAATTTGATACTAACGGTGTACAGTGGATCATCAATCCCAACGACGAATACTACGCTTTGGTGCGTGCGATAGAATTGAAAGAAGCGGATCCTTCCGTTACCATTCATCTAATTGCTGTAGGAGCTGCTGATACAGATGCCATCATACGTAAAGCATTGGCGCTGGGTGGGGATGAGGCTATTCGCGTAAATACTGAAAGCGGGGACAGCTACGTAATTGCTTCGCAAATAGCCCAGGTGGCTAAAGAAGGTAATTACGATCTCATTTTTACCGGAAAAGAAACCATCGATTATAATGGCAGCTCTGTAGGTGGCATGATTGCCGAACTATTAGATTTGCCCTATATCTCTCTGGCTACAAAATTTGAACTGAACGGCACCACCGCTACCGTAACCAGAGAAATTGAAGGTGGTGAAGAAGTGTGCGAGGTAAACCTACCCTTGGTAGTAAGCTGTAATAAAGGTATGGCCGAGCAACGCATTCCCAACATGAGAGGTATTATGGCGGCTCGTACCAAACCGCTAAAGGTTGTAGAACCCATTGCCGTAGAGGCGTTAACCTCGGTAACCTCATTCAGTGTACCGCCTCCCAAGTCAGGCGTTAAATTGGTTCCTGCCGACAATGTAGAAGAGCTGGTAAGACTTTTAAAAGAGGAGGCCAAAGTAATCTAACCTGTCACCCTTAAAATCTTTCTTATGTCAGTACTTATATTTATCGATATAGCCGAAGACGGCAGTGTAAAAAAGTCATCTCTAGAAGCACTCACTTACGGTGCACATGTAGCTCAACAATTGAACGTTGCTGCAGTAGGTGCCGTACTCGCCCCTACCAATGCTGATATGGCGGCGCTTGGTAAATACGGCATACAGAAAATTTATCAGGTAAACCATGAAGCATTACAACAGTTCGATGCCCAGGCATATACTAAAGTGCTGGCACAAATTGTAGAACAGGTGCAGGCTTCCGTTATCGTATTTTCTCATAATAACAACGGAAAAGCAATCGCACCCCGGCTCTCTGCAAGACTGAAAGCGGGATTGGTAGCGGGTGCCGTAGACTTGCCCGACACTGCAAACGGATTTGTAGTGAAGAAAAGTGTCTTCTCCGGTAAAGCTTTTGCAGCAGTAAGCGTAACCACGCCTATAAAAATCATTTCCCTTAATCCCAATTCTTATAAAACCGAAATCGCCGAGGGCTCGGCCGAAGTTGTGACCTTCGATGCCACAGTAGATGCACCCAAAGTAAAAGTCATCAATATCAATAAACAAACCGATGAAATATCACTTTCTGAGGCTGAGATTGTAGTAAGTGGCGGTCGTGGGATGAAAGGCCCCGAGAACTGGGGAATTCTGGAAGACTTAGCGAAAGAATTGAATGCGGCATTAGCCTGCAGCCGTCCCGTCGCTGATGCTCACTGGCGTCCACATCACGAACACGTAGGACAAACTGGTGGCGCCATTGCTCCTAATCTGTATATCGCTGTGGGTATTTCAGGTGCGATTCAACACTTGGCAGGCGTAAACCGCAGTAAGGTTATCGTAGTCATCAATAAGGATCCCGAAGCTCCTTTCTTCAAAGCGGCCGATTATGGTATCGTCGGAGATTTATTTGAAGTAGTTCCCAAATTAACCGAAGCCATCAGGAAATCCAAGTAGACATAAGTTTTTAACAGATATTGAATAAAGCTTTAGGAGCCGCACATTAGCATTTTAAAGCAAAAATGCTTAGTTTCGTGCTTCGGTTTATGAAAAAAATAGAACTTGAAGTTTTTGCACTTTCCCATAGTATTACTCAAACACATTCGTACGCAGTAGTGTTGGGAGAGGTAAACGGATTGCGAAGATTGCCTATAGTGATAGGTGCTTTTGAAGCTCAGGCTATTGCCGTTGCCTTAGAAAAAATGACTCCCAGCCGTCCCCTTACGCACGATTTGATGAAAAATTTCATGCTGGCATTCTCTATTGATTTGCATGAAATTATTATTTCCGACTTACAGGAAGGTATTTTCTTCAGCAAACTCATCTGTTCTTCTGAAAACGAAACCATCGAAATAGATAGTCGTACATCCGATGCCATAGCACTGGCTGTAAGATTCGGTTGTCCTATTTACACATATGAACATATATTGAATGCCGCCGGTATTGTGATGGATGATAAAGGCAAAATCACTCCTACAGCAGATCAAGAACCTACTACCACCGATGCTGGAGGGGACGATGATACCGAAGACCTTAAAAGAATGAGCGTAGAAGAGCTGAACAGGCTGCTAGAAGAAGTGCTGGAAAACGAAGATTATATCAAAGCCATAGCCATTCGCGATGAGCTGAACAACCGGAAAAAGAAAAAATAAAAGCTGGCTTTTATTATCTAAAATTCATATCCCTACATTACCTTGGTTGTTTTCTCTAATTGTAAAATAAATATCGGTTTATACATCACTGAAAAAAGAGCAGACGGGTATCATAATTTGGAAACCGTATTTCTGCCGCTGCCACTTTATGATGTACTGGAGCTTCACGATGCTTCCCATACCCGCATTACTGTTTTAGGGCAACTTATTCCGTGCAGTACAGAAGATAACATTGTATACAAAGCCTACCGACTTTTAAAGCAGGACTTCCCTAACCTCCCCGAAGTGCATTTTCATCTACTGAAAAATATTCCTGCAGGTGCAGGACTCGGAGCAGGAAGTGCAAATGGAGCTCATGCATTGATAGCTTTAAACCGAAAATTCGAATTAAACCTCAGCGAAGGGCAGTTGATCGCTTATGCTGCTGCATTGGGCAGCGATTGTCCTTTTTTTATCAAAAACAGTCCTTGCTTTGCCTCCGGTCGTGGCGAGCAGTTAGAGCCGCTTACTCTTGACCTATCAGCCTATCAACTTATCATTGTCAATCCAGGTATTCATATCTCCACACCATATGCATTTAGCCTCATTCGCCCAACACCTGCCCCTGTAAATTTGAAAGAAGTCATTACACTTCCTGTTGAAAAATGGCGCGACACTATTATTAATGATTTTGAAGAGGCCATCATAAAGGAGCATCCCGAAATTGAAGTAATAAAGAATAGATTATATGCTGCAGGGGCTGATTTTGCTTTAATGAGTGGCAGTGGGAGTACAGTATACGGATTATTTAAAAAAGACCAAGAAATTGTCACCGACTTTCCCGCACACTATTACGTAAAGCAACTGGCACTCTAAATTATTAGCTGTGATGAAAAGGAAATAAAAAAGCCTCCCTGTGGGGAGGCTTATATCACACATAATTAATTATGGTCTTTGTTGTTGCCGTTATTATGAGGCGGTTTTCTTTCAGGTCGGGGAATCAGCGCTTTTCTGGAAAGCTTGAATTTACCTGATTTAGGATCTGTACCAATAAGTTTCACTTTCATGGCGTCGCCTTCTTTTACGATACCATCTAATGACTCAAGGCGTTTCCAGCTAATTTCACTGATGTGCACCAAACCTTGTTTACCTGGCAGAAACTCCACAAACACTCCAAAGGGCACTACAGAAACTACGGTAGCATTGTATACATCGCCCACTACAGGTACCGCAACGATACCTTTAATCCAGTCTTCCGCTTTGATTACAGCATCTTTGTCAACACCAAAAATGCTGATCTCGCCCATATTGTTTACTTCTTCTACGTTAATCGTAGTTCCGGTTTCGCGCTGAATTTCCTGAATCACTTTACCGCCTGGGCCAATCACCGCTCCAATGAATTCTTTATCGATAAACATCTTCACAACACGTGGTGCGTGCGGTTTCACATCCGGTCTAGCTTCCGGAATAGCTTTGTACATATGCTCCAGAATATGGAGTCGGCCACGTCTTGCCTGTTCCAGTGCCTCACGCATTACATCCATGGAAAGACCATCTACTTTAATATCCATCTGTACTCCACAAATACCATCGCGAGTACCTGTTACTTTAAAGTCCATATCTCCGAGATGGTCTTCATCGCCTAGGATATCACTGAGAATCGCATATTTATCACCTTTGGTAATTAATCCCATAGCAATACCCGCTACGTGCTTAGGAAGTGGCACCCCGGCGTCCATCAACGCCAACGAACCTGCACATACTGTAGCCATTGAAGAAGAACCGTTTGACTCAAGGATATCACTTACTACACGCACGGTATACCCAAACTCAGCCTCGGAGGGCATCATTTGTTTTAACGAACGCATAGCCAGATTACCGTGACCGACTTCTCTACGGCCGGGACCACGCATCATTTTTACTTCACCGGTAGAGAACGGAGGGAAATTATAGTGCAGAATGAATTTCGAATATTTAGAAGAAGCGGCAGTTTCGATAAGCAGTTCGTCCAATCCAGTTCCGAGGGTTACTGTAGTAAGCGACTGAGTTTCACCACGGGTGAATAATGCTGATCCGTGGGGCGAAGGCAGTACATCTACCTCCATATCCAGCGGACGAATTTCATCTAACGCGCGACCGTCCAAACGAATACGGTCGTCCAAAATCATATCCCTTACCACATCATACTGCAAATCGTGGAAGTATTTATGTACCAGTTTACGCTCTACATCGGTAAAGGGATTTTCTTCGGTAGCTTCCGCTTCGAGTTTTGCCGCAATTTCTTCCTCCAGCAGCTTAAATCTTTCGGTTCTATCTTGCTTGGATAAGCGGCCTTTGGCTATTTCTTTTACCTTATCGGTTCCGTAGGCATATACCTTTTCGCGAATCGCTTCGTTATTAACCGGTTTAGTATATTCTCTTTTGCCGCTAACACCTTTAAGAGCTCTCAGTTCTTCCTGAGCCTTAATTTGAACTTTGATCGCTTCGTGTGCTATACCTAGCGCTTCGATGAGGTCGGCTTCGGAGCATTCTTCCGATTCACCTTCTACCATTAGCAGATTTTTTTCGGTAGCAGCTACGATAAAGTCCATATCAGCGTTTTCCATTTCGGAACGCGTAGGATTGATCTTAAACGCTCCGTCGATACGGGCTACACGTACTTCACTGATCACTTCTTTGATAGGTACATCTGACACTGCTAGCGCAGCTGAAGCAGCCAGACAGGCCAATGCATCTGGTAATACTTCTGGATCACTACTAATAAGCGTTACCAGCACCTGCACTTCACAAAAATAATCTTCAGGGAAGAGGGGTCTTAAAGCACGGTCAATAAGTCTTGAAATCAATACCTCATAATCACTTAGCTTACCCTCGCGCTTGAAGAATGAACCCGGAATGCGGCCGGCAGAAGCAAATTTTTCTTGATAATCTACTGTTAGTGGGAAAAAGTCTTGTCCTTCTCTTGGTTCCTTATTGGCCACTACGGTCGCCAGCAGAATACATTTCCCCATACGCACCGTAACCGAACCATCTGCCTGACGCGCAAGACGACCCGTTTCTATTGTGATTTCGCGGCCATCGCCGAGATCGAAAGTTTTTCTGATTGGTTGTTGTAACATAAACTCGATTTTGAAAAATTTTTAACAATGGTGTAAGCTATTTTGATTTTACACCCCCCTCTTGGGGAACATCGCACATTTGTCTAATAAATAAAAATAAGTAATCAGGCACAAAAGTATAAGTCTTAAAAAAAAGTATTCCCAACATTTTTTGATGTTGGGAATACCAATATGATCAGCTTGAAATTTACCAAAACAAAATATCAAACCCCAGGATAAACAACCAGTTTCCCAACGTCAAACGAATTGGGAAATTATTTTCTTAATCCCAGCTTTTCAATCAAAGCACGATAACCTTCCAGATTATGCTTTTGTAAATAAGCCAAGAATCTTTTACGTCTTCCCACCAACTGCATCAAACCGCGGTGTGAAGAGTAATCTTTCTTGTTCTGTTTAAGATGTGCACTGATTTGGCTAATACGCTCAGTTAATTGTGCGATTTGGCCCTCGATAGAACCTGTATTAGTGGCGCTTCCACCAAATTCTTCAAAAATCTTTGCGTTTCTTTCTTTTGTAAGTGGCATACTGTCTTTTTTAAAAGGTCATCCTGTTTTGTATCCTGTCGTTTAAGGCGGCAAAGGTAGGAAAAATTTTGAAATACATGCATCTTTTTTTTCAGGCTTTTGTAGAATTCATACCAAAATTTCTTCGCTCTTTTACCTTATACCTTTGAAGCAACTGATTATCATCTTAATCTTCAGATATAAATGATATTTTTGCCCTCATGGATTTGAGTCAGGATACTAAAAATATTTTGGGGTTACAACTACCCACAGATCCCCGCTGGGTTAATCTGGCCGAAATTTCGTTGGAGGCCATTCTTACAGATCATGCTTACTGCGAGCAAAAAGCCGCCACCAGTTGTATCTCCCTCATACAAAGATACAGTGATAAGGAAAAACTAGTGATAGAATTAGCCCCTATTGTCACCGAAGAATGGGGCCATTTTAGGCTCGTATTACAGGAAATTCACAAACGTGGGCTGAAACTGGGCAAGCAAAGAAAAGACGAATATGTAAATGCACTCATTGATTTTCAATCAAAAGGAGGACACCCGGACGATCGTTTTCTTGATCAATTGCTGACCATGGCCATGATTGAAGCGCGCAGCTGCGAACGTTTTAAAAGATTAAGTGAGGGATTGAACGATCCTTATCTGGCCAAATTTTACCGTCGTTTTATGGAAAGCGAGGCAGGACATTATACTCTTTTTATTGATCTGGCCGAAACCTATCTTCCTAAGGAAAAAGTTCGCAAACGCTGGGCCGAATGGCTAGAGCACGAAGTAGAGATCATGAAGCAATTGGAAATTAGAGGAGATAGAATACATTAATAAGCATTATACATTATTATGTAGGTAAGCCCCTTGTTAGAAATCTGACAAGGGGTTATTATTATTTTAAAAGTATTAGCACCGTCCCTACTTGACAAAACTCTGCTGATATCCATCCCTCTTCCCTATAGAACATACAGCGTATCTCACATTTCAGAATTATTAGCTACTCATAAGCAAACTAAAAGAACCTTACAAATAAATGAGTTACAATAAAAAAGGTAATACACTCCCACTAAGTTAATAAAAATTTTAAAAAGTTTTTTTGTTTTTACAAAATCATAATATTTTTATACTAAGTTTTTAAAATATTGCTAAAGTTATTTTGATGATTGCCGGCGCAATTCCCAAGAAACAACGATTATACAATGAAATATTGAAGCAGCTATTCTTCAATAAGGTATTATCATGTGCCGATTTAAGCAGTCGCATACACAAAAGCATTCCCTTAACCACACAATACCTCAACGAACTCATTCAGCATAAACTGGTAGTGGAAAGTGGCTACGCCGAATCGACTGGCGGTAGAAGACCTTTGATGTACAGCATTAAAAAAAACGTGTTTTACATTGTGGCTGTTGCAATGGACCAATTGGTTACCCGCATAGCTCTAATATCGTCGGACAATACCATAGTGGGTAAGGTTGAAAAGTACGACTTGCCGCTAGCCAATCATCCAGACGCACTCAACACACTTATTACACATCTTCAGTGCTTCATCAATGAAGCCGGAGTGGCTCCATCAAAGATTATTGGCATTGGCATCGGCATGCCTGGATTTGTAGATCCGGTAAGAGGTTTAAACCACACATTTCTCCCTTGCAAAGAAGGTTCTATTATCAGCAATGTGGAGAATGCGCTACATATTCCAACATTCATTGACAACGACTCTAGTCTTATTGCTTTAGCAGAGCTAAAATGGGGCGCTGCAAGAGATAGGCAAAACGTAATGGTATTAAATATTGGCTGGGGAATAGGATTAGGGATTATCGCAAATGGAAAGCTATTTAGAGGGCACGATGGCTTTGCTGGAGAGTTCAGTCATATCCCTTTGTTTGATAACAACAAGCGGTGTAGCTGCGGCAAATATGGATGCCTCGAAACAGAAACCTCCCTACAGATAGTAGTAGAAAAAGCTATTAAAAAGCTAAAAAACGCTAGTAATAACACACTTCTATCTTCACTTCGTAAGGAAACCACAGAAGAAGCTGCTAAAAAAATCATCGAAGCCGCACAAAAGGGCGACAAGTTTGCCATCGAACAGCTATCGGCATCGGCTTACAACATAGGCAGAGGGGTGGCTATATTGATTCACTTGCTGAATCCAGAGCTTATTGTAATTAGTGGCGTAGGTTCCAGAGCCGGTAAAGTGTGGATTGCCCCCATTCTGCAAGCTATTAACGAACATTGTATTCCCAAGCTTGCAGAACACATCGATATTCAAATCTCATCACTGACATATAATGCTGAGATCATTGGTGCTGCGGCACTAGTAGTAGATAATTTCGATAAAATATCCCGTACCCTGTGAAAGCTTAATTACTAAGCCTGCTGCAGGGAAAGATATATTCATTCACGGCGTAGAAGGACTGAGACGCCTTTATTTATTAAAAATTAAAATGGCAAATATGAAAACAAGAATGCAAAGAATGCTGCTTGCTTTGCTGCTGTGCTGCACTTCGCTACTCAGCTACGGACAGCAAAGAACGATAACGGGTACAGTTATCGACGAGCAAGGGAAAGCCGTAGCGGGCGCTACAGTGGCAGTAAAAGGTACTAATGTTGCAACAGCTACCGATGATGAAGGAAACTTCAGCATCAATGCTACAAGTAACGTTCTGGAAGTGTCGGCTGTAGGCTTTGAAACAACACAAGTAAATATAGAAGGGACAACATCTGTAACTGTTGTGCTAAAAGCAGGAGCTATAAAAGCCGAAGAAGAAGTGGTAGTTACAGCTCTGGGAATTAAACGTCAAGCTAAATCTCTAGGTTATGCCGTACAAGAAGTCAAAGGAGAAACGCTGGCCGGCATGAAAGAAACCAATATTACCAATGCCTTAACAGGACAGGTTGCCGGTTTGCAGATCATGCGTTCTTCCAACGGTCCTGCCGGTTCTTCTAAAATACTCCTCAGAGGCTTTACATCGCTAACCAACGATAACCAACCCCTCATTGTGGTGGATGGCGTTCCAATGAACAACTTTGTAGGACAAAGCAATTCCGACTACTGGAATCCTTCATTAGATATGGGTAACGGTTTGTCGGATCTAAATGCAGAAGATATTGCCAATATATCAGTATTAAAAGGCCCTTCTGCGGCTGCGCTATACGGTACACGTGCAGGTAATGGGGTGATTTTGATTACTACTAAAACCGGTCGCGCACAAAAAGGATTAGGTATCAGCATCAATTCTTCTGTGGGCTTCGAAAATCCTTTTATGATTCCCGACATGCAAAGCGCGTTCGGTCAGGGTAGTAATGGCATCTTCGACCCTGCTTCTTCCTCAAGCTGGGGACCGAAGATTGAAGGTCAGCCAGTAAAGAACTGGGATAGCACTACCTCACCAATGAGAGCATATGACAACATTCATAACTTTCTAAAAACTGGTATTATTTCTAACCAGAATATCTCTTTCCAACAAATGCTGGGTAAAATTTCATTCTACTCTTCTTACAATCGCGTAGATAATACCAGCATGATTCCTGGGGCCAAGCTTATCAGAAATAATATCATGGCGCGTACTACAGCCAAATTGGGAGAGGCCGAAAAGTTTACTATTGATGCAAAATTGCAATACAATAATACTCAGGCTAAAAACAGACCCATGAGTGGAGTAAATGACAACAACGTATTTAGATTGTTGAATTTATTTCCCCGCTCTCTTAACATCACTGACTTTAGAAATCCATTAAACGAAGCAGGCAATATGCGGTGGTATGGCTCAGGTAATGGTGTAAACCCCTACTGGGCTGAAAAATACAATCTCAACGAAGATATAAGAGATCGCTTTTTGCTGAATGGAAATATTAAATATGAATTCACTGATTGGTTAATGGGTGAGATTCGCGTGGGTACTGACATGTATACAACCAATACTGAAGCAAAAACTTATGCAGGAAGTCCGCTGGTAACCAATGGTCAATACCGCATGGGAAAAGATGTGTTCCAGGAAACCAACTATTCGGCCATGTTTACTGCCAAAAAAGACAATTTGTTTGAAAAAATTGGCGGACAGTTAATGATTGGTGGAAATCTCATGGATCAAAAAACCAGCGGTCTAAGTGCCACTGCGTCACCACTAGAAGTACCCAACCTGTTTGCTATCACCAACGCAATGGGCAATCCGAGCATTACTCAGCAGTACACTCACAAAAAGATCAACTCTGTATTTGGCTCCGGACAACTGAGTTACGATGGGGTCCTGTTCATCGACGCGACATTCAGAAATGACTGGTCTTCTGCTTTGAGCGAATTCAACCGTTCATTCTTCTATCCATCAGTAAGTGCATCGTTCGTTTTCAGTGATCTGATTAGCAGAAACAAAGATTTACCCAGCTGGTTCAGCTATGGTAAACTGCGTGCTTCTTACTCTTCTGTAGGTAACGACATGTTCCCTTACCAATTATTCAACACCTATACTATTAGCAAAGACCCTAACGGAGTAACGAATGCAGGAACCAATAGTATCTATTTTAGTGATAGCGTAAAAAATGAGTTAATCAAAAACGTAGAGCTGGGTACCGAGCTACGCTTTCTTAAAAATCGCTTAGGTATCGACTTTACTTATTATAAATCGAATGCTACTAATCAGCTGATACGCCTACCTCTCGACCCAATGAGCGGATACTCCTTTAGAATGATTAATGCGGGTAACATTCAAAATCAGGGTATAGAGCTGGTCATCAACGGACAGATTTTACAAAGCAGTTCTGGATTAAACTGGAGCTCTACATTGAACTTCTCCAGAAACAGAACCAAGATTGTAGACCTTGCTGATCATTTGGGCGTCTCAAGATATCAGATCGGGGGATATGATGCTTTAAAAATCATGGCCATTACCGGTAGCTACTATGGGGATATTTACGGAAGCCGTTTCAAACGTGTCACCGATCCTAATAGCCCCTATTACGGACAGCTGATTGTAAGATCTGACAACGGTTTACCTCAAGTAGGTGAAACAGATGCTAAGCTGGGTAATCAACAAGCCGATATGCTGTTGGGCTGGAGCAACCAGTTCCACTATAAAAACTTCTCTTTTTCATTCTTAATTGATGGCCGTTTCGGAGGTGAAATATTCTCTGCTACCAACTACTTTATGCAAACAGCCGGTACCGCTGCTGCTACAGTGGTAAATGGCGAAAGAGCTCCGTTTATCGTAGATGGCGTAACTGAAGTAGTAGTAGATGGAGTGGTTGTAGGTTACGAAAAAAATACAATTGCCGCCAATCCTCAGCAATACTGGGGCTCTCTTGGTGGTGGCAACCTAGGCATTCATGAAAGAAACGTATATGATGCCACCAACATTCGTCTAAGAAATGTTCAGCTTAATTACAGACTTCCTAATACATGGGCAAACAAAATTGGCATGCAGGGAGCTCAGATAGGAGTATCATGTAATAATGTATGGATGATCAAGAGCCACATGAATGGAGTAGATCCAGAATCTGTCTTCGCTCTAGGCACTAATGCAGTAGGATTTGAAAATATGGCTCCTCCTACATCCAGAACATTTTTCATCAACTTATCTCTGAACTTCTAATCTTTAAAAAACGAATCATGAAACATAAACAATCAAACAAGCTGATCATTGCTGCTTTGCTGATGGTGGCAGCTGCATCATGTAAAAAGTTTGATGCGATCAATACCAATCCTCTCGCAGCTAACGAGGATCAGGTACAAGTAGAATACTTAATTAATAGTTCTATTGTAGGAGCACAGATGGATCCGGATGTCGCAGAACGCTCTTTTATCCTTTACTGGAAATCAGGTGGCCGTCAGGGTTATGAAGGAGGAACATTGGAAGACGGATATGTGAATGATGGGTGGACTACAGCCTATTTTAATAAATCTGCAGACTGGCAAAATAAAATTAATAGAGCTGTTAAAGTAGGAGAATCTCAAATCTCCAATGGCACCGCTAAATTGTATACATCTAACCTTATTCAAGTTGCCCGAATATGGAGAGCCTACTTGATAACAGAGTTTTCGGACAATTTTGGACCAGCTCCATTGAATGGGTTTGAAGGGACAAATCCCACCTACAGCCCTGTAAAAGATGTATACTACTTTGCCTTGGCTGAACTCAAGGAAGCTGCTGCGCAAATAAATCTTTCCGTAGAAAGTCCTTCATCGCTCAATAATGAAAAAATCGCATGGAACTATAAATACAACTGGGAACAATGGCAAAAATTTGCCAACTCCCTCCGTATGAGATTAGCTATGCGTCTCTCGGAAGTAGATGCAGCGAAGGCCAAAGCTGAATTTGAAGATGCCGTAAGCGGTAGCAAGGTGATCTTAAATGCTGAAGATATGTTCAGCGTAATAGAAAACAATGGCTGGGATGATCTTACAGGTGTGATGACCAGACAATGGAATCTTCAAATGCTGACCGCTTCACTAAATAATATCTTCACAGGTTTGGGAGGTATACCTTCGGCAAATCAAGGGCTTCCGGCTGCCGCAGTAGCCAAGATTAAACCAGCAGATTATATTGGGTTAAAATTTGCTAATCACTATACTACTAAAACCAATGACCCTACCGTAGGATATTGGCTTGATGGCTTACCCAACATTATCGATCCTCGTGCTTATAAAGCGTTTATTATCCCTGGATGGTTTAATAACCCTGATTTCTGTAACTATCCTACCTGGGATAACACTTCTACCACTACCAGTAGAAACCTGTTGGATGATAATGGAAATGTCATCAAAACAATTGATGCAGCCTATACCTGGAATGCCATCACCACAGGTAACTGGGGAAGAGTAGGCTCCAAAAATCAGGTAATCGGCTTTAACGGTACCACTCCTACCCTTGCTATGCGTTTCAGAAACGGAACCAACAGAAGAATATTCTTCGCTCCGTGGGAAACTTACTTCCTGATTGCCGAAGCAGCAGTAAGAGGCTGGACAGTACCCATGTCTGCTAAAGCAGCTTACGAAGCTGGCATTGCAGCCAACTTCGAATACTGGGGAGTATCACAACATCTCTCAGCCTATCTGGCTTCTACCACTTATAGTAGAACCGGCACTTCTGTAAACTGGGAGCATACTACCGAGCCCGGCGACAGTTATACTATGAACTATGTGGATGGATACACAGGCGCTGCCGGAACCGTACAGATCAAATATCCCGTAAACAACCTGTACAAAAATGGAACAGTAAGAAATGACCATCTTACAAAAATCATCACACAGAAGTTTATATCTATGCTTCCTTACCTTCCTTTGGAAGCTTGGAATGATAAACGTAGACTGGGATTACCTTTCTTCGAAAACCCAGCTATTGAAATTCCACTGGATGATGTTCCTGCTTTAACAGAAAGCAATTACATGACCAGCAAAGTAGAGTTCTTCCCTCAACGACTGAAATATCCGGGTTCATTACCTGCAGCCAATAAAGTAGGTTATGAAAGCGCTCTACAAGCATTAGGAGGAGAAGATAAAGTGCACACACCATTGTGGTGGGCCTTAAAACCATAAAAAGTACCCTTTGCAAAATTAAATGAGCCGCTGTTCAGCGGCTCATTTTTTATTTATAACAAATTACATCGGAACTAAAGGTGCATCACGATACCTCCACAGATAACGGCAAGCATAAGTACGATAGGGTCTCCATCGCTCTGCAATTGCTTCCATTTTCGATGCTAGCTCTTGCTTATTCGCATACTCTATATTGTACAGCTCTATCATTGCTTTCTGCAAGCCTAAATCTCCAACTGAAAACACATCTTCCCTACCCAATGTAAACATCAGCAACATTTCTACGGTCCATCTACCTACACCTTTTATCTGCGTTAATAGCTCTACCAGCTCTTCATCGCTGAGTTTATGAAGCTTGGCATCCGTCAGTTTATTCTCAATAAAGAATCGACAAACGTTTTTGATATAAGATGCTTTCGAATTCGACAACCCCACACTTTTGAATGCCTCATCAGTAACGGATAAGATATCTTCAGGACGCGGGTTACGCTTATTAAATAACTGCATGAAACGAGCATAGATTACGGCAGCTACTTTTGTGCTTAGTTGCTGACTGATAATGGAGGCACACAGGTGCAAATGAATGTTTTTCTTTCTTTCTAAAACATAGCCCCCCTGTTGCTTAATAAGCTTTTTTAAGATAAGGTCTTTGCTTAAATGCTTACGATAAGGCATAAGTTAGCAGTACTTCGGGTTTATGCGGCTACAATTACACTTCAAGTTCACCTAGCTTCATCAATGCATACAACATACAAGTTACATGCATGGACTGTATAAATTCATTATTGCGGAACATTTGCTTAAATGTTTCCAAATCCATCAACGCTACCCGAATTTCTTCATTCGGATCTAAATGTTGGTCACTTGTCTTTCTACCGCCGGTAGCTAGAAACATGTGCATCCAGTTATTATTCGTGGACGGATTCGCACAAGTCTTGCCCAAGTACTCGAAATGGGAAAATTCATATCCTGTCTCTTCAAGCAATTCACGTTTTATAGCATCTTCCAGACTGGCATCGTCTTCATCCACGCAACCACCGGGAATTTCCCAGCACACTTCGCCTATAGCATGACGGTACTGTTGCTCCATAATCACCTTATTATCTTCTGTAAGCGCGAAACAGGTCACCCATGTAGGAAACTCATAAACATAATAGGGGTCTACAATTTTCCCTTCGGGAGTCCTGCACACATCCTTGCGTACTTTAAACCATAGGTCATTAAATAGCTGTTCGGATTTTATGACTTCCCATTTCATAGCGGCTTATTATCTGTTTACTTTTAACAGCTCCACTTCAAACATTAATGTGGCGCCCCCTGGAATATCAGGACCGGCACCTCTATCTCCGTAAGCCAAATCGGAAGGAATCCACAACCTCCAATGGCTGCCCTCTTTCATTAAAGGAATGGCAATTTGCCAACCTTTTATTAGCTGTGTTAAGCGAGCTGTAAACGGCTGATTCCTTTTAAAAGAACTATCAAACTCTTTTCCGTTAAGCAACGCACCTTTGTAATGCGCAGTAATAGAATCTGATAATACAGGCTGAATTCCAGTTCCTTCTTTAATGACTTCATACTGTATGCCGCCTTCCAGTTCCTTCACGCCCTCTTTGTTTTTGTTTTTTTCCAAAAACGCACGTCCTTCCTCTTTTTGCTTTTCTATTTTTTCCATAGCAGCCTTTCTCAATTTTTCCTGCAAACTCATATTCATATTGCTAATATTTCCCCAAAAGTAGTTTTTTATGCAGGCTTAAAAAACTTTATACTATCGATATTTTCCACAACTGTACCTACCATACATAAAAAAAAGAGCAAACCTATGTTTGCTCTCAGTATTCACAATAATCTTCAGCTATAGCTTTAATTCTTATTTTACTCCTTCAGACTCTGCTTTGGCTGTACTCTTTATCTTTTTTGCCTCTTGCTTTATTTTATTTACCCCTTTATTAGCAGTCTCTGTCAGCTCTTGAGCATGTTCCTTTATTTTAGTCTTTACATGCCTCCAGTCTGCCTTTAGCGAATCGCCTAATGAGGCCAAGGTGGTATCTACTTTTTTTTCATGCTTTTTAGCTTCTTGAGACAACTGTACCTTATTGGTCTTTTCAACATTTTGGTTTGATGAGCTATTGTTACAACCGATTAAACTCAGAATAACTAAAAACAAAAACAATCCTCTCATGTGCTTAAAGTTTTAAATCAACCACATGAAAATGTCCTACTTCTATCCTGTTTAAGGATTAAAAGAGGGCACTTCATTACCGGATACTACTTATTGTTAATCCCAATAAATACCTAATGGTAATCCTTACTTATCAATTATTTTTTTCTAAAAAATAATCGCACCGGCACCCCCCTAAAGTTAAAGTTTTTACGCAATTGATTTTCCAAATAGTTTTTATAAGGCGCTTTGATATCGTCAGGGAAATTACAGAAGAACGCAAATGAAGGTACTTCCGTAGGCAGTTGTGTAACAAACTTAATTTTGATGGAGTGTCCCCGTACTACAGGCGCATGATGTGCCTGAATTGCTTTTAGCATTATATCATTCAGTTGAGCCGTAGGCACCTTGCGTTTACGGTTTTCATACACCTCAAGCGCAGTTTCCATCGCTTTAAAGATGCGTGTTTTTTTCAATGCCGAAATAAAAATTATCGGTACATCGTTAAAAGGCGCCAACCGTTTTTTTAATTCCTGTTCGTAATCTCGGGCAGTATTGGTATCCTTTTCTATGAGGTCCCACTTGTTTACCAACAGCAGTAGCCCCTTCCCTTTACGTGCGGCAAGGCTGAAGATGTTTAAATCCTGCGCAGTCACTCCTTTTTCGGCATCGATGACCAGCAAACACACATCGGCCTCATCAACCGCTTTGATAGCCCGAATTACAGAATAAAACTCCAAATCCTCATGTACACGAGATTTGCGGCGAATACCTGCCGTATCAATTAGTATAAATTCTTTCTGAAAAAGATTGTAATAAGTATGAATGGAGTCGCGGGTAGTACCGGCTATATTACTAACTATAGTCCGCTCCTGCCCCACCAGTGCATTTAACAATGAGGACTTCCCCACGTTAGGTTGGCCAATGATAGCGAACTTGGGTAATGCCTCTTTTTCCTCTACTTCTTTTTTATCTTCTGGTATTAATTCTGTAAGCGCATCCAAAAGTTCACCTGTACCACTTCCACTAATCGAAGCAATAAAAAATACCCTTTCAAATCCTAGGCTATAAAACTCTGTAGCGTCTAGCATGCGCTCAGGGTTATCCACTTTATTCACGGTAAGAAAGACAGGCTTCACACTTTTGCGCAGCACATCGGCCATTTCTTCATCCAGATGCGTAACACCTGTGGCAGCATCAACCAGAAACAAAATAGCATCGGCCTCTTCCACAGCAATCAATACCTGCTTGGCAATTTCTTTTTCAAAAACGTCTTCACTACCGTGAACAAACCCTCCCGTATCAATCACATTGAAGGATTTGCCATTCCAGTCGCTGACGCCGTACTGTCTGTCGCGCGTTACGCCGCTTACATCGTCGACAATCGCCTTACGTTGTTCCAGCAGGCGATTAAACAATGTACTCTTTCCTACATTTGGTCTGCCGACTATTGCTACTGTAAAACCCATCGCATTAAAATTTTAAATCGTATAACTCACTATTCTTAGCCCCCTATTCTCCCTAACGTCATATGCCGTATCCGTATTCTTTCAGCTGCATATCATTATCTCTCCATTTCGGACGCACTTTCACAAAAAGTTCAAGAAAAACCTTGCGATCTAAAAAAGCCTCGATATCTGCGCGCGCCAATGTGCCAATCTGCTTAATCATCTTCCCCTTTTCGCCAATGAGTATCATCTTCTGTGATTCTCGTTGTACAATAATATCTGCTACGATTTTTGTGAGTGTTAGTTTTTCCTTAAACTCTCTTATCAACACAGTTGTATGATACGGAATTTCATCCTGTGTGAGTTCATATATTTTTTCACGTATTAGCTCACTGACAAAAAACTTTTCGGGGAGGTCACTGATACTCTCGCTGTCATCATAAAATGGAGCCCCCTCGGGTAGAAATTCCAAGATAGGCTTAAAGAAGGTTTCGTACGCAACCCCTTTCCAAGCTGAGATAGCAATAACTTTTTTAGCATAATCTTTCTGTTCAAAAAAATTTATCGCCTCCTGCACTTTGGCCGCATCGGCCTTATCGACCTTATTGATAGCAACAATAGCAGGCACTTTAAGTTTTAGTCCTGAAAACAGGGTATCATTCTCTTCCCAGTTATCATTTACATCTACTAAAAGTATCGCTACATCGGCATCTTCCAGAGCATTCTTTACACTCTGCATCATCTTTTCATGAAGCTTGTACTGAGGCTGGATTATTCCGGGCGTATCACTGAAAATAATCTGATAATCCTTCTCGGTGAGTATGGCTTTAATACGATGCCGAGTTGTCTGTACTTTGGGAGACACAATAGCTAACTTTTCACCCATTAATGCATTTAATAGGGTGCTTTTCCCGGCATTGGGCTTCCCGAATATGTTTACAAAACCTGCCTTCAAGACGCTCTGCTATGGTTGTTTTTGAATCTTTTATTATGGCTGATTTTTGACTAAAATCAAACTATATAAAATCAAAAAAGAAACCTTCAACAAAAAAAGCCGCTCACTTTAAAGCGAACGGCCTTAATACTTTAGTTGCGAAGCCAGGGATCGAACCTGGGACCTTCGGGTTATGAGCCCGACGAGCTACCGCTGCTCTACCTCGCGGTGCAAATATAACACATTTTGGCAAAGCAGCAAAACGATAACCCAATTTTTTTATTTCGCAGGTGTAATTACGATACTTCTGAATTCGACAGGACCATGGTCGCCTTGTAGATAGATAGGTCCGGGCGCACCTTCATTACTATCTAAAGCCCCTCCTGTAATCCCCGGAATTTCCTGATTAGAGATAACTGTTTTACCATTTGCTACCACAGTAACCATTCTGCCTACCAAGGTGATATCATAAGTTTGCCATTCGCCAGGGCCTTTGGAGTTGATTTCGCTCGGAGTTAAGAAACCGTAAATACCACTAAATAATACACTTGATGGATGTTCCGATTTATCACTATCCATTATCTGCACTTCATAACGGCCGCGCAGATATACACCACTGTTGCTACCTTTGGGGTATCGAAACTCGATATGTAATTTAAAGTCTTCAAACTTTTGCTCGGAAATAAGATTCGCTCCGGGCTTAACATTAACCAGAATTCCATCTTTCACCTCCCATCCGTTTTTGCCGCCAACGGCTTTCCATCCGCTAAGGTCTTTACCATTAAATAATTGGATAGGCGCACCCCACTGCGGCGCTTTATCTCTTTTCAGATAAGGGGCTCTTACACCCTTCCAGTTATATTTTTTACCATTAGGGTATACCATGGTACCCTCGATACCATTCGCAGATAATGTTCCTTCTACCACCAAATTATTGGGCTCCGTTTCCCATTGTGGAGGTATGGCAAAAGAGAATTTTCCGTTTTCAAATTTTACTTCCGAAATCGGACGAACACTACCACTTTCACCCACGAAATATCCCACCAGGGTTTTAATACCTGATAACTTTACTTCCAGCCATGAAGGCACCTGTTTTCCGCCTTTGTCTACGGTAATATCCCATCTTCCAATCAAATCTTTTGCATCCGATGCCAGAGCGGCGATGGACAGCAATACTGCAGTTGATAAAACAAATAATTTTTTAATCATGTACTTTCCCTTTTTAAGAATTGAATGACTACAAATATAATTTTTTTAATCGCTGTGTAGTCAACATTAGTATCTTTAATTATAGAATACGCACACAATGAAGGAAAAAATTTATCAGTTCGCTTACACCATTGTTGAAGATAGAGGTGAATTAAGTGTGGAGGATGCAGCATTACTGCAGCAGGCTGAGGAATTTATCGGAACGGCTTATGCGCCGTACTCTCGATTTCATGTAGCCAGTGCTGCTAGGCTGGCTAACGGACAAATTGTAAAGGGAACAAATCAAGAAAACGCATCCTTTCCTGTGGGTATTTGCGCCGAAAGAACATTACTGTCTACCGTAGGGAGTTTATATCCCAATGCAATAATTCATACGATGGCCATTACCTATAAACCTGCAGATGGCGTAAGCAATACACCTATATCACCGTGCGGATTATGCCGTCAGTCATTATTGGAATATGAAAACAGGGTAAAACATCCCATACGCTTACTACTGGCCGGTATAGAAGGTCCTGTATATATTATTGAAAGCGCAAAAAACTTACTACCCTTTGCTTTTAGTAATGAGGATTTGAAATAATGTGGGGACCGATAGTGATTAATACTCCTTTTCAATTTCTACCCCCACCCTGCCCTGAAAATTAGCCAGTGGCATATGCAGCTTGTATAGACTCATCTTCAGCTTGGCTACTTGCGGAAATTGATTTTTAATTTTCTCGGCTAGTTCAGTTAAAAATGTTTCCAACAGCGCACAAGGATGTGTCATTTCAATTTTGACAAGTTCATATATAGCCGCATAATTAATGGTCTGATCTATATCCCTAATAACCGGGTGTGTTGAGAAGAATGAGACCGAAATATTCAATTCGAACTCATTCCCCAACTTTCTTTCTTCTTCATATAACCCGTGATAGGCGAAGAACTTCAGCTTTTCCAGATGTAAGGTTATAAGCATTACTGAAGTTATAATCCTTTTTCACCCAAGTATCTTTCTGCGTCCAATGCAGCCATACAACCGCTACCCGCTGCAGTAATGGCCTGACGATAAATTTTGTCCTGCACATCACCTGCGGCAAATACGCCTTCCACATTGGTTTTGGTAGTACCGGGAATTGTTTTGATATAACCGGTTTCGTCCATTTCCAGATAATCCTTAAAGATCTCAGAATTGGGCTGATGTCCAATTGCAACGAAAAATGCGCTTACCGGAATTTCGGTTATCTCACCGCTTTTGTTATTTCTTACACGCACACCTGTTACTTTATCCTCACCCAATACATCTTCGGTTTCGGTGTTAAAGTAAATCTTAATATTGGGTGTATTACGTACCCGTTCTTGCATCACTTTACTGGCGCGCATTTCATCGCGACGCACAAGCATATGCACCGTGCTACAAATCTTCGATAAGTATAATGCTTCTTCAGCGGCCGTATCGCCGGCTCCTACAATGGCGACTTCTTTACCTCTGAAGAAAAAACCGTCGCATACCGCGCAAGCACTTACGCCAAATCCGTTGAGGCGCTGTTCGCCAGGTAATCCCAGCCATTTAGCTGAAGCGCCGGTACAAATAATTACAGCATCCGCTTCAATCAACTTTTCATCATCAATCCATACTTTATGCGGATGACCTGAAAAGTCCACTTTGGTAGCGATACCATAGCGAATGTCCGCTCCCATCCGCTTGGCCTGCTTTTCAAAATCAATCATCATTTCAGGCCCCTGAACTCCCTCAGGATATCCGGGATAATTCTCAACTTCAGTAGTAATGGTTAATTGTCCTCCCGGCTGTAATCCCTGATACAAAACAGGTTTCAGATTAGCACGCGCAGCATAAATCGCGGCCGTGTAACCTGCAGGCCCGGAACCTATAATCAGACAATGCACTTTTTCGATATTCTCATCAGCCATATAAAAAATATATTTAACTATTTACAAAAATAGAGGGAAAAGGTTTAGTATCCGATCCAAGGGGTTAAAACCAGTATCAAGTTGCCCTCGCAACCTTTTACCTCTGTTTAAATATAAATAAAATATAACCCGCTAACAAACTGTTCCATCAAGTAGCTTATTGTTCTCTGAAAGGCATACCCAAGTTGTACATGGTAAATGCCCAGATATCTGCAGCTTCTTCAATCATCTTGCTGGTAGGCTTTCCGGCTCCATGCCCGGCATTCGTTTCGATACGAATAAGCACCGGATTAGCACCTTGATGATATTCTTGCAATCGAGCCGCAAATTTAAAAGAATGAGCGGGTACTACGCGGTCATCATGATCGGCCGTAGTAATTAATGTAGCAGGATAAGCTACTCCTTTTTTCAAATTATGATAAGGAGAGTATTTATATAAATATGGAAAATGCTTAGCTGAGTCGGCACTACCATATTCCACTACCCAACCCCAGCCTACAGTAAATTTATGAAAGCGCAGCATATCCAGTACACCAACCTGAGGAATAGCTACTTGGAACAGCTCCGGGCGCTGGGTCATCACAGCACCTACTAATAACCCACCATTGCTACCCCCGCGTATGGCTATCTTCTGGCTATTAGTGTATTTATTTTCTATCAGATACTCTGCTGCAGCAATAAAATCATCAAATACATTTTGCTTATTGAGCAACATACCTGCCTTATGCCACTCCTCACCATATTCGCTACCACCACGAAGATTCACTACTACATATATACCTCCCTGCTCCACAAAAAATGTATTACTAACACTGAAGCTGGGAGTCATAGGAATATTAAACCCGCCGTAACCGTAAAGCAATACGGGATTGGAACCGTCTTTCTTAATTCCTTTTTTGTAAGTTAGAAACATAGGTACTTTAGTACCATCCTTACTGGTAAAAAACACCTGCTCTGTTATAATATCGGAGGTATTGATTTTAATTTCTGTGGTTTTATATAGCTCAGATTTTCCGGTGGCTATGTCATATTTATATATGGTAGGCGGCGTGGCAAAAGATGAAAAACTATAATAAAACTCCTTATCATCCTTTTCGGCGCCGAAGCCGCCGGCAGTACCAATACCCGGGAGCTCAATTTCGCGAATCAGCTTACCACTATAATCATATTGAAACACTTTACTAGAGGCATCTTTTAGATAGCGGGCAAACAAATTGCCACCTCCGGTACCTACACTTTCCAGTACTTCTTTTTGTTCGGGAATTACAGTTTTCCAGTTTTCGCGGGCAGGATTTTGGGGATCTACCAGTACCACCCGATAATTGGGAGCCTGATAATTGGTTTTTAGCAATAAATAATCACCATGACTATCCACCACATCCGACTCGGTATCAAAACCTTTTACCAATAATTTAAACTCCTTATCATTAGTATTTTTCAGATCGCGATACCAGATTTCACTACCACTGGTACCTTCGGAAATACTCAAAATGAGAAAACGCTGGTCCTCGGTAAGACCACAACCGAAATAACGCTTAGGATGCTCCTTATCTTCATAAACCAGTACATCCTCTGATTGTGGTGTACCTATTTTATGATAATATACCTTCTGATATTCATTGGCCTTGCTCAGTTTAGAGCTTTCATCGGGCCTGTCGTAAGCACTGTAATAAAAACCTTCATCTCCCTTCCAGGCAGCACCACTAAATTTGGTCCACTCTATTTTATCGCTCAGCAGTTTTTTGGTCTCCACATCCATTACAAAGATTTCTCTCCAGTCGCTTCCCGCTTTCGAAATGGCGTAAGCAGCCAGTTTACCTGATTTACTGAAAGATAGCCCGCTTAATGCAACAATGCCTTCTTTACTCAGCGTATTAGGATCCAGAAATACTTCGGGTTCGTCGTTCAGATCCCTAGTTCGGTACAAAACCGATTGATTTTGTAATCCATCGTTCTTGAAATAATAATACCAATCGCCTTTTTTAAACGGAGCACCGAATTTGGGATAGTTCCACAGCTGTTCTAGACGGCTTTTTATCTTATCCCGAAACGGAATCTGTGCCAGATAAGCGTTGGTTACCTTATTTTGTTCGATCACCCATTTTTTAGTTTCTTCCGCATTGTCATCCTCTAGCCATCGGTACGGATCCTCTACTTTAGTTCCAAAATAATCCTCTACCACAGCCTCCTTTCTTGTCACCGGATACTGAATTTGAGCACATACTTCCATAACTGTAAGAATCAATATAAAACTTAATATTTGTTTCATGGTGTTTAGGTTTAAAAATTGTCCAAACGTACAGAAAATATCGGCTTATGCTCCATTAAATATTTTGCATATTATCCCCATAAAAACAAAACATTTATAGTGTTTTATTCACACAAAGTAAAATTTAATATATTTGGAGCTTATTATTTTTAATAATTACCAAATTATGCAAGAAAGTATTTTAATTTTAGCTGCCGGCGGTCCGGCTCCGGGTATTAACACTGTTATCAGTTCTGTTTCGAAGATTTTTCTGAAAAGTGGATACAAGGTGATAGGCCTGCACGATGGCTACAAAAATCTTTTCACAGGTAAAGCATCCACCGTTGATATTGATTTTGAGTTGGCCGACACTATTCTGACTCGCGGAGGCTCCGTGCTGCGTATGAGTCGCTACAAACCCAAAGACGATGAATTCAAAACCGATTTCTTCGTTAACAACAATGTAAAACTGCTGGTTACCATTGGGGGTGATGATACCGCTTCTACGGCTAACAGAATTTCTAATTTCTTAACAAAGAATAATTTCCCTATACAAAATATCCACGTTCCCAAAACTATCGACAATGACCTTCCACTGCCTGATGGTCAACCCACTTTTGGTTATCAGAGTGCTACCGAAGAAGGTGTAAGAATCACCAAAACCGTGTATGAAGATGCAAAAACATCTGCTAACTGGTTTGTGATTTCTGCAATGGGACGTGAAGCAGGACACTTAGCTTTTAGCATTGGCGCATCCTGCCATCTGCCTATGATTGTAATGCCTGAAATGTTCAATAAGGCAGAACTAAACTTCGACAACATCATCAGGCTGATTATTTCTGCGATTCTGAAAAGAAAAATATTGGGCATTAACTATGGTGCCGCAATCGTAAGTGAAGGCATTTTCCACTTCATGAGTGATGATGTGATCAAATCAAGCGGCATCCAATTTACTTACGACGCACACGGACACCCCGAACTGGGTAACGTAAGTAAGGCTCATATCTATAATGTATTGTTACAAAATAAGCTGAAAGAGTTGGGTCTGGACATCAAATGCCGTCCGGTAGAGCTAGGTTATGAATTAAGATGCTTACCTCCAGCGGCATTTGACTTACAATACTGTACTCAACTAGGTACCGGGGTAAAGAAGCTGTTTGACCAAGGTCTTACAGGCTGTGTGGTTACCGTAAACAATAAAGGTGAAATTGCTCCGTTATTCCTGAAAGATGTAACTGGCGAAAACGGTAAGGTAAAAACCCGACTGGTAAATATTGAAGACCCCAAAACCAAGATGGTTCTGGAAGACAATCTTCAATATCTCACCAAAGATGATATCGAAGCTGCAAAACAATACGTGAAGAATCCTGAAGAATTCGTATTCTCAACAATTTTAGGTTGGGAATAATCCATCCTATTGCTTAAGAGCTGCAAGATGCAGCTCTTAAGCTTTTTAACACGAAAGAAGTGCTGAAAGACTCTATTAGAACTTATCTTTAATAAAGATATTCGGCAATTACAGCCCATTTTAAACATATAAACTAATCATGGCAAAAAAAACAGCAGCAAAGAAAACTACCTCGGGAAACGCAGATGATACTTTTTGTAGAACCAAGATTGTTGCAACCGTAGGACCGGCCTGCAACACTTACGAAAAACTGCGTGACCTGGTACGTGCAGGCGTGAATGTGTTCCGTTTGAATTTTTCTCATGGCACACATGAGGAAAAGAAACAGATTATTGAGTACATCAGAGAAATCAACAGAAAAGAGAAAACGCACGTAGCTATTTTAGGAGACTTACAAGGTCCTAAACTAAGAGTAGGTGAGATCGAAGGTGGCGGCATGTCTGTAAAGCCCGGCGACAAATTCTTATTTACCAATCAAAAAATCATCGGCAATAACAAAAAGCTCTACATCCACTACCCTAACTTCCATAAGGATGTAAAAGTTGGAAACAAAATAATGATCGACGATGGCAAACTGGAAGTAATCGTCACCAAAATTCTGCCGAATAATGATGTGGAGGTAGAAGTAGTACTGGGAGGCTATATTTCCTCCAAAAAGGGTGTCAACCTGCCGGATACACAGATATCATTACCCGCGCTTACGAAGAAAGACTTGGAGGATCTGAAATTCATTATGAAAGAACAACTTTGCTGGGTTGCGCTTTCATTTGTTCGTCGAGTAGACGACATCAAAAAACTGAGAAAGATCCTCAATAAAAATAATTGCAAAACCAAGATCATTGCAAAAATCGAAATGCCGGAGGCAATTCCTAACATCCGCGACATCATCAATGCTTCCGATGGTGTGATGATTGCCCGTGGGGATCTTGGGGTGGAACTTCCTGTAGAAAAAGTTCCGCTGATTCAAAAAACAATTATTAAAAAATGTATCCATCGTGCTAAGCCAGTAATTGTGGCTACTCAAATGATGGAAAGCATGATCGACCGTACCAAACCGAACCGTAGTGAGATTACTGATGTTGCCAATGCCGTACTGGAAGGCGCAGATGCGGTGATGCTGAGCGGCGAAACCGCCACCGGTAAACATCCTACACTGGTAGTAGAAACCATGCGCAAAATCATACTGGAAATTGAGCGCGCTGAGTACAATTACGACTTAGATGAAGTACTACAACCACAACCCCATTCTCCTACTCTTACCAGTGACGCCATTTGTTACAATGCATGTAATCTAGCCAAGGATGTATCGGCTAATGCATTGATAGGTATGACACAGAGCGGCTACACTGGCTTTATGCTGAGCAGCTACCGCCCCAAAGTACCTTTATATGTATTTACCAAACATGAGGGTCTGATTAATCAGATGAGTTTAGGATGGGGTATACGTGCCTTCTTATATGACGATGAAAACAGAGATCTGGATACCATTTTCTCTGATCAAATCGCGATACTTAAGAAAAAAGGTTACCTAAAAAACGGTGATATAGCAGTAAGTACAGGAAGTACCCCGGTGCGTTTGAAATTACCGACCAATACCATTAAAATCACCCGAATAGAATAAGGAATCATTATTAATAATAAAAACCGTCTCTAATTTAGAGGCGGTTTTTATTTACATATAAACTCAATAGAATTGCTATATTATGAAATACATTCACACGTAATGTATGTTCATTTAGATCCTGCAATTGGTAACTTCCATAAAAATTACACACAGCTTATTGTAAGGTTTTTGCATATACGGCCTCTAGTAATACTATATCCTCCAGCTTTCCCCCCTCTCTAGATTTTTGTAAATATGATATAGTATTTCCAACAGCGAGATGTACTTATTCTAATGCAAAAGCTGAGTTTAAACTCTCTCTAGGATACATAGATCAATTCGTAAGATCTATAGTAAAAAGACAACTGTCACACGGAGTAAACTTTAAAATTTGTACAGTGCTCCCACAAACTGATACTTTACTTAGTAAGGTTAGTATCTGTTGATGAAGTTCAGGGAAAACTTAAGTACGCGAAATAACTATTAATGGTGTTTCTATTCAATAATAGAGTCGTAAAGATTTTGAACCATCCATCCGTAGGGATTGAATGATCCGGGATGAAATTGTAAGTCATCTGTCCAATATCCTTTACATTTACTTGACCCAGTAGTTCCAAAAGCATAACTCATTTCAATAATCAATGGTTTATTATCTTCATCTCTAATAAAATCAAACGCAGCAGACTGTAATTTTAATGTTTTAGCAACATCAAAAGCAACTTCTAACATACTATCAGGTAGCTTCTCATATAGAAAACTTGAACTACCTGAAGCACGGAAGTCATTCTTTCTATTTAAACGTTTCATTCCATATGCATACTTTTGTCCAATAACTATAATTCTATAATCACCGTCATTATTAGGTACAAACTCTTGAAAGTAGGCATAGCCTCTTTCCGGAGGCATATTTTTAGCATAATCTGTTGAGATGAGCATTCTTCCAAAAGATTTTACTACTTGTTTTAATGATTTAGTACCAGATTTGTATTTCTTAATGCTGTCTAAAAAATATGCCATTCCATCAAATTGTTTAAAGCCTTTGCCAAAGGCTTTATTGATGAGCTTGATACATTCCGATTTTGTTCTCACCAATTTCACGTTGGCAGAACCAGCCCCTCCTTTTAACTTAAATACTTTTGGATAGGTTGTTTTATTAGCCCATTCGATAGCTTCTTTTTTATCATAAAATACATAACTTGGCACAAGGGGCGCACCGATTGCTTCCAGCAAGTACTTTTGCGCTACTTTATCATCAAAATGCCACCCCGTATTAAAATCCGGAAATACTTTTATCCCTGCATGCTGAAGAGCAGATAGAATTCTCTTTGCAGCGATAACATCTTTGTAACTATTGTGATGATGATGCCACATTAATGCTTTGCATCCTTCCAATTGTTTTACAATATTATTGTCGAAACAGTTGACCAGCTTATAAGAAATATTATTTGCTTCACAATATGCAATCCATCTTGGCGCAAAATTTCCGGAATTATGAATAGCGATCTGGTATTTGTTGTTATTAAAAAGATTGAATTTATCAAATTTATACTATAAATAATAGACACAAATATACACACAGGCAAGAGTAATCCTAATTCAATACCCATTAAACTTTCTTGCCCAAAGATCATCCCATATTGCATATACACTGAATATATTATATAGTTTTAATTTTGAGCATCTGGGCATTTTTTAAACATTTGTATACGGTATTTAAGACACACTCATCTAAAGTATAAACCTATTTACTGCCTTATCTTAATTAGCTTGATAAAAAGCTATTAAACGAGTTAGGGAAGTGGATTGTATATTTTTACATAGCACTTTGATCCCATTAAGTGCCTCTAGGATGATGGACGAACAGTATAAATGGTTAGGTCAGTATCCCCATTGCTTCATACTTTCTTAAATTTTTCTTTGAAGATAGTTCGGGGCTACTTTAAATTTAAGCTTACAAGATTTTCAACATCTCTTCAATAGCATCAGCCTCCAAAATGTTCGACCCAGTACATAATCACTTACACTAGTTCCCCCAAGCCTGCATTTCCTCTGATAATGCATATATAGCATTTGAATAAAGTTTCGACGAGGCATATGGATTTCGTGCGACCAGATACTGATTATCTGCATATAGTCATTTGACAAAAATTTTTGCTACAAAAGCATCGAACTTTGTTTGTCTTAAAGTCAAGGCTAACTCATGTTAGTATTTATCTTACCCTCCTTGTGAATGCAGTGTTAACAATATGCTTCTGTCAGTCTAATCATCCGATAACAACATGATCACACCTTCATCTAATGATAGTTTAGCAATATTTGAAATAACTACTTTCCTCAATTTATTTTCGAGCACATTAGTGAGTTCAGACGGTTCAGATCTGATGCTTTGATGTCAATTGTGGTTGCTGTGAAAGAGTTTTTTATTTGCTTATCTTAACATTGTAAGGAGCCTATACAACCTGAACTGCATCCAGGTAATGACACCCTATTTGAACTGAAAGCCTTGAATAAAGTATAGTATAACAAATCGACTACTGGGAGCTATAAAATAAATTATTACCAATGTTGTACCAAATGTTACGAATTCCTACACGTCCGTATATAAATGAATATCGGTATCAGTGTTTAGAAAAAGGGCATAACTTGCCTTAAAATCATTGAGTTTTTTTTCACCCATTCAGTATTACCACAGTTTCCCATGCAATTCGAAAGGCTTTGGGATTAAGTTATTGGGGGGGGGGTAAATAAATACTGCTCTAGCTACTTGGTCTTTATGAGTGAGCGCTCATACCTCTGGCACTATATTGTCAGGGATGATACGAGGTTCTATCTTGCAAATACGTGAAAGCTCTTGTTTAGTAATTAAATCCCCTCGCTCATATATAAAATAAGAGACTTAGACATTAGGTCTTTACGCTTAAATTTTTATAGAAAATTTCAAACTTCTGTTCAATCTCAAAACAGTTAAATTGCATAAAACTTAATTATCGGAATAGGTAAGAAAGCTAGGTCATCAAGACTAAAGCCAAAGAAGTTAGCGGCTTTATTCTCTAGCATTGATACAGTGCATTTGTTCCATTAGTTTTGCTATTACTAGAGTACCTCATTGCCAAGTTGCTATCTACAACACTATTCCAAAACTATATCCGAAGTTAAGTTGACGAAAAAGACACGAAAAAATAATGCAATGTCTTTGCGATACAAATGACCATTGAGGCATTAATCCCGAGAGCAGTAAATAATTCAGCGAATAGTCAAATGTCCTGAATTAAAGTTCTCCTCCAATAAACCGCAACTATTCTCGCAATTCTATTGCATAAGCATTTTTCCCACTCATAAGCGACACTCATTTTTGAGTATGGGCAATGTTATATTCTACTCTAATGCCACTCAATTTATTAAAATGCAATCAAATCTCAAAAATCATGGCGCCATATGGATTAAATTGGCAAGCACAACGTAGGATTATATTTTCAATTCTAAAATGAGATCCAAATGTCATGAAGGTAAACTTTATTTTCCTAGATTCAACGTCAGCTTAGATGCCTCCAATTTTGCTCTTCACTTCATGTAACCGAATGAATGCGTAAGATTTGCATTGAGAACGTTGTTGTCAACTGTTGTTTTAATGTCCCTCATCATTATGTGGTATGTATTAATTTACCAACCTTAGTCTTCAATCTAACTAAGCAAATAGGGAATTAGACTAATTCTTACGTGCCCCCCTGTCGCACCTTTGTTCTATAAAAATTAAAACACATGAAAAGACAACTTGGAACAAACGGCCCCCTCGTATCCGCAGTAGGATTAGGCTGCATGGGCATGTCCGGCGTTTATGGACAAAGCAATGAGGCAGATGCCATTGCCACAATAAAAAGAGCTCTAGAACTGGGACATAATTTTCTAGATACGGCTGATTTCTATCATGCTGGCCACAACGAAATGCTTATAGGACAAGCTATTTCGGGGATAAGAAAGCAAGCATTCCTTTCTATAAAAACAGGTATGATGATGTCTCCCTCAGGGTATAGCCGAGTAAATGGTCGCCCGGACTATATCCACAATGCAGTAATGAATAGTTTACAACGGCTTAAGACTGATTACATTGATTTATATACGCTAGCGAGAGTGGATCCTACTGTCCCCATTGAAGAATCTGTAGGTGCCATGGCCGATCTTGTCGCTAAGGGTATTGTCCGTCACCTTGGGCTTTCAGAGGTATCAGCAACAACCATTCGCAAAGCGGCTCGCATACACCCGATAACTGCAGTGCAAACAGAGTATTCTCTCTGGACACGCGATATTGAAGCTGAAACTTTGCCTACTATAAGAGAGCTAGGAATAGGCCTTGTAGCATACTCTCCGCTCATTCGAGGTTTTTTAAGCGGCACCATAAAAAAACCTGAAGACATCGAAGATCATCGCAGATTTATGCCCCGCTTTCAAGGAGAAAACTTTTATAAAAACCTAGAATTGGTAGATAGAATAAAAATATTAGCTAACAAAAAAGGCTGTACGCCTTCCCAATTAGCTATTGCGTGGGTTCTTGCCCAAGGAAATGACATCATCACAATTCCAGGCACCAAGCGCATTAAATATCTGGAAGAAAATATTGCAGCAGCAAATATTCAGCTCACCTGGGAAGAATTGCAAAGTATAAATGCCATAATACCACCCAATATGGTAGCGGGCGAGCGCTATCCGGAGAAGTTTATGAGTATGTTAAATAAATAATTATTAGCTTACAGTAAATCCGCTCATGGCTAATATGAAGAAGAAACCAAATAGTCCACACCGCTTCTCTTCCCTTACCGAATTACATCGAACTGTGGGACTTCCCAAGCCCGTGCATCCATTGATAAGCTTGGTTGAGAACAACGGTGCCGCAGTACCGCTACATCAAATGCCAGAAACCTTTGTTCTCAATTTTTATAAAATATCCTATAAAATGAAACTAAGTGGTAAGATAAAATATGGGCAGGGCTATTACGACTTTGATGAAGGGGGCATGTTGTTTAAAGTCCCCAATCAAATTAGTTCAAAGGGAGACGACAATCATGATCATACCGGTTTTACTTTATTATTCCATCCAGATTTTTTAGCGGGCTATCCTTTGGCTACAAAAATTAAACAATATGGATTTTTTTCTTACTCCGTAAATGAAGCCCTACATCTTTCCGATAAAGAAAAGAGTACGATTATTCCTCTTTTTATCAATATTAAGGAGGAATTAAAAAGCTCTATTGATGATTTTAGCCAAGATATTATTGTTTCTCAAATTGAAACAATGCTGAACTACAGCAACCGATTTTACAAGCGTCAGTTCATTACAAGAAAGCGAATTAATAGTACGCTACTAGAAAAACTAGAAGGCTTGTTGGATGAATATTTTCATAGCGGAAAACCACTATTACATGGCATACCCACCGTGCAATACCTTGCGGATCATCTTCATATTTCTCCCAGCTATTTGAGTGACATGCTGCGTACACATACCGGGCAAAATGCACAACAACATATTCACAACGTACTGATTGAAAAAGCAAAAATATTAATCTCAAGCAGTCACTTGACTATTAGTGAAATAGCATACGAACTAGGGTTCGAGCATCCCTCCTCGTTTAATAAGTTATTCAAAGCAAAGACCCAATTATCACCACTAGCATATAGGCAGTCATTCAATTAAGATTTATAAGCTCTGAAACTTTATTAAATCTTAGCCTTATAAAAATAGAAAACTTCAATACAGTTACGCTAGTTGCTGTAAAAGCAATGTATATTCAAATATTTTACTGAAGTATAATAATGAAGAAATATATTCATGTATGTATCCTAAATACAAAATAGCAACTATAATAATCCACCACTGAATCTAAAATGATTATATAAAATATTTATAGACATCCATCCAAAATAAAAGCCTACCCCAGTGTATTTCAAAATGAAATTTCCAATATTATGTATTATGATAAAATGAGAATACTATTGTATCCTCTAAGGTTACGAAGCTTTTCAAAGTAGAATGTTATCACAATAATCATTCAAGCTTGAAAAGTATTGCTTAATAAACAATTGAATTTATTTATATAGAAACTACTTTATAGCTTGCATGTGTTGAAACCACTTCACTAAAGAATTACATCTCTCCTATATCTCATCTTAACCGTCTTGTACGCTCTTTCATAAGTACAATAGCCTCTTCTCTACTCTCAAACATACCATTAATGTTTACTAGGTTATCGGCCAGCTTATTATATTGTTTTGTCATCAGATAATAAAATACATGTAGATAATGAATTCCGTCGAAGACGATAGCTTTTTTGCTAGCAAACTCATCCCTCCGCCTCCAAAATTCTCCGGGCATTTCAGTATAATGCATACCAGGGCGTAAATGATGAATGATATGATAGCCGTCGTTCCAGCATGCGTGATTATACACAGTGTTTATACAATTTATAGAGTTAGTGTATATATCTTCAGGATCGGAATGCTCAATAAATGAATGTTGTGTCCAGTTACCCAGCATCATTACAAAACGGGCAAACATCAGAGGAAGCACAAATACTATTAGAGTAGCTTTTAAAAAGAAAAAGCACATTACAATACAAAAGACAATGTACGTCCACTCACCCACAGAGAATCTTGTATAAAGCTTTTTTCTCTTACGCCGGTACAGATATTGAAAAGTTTCCTTAAACCCTAATAGCAAAAAATTAAAAAAGTAAGCCAGAAAACTTTTAAAGCTATCTCGCTGATAGTGCATTGTGCTGCTTGTATCTTCTTCATTATTATTCTCTACGTGATGCATTCCCAAATGATGACTGTAGTAGCCTTCTGGAGCATGACCAAATAATGGTCCCACAAACCATGTGATATAAAAATGAAAGGTATTCTGATAGGCAGGTTTGAAAATTTTACGGTGACAAAGGCAATGAAACATTAGCCCGTAACGACCTTTAAAATAAAACTGAGATAAATAGAAATATCCCACTGCCACCATCCACCATATCCAACCTGTAAGCAAAGGTGTAAACAACAAAATGGCTATAGGCACTACTGTAAGATGAATCTTAGTAAGCAAATAAATAAAAGGCAAATCGCGCTCTTCCTTAAGATAGTGCATCCAGAAACGATCATACCAATTTAATGTTTTAGGAACATAGATGGGATCTGTTAAAGAGTGTAAAGATTTCATGCAAAAATTTTTGAACGCTGAGAAGAGGGGCTCCTCCTCATGAAGGTATGCTTATTTATTCAATATCTGCAGATAGGGATTGTTAAAGAAACGATATAATGAAAATATATCAGTGCTGAGTGAGCAAATACCCCTATCTTCGCCATAAGTTAATTTGAGTGATTGCTCAGTTGTAAGCTTCTCTTTTTCCTATCTGATCAGTTTTACAAGTTTGCCGTTCTCAAATCGTTTTTAATTTTTTAAATATTTTACAATGAACATTTTTGTGTCCAATCTGGGCTACAGTCTTACAACAGAAGACCTTACCGAACTATTTTCAAGCTACGGCCGTGTAGCATCTGCACGTGTTATTACAGACAAATTTACCAATCAAAGCAGAGGTTTTGGTTTTGTGGAAATGGCTGACGAAGATGCGCTCAAAGCCATTAAAGATCTTAACGGCACCATGCTGGAAGGACGCTCCATAAAAGTTATGGAAGCTAAACCCAGAGAAGAAAAGCGCAGTTATGTAAGCAGCCGCTGGTAATACCGGCCTTTACCGGTTCCAGTAAATACTCATCTAAAATCATCACATGGAGATAAATTCAATAGAAAAATTCCTCAATGCAAATACGAAGGCTAGTACCGTCGTAAATATACATTTTAAGAACAGAGCTACTGTAACCGGTATTTTTATTTCGCATAATGACTACAGCGAGCTAAAAGCAAAAAACTTTTGGCGTTTAGTAGTTGCAAAAAATATCGACAAATGGAAGAAAGATAAAAACATCGAATGGTCACGTTTGTTTCACGGGTCCGTTTTTACGAAGCTGAGTGTAGCAAAGTAGTATATCAAATTCGATGATAATTCCATATTTTCTAATCTTAATTTATAAAAATGGCCGGCTGGAACAAAAGAGAACGTGAACAGAAAAAACGAAATGCAAAACAACAAAAAGAGGAAAAAAGACAGGAACGCAAAGAAAATTCTAAAAAAGGCAAAGGCCTTGATGAAATGCTCGCCTATGTAGACGAAAACGGTAATCTTACCGATACTCCACCCGACAAACGCCCTCCCGCCGATATCGATTCTATTCCGCCCACTGTGGCCAACAGCAATGCTCTACAACCTACTGATACTGTCAGAAAAGGGGTTGTGTCTTATTTTGATCCTGCCAAGGGATACGGCTTTATCAGGGACCTAAAAACCCAGGAAAGCTTTTTTGCACATATCAATGCCTCCTCTATTGAGTTAAAAGTAGGCCTAAATGTAAGTTTTGAGGTTCAAAAAGGTCCTAGAGGATTTTTTGCTGCAAATATTACGGCCTCAGCTTAGTTCTCACCCCCACACACCCCTTACCCAACTGCTTCTTAGAGAAGCTATAACTACTTTTTAGGTAGTTAAAATAATATCCCTGTTTTTCAAAACAATTGCTGCGGTTCTTTGTTAAAGTACCGAACACAGGCTATTTGCCTTAATTTTGCAAAAATTTTGATAGCATGAAGAAAATCCACATTATTTTACTGGTGCTGACTGCCGTTGCTATTGCTGTATTAGCAAGTTTTTTACAAACTACCACTACTTACGACTCTGTGGCAACTGCAAAAGCCAAACCAGGAAAATATGTGCATCTGATGGCTAAATGGGATAAATCCGAGCCATTGGAGTACGATGCTATCAAAAACCCTAATTACTTAGCCTTTACTGCTGTAGATAGCTTAGGAGAGAAAGTGCAGGTGATCTATCACAACCCCAAACCCGAAAACTTTGAACTGAGTGAAAGATTGGTATTAAAAGGGAAATACGAAGATGGGAAATTTATTTGCCAGAGCATTCAAACCAAATGCCCCAGCAAATACAAAGACGAAGACCCTTCAAAACATATACCGCAAGGACAGAGAACTACTTCTTACAACGTTCCTCCATCTAACAGTATAGTAACTACTAAACAACAGTAATATTATTTATGGAATACATTGGCGAGCACCTTTTGCCGGGGCAGGCAGGGCATTTTTTCATCTTAGTTTCATTGGTAGCTTCGCTGGTGGCAGCATTTGCGTATTTTAAAGCTGTTCATGCTGCACCGGAAGAAAAGTCAGGTTGGCTGAAACTGGGACGATGGGCTTTTTATACCGAAGCTGTAGCCATTCTGGCAATATTCGCCGCGTTATTTCATATCCTATATCATCATCTTTTCGAGTATAAATACGCCTGGCAACATACCAGCCTCTCGCTGGAGTTCAAATACATCATGAGCGCCTTCTGGGAGGGACAGGAAGGAAGTACGCTACTATGGGCGTTCTGGCACTGTGTATTGGGGCTAATTGTTATCAAACGCGAGAAACAATGGGAAGCTCCAGTTATGTCCATTCTCAGCTTTGCCCAGTTTTTTTTAGCCACCATGGTAGTGGGAATTTATGTTTTTGGAGTAAAAATCGGCTCCAATCCCTTTATCCTACTCAGAGATTCAGGCCTGCTGGACGAAGCTCCAGCCATGCACGTCGATTTTGACGTAACCAAGCCTATCCGTCCGGATTATCTGTCCATGATTACCGATGGGAACGACCTAAACCCGCTATTACAAAACTATTGGATGGTCATACACCCGCCCGTGCTATTTTTGGGATTTGCCTCTACTCTTATCCCCTTTGCCTTCGCCATGGCCGGCTTATGGACCCGCGATATCAAAGGATGGGTAAGTCGTGCAATCCCTTGGACCTTATTTTCTATTGCCTTTTTGGGCTTGGGAATTATGATGGGAGCCAAATGGGCTTACGAATCGCTCAACTTTGGAGGATATTGGGCATGGGATCCAGTTGAAAATGCCTCGCTGGTTCCTTGGATGATTATGGTATCGGGGCTGCACACCTTGCTTATTTATAAACACACTGGATACTCGCTCCGTTCGTCTTTTATATTTCTGGCGTTATCCTTTCTGTTTATTATTTATTCCACCTTCCTCACCAAAAGTGGCGTGTTAGGCGATTCTTCCGTACACGCTTTTGCCGACATAGGCATGAACGGACAGCTGTTCTTATTCCTCATCGTATTTGTGTGGATAACCGCCTTTTTCGCCGCAACAACCAATAAACAGCGGCTTATCATTACCGGAGTAACAGCAGCTTTATCGCTCGCAACCTATTTTCTTGCGGAATATATACCGGGCTTCCCCCTGTATGTAATTCTTTCAGGAATTATCACTTTCATAGTATTACTGAACAAACAGGTGCCCACTGTGGCAAAAGAAGAAAGTGTTTCTTCAAGGGAGTTCTGGATGTTTATTGGCTCCATTATATTTTTCTTGTCGGCCATTATTATCATTTTCCAGACTTCGTTACCTGTGTTTAATAAACTTTTCAACGCTAATGCTGCACCGGGAGAAAACGACGAATTTCACTACAATAAAATTCAGGTGCTGGTAGCATTTGTAATTGGTATTTTAACGGCTATTACTCAATACCTAAAGTACAAAAGTACCAGTGGAAAGTTCCTAATAAAGAAAATAGGTATTCCTACCCTTATCAGTGCCATCGTTGCCGGACTGATTCTGGCCTTTGGCAATATCAATTACGATAAGCATGGTATGGGATTCCTGATTAATATATGGCTGGCGCTGGTAGCTACCGTATATGCCACTATTGCCAATGCCGCCTACATCTGGGTAGGTTTTAAGGGTAATCTGAAAAACAGCGGTGGCGCCGTAGCGCATTTCGGATTTGCTCTAATGCTGGTAGGAATGATTATTTCATCTTCCAAAAAAGAAATTCTTTCTTGGAATACCAGTGGTATTGCCGTACCATTCGGCGAGGGCAGTAAGGAAAAAACCGGAGAAAATCTCACCCTCGTAAAAGGCATTCCCATGCAAATGGGTGATTACATGGTAACCTACGTAGGCGATTCGTCCCATCCCAAAAAACAACAGACCTTCTTCAAAATACATTTCAAATCCAAAAAACACAATGAGGAATTCACATTGTTGCCCAATGCTTTCGTAAATTACAAAGGCAATGAGGGCCTAATGGCGAATCCTTCCAGTAAACACTACTGGAACCACGACGTATTTACTTATGTATCATCATTTTACAAACCCAATGAGCTGGATGACACGGCTAGTTTTAGGCCACATCGGGTAACTGTTGGGGACACTGTTTTTTACAGTCGCGGGTACATGCTGATAGAAAAAGTAGCTGCCAAAGACAATTTACCCGTAGAAGGCTTTGCTAAAACCGATACGGGATATACTGCTACTGTAAAAGTTCAGGAGCTTAATGGTCCTTCGTATCAGGCCGACCTGCTATTGATTAAGGGGGGTGGTCAGGTACTGTTCCAGTCACAGGATACGATTATGGCGCAAAGTCTGGTATTGCAGCTCAATGATGCAGACCAGAACGGTATTACGGTAGGAGTAAAAGAGTCGAGCAGTGTACTGGAATATCTCACGCTGAAAGCCTATAAGTTCCCCTATATCAATCTGGTATGGGCAGGTGTAATCTTTCTCGTTATAGGCTGTGTGATGGCTATGGCACGACGTATCCGTCTGGGCTGATACCCATAAACATAAAGCTTTTCCACATATTTTATTTATATATTGAAAATTGACGTTTTGCACGTACTTTTGCGCCCTAAAAACCAAAGTTTTTAAAGAATGGCAGGCCAGTTAAAAGAAGTTCGCAATCGTATATCATCTGTACAAAGTATGCAGCAGATTACCAAAGCTATGAAAATGGTAAGCGCTGCCAAGTTTCGTCGTGCACAAGATGCTATTGTGCAAATGCGTCCTTATGCGCAGAAATTACAAAGTATGCTCAGCACCATCGTAAGCAGTAGCGATGGAGACACTGAAATGGCTTTGGCACAGAAAAGACCCATCGAAAAAGTATTACTGATTGTAATTACCAGTGATCGTGGTCTTGCGGGCGCCTTTAACTCTAATGTAGTGAAGCTGGCCAAATCGGTAATAAACGAAAAATATCAGGCACAGTTTGCGAAAGGTAATGTGACGATCTGGAACTTAGGTAAAAAAGGTTACGAAGCCTTAACAAAACAGGGCTATAATACAAACGATACTTATAAAGATATCTTCCTGAATCTGAGCTTTGAAAATGTGCAGAAGATATCACAGGCCGCAATGGATGCTTATAAACAAAAACAGTTCGACGTCATTGAAATTGTTTACAGCCAGTTTAAGAACGCGGCCACCCAAATCTTTACTGTAGAAAGATTCTTGCCTATTCCCAAAGCTGAAAACACTCAGGGCGCAGTGAAAGCCGATTTCATCTTTGAACCGAACAAGGCAGAATTGATTACAGAACTGATGCCCAAAATCTTGAATACGCAATTATTTAAAGCGGTATTAGACTCTCACGCTTCTGAACACGGAGCACGTATGACATCAATGGATAAAGCAAGCGAAAACGCTAACGAGATGCTGCGTTCATTAAAACTGTCGTACAACCGTGCAAGACAAGCAGCTATTACAACCGAGCTTACAGAAATCGTGAGCGGTGCCGCTGCATTGCAAGGATAATCATCAAAAGATTAGGTGTTATTGCTCAAATCATAAATCCACACCTGCACATGGAAATTGCCGAACTGATTCCGCATATTGAAGCCTTGATTTTTGCAAGCGATAAGCCCCTTGCGGCTTTGGAAATTACCGACTTGCTCAACAATGCTTTTGGCTTCATGGAAGACAAAATCACACTAGATCAAGTGGAGTCGGCAATTGAAGGAATAAAGGAGAAATACGACTCCGATTTTTACCCGTTTCATGTAGTACAAAGCGGTGGTGGCTGGCAGTTCCTCACGAAAAAGGAGTATCACAAAACCATTGCACAGCTGAATGGTGATAAATTCATGAAACGTTTGTCAGGTGCGGCTTTGGAAACATTGGCAATTATTGCCTATAAACAGCCCGTAACCAAAGGGGAAATTGAGGCCATTCGTGGCGTAAGTGCGGATTATGCTATTCAGAAATTGCTGGAGAAAGAACTTATTGTCATAAGCGGTCGCAATGAAAACCTGCCGGGACATCCGCTGGTGTATTCTACCTCAAAATCCTTCATGGATTATTTCGGTATCAACTCGCCTGAAGAACTGCCCAAAATAAAAGAAGTGCTAGCCGATCAGATTGTAGAACCTACTGTAGTAAACGGTCAGCAAACTACCGAAGGAGAAAGCGATATACCATCTGAAGATGGAGCTCCGCTGGTAGTTTCCGAAAACGGAGAACTGATTGAAGCCACTACGCAGGATGGTAACGAGCATGATGCAAGAAATACATCGGCAGAAGAAAGCCAAGAGCACACCGCATCTACCGAAGCCATCGCAGCCGAAAGTCCTTCACCCCAAGCAGCTGATGATGATTTAAACGAGGTAGAAGAGGCCGATAACGAAGCGCATCGTGAAGGAAACAATGATGATGATGCCGATAACTCAGAAGAGAATATTGATGAAGATGAGGAAGAGGACGATGTAGAAGATGATGCTTCAAGATAAAAATCCTTTATAGTGTTCTTCTTATATAATTAATTGTTCAGGCAGTATCTTTTACTGCTTTTTTTATATCTAAAATCATGGCTACAGAATTAAGTACAGCATTATTACAACAAATAGCAAACGAATACGGTACGCCAGTATATGTATACGATGCGGATAAGATAAAAGAACAGTATAAAAGACTTATAACAGCTTTTAATACTGACAAAGTCCGTTTTTTTTATGCATGTAAGGCCCTCACCAATATCAACATATTAAAAGTATTAAAGAATGAGGGTTGTAACATCGACTGCAGTTCTATCAATGAAGTAAAATTGGCTTTATACGCAGGCTTCGAGCCTAAAAATATATTATATACGAGCAACGGCATTGGCTTTGAGGAAATAGAAGAAGCTCAATCGTTGGGTGTCATTATCAATATCGACAGCTTATCGAATTTGGAAAAATTCGGTAAAAAATTCGGTAACAGCTATCCCGTGGGGGTACGATTAAGACCTAACATTCTGGCCGGAGGACATCTCAAAATTTCTACTGGTCATGATAAAAGTAAATTCGGCATTCCGGTAGAGCAATTAGATTTATTAAAAGCCGTCGTACAACAATACGATATTCAACTTACTAATCTGCATATTCATACAGGCAGCGATATCAAAGATGCGGATATATTCCTGAAAGGCATAGCAGTACTGTTTGACATTATTCCTCATTTTCCGCATTTGAAATCGGTAGATTTAGGCGGTGGCTTTAAAGTAGCTTACAAAGAAGATGACCCATATCTGAATATTGAAGAACTAGCAGTAAAGGTATTGCAGGCTTTTGAAGCTCATGAGCGCACTCGTCATCTGCAGATATGGTTTGAGCCCGGCAAATTTCTAGTAAGTGAATGCGGCTACTTTATCACCAAAGTAAATGTACTGAAAGAAACAGCTACTACTACTTTTGCTGGCGTTAATAGCGGTTTTAATCATTTAATACGACCGATGTTCTATGACGCCTATCATCGCATAGAAAACATTACCAATCCGCAGGGTGCTATAAAAGAATATACCGTTACGGGGAATATTTGCGAAACTGATACTTTCGCATGGTCGCGTCCTCTACCCGAAGTGCGAGAAGGCGATTTGCTGGTATTTCGTAATGCAGGCGCTTATGGATTTGAAATGTCTTCCAATTATAACTCACGTTTCAAACCTGCCGAAGTATTGGTGGAAAGCGGAAAGCCCCGTTTGATTCGAAAAAGAGATGTATTCGAAGATCTTTTGAGGAATCAAATCATCGATACCGAATAATGTTTACTACATACAATAAACTTCATGTTTTATCGTTTTGTAGGTGACCTTCAACCTAGGATTACTATCATAAAGAAAATTGTAATCTGCCGTTTTTGTAAGAATATTTTTATAGATTTATAGCCTGAATAAAACTTTAGAATATGACTACGATAAAAGGTCCGGGTATCTTCTTAGCCCAGTTTCTGGGAGAAAATCCTCCCTTCAATAACCTGGAATCGATTTGTCTGTGGGCGGCCGAAAAAGGATTCATCGCAGTACAAATTCCAACTAACGATCCCAAAATATTTGACTTAAAGCTTGCCGCAGAAAGCACTACCTATGCCGATGAAATCAAAGGCATTGTTGCTGCCTGTGGACTGGAAATTTCGGAATTATCCACGCACTTGCAAGGCCAGCTGGTAGCCGTACATCCGGCATATGACGATCTTTTTGACGCATTCGCTCCAGCTGAATTAAGAGGTAATCCCAAAGCCAGAACCGAATGGGCCATTCAGCAATTAAAATACGCAGCTAAAGCTTCTCAGAATCTGGGATTAAATGCTCATGCCACATTTAGCGGTTCATTATTATGGCACACATTCCATCCATGGCCTCAAAGACCGGTCGGATTAGTAGAAGAAGGCTTTAAAGAATTAGCCAGAAGATGGTTGCCAATCCTCAACTACTTTGACGAATGTGGCGTGGACGTGTGTTACGAAATACATCCGGGCGAAGACCTCTTCGATGGACAGACCTACGAGATGTTTTTGGAAAAGGTGAACAATCATCCAAGAGCGTGCTTGTTATACGATCCTTCCCACTTCGTATTACAGTGCCTGGATTATATTCAATACATCGATTTCTATCACGAACGTATCAAAGCGTTCCATGTAAAAGATGCAGAATTTAATCCAACAGGAAAACAAGGAACTTTTGGTGGATATCAGAGCTGGCTCAATAGAGCGGGACGTTATCGTAGCCCGGGCGATGGTCAGGTAGACTTCAAAACGATATTCTCCAAACTCACCCAATACGATTACAAAGGTTGGGCTGTAATGGAATGGGAATGCTGCCTGAAACATCCAGAAGATGGTGCCCGTGAAGGTGCAGCATTTATCAAAGACCATATCATACGTGTTACTGACAAAGCTTTTGATGACTTTGCAGCAACTACCAACGATGCCGATTTCAATAAAAAAATTATTGGCTTATTGTAAAGCGTTTTATAATACTCAAGCATAAATATTTTAATATGAAGAAAATTTTAGTTTCGCTATCCGTGTTATTCTTTATTGCAGCGTGCGGAGGTGGTGATGGTGATAAAAAATCCGATACCCCTAGCTCCGGTGAAAGCACCGCATCTAATGATCTTTCGTCAAATCCCGTATATCAAAAGGGGCTGGAGCTCACAGGAAAATATCAATGTCCTACCTGTCATAAAATTGATGAAAAACTTACCGGTCCTGCTTATCGTGATGTAGCTAATAAATATGCAGGAGCTGACGATGCTACTATTACTAAATTAGCAAAAAAGGTGATAGAAGGAGGTTCTGGCGTATGGGGAGAAGTGCCCATGACACCTCATCCGAATGTATCTGAAGAAGAAGCGAAACAAATGGTAGAGTACATTCTACTGTTGAAAAAATAGATAAAAAAGCAAAACGCCCGCTCCAGGTGTTTTGCTTTTCTTATATAAGTTTACAAAATCGGTTTAGCAGATAATTTTAAAATATTTAATTTTAAAAAAATGAAAAAAATAAAAACCGGTGCCGCAATTGTATTATCTGCCATTGCAGTGTATTCTTGCGCGCCACGTACTAATACAGGAACACCTACTACTGCCGAACAACCGGCACCCGTAGCCCAGGCTCCAACCACTGCTCCTGAGCCTAAAGAAGAAACACCGGCACCAAAGCCCGCTCCGGAAGTAGTGCATAACACATTAACTCCAGAAGAAAAAGCTGCCGGATGGCAATTGCTTTTCGACGGTGTATCAACCGACGGATGGCATGCCTACGGCTCCAAAACAATTGGCACAGCTTGGAAAGTAGCCAATGGTACTTTGTATCTGGACGCTACTAAAGATGGCACTCCCAAGACGGGAGGTGATATTGTCACTGATAAGGAATACAAAAACTTTGAGCTGAAGCTGGACTGGAAGATTGATAAAAACGGCAACAGCGGCATCTGCATCTATGTTCATGAAAACAAGGACCGCTTCAAATACATGTGGTATACAGGACCAGAAATTCAGATTGTAGACAACGAAGGGCATCCTGACGGAAGAGTATATAAGCATCAAGCCGGAGATTTATACGACCTGATTCCAGCCAAAACAAAGGCAGCAAATCCTCCTTTAGAGTGGAATCAATACCTCATCCGTTGTGTGAATGGCAAGCTGGATATTTATCTGAATGATCAACATGTTGTAAGTACAACATTATGGGATGAGAACTGGCGCAATCTAGTGGCAAACAGCAAATTTAAAGGCATTCCTGAATTTGGCACTTACAAAGTAGGCCGCATTGGTTTGCAGGATCACGGGAACAATGTTTGGTTCCGCAACATTAAGATTAGAGAACTTTAATAAGCTACAATTGCATAAAAAAAATCCATCCCCAAAAAGGATGGATTTTTTATTTATTCTGATGGTACTTGTAGTACTGTCTTAGTGCTCAATGGCTTGCCAAAATTAGGAGTACCGTCTTCATTCCAAGTAAACTTCTGTGCCCGTGGAGACCTATGACGTCCGCATCCTAACCCCGGTTCAGGATTGGCATGGTACAAAATCCAATCTTCTTTACCATCCGGAGATTTGAAAAACGAATTATGCCCTGCGCCATATACACCATTTTCGGGAGCGGCTTTAAATACAGGCTCTGGGTGTTTTTTCCAATTGGCTGGGTTGAGTAAATCAGCATCAGCATCTATAGATAACATGCCCAAAGTGTAGTAATCCGTCCAACATCCACTTGCCGAATACACGATAAAGATTTTATCCTTATGCCTTAAATACTGAGGCCCCTCATTAACATAAACCTGACCCACGTTCTCATTCTTTACATCGCCATGCTTTTCCCACTCATATTCCGGGCTGGATATTTTCACACGTTCACTTTCTATAGTCCATGGATTCTTCATTCGTGCTATATAAAGATTTTGTTGTCCATTTTCATCGCCTTCCCATCCGGACCAAACCATATATAAACTCCCCTTATGTTCGAATACATCCGCATCTATAGCCCATTTATTGGTAGCATCAGCTACTTTACCTTTAAATACCCATTCACCTTCCAAAGGATCTGCTGATGCATTCTCGATCACATACATACGATGGTTATAGTTATTACCATTGTCTGCAGCAAAATACATGTACCATTTACCATTTATAAAATGGATTTGCGGCGCCCAGATGCTATGCGAATACATAGTATTGGGTGGAGGCTCCCATACCACCGTTTTTTCAGCATTTGCTAAATCAGTTATATCCTTAGTTTTCCATAAAACTAAATTGTGCCCTGTGGTATGCGTATAGTAGTAATAACCATTTTTATAAAAACAATAAGGATCGGCCCCTCTAGGCAATAAAGGATTGGTGAATGTCCTTATATGTTTAGCAGTTCTTCCTGAATTGCATCCCAACGTCAGCATACCTGCTGCCAATAATACTAAAAGATATCTCATACGGCTTCTATCATTTTAAATACAGCTTTCTTACTCATCCGAAATACTTATTTCTTCAACAAGCGAAATGTAGAAAAATCAGCTTCAATTACATCAGGTCCTTTGGCCACCTTTTTAAAGCGAATATCAACAATGGCTGTTTTTCTGGGACCGATGGATGTATCACTATAATGAACGTGCAAAACGTAATACATCTTTCCATCCTTATCTATTAAAACATCACCATGTCCGGGACCATTTAAACCTATATCTTTCCTCGATATGATAGGATTACCTTCATATTTTTTCCATGGCCCCACAGGATTTGTAGCTGTTGCATATCCCACAGCATAATCAGGACTTCTGAAACCATTTCCTGAATACAGCAAATAATACACTCCTTTATGTTTTATTACAGTAGGTCCTTCCGTTACTTTCCACTTTTTATTTTCAACATCTTCCCACGTATTAGCTTCAGGATAGATACATTCTTTTAAAGTTTCGTGTTTCAGGGTGGACAAATCCTCTGTTAACTCTCCTACAAAAATGCGATTAGCATTTTCCAAGCGAACATGATACATATAAATCTTTCCTCCATCAATAAGTATAAAAGGATCAATCATTCGCTGAGAGCTATCTACTGGTCGGAGCACTTTTTGTGTAAACGGGCCCAACGGGCTATCTGCTTCTGCAATGGCAATATGTTCACTTGCGGTATAGGCCATATAAAACTTTCCTTTATACTGAAATATCTGAGGGGCCCAGAAGTTTTTCTCTCCATAACTTTCACCAGGTTTTAATACCATCCCCTTATCCTCCCAGTGCACTTTATCGGTAGATGTAAACACTTTAAATCCATGTGCCCCCGGTCCGGTACCATATAAATAATAGATACCATTATGATAGAAAATCGTAGGATCGGCCATAAGAGGGTTATCGTGTCTGGAGTTTTGAGCATGTAATTGTACAACTCCTAAAACCCAAAATAGGGCAAGCAGTAACAATCGTTTCATGATGAATTTATATTTATATGAATGCAACTATTATTTTCCGGTTATCTCTTTTATAAAATCAACCTCCTCCTGCATATATGGTGTACCGTCTTTTCTGAATATATCATGAAACCATAGTGGAGGTTCTGATGTGTAGGTTTTAGTCCAGCTATCCCAGGGATAAATAGTTTGAGACTTGCCATCTACAAATCCCCAGTTCACCATAGCTACTTTATTGGCTTTAGCTACAGGTAGTGAAGATTGAAAAGTACTCTTATTTGGACGTGCCATATACTCGGTACAAAATAGAGGCTTATTGTAACGCTGTAATTGTTGGATCTTCTTAGCAAGGGTGATCGAATCATCGTAGCAATGGAAAGAAATAACATCAGACTCTTCCAATTGCAGTCGTTCGATGGGCTTAAGTGTACTGTCACTTTCCCAATTACCTGCCCATACCCCCGAAGTAAGCGGCTGGCTAGGATTCACCGATCTTGCCCATTCAAATGTCTTCTTCAATAAAGGTAGTACCAATTCAACTTTATTAGGGATTTCCACCTTCTCGTAAGAGGGGCCTGTCATATTATCGGGTTCATTCCATACATCCCACATCAGGATACGCTCATCGTTCGCAAACTGCTTTACAATGGCTTTAACATATTTTTCCATCATGGGATATTGGGTAGAGTCTTTTAATACATTCTGTCCTGGACTTTGCACCCATCCTGAGTTATGTACAAAAGGATTGGGCTCTCTCTGTTTACCCGGTTTTGGAAAAGGATCCCAGCAGGAGTCAAAAATGGTAAATATTATTTTTATACCGTGCTTGTCGGCAATTTCAAGAAATTTATTAATGCGGTCATAAAAACCCTGCTCATCATGTTGCCAAACAAGATCGTGTAAGTAAACACGCATCACATTCATACCAATCGATGCTGCCAGAGCAAGTTCTCTATCTATAGTAGTAGTATCAAAAGTTTCTTCCTGCCACATCTCCAGTTGATTGATAGCTGTACTCGGTAGAAAATTAGCTCCTACAAACCAAGGTTGATTGGCATACCACTCATTTGCTTTTTCAGCTGTCCATATGGTGCGCACATTTGCTTCAGCCTGTGCACTCTCCTCCTGATTATTACTATTGCCACAAGCGGCTATCAAACATATAGCCGGTAATATCAGTAAAATAAAATACTTTCTTAGCATAACATACATTTATCGTGAGAAGAAATAATACTCGATTCACTATAAGGAAAATATCTCACAAGCTTCATAATTACTCTACCACAGGAAAAGCTGCAATTCTCAATCGTGCAGCTCCCATGGGTATTAGCTCTATCGTTTCCGGCAACGTTGTTGTTTTTACAGGACTCTGGGGTAATGTGTCTGTAAGCCCATATTGATCAATTGTCCAAGACGGAATTCTCTTTCCCTTCGCCATGATAGCAATAGGAACGCTTTGTTGAGAAAATGGGAAATTATCCGCAGGCCAAGATTTTTTCACAACTTGAAATATGGCGGAAGGCCCCTCGCCATTGTACAACAAACCATAATTCCAGGCTGATGCGGGATAAATTTCAAACGAAGGCCATTTTTCAGGATCTGCAGTCTCCTGCCATCTGGAGTCACTAATGGCAGAAGCTCTGCTATCCGCTTTTACATACTGTTCTTTTATTTTTAAAGAATAGGTTAATGGTCCTCTATTAATGCTAATACTATTTTTATTAGCCGTCCACTGTTTTACGGTTAATTTCATTGGCAATACTAACTGCACCTGATCTCCATTCTTCCAGTGTCGATCAATTTTTATATAAGCAGCCGGCTTGATTTTCTGTTGAACAATTTTACCGTTGATACGCAGTTGCGCCTGTTCGCACCATGCCGGCATTCTTAAATAGAATGGAAACACAGCGGTTTTGGGGGTGCGAATAGTAAAACTGATCATCTCATCAAAAGGATAACGCCCCTGCGATTCTATTTCCACTTCTTCTCCATCTCCAACTTTAGCTTTTACTACCGCTTCGCAATAAAGTATTGCAGCCAGTCCATTATCGGGCGTAGCCATAAATACATGTTCCGAATAATAAGGCCACCCCTGCGCATGATTATGCTGACAACAACGAGAACTAAAAGGATTCATCATTAAGAAAGGTCCGTTATTGTCAATCCCTGGATGATGATTTCTGCTATCGCTAATAGCCATATTAGGACTGGTAATATATCGCAATGCTTTAAAATCGGGCATTACCGCAGCGGGATAAGTATTAAACGCTACTTCTTCTGCATGATCGGCCCAGAAAGGATCGCCGGTAATACCAATCAATATTTCATTAGAAGCCATTTGTTCCACTATACCACAAGTTTCCACACCTTGACGAGGATCGGTATAACCTTCACGCGCGTTCTCATCAGCTCCAAACATCCCCCCCGGTACATGGCCATATTTCTCCCGAATAGTTCTGAAGCTATTATAAGTGGCTTTTAGATCAGCAATATTGTGAGACTGCAAATAATAAGTTGCTGGTTCTCTAAAACCTTGAGCTATGTTTACATTATGCCAGTTGGGAAGTGCTCCGGGCTGTCGCCAGTTGGCTGTATTGCGATGAAGTTTTTCTGCCAACTTTAGCAGCCATTCTTTTCCTGTACGGTTATATAACCAATATACACTTAAAATATTATCCCCTCCCCTGCTATTCTCCCAATAATCTTTAAGCATTAAACTATCAGGAAGATTGTACTGCCATTGGAAATATTTTTCCATAAATGGCAGCACGCTCTCATCTCCGCTGTATTCGTGGTAAGACTGCAGGCACCATAACATAATCATGTTGCCCCACAGATCAGGCTTTCCGTTTTTGATAATTAAAGGACCGAAGTAGCCGTTTTTTTGCTGACTGTTCAGTACAGCATCTATCCAGATGTTGGCTTCGCTAATGATCTTTGGATCATCCAGAATATATCCCAAATTGGCATATCCTTTTAACCAATAGGGAACTTCTTCCCAACCATTGCTACCTTTCCCATCTTTACTAAGCCAGGCATTATCTTTCTTTGATAGCCAGGCGCTGATTTCTCCTAAATGACCGGTCAAACCATCGCGTTGCAATTCCAGATACCTTAACAGCCATCCTTTAGGCTTAATAGTTCCTACTGGAAGTTTGATAAAATAAGACGGTAGCAATGGTTTTCTGTTGGAAGGATAGAATCGGTTGCCTACTGAATTATCGGGCCGATCCACTATGGTAACTTTGGAGCGTTTCTCTTTTGAAGCCTGTGCGAATAGGAAATGAGCATTCCCTAAACAACACAATAAAGCCCCACTGAGTATACAAATCCTTCCAAACGGAACCATAATCTTTAGTTTAGGTTACTTATTTCACCGAAACATTATACAACTCCTGATGTAAGCTTTTCAATGTTGCCTCAGGCATCTTCACTACTTTTCTATCGTAAGTCAAAATACCGTTGGTTTCTATTTCTACATCGGTAGTTTGGGTGTATACCGCCGCGGACAATCCTAATGAAATCAATGGCTTCAAATCTTTCATTAAGCGTGTGTAACGCTGCATTAATTCGTCTTTGTTCTTGAAGCTTTGGTATCCCCAATTATTTTTATCCTGCCAGGTATGCCCTTCAATAGGCAGTCCTAATCCTCCAAACTCGCCCAGTACCAGCGCAGCTGGACCATTTCCAAAAATATTTGGATCGGGCATGCTGGGATCGGGATAATTATGAATATCCAATATATGCCCAGTGTAGAAGAAATTACCCCCACTAGCACTATTTACTAGGCGAGAAGGATCGTAATTCATTGTCCACTCTGTAATTTCTACAGTTTTAAACTGCCCCCATGCTTCATTAAACGGTACCCACACCACAATAGAGGGGAAGTTATGGTAGGCATCCATTATTGCTTTCCACTCTTTCCTGTAGTATGCTTCCGATTCGGAGCTACGTTGTTTATCATGGTTACGACCGGATATCTTACCAGGATGCATATCCCATTTATTGCCACCCATATCACCGCTGGGCATATCTTGCCATACCAGAATACCTACACTATCACAGTAATAATACCAACGAGCAGGTTCCAGTTTAATATGTTTGCGGATCATATTAAAGCCCATCTCTTTGGTTTTTACTATATCAAACAACAGCGCTTCATCAGTAGGTGCTGTATACAAACCATCGGGCCACCATCCCTGATCCAACGGACCATATTGAAATAGAAACTGATCGTTCAATGCAAGACGGTTGATGCCATTAGCATCCTTTTTAAGGGAGGATTTACGCATTGCAAAATAACTTTCTGCGTAATCTATCTGACGACCACCTCGCGTGAGATAAATTTTTAGTTTATATAAATGTGGGGAAGATGGTGACCATAATTTCGGATTAGCAATTGCAATTTCTCCCTCTACTCCCGAAGGCAAAGTGGTTTCCCCAATTTGCTGAGCACCATCATATGCCACGAATTTTACAACATCTCCTACCTGAGCACCTGCAAGATCTGCCTTTACTTTAAGCACTTTATTATCTACATCAGGTGTATGCTTAGTTGCGGCAATATAGGCCGCAGGCACTACTTCTGTCCATACAGTCTGCCAGATACCGGTAACTGGAGTATACCAGATTCCTTCGGGTTTATTTACCTGCTTTCCTCTAGGTTGAGGGCCTTCATCTGTAGGATCCCACACACGCACTACCAATTCTTGCTTTTTCCCTTTCTTCAGATAAGCAGTAATATTGAAAGAAAATGGATCAAAACCACCTTCATGCGTTCCAACATGTTTTCCATTTACATATACATCAGCTCTCCAGTCTACTGCACCAAAATGCAATAGGAGCTGATTCCCTTTAGACAAATTAGGCGATGTAAACTCGGTTTTGTACCATAGAGCTTTACTTTTACCAACCTGCTTTCCCACTCCAGATAAAGCGGACTCTATGGGATAAGGCACTAATATATGTCCTTCATACGACGCGGGAAAACTCTTCTGAGATTCAGCAGTAATTGCATATTCCCATAATCCATTTAGGTTTTGCCAGTTGCCCATTCTTTTTAACTGTGGGCGGGGATACTCTGGCAAAGGACGATTCGGATTTACTTTTTCAGCCCAAGGGGTCATAATTTTCCCTTCGACAGGTTTCCAACTCTGAGCCATAACAGGCATTCCTAATACAGCGGCTATTATAGCAGCTACCGTAAACTTCATTTTAAACTTCATCTCAGTCAATTAATGTTTAAATAAATTAACATCAGTAAATATGGCAAGAAGATTTCATATCACACGCAATCTTTCCTCAATAATCAAGTTGCTAATATAGATGTTACGCTACGCTTACAATGTCAATAATGTCTCATAATTATTACTATTTGTCTCATTTTTACCCATCATCCCTAATTATTTTGATTGGCAATTCAAAATTGCAGCTTAAATAACCCCAATAAAAAAACACTATTTCTTGACTACCGGCCACCCATTTTTGTATTCAATAGGGCTGAGATACATCAGACGTGCATATCTTCCCTCCTTAAACCTATCCATAGGGATGGCGTGATAGGCAATCCACTTTTTTCCAGATTTGTCTTGTATAATACTATTATGCCCCGGGGCCATTAAATTTTGATCTTTTTCCAGGATAACACTATGCTGTGTCTTATTCCACTCGCCCAATCGGGTATATGGGCCTGTAATACTAGTAGCGCGTGCCACTAGAACAGCGTAGTTAGCTTCTGCCCCACAACAGTTATCGCCCGAATAATACAAATAATAAAAGCCATCCTGAAAATCGATCCATGGAGCTTCTACCAAACGTGCATATGCTTTATCTTTTCCGGCGGGAATAAGGACTTTTTCGGAGGAACCGTCGGCAAAACGGGTCATGGATGAGTGTAGTTCTCTAATTTTTATAGGTGCAAAATCAGACCCCCATGTGATATAGTACTTTTGGGTCTTGGGATCTTTCATTACCATGGGATCTATTGTTTTAAACCCCGTATCAATCATTAAGGCTTCCGGCTCAGGAATATACGGTCCCTCGGGATTTTTTGAAAAAGCGACGCCGATCCCCATTCGCTGGCGCGAAGTGTCTTTTGACTGGGCCGAAAAAAATAGTACATACCGCTGTAGCTCCTCATGATATAACACATGCGGAGCCCAAAAATGTGTCGAAGCCCAAGCAGGTAACTGTGGTAAAGCATCACCCAATAGCTTCCAATCCTGTAAATCATCTGACACAGCTACCTGTACACGTCTGTAATTTCCTCCGCTTCCTGTATTAGTGGCAAAAGCATAATACCTGCCATTAGCCTCAATCACTGTAGGATCCGGGAAATCTATATCCAGTACAGGTTTTAGCTGTGCCTTGGATGAGAAACAAATCGTGATGAAAATTATTAGTAATAAAATGGCTCCCCTGCTTTGCATGAAAAACTATATGTTATTGCTTAATAGATTACTTGACTAATCGACCTTTTATCATCCATACCTCTGTAGGACCATTACTGAAAGCATTCGTACTCGTGATAGCGATAATGGTATCATCACTCAGGACAGAAACACTATTCCATAAACCATGCTTTCCGGCGGGTATATTAAACGGTTCGGTTCGGTTATCAAAGTTTCTTGCTTGTTCATCTCCTACCATCACTTTCATAACGGCATCTTCCAGCCTGTGAGATGGTCGTCCCTCTGTACCTTGGTAAGATAAAATTGTTTCGCCGGTGGAGAGCTGACGCAGATAAGGAGCACCCGCATATACTTCATCATCAACCGGCTTTGCCATTGCATAAATTCGATTGGGACTATCACTTAATACGGTTTCACTCCAATTTTCCTGAAGTGTATTGGTAATAATATATGGTTTGAAGTTAACAAAGCCGTTGTCTTCAATAGCAACTGCAATACGCTCCTCTCCTTTTAAAAGTAAGGGAACGGGCATACCGTCGCGCTTACCTGCTCTGAAACTGATAATCTTGGGGTCGGTAGTCCAAGTTTGCCCATTATCAGTAGAGATAAGCATGGAAATATTCTGCTCATCAGATTGCGTGTAAATACCTTCATTCGCAAAAAACAACTGTATAGTACCATCGGGTAATTGAATAGCAGCGGGCTCCCAACAACCGTTTTCAAATTGATACCCTGCTCGATAAATTTCCTTAGCCTCGGACCAAGTATCACCATTATCGGTACTAATCTTAACCCTTATGGCAAAACGTCGCGATGGATCTATATTATATGGGCGAGGATTATACATGAGTAATAAATGGCCGTTCCGTAATTGTAGAATATCCGGAACAGCCATATTGATGCCATCTTCTTGTGCTGCAACAATCTTGGCCCCCTGCCAAGTTTTCCCCTTGTCTTCGCTTATAGTCTGCCAAATATGGCCGTCAGATTCGTATACACATAATAAACGAGCGTCTTGTAACTCTATTAGTCTGGCGTACCCAGCATAAGGTTTACCCTGAGGAGGTGCGGCTATTTTTACCAATGTTGCGTTATCCCACTTTATGGTTTTTGGCTTCATCTCAGGAATAGGATCCTTGTCAGGAATGCTGGTATCTCTGGCACACCCCCATGCACATACAAAAGAATGCAGCCAGATATAACCAGTAATCACCTTATAGAGTAAGACTTTTAACATAGTAGCATTGCTTATATGAACACTATCATGAATTAATATTTGGGATTTTGATTCAGGTAGGGGTTATTCAGCACCTCAACCTGTGGTATCGGGAGGCGAATATGCTTACCTACTTCAAAGTTTTTAAAGTCAGGGTCGCGTTGTGCTACTATATTTACTTTTTCCTGTGTATCTAAATCGCCCCAACGCTTTAAATCAGCCCAACGAACACTCTCCCCGCATAGTTCCAATGCTCTTTCCACTTTTAATCTTTCTCTAAACAAATCCTTATTATTTCCGATTGATGGATATTTTGTGGCCAGTGGCGCCATTTTAGAGCGTTGACGAACGCGATCTACATACTGATAAGCATCTGCAGTTTGTCCTAGCTCATTCAATACCTCAGCATACATCAATAGGATATCTGCAAATCTGATGACGCGATTATTCACCTCACTGAAGTAATCCTCATTATTACGATAATAATCTCTAGAATATTTCTTAAACCATGCTTCATCAGGATCCCATTCCCAGCTACGACCATATATTTTATCTCCGAAATCCTTTTCCAAATCAGGATAGAACAAGGAATATCTAAGGCGTGGATCAATTTCACCATCCACGGTTTTTTCTTTTTTAAACTCTTCAACTAGCCAGTACCTTGCCTGCCCATCACTCCAGCCAATACCTCTTGGAGCGAAAAACTGAGGCCTGTTAGAACCCATATTATTATCTACACAATCACAATCGCCTCCAGTATTTTCGTTGGAGTGCTGAATTTCAAATACCGACTCCTTATTATTTTCCTGAGTAGCACGGAAGTTTTCTTTAAAATCTACCAGGTCATACAAGTCCTTGCCTGCCCCTGTAAAGAAATAGTCTAGAGCGGTTTTTGCCTGTTGCCACTTATGTTGTTGCATGTACGTTCTTGCAAGCATACCATATGCAGAACCTTTAGTGGGTCGGCCTACATTAGCATCATCCCATTTTTCAGGTAAAGCCACTACAGCCTCATTAAGATCTTTCTCTACTTGAGCCCATACATCCTCTAATGGACTTTCAGGATGTTGTACGCCAGGATCAACCGGAGGTTCAAGCACAATAGGTATTTTTTCCCACAACAAAGCGGCATAATAATAATGGAAAGCTCTCAAGAATTTTGCTTGTGCCAATATCCGTTCTTTTTTAGTTGGATCGCTAAACTCAATATCGGGCACATATTTCAACACCTGATTACATCTGAATATTGCTTTATAGGTGTCGCGCCAGGTCCAGTTATTCCCTTCCCAGAAATCATAATTGACATATTGAAAACGGGTCCAGTCTCCCAGCTCTATCCAGGGACTTTTACTGAAGCCTTCATCGGATGTGAGATCCAATCTGAAGAAAATCCATCGGGCCCAAGTACCATCTTGATAAAACATGCCATAAATAGCATTCACTCCCTTTTCCGCATCAGCTTCTGTTTTCCAGAACTCTTCTACAGTAAGCGTATTGGGGTTCATCTGATCTAGCAGACTCTTACTACAAGATGGAGTAAGAAGTACCACCACAATAAGTATTAATAAAAGCTTTTTCATATGCTACTATATTTAATATCGTTATTCAATTTAGAAACCAAGCTGAAGACCTAAAGAATACATCTTTACGTTAGGATATACCCCGCTATCATACCCTTTCTCAAATATGCTGCTATTGCTAAACTCTGGATCTAAACCAGTATATTTAGTAATGGTGATAACATTCTGTCCGGTTAAGGAGATTTGAGCATTCGCAAATCCTATTTTCTTCAACAAATGATCCGGAAGATTATAGGCAATGCTAATCAACTTCAGACGGAAGAAACTTCCATTTTCAAGCCATCTATCAGTATCACCGCGCGAGTTAAGAGTAGAAGCATAATAGGCACGAGGCACATTAGTATTAGGATTCTCCGGTGTCCATGGCTTGATTCCTGAACGATAATTGGAGTTATCATCGAATCTATCAGTAACACTTCTGGGACCATTAAACACCTTAGCTCCAAAAGAACCAAACCAATCCATAGTAAATTCAAAATTCTTATAAGAGGCTCCAGTATTGAATCCTAGCTCTAGTTTCGGCCAGGGGCTTGCTACTATTACCTTATCTTCATTAGTAATCTGTCCATCCCCATTGTTGTCTTTAAATCTTATATCACCAGGTTTTGCTGTAGGTTGTATGATTTTACCTTCAGCATTTCTGTAGTTATCCACTTCTTCTTGCGACTGAAACAGTCCGTCAGTTTGCAGCATATACCACATACCAATGGGCTGTCCCACTCGTGTAACGGTATTGCCTACATACAATTCATTTCTTCCATAACCCAATTCCACCACTTTATTGCGAAGTGTAGTAAGATTTGCTCCCAGATAATATCCAAAGGCATGATCATAGTTACGATAAGTAGCAGAAAGCTCCCACCCTTTATTTTGTAAAGTGAGTGCATTGGAGCGAGGCGCACTACCATCGTGTCCTGTTGTCATCAGAATTGGAGATTGATACAGTACATCGGTAGTACGAGCTATAAAATATTCTGCTGATATGGACAACTTGTTATTTAAAACTGATAAATCAAAACCGTAGTTCTGCTGTCTTAAAGTTTCCCAGCGCAGATCGCTATTAGCCAACTGTACCTGTGTAGCAGCTAACTGTTTTTGCTGATTGACTCCCATAGTGATGGTAGTAAGTGTATTGATAAATGCCCGGGATTCGTAATAACCAATATTAGAACTACCCAATGTACCATAGTTGGCTCTTATCTTTAAGTCATTCACCCAATCTACGTTAAAGAAGTTTTCCCTACTGATTCGCCAAGCCGCTGATACAGATGGGAAGTTCCCCCATTTATGGCCTGCGCCGAGGCGGGAAGATCCATCCCGTCTGAAAACCACGTTTAACAGATACTTGTCATCATAAGCATATTCAGCTCTTCCAAAGTATGAAAGCAATACGGCTCTGTTTCTATACCCTCCTAACTTAGCATTCACGCCCTGGTCCAGCACATCATAATAATGTCCGGTTGAATTTTGGAGTATCTCACGTTTCTCACCCCATATCTGTGCATAATCATCCTGCTGGAAGGACTGACCCGCAATAACGGTTACATCGTGTTTGGAGAACTTATGTTTGAATGTTAAAGTATTTTCTATCAGTTTCGACACAAACTCAGCTCTATTCTCGTTAGCAATAGAAGGCTCGTATGCCTGATTAAGGGTCCAGTTACCCGGTCTTCTAAAATACTTGTAATGATCACGGCTGGTTTCATATCCCATGTTTAAACGGTATTTCAACCAATTGGTAAATTTGAGCTCCGACCATATATTACCACGAATTCTAAGGTTTTCATTGGTTTCATCTATGAGATTAGCTATAGCAAGAGGGTTGGTACCAAACGTACGCGCTTTCGCTTCATCGCCATAGCCATAGCCACCGGGATTATTGGGATTATACACAGGTATGGTTGGCAGCATTCGCACAACATCAATAATGGGGTTACCATTCATTTCATCGGCCTTTGCATTGGAGATGGCGATATTTTCACCAATACTGAAAATACCTTTTGAACCCTGAGTATTCACTCTAAAACTGAATCTATCAAAAGATGTACTAATTACCGTTCCTTTGTTTCCAAAATAGCCGAGAGATGTAAGGTAAGAACCATTCTTACCACCTCCTGAGAAAGATAGGTTTAAATCATTAACATGTCCTGTTCTGAACGCAACGTCTTGCCAGTCGGTATTAATAGTAGTATCCAACTGTTGTCTGGGTACCCCGGCATTATCATACGCCATATAGTTCAAGCGTGTAAATTCTTTAGTATCTGCAAGATCGTAGCGCGGCATAATCTGAATACCGGACTTTGCTGATACATCAATCTTCATCGGCCCCTCTTTACCTTTTTTAGTAGTAATGATGATCACACCGTTTGCTGCACGCGAACCGTAAATAGCCGCAGCAGAAGCATCTTTCAAAATCTGAATAGACTCAATATCACTGGGATTGAAATCTCTGTTAGCTGTAGTAATTAATCCATCTATCACATATAATGGATTTGTATTAGATAGGTTTTTTAAACCACGAATCTGAATCTGTGCTTCCGATCCGGGACGACCACCTCCTCTTACCTTAATACCTGTAGCAAGCCCCTGTAAGGCCTCCGCTACCGTTGTTGCCTGACGTTTTTTAACATCCGAAGCATTTACCACTGACACGGCACCCGTCAAATCTTTTCTTTGTTGTGTACCGTACCCTACCACAACAACCTCACCCAGGTCTATTGCTGAAACCGCCAGTTGTACGTTAATAGTTTTGCTATCTCCTACTAGTACTTCCTGCGAAGCATAACCTACATAAGAAAATACCAGCGTCTGACCAGGCTGTGCATCGATACTAAAGTTTCCCTGCTCATTGGTTACAGTAGCTGAAGTACCTCCCTTTATCGATACACTCACTCCGGGTAAAGGAGCATTTTTTTCATCCGTGACAGTACCGGTAATGATCTGCGCCATAATACCACTGGATAGAAAAAGAAGGATGAATAAAAAGAAGTATCGTTTTACAAGTCTTCTCATGATAAGATGACTTAAAGGTGCAGCATGATTACATGCTTTGGCTTGCGATTGTGTTAATCTCATATGACAACTTCGTTTATGAGTGAAAAGAATTGTATGCTAAAAAATATATGATTGGTTATTCATAAATAAACTCACACTTAAAATACGGGCTTAGGCTGTGGAGTATAAGAAGGAGTTCCATTATTAACAATGGGCCATCCATCCGCATCCCAATTTACTTTGTCCAACATCAATGCACGCTGGTTGACGCCGCCAATCATGGCATTATTCACATCCATAGCATGATATAACATCCAGTCATCACCATTCTTATCCGTTATTAATCGCGCATTATGTCCAGGCCCGGCAAATTTTTCGTTACGCTGTAAAACAAGGGTGCCATTGCCGCGCTCTGCAATATCCTTTCCGTTTTTATCGAGATAAGGACCTTTAAGATTTTTAGATCGTCCTACTCGTACCTGATATATACTTGCTGCTCCATCGCAACAATTATTCTTTGAACCAAAAAAGTAATAGTACTCTCCTTTCTTAAAAAGATTTACCCCTTCAAAATCACCGGCAGCAATTTTGAATTTCTGGCTCATATCTTTCACCTCCTTCCCGTCATCAGTAAGTTCTACCCCATAAGTTCCTTGTGATGGCGAATCATTATAACTACCCCAGAACAAATATTTTTTTCCTCCGTCTTCATAATAAAATGGATCAATAGAGTTGGGTACTCCTATTTCTGAAGACAAAAACATTTTACCCACGTCGGTAAAAGGGCCCGAAGGGGTAGAAGCAATGGCCAGCCCTATACCAGGATTAGGATCTGCCCATATCGAATAAGAATAGTACAGATGATACTTACCGTTTACAAGCGCGATATCCGGTGCCCAGATACCACCATCGGCTTTCCAGCTAGGCTTTACATTAAAGGCATCTCCGGAGTAAGTCCAATTAACAAGATCTTTAGAGCGTACAATAGCAACGATGTGAGATTTTTTGTCTGTATCCCAATAATCTTCAGTGCCATAAGCGTAGAAATAACCGCTCTCAGGATCCCATATTACCGTAGGATCGGCCAGTATAGGTTTAAACACAGGATTAACATACTCGGTATTCTCTATTGGATCTGGGTCGGGGGTAGACTGTGGGTCAGTTTCGCCTTTACCACAACCTTGAACTATAAATACAGTAAACAAAAATATCAAGCAGGCAGATACAATATTTAATTTCATACAGCAAACCTTTTCGACGGTGTTTAGTAAATCGTATCCATCAAAATTATTTTACCCCCAATACAACGGCCGTTTATTTTGTCTCAACTTTTCATCAAACTGTCTCAATCTTTTCATATAAGCGACGAGAGGATACAAAATGATTAAAATATTTGTAGGTTTGACTAAAACGGTTGTTGTTGCGTAATAGTATAATACATATCCTTCTTTGTATATGGTTTTCTTTTAGCATGTACTCATTGCATGCCCAGCCTTATTATTTCAAACACTTGCAGGTAGAAGATGGCTTATCCAATAATACAGCTATCTGTACCTTACAGGATAGCAAAGGCTTTTTGTGGTTTGGAACTAAAGACGGACTAAATCGCTACGATGGATATACATTTAAAATATATAGGAACAATCCTTCCGATAGCAATAGTATTGGCAATAATTCTATCTGGAGATTATATGAAGATGAAAAAGGAACATTGTGGGTAGGGACAGAAAGAGGTTTGTTTAGTTTTGATTACGCTACTGAAAGATTTACATTATTAAAAGATGCTCCTCAAGCTGAAATCAGCGGCATCACTACTGACAAAGAAGGCAATTTATGGTTTTTGGCAGGTTTTAAAGTGCACCGATACACCCCTGCTACCAAAAACCTTGAAAGATTTGATAATACCAAAGAATTGTCTTTCTGCGTTACTATTACCCGTTCGCAAAAAGGAGAAATATGGATAGGTAATATTAGTGGAGAGCTGTTAAGATTTAATTCGCGAACCAATACGTTTAATATTTATAATGTATTCTGGCACTCTCCGCCCTCATCCTCCGGATGGATTGACAAAATATATGATACAGGGTTGGGATTCTTTTTTGTAGGCACCTCCAGTCAAGGTGTGAAAAAATTCAACCCCGACACAGGTCATTATGAAGATATCCTTACTTATAATGATGACAACACTGAAATTTATGTAAGAGATTTTATTCAAAATAAAGAAAATGAATTTTGGATTGCTACCGAAAGTGGCATCTATATATACGATTTACATCAAAACAGTTTTCAGCATCTTAAAAAAAACACTGTCAACCCCTATGCCCTATCAGACAACGCCGTTTATTCTTTTGCTAAAGATCGCGAAGGTGGTATATGGGCGTGTACTTATTTCGGAGGGATAAATTATTATTCTAACCAAAACCTCACTTTTGAAAAATTTTTTTATATCCCCGGTACAAATACCATTCAGGGCAATGCCGTCAGAGAAATAATAGAAGATCCGTGGAGTAATATATGGATTGGTACCGAAGATGCAGGATTAAACATCCTTAACCCTGCAACAGGCAAATTCACCACACTATCCCCTAAAGATGGTCATAGCGGCCTTACTCATACCAACATACACGGATTAATGATTGATGGAGACCATCTTTGGATCGGCACATTCGAACACGGCTTGGATATCATGGACATGCGCACCCGAAAAGTAATAAAACATTTCGCTTACGGACCAGGCCCCTACGAGCTGAAGAGCAACTTTATTCACTCTGTTTTTAAAACTAGTAACAACCGGATTCTTGTAGGAACTTCTAACGGTATTTATTTATATAACCGCCAACAACAAAACTTCAGGCAACTGGACTTTCTCCCCTCAGGCTTCTACTCTGCTATCACTGAAGATGCAAATGGCAACGTATGGCTAGGCACCTTTAAAAATGGCGTGTATTATTATAACCCTGAATTAGGTCGATATGGCCGCTTGAAGTATCTTCAAAACGGCACCGACCGTCTTGAAAAGAACCGCGTTACCTATACTTATATAGACAGTAATCATCAATTATGGATATGCACAGAGGACGGGCTTTTCTGCATCAATCTCAAAACCCAGCGCATCCGTTCTTTTTCTACAGCAAACGGGTTGCCTAGCAATCTGGTGTATTGCGTTATTGAAGACAATGAGCAATTTCTTTGGATTACCACTTCAAAAGGATTGGTCCGTATGAATCCTCACACGGGTGTGCTTAACATTTTCACACAGGCTAATGGGCTTTTAAGTGATCAATTCAACTACTCTTCTGCCTTTAAAGACCGTATGGGGCGCATTTACTTTGGCAGTGTAAAGGGGATGATACGCTTCGATCCCTCCCAACTGAACACCCCCCACATTGTTCCTCCTGTATATATCACCAGTATGCAGGTGAATAATATAGATGTAGATATCAACTCACAAGGACCATTACAGGAATCATTGTTAAACACGCCGCACATCCGTCTCAATTATATGCAGTCATCGTTGAGCTTCGACTTTGCTGCATTATACTATACATCACCACAAAATATTGAATATGCCTATAAGCTGGAAGGAGTAGACAAAGATTGGAATTACATAAAAACCAATCGCAGGGTATACTTCACCAATTTATCGCCGGGCATTTATAGGTTCGTTGTAAAATCCACCGACAGTAAAGGCAATTGGGCCAACAATGAAAAATCTTTAACTATTGAAATTCTCCCCCCTTGGTGGCTTAGCAAACTGGCGTATACAGTTTATATACTGTTAGGTATACTAGCCGTGTATATCGTTATTATGTTCTATCACAACCGCCAAAAAGAAAAACAAAAAATTCAGATGGCGCTTTTCGAAAGAGCTAAGGAAAAAGAAGCTTATGAATCCAAAATAGAATTCTTCACAAGTATTGCACATGAAATACGTACTCCACTTACCCTCATCAGGGCTCCGATGGAAAAAATTATGAACAATATCGGTCAAGTACCACAGGTCGAAAAATACCTGCGTGCGATGGATAAAAATACACAGCGACTTTTGGAGCTTACCAATCAACTATTGGACTTTAGAAAAGTAGAGTCGGGTGAGTTTTCTCTTAACAAAGAACAAGTAAATATTACGGAGCTGCTCCAAACATTGCATGTAAACTTTTTACCTCTTGCTGAACGTAAACAAATCAATTTCCAACTATCTATACCGTCCAAGAACGCTTATGCTTATCTAGATGAAGACGCTACCATAAAAATCATCAGCAACCTGATTGATAATGCCATAAAATACTGCAAATCCAGTGTAAACATTACGCTGCGCACCTCCTATATCAAGAAAGAAGTTATCATTACCATTACTAATGATGGACAGGTAATTCCACCTGAACTTCAGGAAAGAGTGTTTGAACCTTTCTTTAGAACGCCTCACGGTGAAAAAATTACCGGAAGCGGCATCGGATTATCACTGGCTAAATCGTTGGCTGAACTGCAAGGCGGAACAATTGTTTTACATTCTGCTGATGGAATCAATATCTTTACATTGCATCTACCATTAGATGCTAAATCATAAAAAACTTTGCAGACTACAGTGCACACGGAAAAACCCACCATACTAATCGTTGACGATAATGAAGATATCTTGGAATTCCTAAGTGATGATCTAGGAGAGCAATACCACATTCTCTCAGCTCTTAATGGTGTCCAGGCATTAAAGATTTTATCGGAAGAAGTCGTTCATCTGGTTATCAGTGATGTAATGATGCCCGAAATGGATGGCTTTGAGCTTTGCAGAAAAATCAAATCCAATTTCGAATTGAGCCATATTCCTATGATATTGCTTACAGCCAAAAACACCTTGCAGTCTAAAATTCAGGGATTGAACGAAGGAGCCGACGCCTATATTGAAAAGCCTTTCTCTCCTGAGCACTTGGCCGCACAGGTATCTAGTCTGCTTACCAACAGAAATAAGCTGAAGGAATATTTTATCAGCTCACCACTAGCACACATAAAAAGCATCGCTCACACCAAAACCGACGAAGAATTTCTAGAACGCTTGAATAATTGTATTGTCGAAAACATGGCCAATGAAGACCTTGATGTAGAGCATCTGGCTCTAGCCATGAATATGAGCCGCCCTACTCTATATCGTAAAGTGAAATCCATATCCAATCTTTCACCCAACGAAATGATTAACCTTTCCCGCCTGAAGAAAGCCGTAGAGTTGATGAGCCTAGGAACCATGCCCCTGAGCGAAATTGCAGAAAAAGTAGGTTATCATTCTTTAACACAGTTCGGTCGCAATTTTCAAAAACAGTTCGGCCAGACACCATCAGAATACATGCAAAACTTAAAATAAAAATGGAGCCTCATCGGCTCCCTATATTTTCAACAAAATAAATCATTTAATAACGGGCTATTACATCACCATTTTGCACGATATCTAGCCCTTTCTTATCCGCAGCTTCTACCCTTCCTATTATTTGTGCCTGCACGCCAAATGAAGCTGCCACAGCAATAATATCGGCTGCCGCGGCTTCAGTAGTATAAATTTCTAAACGGGTACCCATATTAAACACCTGATACATTTCCCTATCGTCGGCCCCACTGGCTTCCTTAATAATGTCAAAAATTACCGGAGGGGCAAAAAGATTATCCTTCACGATTTTTACGTTATCTGGAACATACTTCAAGCACTTAGTCTGTCCACCTCCACTACAATGAATCAATCCGTGAATCGCTTCGAAATGTTCTTCCAGCAACACCTTCATCACCGGAGCAAAAGTTCGAGTAGGGCTTAATATCAGCTTGCCGATAGTGGTCTCTGCACCGTCTATGGTAATGGTATCCGTCATGCGGTATTTACCAATATATACCACTTCCTTGTTTAATGAGGGCTCGTAAGTTTCAGGAAAATTATCGGCATAATATTTATTAAGCACATCGTGTCGAGCGCTAGTAAGGCCGTTGCTGGCAATACCACTGTTATAGGCTTGCTCATAATGGGTTTGCCCAAAGGAAGCCAGTCCTACAATTACATCACCTGCTGCAATTTTTTCATTGGTAATCAGCTTGCTTTTCGGCCATTTGGCCGCCATAGTACCGTTTACGGCAATGGTGCGCACCACGTCGCCTACATCGGCAGTTTCCCCACCCATAAAGGTGATATTCACGCCGTATTGCTTCATATTATCGAAAAATGCTTGACTACCATTAATCACCTCACTTAGCACTTCGGCCGGAATCAGCGTCTTGTTTCTGTCGATAGTCGAAGAAAAGGCCAGTTTATCGTAAATCCCCACACAAAGCAAATCGTCCAGATTCATCACTATGGCATCCTGAGCAATACCCCGCCACACACTGGCATCTCCGGTCTCTTTCCAGTACAAATATGCCAATATGCTCTTTGTACCTGCCCCATCGGCATGCATCACATTTACACTATCAGGATCTCCTGTCAGTACATCCGGATAAATTTTACAAAATGCATTAGAATACAACCCCTTATCAAGGTTCTTCACTGCTTCATGTACTTCTTCTTTCTGGGCCGATACGCCACGTTTGGAATATAACGACATGGTATATTTATTATGTTACCGGCACCGGTACAATACTCAGCGGTCTTGCGTCGCACACTTGTACTGCGGTACTCCTGTCAACAATTCTTTTCAAAGGTGCGAAGATAACACAATCAACTCTATAGTGTTCTGCTAGGTAAGATTTTAAACCATTCGTTTATTCGATACGTTTTAAGTTATTCTGTCAGTTATTAACTTATCAGCTTAAATTTGCGCCCGATGAAAATCCATTACGATATTGATAAACTGCCCCTATTCAGAAATGCCGTAATTACCATCGGCACTTTTGACGGCGTGCACGAGGGGCACAAAAAGATTATTACTCAGCTAACCAAAACAGCACGTGAAGCTGACGGGGAGTCTGTCATCATCACGTTTCACCCACATCCCAGAAAAATTGTCACTTCATCCATACTAGGAATAAGACTGATTAATACACTAGAGGAAAAGATTGAATTGCTGGACAAATTGGGCGTGGATCACCTCATTGTAACGCCCTTCACCGATGCGTTTGCCAACCAGGAGCCTGAAGATTATCTGAAAAACTTTTTGATAGACAAATTTCACCCACACACCATCATTATAGGATACGACCATTGCTTTGGTAAAAACCGCCGGGGCAATTATAAATTATTAGAAGCCTTTAAAGATGTCTATCATTATCAATTAAAAGAAATTCCCAAACACATTCTGGAAGATATCGGCATTAGTTCCACAAAAATTCGCGAAGCAATCCTAAATGGCAATACTTCCATTACTAACCAACTTTTGGGATATGATTTCTTCTTTGAAGGAGAAGTGGTACATGGCGATAAATTAGGCCGGGAGCTGGGTTATCCCACCGCCAATCTCAAAGTAGTGAATGAAGAAAAAATTATTCCTGGTGATGGCATCTATGCCGTATACGGCTCGCTAAAGAACGATGACAACAGTTATGGACCACGAATAAAAGGTATGATGAGCATCGGTTTCCGGCCCACGGTAGACGGACAAAAAAGGGTTATAGAAGTCAATCTGTTTGACTTCAATGAAGATATTTACGGTCGTACGTTGCGCGTATATGTAAAAAAATTCCTGCGATCCGAAGAAAAATTTGAAACATTAGACGCACTAGTCAAAAAAATCAATGAGGATAAGGAGGAAAGTTTAAAAGTTTTGTAAATATATAACAAACAATATTCAATTAAAATAATTTTTAATTTATATTTCACCTAACTTTGATAAATGGAAGTAAATGAATCTTTAATCGATAAATTAGCGCATCTTTCCAAACTCACATTTACCGAGCAGGAAAAAAAAGACATCGCAACTGATTTGCAAAATATGATTGGGTTCGTGGAAAAACTCAAAGAATTGAACTTAGCTGATGTAGAACCTTTAATGCATATGAGCGATGAAGTTAACGTGTTGCGCGATGACGAAATTAAAGGTTCCATTAGCAGGGAGGAGGCGCTGAGTAATGCACCCGAAACTGATGGCCGATTCTTCTTAGTACCGAAAGTGATTAAGAAGTAAAATCTGTCATCCATAAAAAAAATGGTACTGTATTTGCAAGTGAGTGGTATTGTATTTGCAAATTAAAATACAACGAACCCATTTATGTCGGGCATAATTCATATCGAACAACTTAGGAAAAGTTACTTCATGGGGCCGCACGAGCTACCCGTACTAAAGGGGATATCGTTGGATATTTATAAAAATGAATATGTAGCTTTAATGGGTCCTTCCGGAAGTGGAAAAAGCACCTTAATGAACATTCTAGGTTGTCTTGACAGTCCCACATCCGGTACTTATATATTAAACGGACACGATGTAAGCAAGATGGCAGACAACGCACTTGCTGAAATCAGAAACAAAGAAATAGGGTTTGTATTTCAACAATTCAACCTATTACCCCGACTTACAGCGCTCGAAAACGTGGCACTACCGCTGATTTATGCGGGCGTGCCCAAAAACATACGTAACGAAAAGGCTATGCATGTACTAGAAATGGTAAACCTAACCGAACGTAGTCATCATAAACCTAACGAACTCAGTGGTGGTCAATGCCAGCGGGTGGCAATTGCCCGTGCATTGGTAAACGACCCTTCTTTAATTCTTGCTGATGAGCCAACAGGCAACCTCGACACTAAAACCTCCTACGAAATCATGGACATTTTCAGTAACATTCACAGCAGAGGGAATACTGTAGTTTTAGTGACACACGAAGAGGATATTGCCCGCCATGCTCATCGTATCGTACGCTTGAGAGATGGAGTTATCGAAAGCGACGAAAAAGTGGAAGACCACGTTCATTCATAAAAGTAATGTGTATATGCGATTCTCAAATTCTATATACTCTACTATTTCTATATACTCTACTAACAATCTTAATAACTTAAGCTCTCTAATCTAACACCGCATGGCACACAAGATTTATACAAAGACAGGAGACAGAGGTAGAACCACCCTTATAGGTGGAACTAAGGTAAACAAAGGCTCTGATCGCCTAGAAGCGTACGGAACTATAGACGAACTGAATGTCCACATCGGACTCTGCAAGGACCTTATAAAGGACAAAAAATGCATGCAGGTGCTTGAAGTAATTCAGGACAAACTGTTCATCATCGGTTCAGAGCTAGCTTGTGATCCATTCAAAAGCACAAAAATGTCGCTCCCCGATGTTTATGAAAGCGATTGTGCATTCTTAGAAAAAGAAATCGATCGCATGGATGAAGTATTAGAACCACTAAATGCTTTCATCTTACCGGGTGGGCACAGCACTGTATCTCAAGTGCACATTGCACGCTGTGTATGCCGCAGAGCAGAAAGATGTTGTGTGCGCCTACAGGAAACAGAACCCGTTCCTGCAATTATTATCAAATACCTCAACCGATTAAGCGATTATCTCTTCGTCTTGGCAAGATATACAGCCGCTCGATTAAAGGTGAAGGAGGTGCTGTGGAAGCCTAAAACCGTCGTTTAACTACCAAGAACCCAACAAATATTTACTGACGTCGGATTAACATATACTATATATGAACAATCCGAGGCAGTATTGTATTGGATAAATACAAACATTTATTCAATATAATTACTAAAACTGGCTTAAATATTAACAACAACAGATTTTAATACGCTATGAGCCCTGCAATTCAACATAGTTTTTATTATATTAGCCCTCCAAAAAAATAAATTGCGATGTCATATCCTTTTCAGATCAAATCCTTGGATCAATACCATGCGGATTATAAGCGCAGCTTGGAAGATCCCGAGGGATTTTGGAGCGAGGTAGCCGATTGCTTCGAATGGAAAAAAAAGCAGCCTTTTAGTAAAAGAGTTTTAGAATGGAACTTTACAGAACCTCGGGTAAAATGGTTCGAAGGCGCTAAACTAAACATTACCGAAAACTGTCTCGACAGGCACTTAGAAAAATTAGGCGACACACCAGCCATCATCTGGGAGCCTAACGATCCCTCAGAAAAAACAAGAACACTTACCTACAAAGTACTGCACCGCAAAGTATGTGAGTTTGCACAAGTACTTCGTAACAACGGTGTAAAAAAAGGCGATCGGGTTTGTATCTACATGGGCATGATTCCTGAGTTACCTATTGCTGTATTAGCCTGCGCCAGAATCGGTGCCATTCATTCAGTAATATTCGGAGGGTTTTCTGCCCAAAGTATAGCAGATAGACTGCAAGATGCCCAGGCAGAATATATCATCACCTGCGATGGTGCCTATCGCGGTGCTAAAGATATCCCCCTGAAAGCTATTATTGACGATGCACTGATAGGCAACACTACTGTTAAAAAAGTAATTGTACATACGCGCACACGTACTCCGGTAAGTATGATCAAAGGGCGTGATGTATGGTGGAGAGATGAAGTAGATGATGTTATCGAAACCATGCACGACGAGGCACTAAAGGCGCCGGCCGAAGAGATGGATGCAGAAGATCCTTTATTTATCCTATATACCTCCGGTAGTACCGGAAAACCTAAAGGGGTAGTGCATACCGTTGCAGGCTATATGCTTTGGACTGCCTACACTTTTGTAAACGTATTCCAGTACAATCCCGGCGATGTCTTCTTCTGTACAGCTGATATAGGCTGGATCACAGGCCACAGCTATATCGTGTACGGTCCTTTGCTCTCTGGAGCCACCTGTCTTATGTTTGAAGGTATTCCTACATGGCCCGATGCAGGAAGATTCTGGGATATTGTACAAAAACACAAAGTAAACATCTTATATACAGCCCCTACCGCTATTCGTTCTTTGATGAGTTATGGGCTGGAACCTTTAGAAGGTAAGGATCTTTCCTCATTAAAAGTGCTGGGTACTGTAGGCGAACCTATTAATGAGGAAGCTTGGCACTGGTATCACGAACATGTGGGTAAGAAAAAATGCCCCATAGTGGATACCTGGTGGCAAACAGAAACAGGAGGAATCCTCATCTCTAACTTAGCAGGTATCACGCCTGCAAAACCCAGCTGGGCAACACTTCCACTGCCAGGAGTAAAACCCGTACTGGTAGATGATAAAGGCGAGGAAATCACCGAGCTGACTGACGATTACTATAAAGGTAATCTTTGTATAACTATGCCATGGCCGGGTATTCTGCGTACTACTTGGGGCGATCATGAGCGTTGCCGTCAAAATTATTTCAGTGCTTATCCTGGTAAGTATTTTACCGGTGATGGTGCTTTAAGAGATGAAGAAGGCAACTTTCGTATTACCGGTCGCGTAGACGATGTACTAAACGTAAGTGGCCACAGGCTCGGAACCGCAGAAGTAGAAAATGCTATCAACATGATGGCTGGCGTGGTAGAAAGCGCCGTAGTAGGATATCCGCACGAAGTAAAAGGTCAGGGTATATACGCTTATGTTGTGCTGGATAACAAGCATTATAGAGAAGAAGATATAGAACTGACCAAACAAGACCTTCTCGCTACTGTATCCAGAATTATCGGCCCTATAGCCAAACCCGATAAAATACAGTTTGTGAGCGGATTACCTAAAACTAGAAGCGGTAAGATTATGCGTCGCATTCTGCGTAAAATTGCAGAGGGCGATGTGGACAATTTAGGTGATACTACTACATTGCTAGATCCAGCAGTAGTTGAAGAAATAAAAAAAGGAAGACAATAAGAAAAACCTTTTGATAAAAAAATCCATCTCATGTGGAGATGGATTTTTTTTATTAGTACTTCCTGTATACAGATCGCAAAAACCGCTCCACCGCCTTGCGCACTTCAGTTGCACTGGCATGGTGGTTATTCACCAATATCGAAAAAATCAGTTGTTTACCACTCTCAACAAATATGTATCCGCTAAGTGCTACTACGCCACTAAGCGTACCGGTTTTGGCAAATATCTTATTCTGGGCATCTAAGTAATAGCTGCTAAGCGTTCCTTCACCGCCGGTGGGAAAAATAACTTTTAATCGTTCCATTCCGAACTCCTGCTGCATTTTATGAAGAATCGCAACAAAATCTTCAGGAGTAAATAAATTGTAGCGACTGAGTCCCGAACCGTCGGCCCAGCGGGGCTTTTGTGGTAAATCTTTAAAATCATGCTCCAATATATATTTAATAATATCGGCATCAGACATAGTACCCAACACAGCCCTACTTACCATTAATAAAGTTTGTTCGGCAAAGAAATTATCGCTCCTATGCATTAACAATTGTAGCATAGAATCCAGCGGCTGCGAGTAAACAACATATCTATTGGCTTGACCTCTTATCTCCGTAGCATCATTGAGAAAATGAATAGGCTTTTTGAGAGTATCGGCGAGTAATTGCCATCCCAATTTTTTATTAGTTATAAAGGGCACTCTAATCTCCTTATCAGCATCACCATTCAAATAGAGGCGATAACTATTATTCCTAAGTCGTCGAGTGACATTGGTTAGATTACTTTTGTTTCCAATAGTCTCTATTTGCCAATATAAGTTAGAATCAGTATTTCGAGGAAAGTATCTTAATGTTCCATCCTGCTGTTTGCCATAAAACCAAACTAGATTGCAATATATAGGCAAAGCAGAACGTTCTGGCATATAGCTGGCATCATAATCCCCCCAACTCCAGCCACTCCCCCATGCTGTTGTTTTAATACTATCGGTAGCTGCATAAATAGGCTTTTCTGCCTTCATCAGAAAATCAAATACAGGCTGATTACTAAATTCAGGGTCCAACAATGTAGGGTCGCCCGTACCCCTTACTACCAATTTATCCGCATATTCGCTGACTTCTAGTCCGACGAGACTATCTTTCAAATATTTCATTGCAGCATAACAGGTAGGAATCTTAGTATTACTGGCCGGAACAAAATATTTATCACTGTTATGATTAAAGATAAACTTACCTGTTTGCGGATCATAGATGCTAATGCCGACGTGGGCATTTGCCATTCCTTTTGCTGACAGTAATTCTTTAGCCGGACCTTTTGCAATTTGTTTTTGTACATTACAAGATACCAGTAAAATCAGGCCCAGAGAGCAAATCCACTGAAATAATCTGGCATGAATCATAAAATTGGGAAAAAGACTATTTAAAGATAACCTACTTCTACGATAATTGACGCACAAAGTGGCGAATCTTATCAATTTCCTTATCCCCAGGCTGCCGCTCGAAGCGGCTGTTTATATCAATTGCAAATACATCCTCTTCGTCAATAAATGTTTTTATAGCATCCGCATCATTTGGGCCTATTCCTCCACTGAGGAAATAGGGTATTTTTAAAGAGGAACTTTTCAAAACGGACCAGTCAAATTGCTTTCCTGTACCTCCGTATTCTTGCGCCTTTGTGTCAAACAAAAAATAATGAACAGCGTCTTCATAAGGTTGCACCAGCTGTTGCACATCTTCATCTCCTTTTACACGAAAAACCTTCATCACAGTTACCCTGTCTTTAAGAGACTGACAAAATGCCGGTGTCTCATCTCCATGCAATTGCACCATATCGAGCCCGTAATCGTCGATTATTTGCAGTATTTTTTCTACAGTTTCATTTACAAACACCCCTACTTTCTGTATAGAGGTAACCGCTTTAATATCGGACGCACTCAGTTTAGCTCCTACATAGCGAGGAGATTTTTCATAGAATATAAATCCTGCAAAATCCACTCCCATAGCAGCAAGTTCCTGAACCTGCTGTAAAGAAGTCATTCCACATACTTTTATCTTGACACGATGCATAACAAATGAGCGTAATCAAAAACAAATTAGAGTGCAGATTGTAATTCTTGCACAAATGCAGCAAAAGCCGCGGGAGTATCGGCTTGTTTCATAAAATGCTCGCCGATAAGAAATCCTTTAAAGCCGTTTTTTCTAAACAATACAATATTTTCGATACTACTAATACCGCTTTCCGCAATTTTAATAGTATGAGCCGGAAGTTTTTCCGCCATGCGAAGACTGCGCTCTATATCAACCTTAAAAGTTTTCAAATCACGATTATTGATTCCTACAATAGAAGTGGCATCACAGATGTGTGCGAGCTCTTCTTCTGCATGCAATTCCAGTATCGTCTGCAATCCCAATGAACGGGCAAATTCAGCTAGATGTTTCACTTCCTGAGGAGTGAGACACGCTGCAATCAATAAAATAACATCCGCACCAATGGACTTAGCTTCTACAATCTGATACTCATCTACAATAAAATCTTTTCGTAGAATAGGAATATCATTCTTACGAGCTTGCATCAAATCCTCATCAGAGCCACCAAAAAACTTTTCATCTGTCAACACTGAAAGTGCGGCAGCTCCGTGTTGGGTATACGCTGTTGTAATTTCGTTTACGTTAGCGTGCTCTTTTATAAATCCTTTGGAAGGCGATTTTCTTTTAAACTCCGCGATAATACCGGTACTGCCTTCTTGTAATAGTGAATCGGAAAGCGATCGCACGGGAATAGAAAATGCCGGCCTTGCCTCTAACTCCTTAATTGAGGTTTGACTCTTTCTTGTCGCAACTTCCGCTTTTTTATGTACAACGATGGTATCTAAAATATTCATATGCGCTACTGTAGTGAAATTAGTTTTTCTAAACAAGCTTTTGCCCTGCCGCTCTTTAAGCTTTCTTTTGCTGCTGCAAATGCATCTTCATAACTGTTGTATTGACCCGTAACCTGCAATGCCACGGCGGCATTAGCCAATACTACAGCTTCCTGTTCAGGAGTACCATCTCCATTTATAATATTTTTGAAAATAGTCGCAGCTTCTTCAACACTTTGCCCACCCGAAATAGCTTCAGGCTTTACTTCCAAGCCGGCAAGCTGAATGGCACTTAATACTTTCTCTCCCTGTTTTGTTATCAGTTTACTATCTCCTGTAAGCGATATTTCATCATAGCCATCCAGTCCGTGTATAATAGCGAAATTGCGCTCCTTTTGTTGGAAAAGATAGTTATACAGACGCGCCATTTCCAGATTATACACTCCTATAACGCTGTATGTAGGAAATGCAGGATTCACTAGCGGTCCCAGCATATTGAAGAAGGTGCGCATCCCCAGATTCTTCCTAATTGGAGCTACATTCTTTAGAGCAGGGTGAAATAAAGGAGCATGCATGAAACATATATTGGCTTCATCCAGTTCACGTTTCAGTGCTGCATTATCATTCTTGAATTTATACCCTAGTGATTCTATCACATTAGAGGAGCCGCTAATTGCTGAGGCACCATAATTACCGTGTTTGGTCACTTTTACACCTGCTCCGGCAACAATAAAGCACGACAATGTAGAAATATTGAAAGTATTTTTACCATCTCCACCGGTTCCTACAATATCTACAGTTTCCCATTCGCTAAAATCCATGCGCAGACAAAGCTCTAGCAAAGCATCCTGAAAACCCTGCAGCTCCTGTAACCCGATGCTGCGCATCAGAAACACCGTCATGAATGCCGTTACTTCATGCTCATTGTATACACCTCTGCCGATGTTGACAAGCACCTCCTTCGCTGTTTGCCTGTCCAAAGTTTTATGTTCAAACAATAAAGACAGTATCTTTTTCATTGAAATTGTGTTTATGTTGCGGATTGATAAAAAGCTGAAATATCTCAGCACATCACGTGATTGCTACGCTTTTAGCCAGTTACGCATAATTTGCTCTCCCATGGGAGTAAGCACGCTTTCTGGATGAAACTGTACACCACGCACATCATATTTTTTATGGCGCAATGCCATAACAAAATCTTGCTCGTCTACAGCAGTAATTTCAAGTTCTTCAGGGAACCCGTCCCTATCCACCACCCACGAATGATACCGTCCCACTTCAATATGCTCCGGAAGACCTTTAAACAACTTTTCGTCTTCTACTATAATTCTACATGGAGTAGCAATCCCATGATATACTTTAGAAAGATTGGTTAGTTTACCCCCGAACACTTCACCGATAGCCTGCTGCCCCAAACATACACCCAGTATGGATTTGCTGGGAGCATACTCTTTTATCAAGGGTAATAACAATCCGGCTTCTTCTGGAATACCCGGCCCCGGAGATAAAATAATTTTATCGTATTGCTTTACTTTCTCCAAAGGAATCTGATCGTTTCTGAAAACATCTACTTTCTGGCCGATAATTTTTTCAACCAGGTGTACCAGATTATATGTGAAAGAATCGTAATTATCGAAAACTAACAGTTTCATGTAGTATGAAAAATTAAAAATTGAATATTGTTAACCCACATAGCACTAACATATATGCTACCATTACTGTACTTTCTGTGCCTCTACTATTGCCTTTTTAAGTGCTCCTAGTTTGTTATTTACTTCCTGCAATTCATTTTCGGGAATGCTTGCCGCCACCACGCCAGCACCGGCCTGATAATACAATGTATTATTTCGGCTCATGAAAGTGCGGATCATAATCGCCTGATTACAGTTACCATTAAAACCCATAAACCCTACTGCTCCGGCGTAATAGCCACGGGGTGTAGGTTCCATTTCACTAATCAATTGCATGGCTTTAATCTTCGGAGCTCCGCTTAAAGTTCCTGCCGGAAATGTTTTAGCAAAAAGCTCGAAAGAATTTACTGATTGGTTCACCTCACCGGTTACTTCACTCACCAAATGGATAACGTGCGAATAAAAATGAGTTTCGCGAAACTGATGCACATGAACATTGGTACAGCCTCGACTCAGATCGTTTCTCGCCAGATCCACTAGCATTACATGCTCAGCATTTTCTTTGGGATCATTCTGTAGACGGATGGTTTCTTCCCTATCTATCTTTTCATCGCCAGTACGCTTTACCGTGCCTGCAATCGGATGCACAATGGCTTTCCCATCCCTGATAATAAGCTGCGACTCTGGTGATGAGCCCATCAATTTATAATCGCCATAATCGAAATAAAACAGATAAGGAGAGGGATTGATATTGCGTAAAGTGCGATATACATTAAACTCATCTCCTATGAACGATTGTTGAAATCTACGACTGGGTACAATCTGAAACACATCTCCCCGATAACAGTGCGCAATACACTTCTTAACAATTTCGATAAAATCGCTATCAGACATATTGGAACGCTCTTCTCCCACCGCCTTAAAGGGATAAACCGGAACATCGCGCCCGCGAATCAGCGACAGCACAATATCCTTCTCACTTTGAATGCCCGGAATTTCATTTTCACAAAGAAAGAGCTCGTCTTTAAAATGATTGATGGCGATTACATACTGATACAAACGATAGCGCATCAGCGGAATTGCATCCGGATCATTTTGAAATACTGCGCCAGGGATAGTTTCGAAAAATTTTATGGCATCGTAAGAGGTATACCCGTACAATCCTTGCGCAAACGTGGCCACCTTAGAAGCCTCACCCTCTACCTCAAATCTCCGCATAAAGTTGTTCAACACATCCGATATGGGCTCATCCCCCTTTAACTGTATCGTTTCGGGAGTACCGCCTGGCAGCTTGAATTCAATTTTATTGTCAGCACCAATTTCGATACCTGCTACGGCATTCACCCCAATAAAAGACCAACTGTTCTCCAGAGCATGATTATCGGTACTCTCCAACAATACGGTATCTCTGAATCGGTCACGCAGACGCAAATAAATACCCACTGGCGTAAACACATCGGCCAGCATGGATGTTACATGTGTTTTAATTTTTACTGTTTGCATGGTTCTTTTATTAAGTTAAAGGAGCCTAGCAGTTGGTATCATGTGCTAAAGGCCGGAAATTAACAAAAAACCCCGGATTCACTCCGGGGTTCTTGAATATCATTCATTCTTTTTGGAAATGCATGGCATTACAATACCCCAGAAGAGTTTGTGTGCCACCACCACCAAAAGAAAGTATTGTTCACATTCATCATATCAGCAAAGATAGGAGGCAAATAAATTGAACACAAATTTTTTATTAAAGAATCCTAAGCAGGCTCTGCCTCTGGTCTAAAAGGTGCTGACGGGCGATACTTTTTGTTATAAACAAAAAAGCAAGAGCCGTTCTTTATCGTTTGAATAATGGGTTTGCTGAGCTCGGCAGGTACAGCAGGGCAGCCTAGACTACGGCCGATATATCCCTGTTCATCAATATAAGACTCGCTCACATATGGAGCTCCATGTACCACAATAGCTCTGCGCATAGCATTATCATTAACACCTTTCTCCAGTCCTTTCAATTTTAAAGAATAGCCTTTACTACCGTAATAGGTAACATCGGTAAGATAAAAGCCTAAGCTACTTTGATGAGACTCTTTCCTGTTGCTAAAGAATTGAGCGATTTCTTTACCGGTATTTTTGCCATGCGCCACCAGTGTATGAAAAAGGATTTTCAAATTACGCACATCAATCACATACATCCTTTTCTTATAACTAGGCTGATCAAAGTCTACCACAGTAAGTATAGAGTCGTTCTGTAGCTGACCTTTTTCCTGTAATTTTTTAAACCCGTATATGGCGTAATGGAAGGCGTCGCGCGACAAACCTTTTTCATCCAGCTCCAGACTATCGTACATCAATTGCACAGCATCACCTTCTGTTTTCTCATTAGAAGCCGGAGCACTTACTGTGCCGATGCTATTATTTTTCTCAGATGCAATAGAAGTAATAGTCCAAGAAACCATCGCAATCACAAAAACACTCAACCCAATAAATAGTAGTAGTTTACTTAGTCGCATATTGTACCCTTTCTCTTTTCTTTTACACAATGCGGCTTATATAAAGCCAATTTTACATGCAATTAGACGCTGATAAAACCTTAACCAAACGCTCATCAATACTGATATATTGTAAAATTTCTTCATTATAAGATATCTTTAACAGTCTTCAATTAGATACATATTAAATTGTTCGTTTATAACTTATGAATAAAAACTTTTGTTACAGACAATTTTATTTGTTCCTTTGTGTATGGCAATAGAAGTAGGAATTATCATGGGCAGCGACAGCGACTTACCGGTAATGCAAGCTGCAGCTGATATTTTAAAGGAATTGGGTGTAGGTTATGAACTTACTGTTGTATCTGCACATCGCACCCCTATTAGAATGGTGGAATATGCCAAAACTGCCCAACAGCGCGGACTAAAAGTGATTATAGCCGGAGCCGGAGGTGCGGCCCATTTACCCGGAATGGTAGCCTCCATTACACCATTACCGGTAATCGGTGTACCGGTAAAATCTAGCAATTCTATTGACGGGTGGGATAGTATATTGTCAATTTTGCAAATGCCTAATGGGGTGCCGGTGGCTACAGTAGCCTTAAATGCAGCAAAAAATGCGGGTATTCTGGCAGCTCAGATTATCGGGACCTATAATGAAACCATCGGCCAAAATGTAGCTGCCTACAAAGCCAAACTGGAGCGTGAAGTGTTGGGTAAAGTGAATAATCTAAAAGAGAAAGGCTACGAAAATAGCTTTGATTAAGCTTCTTCTAATACCACAAACGCCTGCTCAAAAGGGTTGGAGTACTGATAAAGCGTATCGATAAAGTCCGCTCCCCACACTGCGTAATATGGAAGTATATTGTCGATGCGCTCTTGCAAATTATTGTTAGGGAAAAGTGCCTGTTTTAGTTGCGCAATCTGCTGCATAGCATTGGCTTGATTACGCTTCTCTGCCCGAAGGATTTTTTTACCCACTTCTATGATTTTCTTTTCCGACTGCTTGTGCAATGCTTCAATATGAGCTTTCAAAGTAGTATCAACAGTGGCTACCTGATGAGAAAGTTTCTCGAATAAAGTATCTATTGCAGCAATAGAATCGTCCACACTCAGCTTTTTAGCAGAATTTCGCAGCACCCATTCGTTTTGCAACTGCTGTGCATTTTTAAACAAATCCTGTATGGTAAATTGTAATTTTTCTCGCTGCTGTGCATACTTGCCATTTACAATCAAAAATGAGTTGCGCAGTATTAATATGGGATAAGCCACCCCATAATGCTGAAATATAGCTTTCAACTCCAGCCAATAAGCCAGCTCGCCCCCACCCCCCACAAAAATGATATTGGGTAAAATCATCTCCTGGAACAATCCTCGCAAAATCACATTAGGACTAAATCGCTCAGGATGTTTTTCTAATTCCTGCATCAAGCTTGCTTCGGTAAAACTGATATCAGTATCCAATACATGCCATTTGTCATTGCGCTTTTCGATACGCAGGCGGGCACCGTTATCCATCAGATAAAAAAGATTGATATCCCTACCGTGTGCCTGAACTTTATACCCGGCCTCACTCAACTGCTGAATAGTTTTTTCAACAATCTCCGAAGAACGCTGATGCAATAATTCATCTTTAAATATATCTATAGCCGCTGCCTTTAATTGCGCATTGTCGGGAACTACGACAATCAGTCCATATCTGCCAAAAAGATGATGAACAAAACCCAAAGTCGCTTGCTGAATAGAAGTTCCCTTCTGATAATACTTTTTTACCGTATCCATTATCTCTTGCCCGTGAGGTAATACACCTATTTCAGCTTCAATACGCTGCACCAGATGCAATAGCTGTTCATCTACAATCATTCTTCCTACAGCACCAGACTGAGACGTCTGCCAGGCAAGTTTTTCATTATTCAAATAAATATGTCCCAGCTCATCCAAATCGGCATCTTCACTACCCATGTAGTATACAGGAACGAATTTGTATTGGGAATATTTATGATTACAATATTCCGCTAATTTGATAACATGGAGAATTTTATAGATGAAATAAAGCGGACCGGTAAATATATTGGGCTGATGAGCAGTAGTAATGGTAAATGTGTTAGCATCCAGTAGCAACTGAATATTTTCCTGCACTTTATCCGCTGCTTCCAACGATGCATACTGAGTTAATAATGCCTCTGCAAGATGGGCCCTATTGCGATTTTCTAACTCTTTTTTTCTGAGAATAGCAGCTTCAACACTAGTTTCGGATGGGAAATATTCGTAAAAACATCGCAGTTTTTCATCTCCATTAAGGTAATCCGATACTATGTTGGAAAAATAGCCTGTCTGATCGTAAGATATGCTGTGCTTTTGAAAACTCATATCGGTACTCGCCTTAGGAAATGAAAATAGTATAACAGTTGATTTATAAAATAGTTTAGAAAACAAATATCATAAAAAAACCATCCACTTACGGATGGTTTTTTACCAATAATGTCGTTCCAACCCTCAGGTGCGTTTCCTAGTGAGCATTGCATAAAGCCATAGTAGTATTACGGATCCTACTACAGCAAATAAAAATCCTTTAAAACTCCAATTTTCAGTAACAGGTGTACCTAATAAAGTACTAATCCAGCCTCCGAGTAGTGCTCCGGCTATACCGATGATAATAGTGATAATCCAACCGCCCGGTCTTTACCGGGGTGCAATGCTTTTGCTATGGCACCGGCAATCAATCCAAAAAGGATCCAAGATAAAATGGTCATAGTTCAATGTTTTTGAAATTAATAATATATATACCTATATACTATTAAAAAACATGCCAAAAGCCATTCATATAGAAAAATTTATGCACATGTATGTGCATAGTAACGACCATTACAGTACTCTTGGGATCCTGCCTTCTTGCAGCATTAAATCTGCAAGAACTATAGCTGTAGCGGCTTCTACGATAACCGGGGCTCGAAGTGCCACACATAAATCGTGTCTTCCTTTCACCGAAAAATGTTCCATATTTCCGGTGTCCCAGTTAAGGCTAAACTGCTCTTTTGGGGTAGATGCGGTGGGTTTTACCGCGATTCTAAATACCAGTTCATTACCATTAGTAATTCCGCCCACTATACCGCCGGCATGGTTAGTAGTGGTTCTACCCTCCATATTTTCGATAGGATCATTATGTTGGGAGCCGAACATCCTCGCAGCTGCAAATCCGGAGCCGAACTCAACGCCCTTTACCGCAGGGATGGAAAACATCGCATGTGCTATCAGGGATTCTACCGAATCAAAATGCGGTTCGCCCAAGCCTAACGGCACTCCGTTTACCCTACATTCGATGATACCTCCCACAGAATCTTTGGCATCAATGGCCTTTTGCAACCCTTTTTCAAGATCCGACTCACCGCCTATTTCAATTACTTTTGCTTCAACAGAAATACCTTTCAGCAATTTTTTAGCAATCACGCCCGCTGCTACAATTCCGGTGGTTAGTCGGGCACTAAAATGTCCTCCACCACGGTAGTCCTCATATCCTCCAAACTTTTTATGCGCTACAAAATCTGCATGACCGGGACGGGGAAAACTGCGTTGTTTCTCATAATCGGAACTGCGGGTATTCTTGTTTTCAAAGAATATCATGATGGGAAAACCGGTAGTTTTTCCGTTGAACACACCACTTTTAATGATAGGAATATCATCTTCCTTACGTGGTGTAGCACCTTTTTGGGTACCACCCTTCCGCCGCTCCATATCGGGCAAAAAATCCTCAACAGGAACGTCCAATCCCGCCGGGCAACCATCAATTACCACCCCCACACCATCCCCATGCGATTCGCCGAATATCTGTACCCGAAATAATCTACCAAAACTGTTCATAATACTGTTTATTTTTCAACGATTGAACAAATGGTAGCTTCTTGCTACGCTATTTTATTGTTCCGATTATAATTCATTTCTTAATTGTCTACTAGCGCGCCTTTCCAGTCAATGCCGCCGCTCACTTTCGCCCCTAAAGACTTTATATGATCATAAAAGTCAGGATACGACTTGTTTACTGCAAGCGACTCCTCGATCGTCGTATCCCCCTCTGCTCTTAATGCGGCTACGGCACAGGCCATGGCGATACGATGGTCATGACGCGAATGTACCAACGCACCTTTCAATCCACTACCGCCGTGAATATGCATGATATCTCCATATAAGTCCACACGTAATCCCATTTTTCCAAATTCTTCCTGCAAGGTAAGCCCTCTGTTACTTTCCTTGTGCGCCAAACGCGTAACCCCTTTAATACTAGTAACACCGTTACAATAAGCGGCAAGTGCCACTAAAGGAGGGAACAAATCTGGACAATCGGTAGCATCAAACTCAAAACTTTTCAATTCCGATTTATGAAGATGGATACCTTTTGCATCGATAGCCATCCCCGCATTAGCTGCCATTAAAGCTTCTGTTATTTTTTTATCGGCTTGCGTACTGGCCATACTTAATCCTCTTACGGTAATATCGCCTGCAATAGCTCCTGCTACCAACAAAAAGGCTCCACCACTCCAATCACCCTCCACAGTATACGTATTACACTCACGTTCTACATCCGGATGAGGCTTCGAATAATCAAATACAAATTCCTCATAGTTGCGGTTCTCCGGTACACGCAGGCCAAACTTCTTCATCACATCCAGTGTAAGATCGATATAGGGTTTGCTTTTAAGATTGCTAACCTTTATCGAAATTTCTTTCCCCTCGGCAGGATCTATCTGCGCTACGGAATAAGCTAGCAGCAATCCGGTTAAGAACTGTGAGCTCAATGAACCGTCGATGGTGATATTTTTGGGCTGTAAGGGCCCCTGTATAATAAGCGGCAGCTTGCCATCGTTTGATTGCACCTGTACACCCAATTGAGGCAGCACTTCATCAAAAAAGTCCATTGGCCTTGTCACCAAGCTACCCTCACCGGTAATGGTAATCTTCTTATTGGTAAGTGCCGCCAGTGGCGTAAACATGCGAATACTTAACCCACTTTCGCCGCAGTTAATGGTAAGCGCTTCACCTGCTTCCTGCTGTTTTGCAACGGTATCCAATACCTTGGCAAATGAAGTGCTATCTACAGTAATTTGTTCATGAGCTTTTTCGATAACGGCTCCTAGGGCTGTAATGATACCCATAGCGGCCTTATCATCATTACTATGACCGGGATTGTATATTATTGAGCGCTTCGCTGCAACTAATGCAGCTGCACACGCGCGCTGCATGGAGCTTTTGGAAGCCGGGGCTAGTATATCGCCTTTTAATGCTGAGGGTGAAATTGTAATCTTCATTCTCCTTTTATTTATTATCGCACTTGTCGATAGTATGACGACGACAGGTAAAGCCGCCGCTTTGTTTATTGTAATTTCTTGATGATGCTTTCCAATCGTTTGAGCGGAATAGGATGTACTACTCCTTTACCGATTTTTTCAAGCAACACAAAATTCATCTCCTTCTGTACACGTTTTTTATCCATCGTCAGCACTTCAAATACCTTAGCGGCATCGAAGTTGATGTGCGTGGGCAGCTGATATTGCGCTATCAGCGAACGAACGCGTTCTTTTCCTGCAAAGCCTTTTAACTGCTGCGCGATATCGCAAGCATACACCATTCCTATAGATACTGCCTCACCATGCATCAGCGCATACTGTGTTTCGATAGCATGACCGATTGTATGGCCAAAATTGAGCAATCGACGATCTCCTTTTTCAAACTCGTCTTTCTGAACCACCTTAATCTTTATAAGCGCATTGCGACGTACCAGATCGGCTAGCAGTGTTTTGTTTTTTTGATAATCGCTCAACTGATGCTGCTCCAGTTCTTTGAACATGGCCGCATCTTTAATGCAAGCATGTTTGATTACTTCTGCAAACCCATTCTGCCACTCCTTCTGAGGTAACGACTGAAGCAGTGCAAGATCGTGCAGAATGAAAGATGGCTGACGAATTACGCCCACCATATTTTTGTACACTCCTACATCAATACCGTTCTTTCCGCCTATGGATGCATCCACCAGCCCCAGTACCGTAGTAGGTACAAATCCAAAGCGGATGCCTCTCATGTACACCGAAGCCACATAACCTGTAAGATCGGTAATCACACCACCGCCTACTCCTACCAGCACCGATTTGCGGTCAGCCTTCGACTGAATTAGTTTTAAAATAATATCGTCTACAGTACTTTGCTTTTTGTGTTCTTCGCCCGCCGGAATCACTATCGTATTCAGCCCTTTGAACTTCTTTTCGTGAGCTTTAAATATATGCTGGTCAGTAATGAAAAAAGTATGCTTTCTATCAATAATCTTACCCAACTCTTTTAAAGAGCTGTTGAAGTAAAAGTCGGTAGCAGCGTTGGAGAATTTATAAGTCTGAACCAAATTCTATCGTTTTATCGATTCTAAGAAGAGGTAATAATATCGCTCATTGTAAAAAGTCAGCAAACAGAATCTTGTAAGATGGAACACACCCGATAGCTACATAGTAGGAAATACCTGTATGCTACTTCCTACCATGTAGGCCTTTACGGGTAGCGCTTATTTCGCACTCAGCAATTCAATCAGACTTAAGCATCCATTATTTTTTTCTGATGATTGATGCTTTCCAGATGCACGGCATCTAAGAACTTGCTCAGAAAATCGCGGCTAAGACCTAAGTTTTCACCACGTGAAATAGTTTTTTCCATCACTTCTTGCCAACGATTGGGCTGTAAAATAGTAATGTTATTTTCTTTTTTATACTGCCCTATCTGATCCGCAATTTTCATGCGCTGTGCAAGAATTTGCAGTATCTCATCATCCAGATGGTTGATTTGCTGACGCAGCTTTTCCAGTGCCTGATGATAATCCTTATTATCTACATCCTCTTTTCTCCAAATGATGGTTTCCAGCATTTCTTTCAGACGGGCAGGAGTTACCTGTTGTTTAGCATCACTCCATGCATTGTCTGGATCAATATGGCTTTCAATCATCAATCCATCGTAATCCAGGTCTATGGCCTTCTGTGCTACTTCGAGCAACGTATCTCTTTTACCGCAGATATGTGAAGGGTCGTTAATAATAGGTAATTCAGGGTATCTCAATTTCATTTCGATGGCCAGATGCCACATCGGTGCATTGCGGAATTGTGTATTTCCGTAAGAAGAAAATCCGCGGTGAATCAATCCCAATTTTTTGATACCTGCACGAGCAATACGCTCTACACCACCACTCCACAATTCCAGATCAGGGTTAATGGGGTTTTTCACTAACACAGGTACGTCTACACCACGCAGGGCATCAGCCACTTCCTGTACACTGAAAGGATTTACGGTAGTGCGTGCACCAATCCATAATACATCTACATCAAAAGTAAGTGCATCCTGTACTTGCTTGGCAGTAGCTACCTCTACAGCTGTAGGTAAGCCTGTAAGCTCTTTTGCTTTTTGTAACCAAGGTAGCCCTTTGGTACCGATTCCTTCAAACATACCTGGTTTAGTACGCGGTTTCCAGATTCCGGCACGCAACATATTTACCTTTCCAGTTGCAGCCAGCTGTTGTGCCGTTTCCAAAACCTGCTCTTCCGTTTCGGCGCTACAGGGACCGCTAATAATTAAAGGACGCGTGCCCCATAATTCCTGAATTTTCTCTTTTGCTGATAATTGCTGAGTGCTCATGCGAAATAATTATTGATGTTATTTAATAACCGTAAGCTTTTGTTCAAACTTTTTAAAAAATATTCAAAATCCGTTTGATACTTATACAAACTCCGGCAAATTTAATTTTTATTTTATGATTCGTCTGATTTTATTCGCCTCTACGATTAACGATCGTAAGTTTTCCTGATCACTGTTGGCGATATAATTTTTAAACTTCACCAGCTGGTCGATATGCTCCGTGAGTACATCTAAAATATTGTCTTTATTCTGAAGGAATATCGGCACCCACATCGCCGGACTACTTTTGGCCAATCGCACCGTGCTTTCAAAACCTGCTGAAGCGATCTGAAAAATAGCGCTTTCCACTTTTTCCTTTTCCAATACAGTATTAGCTAGTGCAAAAGAAGTAATATGTGATATATGGCTCACATAGGCCACGTGCAAATCATGCGCCCGGGCATCCATCTCCACCAGCTTCATTCCTATTTTAGTGTACATTTTCTCTACCCACTCTACCGCATCGGGATCGCTGTCTTTCTTATTACAAAGAATCACAGCCTTTCCTTCAAAAGCACCACGCACTGCAGCTTTGGGGCCACTGTACTCCGTACCCCACATAGGGTGAGTAGCTACATACCGACCTCTCTTGGGGTGCTTCTGAACCGCAGCGATGATATCCGCCTTTGTAGAGCCCATATCCAGCACGATCTGGTCGGTAACTTTATCCAGAATTCTGGGTAATAAATCCACTTGTACATTTACGGGGACCGCCAGAAAAATCACTTCTGCTTCCTTAATAGCTTCATCCAAGGGCAATATTTCATCTACCAGCTCCGCTTCCAGAGCTTCTTCGGCATGCTGCGGGTTGTTCTCCACACCAATCAATTTGGAGGACAACTTTTTCTCATGTAGCTGCAATGCCATCGAACCTCCGATAAGCCCTACTCCTATTATTGCTATTTTTTTACGTTTATTCATTTTACTTTAGCTATTTGTTCTATGAAGTGGGCGCAAACCACTACTATTCTATTATTGCTGTCTTATGATATCAGGCTTTGTTGTATTCTGCTGATAGCTTGCTCAAATCGAGCTATTGAACCGCAAAGGCTGATTCTAATGTACTGCTCTCCACCACTGCCGAAAATACCTCCAGGTGTAATGAATACATTGGCTTTATACAATACATCATCCACCACCTTATAACAGTTGTCATATTTCTCGGGAATACGTGCCCATACAAACATACCTACCTGATCTTTGGAATAAGTGCATTCTAGTATATCCAGCAATTGAAACACTTTCTCCCTACGCTCACGATATACTTTATTTACTTCATCATGCCATTCCTTTCCCAATGTTAATGCTTTTGTGGCAGCCAGTTGTAGTGGCAGGAACATACCGCTGTCCATATTGCTTTTAAACCGCAGCACTTCGTTAATGCGTGCTTCCGCACCACACAATACACCCACACGCCATCCAGCCATATTATGTGATTTACTCAGCGAATTGAGTTCAATCACCACATCTTTAGCACCCGCTACACTTAACAAACTTATAGGCTCATCATTCAGGATAAAGCTGTAAGGATTATCATGCACCACCAAAAGCTGATGTTTTTTTGCAAATGCCACCAACGCTTCAAATACCTTCCTATCGGGACGCTGACCGGTGGGCATCTGCGGATAGTTTACAAAAAACAATTTCACACTGCCTTTACCATTATTGTTGTATTCGGTAATTTGTTTTTCGATCGCCGCAAAATCAGGTTGATAATGATGTTCCTCTTTCAGATCATAATCGATACAAGTGCTTCCGGCAATAGTGACATTGCTTCTGTAAGTAGGATATCCCGGATTGGGTACCAGCGCCGCATCTCCCTCATTCAAATAAGTCATGCAGATGTGCATAATACCTTCCTTACTACCAATGAGAGGTAGGACTTCTGTATCCGGATGCAACGTCACACCGTACCATTGCTGATACCAGTCGGCAAACGCTTTCCGCAATACCGGACTACCCTTATAACTTTGATAACCGTGTACATTGGGTTTCTGGGCCTCTTCGTACAATACTTTTACCACATCAGGATGTGGAGGTAAATCAGGACTCCCGATACCCAGATTGATAATATCTTTTCCTTGTTTATTCAGGTCGTCAATTTCTCTTAACTTCTTTGAGAAATAATATTCGCCTACACCTTTTAATCTGTTGGCTACTTCCATATACCTTTTTTATAAATACCGTAAATCTTGATACCCTCTGTCAGCGGCGTAATTTTTTCGATAACTCTATGAAATGTTTTAATGTTGTCGAATTCCATATCGGCGTGAAACTGATACTTGAAATCCGAACCCGGAATGGGGAAGCTCTGCAGCTTAGAGAGGTTTACTTTATGAATGGCAATCACACCCAACACTCTGGCTAATGCTCCCTCTTTATGTATAGTTTTAAAATTAATCGAAGCTTTGTTGCCAATCTGCTCTTCTTTCACATCTTCCGGTCTCTTCAATACCAGAAAGCGGGTATAGTTCTTTTTTAAAGTCTGAATTTTAGGAGCTAACACCTTCAAGTCGTAAATCTCAGCGGCCAATGTACTAGCTATTGCTGCAATATGCTTGCTTTTATATTGTGCAATATGCTTAGCGCTTAAGGCTGTATCTTCCGTTTCTACCAGTTTCCACTTATACTGATCGAGAAATTCATAACACTGTTGCAAGGCCATAGTGTGCGAATGCACTTCCTTAATATCTTCCAGTTCTACTCCGTGATTCACCAGCAAATTTTGATGAATCTGCATATAAATTTCACCCACTATTTTCAATCCGCTAGATTGCAACAAATTGTAGTTGGGCAAAATGCTGCCGGCAATGGAGTTTTCAATCGCCATGATACAGCCGTCGGTTCTGCTCTTATCCTTAGCGGCCGCAATCACTTCTTTAAAAGTAGCGCAGCATTCTACTGTGACATGTTTGCCAAAATAGTATTGTGCGGCTTGTTGATGAAAACATCCTTCATAACCCTGAATGGCAATATGAGGTGCAACCTCTTCCGTCAGTGAAGGGGCATCTCCTTCTTTACTTTTAGATTCCTCTTTCTTACTGGTCATCTTATGTTATTTATTTGCTTTCAGTGAACCCCTTCTCGGAAATACTTCTGGGAGAGGTATCAAAAAAATCCCGGCCTTGGGAGCCGGGATTCATTTATACCTTCACTATTATTATCCTAGTTGAGTCGAACTACAGCAATCCCGGCTTCATTTTTTTGGTAAAAAAGAAGTAAAAATAAAACCCGGTAAAAAATTGCTTTGTTCTCATGGAGTGCAAATTTAATTCATAAAATGTAATCACCAAATATATTTTTGTGCAATCTTGTAAAATAAAAACCGCCCGTTTTATAAAGATATACAGATGAATAGCGCCCATATCATATTCGCTATAATAGTGGTAGCCGGCATGCTGCTGAGTGTACAACTTCGCAAACTCACTATTGCAGCGGCTTTGATGGGCGGCATTTTGAGTACCCTCATTTATATCACCTGTGGTGTTGTCGGTGTGATACTGATGGCCGCTTTTTTTATAATGGGTGTATTGGTTACTTCCTGGAAAATGGAGCTTAAACAGCAGGCGGGCTTGGCCGAAAAAGACAAGGGACGCCGCAAAAGTGGACAGGTATTTGCCAACGCAGGAGCGGCTGCAATCATCGGGATGCTTTCGCTGCTATTTCCAAAATCGCACCTCAATACACCGCTTTTGGTTGCAGCATGTTTTGCTGCCGCCACAGCCGATACCTTTTCTTCAGAACTGGGAAATGTATACGGCAAGCGCTTCTTTCATATTCTCAGTTTTCAACCAGCGAAAAAAGGAGGCAACGGCATTATTAGCCGTGAGGGTACGTTATGGGGAATAGTAGGCAGTACTCTCATTGCCCTAATTTACGGCATATTCTATGGGGTGAGTTTTGACTTGTTGATAATTATTATAGCCGGAACAGCAGGCAACATCATGGATTCGCTACTAGGAGCCGCATATGAAGACAAAGGTTATCTTACCAACAATATGGTAAATTTTCTCAATACCGTTACGGCCGTCCTTATCGCCACACTGTTGCAACGATTGTAATGACTATTAAGATTTCCTTATCAATTCATTAAAATGAGTATAAATAAAAATGCAGTAAATTGCTATTTAACCTAGTGCTTTGAGTACCCTTCGCAAACATATCGCTAGTTTAGTAAGTGTTGCCTTCGCACTTATGAGCACTTTAATCAGCAATGCTCAAACAAGTGTCGATCCCTCGCGCATTCCTCCACGGCCCAGCATGGAAGAGATTATGAAAGACTGGGGGCCTTATGATACCATTGTGGTAGGTGCCATTTGGTACGGTACCGACTATGATTCTTTTAAAATAATGCCTTATGCCGAGGAGGAAAATGTATGGATCTCCAAGTTACCGCCAGCCAAACTGGAACAGGTAAAGCGAGAGTATAATCGCCTTAGAAATGCAGTATATGTATGCTATCCCTATGCACGCATAGCCGGCAATATTATCAATCAAATCAATAAGGAATTGGAAACTGCCGGCAATAAGAAAGACCGGAAAGCAATTATAAAATCCCGAGAAAAAGAGCTCAAACAGAAATTTGCCGAACCGCTGAGTAACTTATCGGTATACCAAGGGAAAGTACTAATGAAGCTTATTAACCGACAAACCGGCAACAATTGTTACGAAATATTGAAAGAGTATAAGGGTAGTTTGAATGCTCGACTGTATCAGACAATAGCCTTCTTTTACGGCGGCAATCTCAAACAGGAATATAATCTCAAAGAAAGTTTCGACAGAGAAATCGAAAATTTTGTGCGCGAAATAGATGCTAGCTGGTACAATAATCCTTACAGAAACCCTTCTTATATCTATCGCTAAGGAGCACTTTAGCCCCTATTTTCTTGCAGATAGTGCTACAAAAGCTTTTTCCTATATTTAAAATTTTTCATAATACCTTTCCGAAACGTTTAAATGATAGGTTTATCCCTATTTTTGTGAGCATCAACAAATTTATTTGTCAATGAATTTCAGAAAAGTAAACAATATTACAGGTTGGATTGTATTTGTCATTGCTACATTAACGTATGTATTTACTCGTGAAGCTCGCGGATCATTATGGGACTGTGGCGAGTTCGTTGCTTGCGCCTTCAAATTAGGAATGCCTCACCCTCCGGGAGCCCCCATGTTTACTTTATTGGGACGCTTTTTTATTATCCTGTTCGGAGATAATGCAATGACTGCGGCCAATGCCGTAAACTTTATGAGTGCCCTTGCTAGTTCAGGCACCATTCTCTTTCTTTTCTGGACTATTACACACTTCGCCCGCAAAATGTATGTAAATGTAGGCGAAGAGCTCTCTCCTGCTCAGTTAATAACTGTGATGGGGGCGGGTGTAATCGGTGCATTGGCATACACATTTACAGATTCTTTTTGGTACAGTGCAGTAGAGGGCGAAGTATACGCTTTGTCTTCATTGTTTACAGCATTAGTATTTTGGCTGATATTAAAATGGGAACATGCAGACGAACGCGCTACCAATGAAATGGAACGCGCTAAAAGCGACCGCTGGATTATATTCCTCTTCTTTATGATGGGACTATCCATCGGCGTACACCTCCTAAACCTGCTTACCATTCCTGCTATTGTAATGATTTATTATTACCGCCGATATAAAGCCACTAACCGCGGAGCATTGATTGCATTTCTAGTAGGTTGTGCCATCACCGGCATCGTACAAGTGGCGGTAATTCAATACAGCATGAAAGCAGCAGGATTATTCGATGTATTCTTTGTAAACAAATTCGGACTACCGTTCTTCTCGGGCTTTGCCATTTATTTTGTGGTACTTGCTGCACTCATTGTGTGGGGATTGCGCTTTAAGAATAATGTTTCAAAAACCTCTTTGTTAATTTGGGCCGCACTATTCTTCACCATGGCCTTTTTGCCATTTGCATTCTCCTCAACAGGAGCTGCTTTTAAAATCATTTTATTACTAGCGATTGGTGGCGTATTGGGTTATTTTATCAAGCCGGCTACACTAGGTATTCTTAAACTTTTATTGTGGTGTTATGCGTTCATGATGTTGGGGTACTCCATGTACTTCACTTCCATGATCCGCAGTAATGCCGACCCGGCCATTGACATGAATAATGTGGATAACCCCATCAATCTAGTGTATTACCTGTCTCGCGAACAATACGGTAGCGCCCCATTGATTTATGGCCCGCACTATGCTGCAGAAGTAGAACGTGATGCGGTGGGATACCCCGTTATAAAATACAAGGAAATGCAATACTCCAAAGGGAAAGACAAATACATTCCTATTGGACGTAGACGCGAATATGTATATCAGAAAAGCGATATGCAGCTATTCCCCAGAGTTTGGGATCCCAGCAATGCTCAGGGACATGCTCAGTTTTATGCCGACTGGCTTAACTTAGACCAGCAACGCGATGAACAGACCGGTCAGATTCATTATGGCGCACCCAGCTATGCCGACAATATCAACTGGTTCCTCTCCTATCAGACCGATTTTCTCTTCATGCGTTACTTCATGTGGAATTTTGCAGGACGTCAGAACGACTTGCAGGGATTCGGCAATAAGCGGGATGGCAACTGGATATCTGGTATCAGCCTGATTGATAGCCCGCGCTTGGGCGATCAAAGCAAACTGCCAGACAGCCTTAAAAATAATAAAGGACATAATAAGCTCTATATGCTGCCCTTTGTGTTAGGCATTTTGGGCTTTGTATATCAATTGCTGAAAAACCGCAGGGACTTTATCGTAACGCTGATCTTCTTCTTCTTTATGGGAGAGGCGCTAGTGATCTACCTGAATGCACCGGGTAATATGCCTAGAGAGCGAGATTATGTGTTCGTTGGAGCCTGCTATGTATTCACCATCTGGATCGGCCTTTCCGTATTAGCATTTGTAAGAATGGCGGTAGAAAAGCTTGAAAAAGATTTATTCAAGAAAATATTAACATACGGGGCTACCCTGGCCTTCTTGGTAACACTTATCAGCAGCCTCACCGCTACCTTCAAAGGTACCATCACAGCTTCCATATTCGCAGCTTTGTGGTTTGTACTGGTAGTAATAGCGATAACGCTAATCGTACGAGCCTTATCGGCTAAAGGCACCAATTTAAAAACAGCCGGCATTGTGGCTTCCGTAATCTGCCTTTTCGTACCTGCGCTTATGGCACAACAAGAATGGGATGATCACGATCGTAGCCAAAAAACGCTGGCTCCCGACCTAGCTAAAGACTATCTGGAGAGCTGCGCACCCAATGCCATCCTATTCACCTTTGGAGATAACGATACCTATCCTCTATGGTACGCTCAGGAAGTAGAAGGTATCAGAAAAGATATTCGCATCATCAATACCAGCCTTTTAGGTATTGACTGGTATATCAACCAATTGAGATATAAGATTAATGATGCCGATAGTGTAGATGTGATCTGGTCTCCCGAACAAATACAAGGACATAACAGAGAATATATCCGTATCGGTAATCAGGGAGGCGATAAGCTCGATCCTAACGCCTATTATCCATTATACGACGTGATGAAGGATTATCTAGGACAAAGCGTAACGGATGAAGATGGAAACGATGTAGGCCCCGGCATCATGCCTTTCAGAAAATTCTTTGTTCCTGTAGACAAAGAAGTGGTACGTAAGAATGGTACTGCGAATCCTACAGACAGCATCGCTGATCAGATTCAGTTCGATATACCAGCCTCGGCATTAACTCGTAACGATCTGATCATGCTGAACATCATTGCCACTAACAAATGGCAGCGCCCCATCTACTTCACTGCGGCATATGGCGATTTAGGCTTCGGCCACTATTTGCGCAAGGATGGGCTAACTTACAGACTCGTACCATTCCCTGTAAAGACACCCCAGCAGAACTGGGTAACCGATCAGGCAATGCGCTCCATGAGGGCGGGAGGTACCTCAGTAAGAGATAACAATCTGGAAGTCATCTTCAACAACCTCCACAAAAAATTTGAATTTGGTGGCGCTAATAAAAAAGGTGTGTATTTTGATGAAGTGAACAGACAGTACCTGCTGAACATCAGAGCCATCTTTGCAGAAGCCGCCGGTAATCTGGCCGATGCGGGCAGAAAAGAAGAGGCTATAAAACTTCTGGAAAAAGAGGCCCAGAACATACTGCCGGAAAATCTGCCTTATGGTATGACCAGCCGTTACAGCATGCACAATCAAACCGGCATCTTACTGGTAGAAGCACATTACAAAGCCGGTATGTTTGATCGTGCTAGACAGATTGCCGAAGCAGTAAGAAAAGATATAGTGGATCAAAGAGCTTACTACGAGTATTTGAAAAATAATAAGCCCGAGTACTACTCAGGCTTAGAGTACACCGAAGTCATCCTCAACGAAATCATGGATGAAGTACTCAAACAGGTGGAGCAAACCTACGATCCCACAAAAAAAGCGGCACAGCAGATTCCGGAAATCAATCCGCAGGAAGCCCAACAGGCCGCCGACAGTGCTCAAAAAGCGACTCAGGAGGCTACAAAGTAGCATCTTGCCGAGAAAATTATATTTGTCAAAAGCTGCCTTTACGGGCAGCTTTTTTATTGGTTTTCAAAAAGCTTGGCAATAGTTTCCACAATGGCAAACATCTCATTTGATAATGTGTTATATTTATAGATATGCGAGGCTTTCATTTTTCAAAATTTGATCCTAACCTGCAGGGAAAATCTCCATTTGATAAACTTTTGGATGTATTCCTGCAACTCCTTACATATACCAGCGGAGATGTGGCCGAAGCACTACAGTGGCTAAACCATCTGGATAAAGAGTATCAACTTACAGATGATGAGTACGGTATCGGCGATTTTATTGAAGACCTGAAAGAGAAAGGTTACATTACCGAAGATCCGCAAAGAGGCGAAATCAGAATCACTCCTAAAACCGAGCAAGGCATCCGTAAAAAAAGCCTGGAAGAAATCTTCGGAAAACTGCGCAAAGGTTCCAAAGGTGATCACAGAACCTTTAAGCCGGGACAGGGCGATGAAATCAATCCCGAAACGCGCCCTTTTCAATTCGGCGACATGCTGGAACAAATTGATTTCACCGAGTCGATCCGAAACGCGCAAATCAATCACGGTATTGAAAGTTTTATGCTGCGCGAAGACGATCTCAGCATTCGCGAAACCGACTTCAAAACCCAGACCTCCACGGTGCTCATGATCGACATCTCCCACTCCATGATTCTATACGGAGAGGACCGCATCACTCCTGCCAAGAAAGTAGCCATGGCGCTGAGCGAACTGATTACGACCCGATATCCGAAGGACACACTGGACATTGTAGTGTTTGGCAATGACGCATGGCCGGTGGCCATCAAGGATCTTCCTTATCTGCAGGTGGGCCCCTACCATACCAATACGGTAGCGGGGCTGGAATTGGCCATGGATATCTTACGTAGAAGAAAAAATCCTAATAAACAAATCTTCATGATCACAGACGGAAAGCCCACCTGTCTGAAAATTGGCAACCGCTATTACAAAAATGCTTTTGGGTTGGATAGAAAAGTGGTCAACAGATGCCTCAATCTGGCTGCTCAATGCAAAAAAAATAAAATCACCATCACCACATTCATGATTGCTACCGATCCTTATCTACAGCGCTTTGTACATGAATTCACCGAAATGAATAACGGTAAAGCTTATTTTGCTTCTTTAGATAATCTGGGAAGTTTTATCTTTAAAGACTTTGAAAGAGGCAAGTCGAAAAATGTATTCTAAACTTAACAGCATTAAGACACCACTTTTCATTACAACAAAAACAATCATTTACTAAAACCGACGTTTACAATATATGAATGCAACTACCCTCGGAGAGCTGATTCAGTCAGGATATCAATCTAAATCCATAAAAGAAGAAATTCGTCAGAACCTTATACAAAAACTCAAAAGCGGCGAAACCACTTTTTCGGGCATCATCGGTTATGAAGATTCGGTAATTCCCGATGTGGAGCGCGCCCTCCTAAGCAAACACAATATCCTATTGTTGGGCTTGCGCGGACAAGCCAAAACCCGCATGGCACGCCAGATGACCGAACTATTGGATGAATACATTCCCATAGTAGCCGGCAGCGATATCAACGACGATCCTTTAAACCCCATCTCGAAGTATGCCCAAGACCTCATTGCCGAAAAAGGCAATGACACGCCTATTGAGTGGGTACACCGCAGTCAACGTTATGCCGAAAAACTGGCTACGCCTGACGTGAGTGTGGCAGATCTCATCGGCGATATCGATCCTATTAAAGCTGCTAACCTCAAACTCAGCTTTGCTGACGAACGAGTTTTGCATTATGGTATTATTCCGCGCAGCAATCGCGGCATCTTTGTCATTAACGAATTGCCCGATCTGCAAGCACGGATACAGGTAGCTTTATTTAATATCTTGGAGGAAGGCGATATTCAGATACGTGGTTTCAAATTAAGGCTGCCCCTGGATATTCTTTTTGTATTTACGGCCAACCCCGAGGATTATACCAACCGCGGCTCTATTGTTACGCCACTGAAAGACCGGATAGAAAGTCAGATCCTCACCCACTATCCCAAAACATTGGAGCACGCTCTGGAAATTACCGAACAGGAAGCCGATATCGCTGCCGATGTAGCGGAAAAAGTGGCGGTGAGCGATCTTATCAAGCGCCTGATAGAACAAGTGGCTTTTGAAGCCCGCAACAGTGAATTTGTGGACAAAAAAAGCGGTGTAAGCGCCAGATTGACTATTTCGGCAAGAGAAAACGCCGTAAGTGCAGCGGAAAGACGCGCATTGATCAATAACGAATCGAAAACCCAAGTGTGGATTGCCGACCTTATTGGCATTATTCCATCCATTACCGGAAAGGTAGAGCTGGTGTACGAAGGTGAGCAAGAAGGCCCCTACCAGGTAGCCATGAATTTATTGGAAAAAGCCATCCGCACGCAGTTTGTACAATACTTCCCCAATCCGGAGCAGCTAAAGAAAAGAAGAAATACCGGCAAACCTTCGGCACAACAGAAAGCCGATGAAAATCCTTATCGCGCCATCATCGGCTGGTTCGACAAAGGCAATCAATTGACAATCCCCTTCCATACTAAAGACGAGGAAAAATTACAATTGTTGTACGCCGTGGACGGACTACACGCCTTGGTGAAGCAATTTTTTCCGGGAGCCAACGACATGCAGACCGGCCTACTGATGGAGTTTGTATTGCACGGATTAGCGGCTTATTCTTCCATTAGTAAGAAAATTTTTGAAACACAAATTGAGTTTAAGGATCTCTTCGGTAGTATGCTCAATATCGGTAGTACTCATCATGACGACGATGAGGAGCTAGGTTTTGATGATGATGAAGAAAGTATGTAAGTGTTTGTTTAGATGGCCATACACCTAAATACTTGCATTTCGAAACCTAATAAGAGTATCGAATTTACTTCGATTTACCAGAAATGTATTTTCAGTTTTTTAATTTTTGCGGGAGGTGAGTCAGGATGCTGAATCAGATAGCCCATCTGACACCGAAGACCTGACTCATTTTTTATTTTAGTAATTCCAATTTAAGATTTCTTCTAAGCGTTACCGGCATTTCCACATCATATGTTTTCAAATCCGGTGAAGCGTTGTAGCGCATGCGAAGCTTTAATCGATTGTCCATCGATGCCTCCACGATCTGTCCGTTTTGATTGTCGATCTTAGACATAATAATAAACTCCTCCACACCCCAGAATAAATTTACCTTATCGCCATTCCCCTTTCTAATCATCTGAAAGTTGTTGGGATAGTCGAAAATGGAAGTAGCGATGGTATCAATAAGTGGTTCTAAACAGGGTACAACAGGAGGACTAAACTTGGTTTCCACAATGGTATACTGCTTATCAGTACTTATCAAACGTTGGGTCACTTGAATGCAGTCCGTTCCGTAAAGGATGGTCATACTATCTGCGAAATTGCCTTTTCGAAGTTCGGGATTGATGAATTCCCGATTATTCTCGGACAAAGCCTGAGCCTTCAACGCAGGAGCTATAGCCACATAAAATGTGTTTAAATCGGTGATCTCTCCTACCATATCCGGTACCGAAAGCTTGGGCAGCAATACCCTCCCTTCAGGAGCTAGAGATACAGAATAGGGCTTTACGGATAAAGCGGCAGTGCTCAAGTTAAGGGTATCCTTGGAAGTAAAACTGGCCTTCTCCAACCATTTAATTGATTCTGCCCATATAGAGCCCTCTTTTACCACACGATGCTCCGAAATCGCCACCGAAGTGCCTGTATATTTATCATTGTTATAGGTGTCCGTTGTAAGCTTGTATCTGAAGATTTCGCCTTCTCGATACTGTCTAAATTTTACCACCTGAGAGAAAGAAAAAAACGGAATGAATAAGAGCCAAAGGAATCGCATATATTGAAAGTTCAATCAAACAAGATATCCAAATACAACGGTTAGCATCTGCACAAATGATATAACAGTGTTCCTCAATAATTGTTTTTTACAGGATATAGCATTTTTAGATACAATGCCATTGTTCATTTAGCAAATATGCTATTTTTTATTAAAACAAATAAACAGCATGGAGCCTATATATGTTACAAGATATTTGCATGCAATATCAAATATAAATGGGCAGGCATAAAAAATGCCCCCTGATTAATGGACAAGAGGCGACCCAAATGTTTTCACAACGGAATCATCCTTATTGTGAATTGCTTTCAATAGTAAAATTAATAATTTCTTTAGCTCCATCCAAATTACCCACTCCACTATCTACCCTATTTTTAATTAACACTCAACTTTTTATGAAAAATTTTTATATATTTATCCTATACACTAAAACTGCTGGCAGATGAAAAATATTCTCGGTTTAGACCTAGGTACCAACTCTATTGGGTGGGCCCACGTTATTGAAGAAGAAAGTCCTGAAAATTCAAGCATTGTTCAAATTGGTGTTCGTGTTAATCCACTTACAACGGATGAACAAACAAATTTTGAAAAAGGAAAACCTATTACGACCAATGCTGACCGGACTTTAAAGCGTGGTATGCGTCGTAATCTCGATAGATACCAATTGCGTAGAGAACATCTTATCGATGCTTTGAAGAAAGCTAATATCATCACCGCTGAAAGCAAATTGGCTGAAGACGGTAAAAATACAACGCACGAAACCTGGCGTCTGCGAGCGAAAGCCGTAAGCGAAAAAATTGAAAAGGATGAATTGGCAAGGGTTTTATTGGCTATCAATAAAAAACGGGGATACAAAAGTTCTCGTAAAGCTAAAAATGAGGAAGAAGGGCACGCAATTGATGGTATGGCCATCGCCAAAAGGTTGTACGAAGAAAATCTGACACCGGGACAGTTGTCTTTTCAGTTGCTTTTAGAAGGCAAGAAGAAATTGCCCGATTTTTATCGTTCGGATTTGCAGGCAGAATTTGATAAAGTTTGGAATAAACAAAGAGCATATTATCCGGACTTTCTAACAGAAGAATTATATATAGCCTTAAAAGGTCAGGGAAAAGAAAATACCAGAAAGCGAATTTTGGCTATAGCCAATGTCTATACAGCAGATATTAAGGATATGGAAGATGGTTTGAAAAATGAAAAAACCATCACACTATCAACCCGAGAAAAGAAAAAACTTCAAGCATACAAATGGAGAAATGATGCCCTTACTCAACAATTGTCCCAAGAACAGGTAGCTTTTGTGTTAACCGAAATCAATAATGATATCAATCAATCGAGCGGTTATTTGGGTGAAATCTCCGATAGAAGTAAGGAACTATTTTTCAATAAACTCACTGTAGGCCAATACCTTTACAATCAGCTTTTGCAAAACAGACATATTCGCTTAAAGAACCAGGTGTTCTATCGCCAGGATTATATGGATGAGTTTGAGGCGATTTGGGAGGAACAGCGAAAACATCATCCGGAACTGACCGATAAACTGAAAGAAGAAATTAGAGACATAATTATTTTCTATCAGCGTAAATTAAAATCTCAAAAAGGGTTAATCAGTTTCTGCGAATTTGAAAGTAAAAAGGTTGAAATTAATGGTAAAAAAAGTACCATAGGTGCAAGAGTAGCCCCAAAATCATCGCCATTATTCCAAGAATTCAAGATTTGGCAGAACTTGAACAATGTTCTTGTTCGAAAAAAAGGAAGCAAGAAAAGGAAGGCTCAAGATACACTAACAAATTTCTCGGAAGATGCAGAAGTTTTGGAACTGAGTTTAGAAGCTAAAGAAACCTTATTTGAAGAATTAAACTTAAAAGGCAATCTTTCTTCTGCTCGAATTATAGAAATTTTGGGGCATAAACCTGCTGATTGGGAAGTCAATCATACACAATTAGAAGGAAACAGAACCAATCAGGCTTTATACAACGCATATCTGAAAATCCTTGAAATAGAAGGATACAACGAAGATCTTTTAAAATTGTCCGACAAGGATGATATTAATGTGGCCGATCTAAAAACACCTGCAGGTGAGATAAAAGAAATGGTGAAACCCATTTTTGAAGATTTGGGTATCGACACGGAAATATTGGAATTCAATGCTGAATTGGATGGCAAGGCCTTTGAGCTGCAGAAGTCATATCAACTGTGGCATTTATTGTATTCTGCCGAGGATGATGATAAAAAATACTCCGAGGAAGATATTTTGACCTATGGTCAGGAACATATCGGACTTAAGAAAAAACTATGCGAGAATTTCGGTTTTCAACCGGAGCATGCAAAGATTTTGGTGAATGTTAGTTTTCAGGATGATTACGGAAGCCTGAGTACCAAAGCCATGCGTAAGATATATCCGTACATAAAAGAAAACAAGTACAGTACGGCGTGTGAATTGGCAGGCTATAGACATTCAAAAGATTCCATCACCAAAGAAGAAAATGAGCAACGAGTCTTAAAAGACAAATTGGAGCTATTACCTAAAAATAGTCTGCGCAATCCGGTGGTAGAGAAGATTCTCAACCAAATGATCAATGTGGTCAATGCTCTATTGGATAAAAACAGAAAAACAGATCCGAATTTTAAATTCGATGAAATTCGCATAGAGCTTGCCCGTGAATTGAAAAAGAATGCCAAAGAACGTGCTGAGATGACTTCCCAGATCAATAAAGCTAAAGGCGAAAATGAGAAAATAGTAGAAATAATCAGGAAAGATTTTGGTATTCTTAATCCTACCAGAAACGATATTGTGAAATATAAGCTGTATCAGGAATTGGCTTTTAATGGGTATAAGGATTTATACACCAATACCAAAATCGATTATCATAAGCTTTTCAGTAAAGAGTATGATGTAGACCATATTATCCCACAATCCAGATTGTTTGACGACAGTTTCTCCAATAAAGTATTGGTGCCTCGCCAATCCAATTTGGATAAAGGTAATAATACGGCCTTTGATTACATGAGTAGACAATCGAAAGAAGATTTCGAAACCTACCTGTCTGTTGTCGATAATTTGTACAAAGAAGGGAAAATCTCTAAAGCCAAGTATCAAAAATTGCTGAAGCAAGAATCGAAAATTGGCGATGGCTTTATCGAACGCGACTTACGAGATAGTCAATATATAGCCAAGAAGGCGAAAGAAATTTTAAATGAAATAGCAAGGCATGTCGTTGCTACAAGCGGAAGTATTACGGACCGTTTGCGTGAAGATTGGGGATTGATTAATGTAATGAAAGAAATTAACTTGCCGAAATACCGTGCATTGGGATTGACTGAATTCCAAGAACGAAAAGACGGTAATAAGGTAGAAGTGATTAAAGATTGGACGAAGCGCAACGACCACCGCCATCATGCTATGGACGCTTTAACGGTAGCGTTTACCAAACGTCAGTACATCAGCTATCTCAACTACCTCAATGCTCGCTATAATGCGACACACAAAGAACATCATAATATCAAAGGCATTGAAGAAAAATTCATCGAGTGGAAGTATGATGACCAAGGCAATAAAAAACGGGTATTTAAACTGCCTATCCCTAACTTTCGTCAGCAGGCCAAAGAGCATTTAGAAAGTATATTGGTGTCTCACAAAGCAAAGAACAAAGTCGTTACCCGCAATAAAAATATCACCAAATCCAAGAAAGGGGAGTTGGTAAAAATCGAACTAACGCCTCGGGGACAATTGCACAAAGAAACGATATACGGAAAATATCATTATTACGAGAGCAAAGAAGTAAAAATCGATGGCAAGTTCGATGAAGCAACGATTGCGATGGTAGCTCATCCTTTGTATAAAAAATTGTTGTTAGAACGATTACAAGCCAATGATAATGACCCGAAAAAAGCGTTTACAGGCAAAAACGCATTGAGCAAGAATCCGATTTACTTGGATGAAACCCGAACAGAAACGATGCCTGAAAAAGTGAAATTAACTTGGTTAGAATCGGATTATGCGATAAGAAAAGACATTACTCCTGAAAACTTCAAAGATGAAAAATCGCTTGAGAAGATTATTGACCATGGGGTAAGGGAAATCTTGAGACAAAGATTAAAGGAATATGGAGATGCTAAAAAGGCATTTTCAGATTTAGATAAAAATCCTATTTACCATAAGAATGGCCAAGTCATTAAGCGAGTTCGAATTTCCGGGGTCAAAAATGCCGAACCGTTACATTTTAAGAGAGACCATTTGGGCAATTATCTTTTAGATGAACGAGGCGAACGTATTCCTGTGGATTTTGTGAGTACCGGAAATAACCATCATGTAGCTATTTACAGAGATGCAAAGGGTAATTTGCAAGAAAGAGTTGTATCCTTTATGGAAGCCGTTTTAAGAAAAAATTACGGTTTGCCGTTGATTTTTAAAAATCCAATTGAGGATATTGATTTGGTTTTAAACAAAGGAATAAAAGAGGAATTGATTTTAAGTAATCTTCCTGAAAAAGACTGGGAGTTCCTCTTTACCATGAAGCAAAACGAAATGTTTGTATTTCCCAATGATCAAACCGGATTTAACCCACAAGGAATTGACCTTTTAGATCCTCAAAACAAAAATCTAATTAGCCCGAATTTGTTTAGGGTGCAAAAGATTGCAAATGGAGATTATTGGTTTAGAAATCATTTAGAAACTACAGTAGAAGCAAAATCGGAATTAAAAGGAGTTACTTATAAAAGATGTAGCTTGATTGGAATTAAAGGTATAATAAAAGTTCGAATAAATCATTTGGGAGATATCGTTCAAGTAGGAGAATATTAATGAATATATGCTTAAACGAACTTTGTATTTTGGCAGCCCGGCTTATTTAAAAACACAAAATAAGCAGTTGGTTATTGAATTGCCGGAAACAGGTGAAATTAAAACGGCTGCCATAGAAGATATCGGTGTGGTGATTTTGGATCATCAGCAAATCACCATCACCCAGGCATTACTCGCTCGATTACTGGATAATAACACGGCAGTCATTATCTGTAACGATATTCACCACCCCACCGGTTTATTTCTGAACTTGGACGGTCACACCCTACAAAGTCAGCGCTTTCAATATCAAATTGAAGCGTCCTTACCCCTTAAAAAACAGCTCTGGCAACAAACTGTTATTGCCAAAATCACCAATCAAGCGTTTCTCCTACAGCAATATCGCATTCCTAATAAAGTCTTATTGCAATTGGCTTCAAATGTAAAAAGTGGCGACAGCGATAATTGTGAAGCTCAGGCATCGGCCTATTACTGGAAACATGTTTTTCCATTATTCCCTAAATTTAGACGCCACCGAGAAGGTCCTCCACCCAATAATTTGCTCAATTATGGTTATGCTATCCTACGGGCAGTGGTAGCACGCAGTTTGGTGGGGTCGGGATTACTACCTACGCTGGGTATACACCATCGCAACCAGTACAATGCTTATTGCTTAGCTGATGATATCATGGAGCCCTACCGACCTTATGTGGACAAGGTGGTCTATAACATCATTAGAACACACGGCAATTTTCTAGAACTCACCCCCTCCATGAAACAACAATTGCTCAGCATTCCTGCCATAGACGTCATAATCGATTACGAGAAAAGCCCGCTATTGAATGCTGTACAACGTACCACAGCCAGCTTAGCCCGGTGTTTCGAAGGCAAAAGTAGAAAACTGCTCTATCCGATAATGCCAACGACCTTAACGCCATGAATTTCGAACGCCTAAACGCCTACCGCATCATGTGGGTATTAGTCATGTTTGATCTGCCGACCGAAAGTAAAGCAGACAGAAAACGCTATGCAAAATTCAGAAAAGAAATTTTAGAGAATGGATTCTCGATGTTTCAATTCAGTATGTATATCCGTCATTGCATGAGCCGGGAAAATGCGGAAGTGCATATTCAAAGAGTAAAGAAGATACTACCTCCCAAAGGTCATATCGGAATCATGTGTATTACAGATAAACAGTTTGGTCAGATACAAATATTTCACGGTAAGAAAGAGCTTGAAGCACCGGTAGGCCCTCAGCAATTGGAAATGTTTTAAACCAGAAAATAGGCTACAATAGCAATAAAAAAACGGGAAAAATCCCGCTTTTTTCATTCTAGAAATACGCCTAAGAGTCTGATTTTCTAACCCTTAAACGAATTCTGTTGTACAACATCAAAGTTATTACAGAATTGAAAGCAATTCACAACACAGAATCCGCCCTATATACTTGATATAAAGTTGTACAACATCAAAGTTATTACAGAATTGAAAGCAATTCACAACCTCTCCTGAATTATACGGAGACGTTTAAAAGTTGTACAACATCAAAGTTATTACAGAATTGAAAGCAATTCACAACAGCCTAACGCGTAGTAATCTTCTCCACGCTGTTGTACAACATCAAAGTTATTACAGAATTGAAAGCAATTCACAACTGTAAAGTAGTATTACAGCTAACTACCAAAGTTGTACAACATCAAAGTTATTACAGAATTGAAAGCAATTCACAACTATGCTGTACTTCACCCGGCAGTGCATTGAGTTGTACAACATCAAAGTTATTACAGAATTGAAAGCAATTCACAACGAATATGGTTAACGCTTACAATCACCCTACGTTGTACAACATCAAAGTTATTACAGAATTGAAAGCAATTCACAACATTTTGCCATTGCTCTAATTTTTGTTTAAGGTTGTACAACATCAAAGTTATTACAGAATTGAAAGCAATTCACAACCGAGATTAACGAACATCGTTACAACGGAGAGTTGTACAACATCAAAGTTATTACAGAATTGAAAGCAATTCACAACAGTCTCACTTTAAGAGAATCGGTTGGATTGGTTGTACAACATCAAAGTTATTACAGAATTGAAAGCAATTCACAACAGATGTAGACAAATAGTACTCTTCAATAAGTTGTACAACATCAAAGTTATTACAGAATTGAAAGCAATTCACAACAACTTACTGCCATACTCGCCAGCAAGATAAGTTGTACAACATCAAAGTTATTACAGAATTGAAAGCAATTCACAACCGCTACGTACAAGGCGCGCTTTTCAAAAAGTTGTACAACATCAAAGTTATTACAGAATTGAAAGCAATTCACAACATGCCTAAATTTGGAACCCCAATGCTATAAGTTGTACAACATCAAAGTTATTACAGAATTGAAAGCAATTCACAACATTAGGGCGCATTGACACACTCAAAGTTTGTTGTACAACATCAAAGTTATTACAGAATTGAAAGCAATTCACAACATTAGGGCGCATTGACACACATTAAATTTTGTTGTACAACATCAAAGTTATTACAGAATTGAAAGCAATTCACAACAGGAGAAAGAGCGTATGCAATTATTCCCGGGTTGTACAACATCAAAGTTATTTACAGAATTGAAAGCAATTCACAACTAATACAGCAATCGGTGCTCAATCATTACGGTTGTACAACATCAAAGTTATTACAGAATTGAAAGCAATTCACAACGATCTTCAAGAAAATGACAAGATGGGTAGATACAATATGAATGATTTATCCAATAACCCCTTATGGCTGAAAATTATTTTCAGCTACTAACTGGTATGGGAATATTGATTTACGAACCCCGGCGGAAAGGGCTATTTTTGAAGGTTATTTAAGCAGAAGCTGATAAAACTCGATTAATATTATCGTTGTATTGTTCTTCAGTTAGGTCGTACGCTTTTAAAGCGTTTTCAAACTTCTCCCCACGACTTACGGCGCCGTAAACTGCCATCACTCGTAGATCCAAATTATTGATTTCATGACCGAGTAATTCACTATGCATTTCTGTAGTTAATTCTTCCATTTATTATTACTTTTTTTGTTCTTTTCTGATTAGTTCATGGTTGTAACATGAAGTACTGGTTTGTATATACAGAACCTATAGCAATACCATACTGTGGCTCTAGCCTTACATCTATCAAATCGCCGGGGTAGTTTTTTTATTGCGGAACATCCCGAAATGATACAACATTCTGCCTGAATATGGCTTAGTTAAAGTTACAGAACAAATTACACCCATAAGCGATATTTCTATAACAATACGCAATACTGTAAACAATAGTAATAGTACAAGTTGTTATCTCTGAAAAATATAAATAATTAATTTTCAAACAATATATTATGCTCTCTATAAAATCTGCCAATATATGTAGAAGCTGAGCTTGTATAATATTTATTTTGCGTTCGTTTGAACCTTTAAACAAACCATCATATTACGGTATTTTGTAAGTAAATTGTAAAACATCATAATTATTACATTTACAACCGCACCCCTCCCCAAAATTACCATAACCTATCACAACTAAAAACCTTATAGAATACATAAAGCCCAAACAACAGCCCTAGTGAATGCCTAGGCGTGTTTGTTGCTTTGACTTTTATTTTGAAAGTTGTACGTTACAATACCCATTACCAGAGGATCAAAAAATATATTCGATTTACGGCTGCGGTAACCAATCTAATAACTGTTGCTGCATCTCCGCCGAAAAACGATTATAATCGTTTACGTACACGTGAGTGAGCATATTAGAAGCACCATAGAGGCGATACACTTTTCCCACTTCTTCCAAAGCCGAACGTACAGCCGCGACCGGGTGATTACGATCCAGCTCCGGCGCAATAATCCATACAGGCCGCGGCGCTATGGATGCAATAATTTCAGGATAATCTACCGGTATGCGACGCTCATGCCCTACAAAAAAGCCCAACTTAGGAATTAAACCGTGTAAATGCGAGTACACCTGCAGGCCCTCAGCATCGAGCGATACCTCACGCCAGGGAGCAAATCCGGCTACCGAAAACACGCCTGCCACGCGCGTATCCAGTGCAGCACTCATCAGTCCTACTTTGGCACCCAAGGAGTAGCCCATCAGATAAATGCGCTTACCATCGATAAACTCTAGTTTCTCCAGCGCATCCACTGCCGACCGTACGTCCGCTAGCAGTTTACCCATCTTGGACCAATTGGGATAACGATCATAAAATCTGATTCCTTCTTCCAAACGAGTTCCAAAACCGGCCATATCAAAAGCAAATACCGCGTATCCCTTCGCCGTCAACTTTTCAAAAAACCATTGAATCTTATGTTGCCATCCCATCGCACCAAAGCCTTTCGAATAATCAAACTCGTGCAGATATACTACCACCGGCAAGTCCTTCCGTATCGGGTTACCCTTCTCATCGGCCGGATAATACACATAACCATACAAATTATCGCCGAATCCAAAGTACGGATTGATGGGCATGATCTTCATCTTTGACGTGGCTGTGGGTCGCGTAATAAAGGAGCCGAAAACGTAATCTTCTCCCCTTCCCTTCTTTTCCATAGTCATTGGTCCGGGATTCTTCACCCCCGGAGGCTCGGTACCCAGCAACCAGCGCAACTGCGACAATACATGAGGCTTTGTCTGCTCCCAAGCCGTTAAAGAGCTGGCCTGTATACGACCGTCCCGCACCGCATACCGTGTCGGATCGACGGCCTCACCCGACTGTTGCTTCCAATTCTCAAACTTATAGGTGTTGAAAAATTTATAAACGGGTTTATAACTGCTTCTACCAAAAACATAGTCGAAGAAATCGATATAGTCCTCCAGATCTTGTGCATTTACACCGTGCTTGCTATGCCTTACCCGCATGGTGAAATTTTCCGGCTTGCCTAGAAATTGAAACACCGGCAAGGTAGTGTGATAAGCCTGCTCCATCCCCCACACGTTGGAGGCGTGCTCGTTTTGAGCGGTGCTAAGCATGAGCCCTCTGGGAGCTACCAAAGCCATAAAGGAATTTTGGTCGATAGGCAACTTGTGCTCACGCCCAACGAAAAAACGCAAGCGCGGATGAAACCATGTGGGTTGTGATGTAGTTAGCAATGCTAGGTCTTCCACATCATAGTAATACGAACAATAGCGCCAAGGCAGTTCACCACCTGTACCGGCACTGCTAGTAATCACCGCTTTGATACGCTCGTCAAAAGCCGCCGTCATTAACGATAGCTTGCCGTTTCGCGAATGGCCTGTCAGTGCGATTTTTTCCTTATCTACAAAAGGCAATTGATATAAGTAATCCACTACACGCGAAGTGCCATACAAGCGACGACCCAAGCGCGAAAAATCATATTGGGGCCACCAAATTTGAGTATAGGCTTCGGTATCGTCTTTAATATCGGCAGCAGCATACACACATCCGATATAACCTCGCCTTAAGGCGATCTGTGCCCACTCGCGGTGGTTCCATTGAGTCATAAAAACAGGGAAGGGGCCTTGTCCCGGTGGAATCATTAGCTCGATAGTCATTTTAGCCTGATTGCCGGGCCCAAACGATAATTCCACAATGCGACGGATAACCTCACCTTCTTTTACCTCTTCCAAAATCTTCGACTCCATTTTTTCCGGTGCCGGTGGAATAGAGCCGATAATATAATACTCCAGATCCTTTCTCAGCTGCGCCTTCTTTTGTTGCCACTGCGCAAGGGTTTTTACTGGAGTGTTTTTGCGTCCTTCATCAAGAATCAACGGATGTGGTAGCGATACGATCGAAGGCATGGCATCAAAATCAGGAGGCAGTGCACCGGTCCTGTGCACCCAGTCGGCAAAGGTTTTATCAACCGGGCTCACCGTCCCATACGGTGTATGATCAGGCGGCAATACGCTGATAACCCAATCGCGGATACGTGCCAACTTTGTCGTATCCTCCATCAGTTTTGGGAAACCTCTTGCGAGTGTACTAACACCGATAGTCAACGAGAGGCCTAAAATAGCTAGTCGTTTCATGAGCTAAAACTTATTTTGATTTATAAGGCGGATGAACAGCATTAAATTTACTGATTTGAAATCAGCTACCCAAGCAGCGGACCCAAATATTACAAGCTTTTACAACGTTTGAAAACATTAGAATGCAAGAGATCATACTAGTAAATTGTTTAACCCTTCTTGATGAGTGAGGCTTCTATAACTTTCATTTTACAATCATCAATTACACCGAGGAAAAATTCAAGATCGATAGCACCGGGAAAAATCCCATTGATACTACTGTGACAAAAGCTTAATTTTAAGAAAGTATTTTTACCAAACTATCCAAATGATATATGCCCACTAGACGCGAATTCCTAAAAACCTCGGCGCTAATGGCCGCCGGTAGTCTTATTACTCCATCATTTATTTTGAAATCAAAACCCAAAGTAGTGGTGATAGGAGCAGGCTTTGCCGGACTTGCTGCTGCTTCTTGGTTAACCCGAAAAGGTATCCATGTTACCGTACTGGAAGCTCATAATCGTTATGGTGGGCGCGTGTTTTCTCATAAACTGAATCCCGAAAAACAACATATTGTGGAATTAGGTGCTGAATGGATAGGTGCCTCGCATGAGCGAATTATTGAGTTATGCCAATACTACAAATTAGAACTGCTCGATAATCGGTTTGATACGCATTTGATTTATGAAGGGAAATATTATCCGAAGAATACCTGGAATTATTCTGAAAACTGGCAACAAACCTGGGAAAGATTGTTGGAAGCCTATCCTCACATGTCGGAGGATGAAAAAATCAGATTGGATAAAATGGACTGGTGGAGATATTTGGTCAACAACGGTATGGATGGAAGGGATTTAGAAATTAGAGAGTTGTTGGATAGTACCGATTTCGGCGAAAGCATTCGTCATGTTTCGGCATTTGCTGCGCTATCTGAATACGCAGAAAGCAGCGAAAAGAACGAAATGGACTTTAAAATCAAGGGAGGAAACATTCGCCTGGCTGATGCCATGATAAAGGAAATTGGCAGCGAACGCGTGTTACTCAAGGAGCCGGTGGTAAAAGTAGATCAAACCGGCAACACCGTAAAGGTTCATACCGCCAGCGGACTGATATTGGAAGCCGATAAGGTCATTTGTGCCTTACCCACGCTAGCTATAAACAAAATAGAATGGCGGCCCGCCTTGCCTCAGGATAAAAGCGATGCTATCAATGCCCTACAGTACGCAAGAATAAATAAACACGTCCTATATTATAATCATCGGTTCTGGAACGACGAAAGTTTCGACATGGTTACCGATGGACCGGCGCATTATTTTTACCACGCCACCAAAAATCAAGAAGGACCAGAAGGCGCATTAATCTCATACACCATCGGGGATAAGGCCGCTTTCATCGCCCGACAAGATGATCAATTCCGAAGCCATATGATCGATGCAGCACTACAGCCTGCTTTTGGTCATACGCAGGATTACTTACTACATCAAGCTATGTATTTCTGGGGCGATGATAAATATTCACGCGGGGCATATGCTATCTACCGTCCCGGACAGTGGTTTACCTTAATGCCTATCCTGAGGCGACCGTTCGAAAACGTATACTTTGCCGGTGAACATATTGCAGACTGGCAGGGATTTATGGAAGGTGCCATCAATACCGGTGAGGAAGCTGCAGAAGCAATAGCGAGCTAATGCATCAATGGATTATGTGTGAGCCACCATCAGCTCTCGGCTTGCTGCTCCTAATTTATTATTGCTCGAGCATTCTGTGAAATACCTCCACGCATATTGTTGGAGATAACCCGTCTTCACTTCTGATTAATGGACCACCGTTCACCCCAATGCTGTAAAGCCAAAATAATTTCGATTAGTTCATGTCCTTTTTGCGTCACTGAATAACGGATCTGTTGAGGCACCGTACCTGCTATTTCATATTTTTCGATTAGTCCCTCTTCCTGCAATTCGGCAATGCGTTTTCCGAGGACCTGATCTGAGATAGTGGGAAAGATTTTTTTCAACTTACTAAACTGATACACCCCTTGTGAAATACAATACAAGAGCTGCATTTTCCAGCGCAGTCCTATCTGCTTCAGTATGCTGTTCACATTACAGTGCGCCGCTAATAGTCGAAGATTCTCATAGTTGCTTGACTGTGTTTTTGCCTCACTTGCCATAGTAGAGAATAGATTAGCATTCACTCATTTTCGGGTGAGTTATTGCCCACCTTTGAAGTGGCAAATATTTTTGCCATCCAAAAACATATAACCATGAAAAAGACAATTTTGTTAATCGTTTTGTTTTTGGTAGTGCATATGGGGCAAGCGCAATTTGCATCTGAAAAACCAACTTTCGTGTTGGTACATGGTGCTTGGCACGGCGGATGGTCTTGGAAATTCGTCAAAGAAAAACTGGAGCGCCACGGTTACACAGTCTATACACCGAGCCTTAGTGGCTTAGCCGAACATAAACATTTACTTAATGATAGCATCACGCTCCAAACGCATATTTTAGATATCATCAACCTCATCGAGATGGAAGACCTACACAATGTGGTACTGGTAGGGCACAGTTATGCAGGTGCCGTCATCACCGGCGTTGCAGATAGTATTTCTGAACGGCTATCTAAGTTAATTTATCTCGATGCTGTGCTGGTGTACAACGGAGAAAGCCCTATGACGGCTGAGCCGGAGTGGGAGCAAGCCCGTAAACGACCAGTTGTAGAAAGACGGGAGCATTTTCAGCCGGTTGCTCCTAGATTTTTTGGTGTAACTGATTCAACACTGGTCGATTGGGTTACTGAGCACCTTACGCCACAACCCTATATGACGTTTGCACAACCACTCCATCTAAAAAATCCCTTGGGCAACGGTCTCCCTAAAGTGTATATCGCTTGTATTAACCCTCAACTGGAAGTATTAAAAGCCCGAAGCGACTTACTTAAAAATGATCCTTCCTGGACTTACCTCACCCTCAATACCGGACATGATGCTATGATCACTGCACCGGATGAATTGACCGCACTGCTCATCCGATTAACCCAATAAAAAAAATTTCAATGCGGATCATAAACACACCCTGATGGAGCTTCAGTATAGCCGTAAGCATCTATCGGGGTGAATAATATCCGCATCGCTAGCCGCCTTCCCATGCAATGAATAGGCAGCCTCTTCGCTGATCTACTAGCAATTGTAATAAACCTAAGCAACATTATCAGCCTCTCTAAGAAATTATTTAATTGCACTTTACAAGTGCAATATTTAACAGTCACAGAGTATAATCCATAGCCGTTATAACTCGGATGTTGTTAATCCAAAAATTATGTAAGTTTTTCCCATTTTACTGTAAAAGCCGGAGCAAGGGGCGTTATAGCTTTGTATTATCAAATAATTCATCACTTAAATAAAAAAATCATGGAAAAACAAATTGTAAATGCCCACATTCAGTCATGCAATTGCGCAAACAACGCATCGGGATGTAATTGTGATCCTTGCACCTGCGAAACATGTACATGCGGTGCCGATTGTAAGTGTAATACGCAAAGTAAACAGTAGTGCCATTGTTAAATCTAGTACGTTAAAGCCGAAATCATCTATATTTGGTTTCGGCTTTTTTTAAATGTATGCATCAATCCATCGTCATTTCAGGAATGGTTTGCCAGCGTTGTGTTATGGTAGTTCAGGAAATTCTTGAACAACTGAATCTGCCATATGTCGCCGTACAAGTAGGACAAATCCTACCCGAAAGAGATTATACTGCCGAAGAGCGCAGCAGTCTGGAAAAGGCATTGAAAAATGTAGGATTTGAAATTGTGACGGGAAGACAAGAGCAATTGATAACAAATATCAAAAACAGAGTCAGAAAATACCTAGACACGCTGAGCGCAGAAGAACTACCCAACCTTTCGGAATATATCACTCAGGAAATATTTTATGATTATAGCTATTTAAGCGATTTATTTTCCTCAGCAGAAAACAAAACCATAGAGCAATATTTTATCGAATTGCGCATCGATAAGGTAAAAGAACAATTAGTATATACCCAGAAATCGCTTTCCGATATCGCTTTTGATTTAGGATTCAGTAGTCCACAACACTTCGCCAATCAGTTCAAACAACATACAGGGCAATCGCCCAGTGCATTCAGAAAAATGCATGCTTTAAAAAGATAACTGGCTATATTGTTACAGCTACAATTAGTAAGATTGCCTCATGGAGGATTATCTAATCACGATGATCTTCCTTTCGAACAAAATCTTAAAGATAAACCTTGGTAGCAAGGGAATGATTGCATGAGAGGAATATGCCAATACACGAAGAAAACATGCAGCAAACAGTAGCTCTTCCCTACTACTGATCCTTCAGTATATCCCCAATTTTCTTCTACCCAAATATTAAATAAAAAAAATCAAATTTTTTTTGGAAGTTTGAGAGAAAATTATCTTAACTTTACTATGTACGAACATACTGACATGGAATTTAAAATTGATCACAATAGTGCAATTCCTCTTCACGTTCAAGTGGAAGAGATATTGCGGAAGATGATCCAAAAGCCGGAATATCAAGAAGGAAAATTGCTGCCAAATGAAGTAGACATTGCGAAAAAATTAGGTATTAGCCGCAGTACTGTTCGTCAGGCAACCAGCAAATTGGTTTATGAAAACCTATTAATTCGTAAGAAAGGCGTAGGTACACGGGTTGCCAAGAACAACATCACCACTAAGCTTAAGAAATGGACCAGCTTTACGCATGAGATGGATGAGAAGGGGATGGTATTCAGAAATTATAGCTTAAAGGTAAACTATATAGCACCGGATGCGGAAATCCGTCGGCTATTTGGAATTAAAGAAGGGGAAAAGATTTTAAAATTAGAACGGCTGAGAGGACCGGAGCACAAAGGTCCGATCGTGTATTTTATTTCGTATTTCCATCCCAGAACAAAACTGACACCGGAAGACGATTTTACAAAGCCATTATACGAAATGCTCGAACACGATCATCATATAGTAGCAGCTGTATCTAAAGAAGGGATTAGCGCTATACTTGCCGATGCCAAACTAAGTAAGTTGCTGAATGTAAAGGTTGGAGATCCTATTTTGTTCAGAAAAAGAATTGTTTGCGACCCGGGTGATCGACCTTTCGAATACAATATCGGATACTATCGTGCAGATCGGTTTACCTACACTATAGACATCGAAAGATAAGTATTAAAGCGTTAGGGTAGCTTGCCTTTGAAAAACAGGAGGGGATTTATGATGTCTACTTTAATATGTATGAACATTCGTATATACTAATTTAATTGTACATACATGAAACATCGTACCAACAAGGGATTGCTTGCCAAATTGCTCCCTTATCTAATCGGATTATGGCCCGTATGCGTGTCGGCGCAAAACGACATCCTCAAAGGCACCGTCGTTTCGGATGAAGGACTGCCTATAGAAGGGGCTACTGTTCAATGGAAACATCAAAATGATGCTGTAAGAACCAATACAGCAGGCGCATTTGAAATCACTTATCAGCCCGGAGAACATACGCTGATGGTAAGTCATGTGGGGTATGTAACATCCGAACAGAGCGTAAGCTCCAATAAACCCCTTATCATCCGGCTGATGCGCAACCAAAATGAATTGTCGGAAGTAGTGGTGGTGGCCTATGGTCAGATGCGAAAAAGTGATCTGACAGGAGCCGTAGCTTCGGTAAAGAGTGAAGAACTGCGGGCTGTACCTACCACCAGTTTTGATCAGGCTTTGCAGGGAAGAGCTGCCGGTGTAGAAGTAACGCAAATGTCGGGGAAACCCGGCGCGGAAACATCCATCCGAATTCGAGGTACCAGCTCTATTACTGCAGGCAATGAACCGCTGTATGTTGTAGACGGCTTGCTCATTAATAGTGATGGTGGAGACATCAGCGCAGGAGGTACTCGCGGGCCTCGTATCTCGCCACTAGCCTCTCTCAATCCCGCAGATATCGAATCTATCGAAATTCTGAAGGACGCCTCCGCTACTGCCATGTATGGCTCCAGAGGTACCAACGGTGTGGTATTGATTACTACCAAGCGTGGTAAGGCAGGAAAAGGAACTGTTCAGTTAGATGCTTCGCAAACTTTGCAAAGTTTGGCACGCAAAGTAGAAGTACTCAATGGAAGCGAGTTTGCGTTTCTGGTAAATGAGGCAAAACTCAATGCCAATCAAACACCCGTATATGTAAATCCTGCTAACATCACCGAATACACCGACTGGCAAGATGCGCTATACCGTGATGCCTGGATGGGTAATTATCAGGTAAGCTTTTCAGGGGGAGATGCCAAATCCAGATTTAATATTTCCGGCGGATACTTTAATCAAGACGGTATCGTAATCAGTTCGGATTTTAAAAGATACTCCTTCCGCGTTAATGCAGAAAGAGATATTACCGAACGCTTAAAAACCGGAGTTTATTTCACGTACTCCAATATTAATACTACAGGAGTGCTGACCAATGCCGGACAAATTGTTCCGGGTGTTACTTACTCAGCTTTGCTCTACAATCCTATTCTGCCTATTTATGATCCTAATACTCCAGGGGGATACCAATTCGAAAATGACCGTGGTAAAGTATTGGGCAACCCAATTGCAGAAGCCAAGGAGTATGTGTCTGTAACAAAGTTGAATCGGTTGATGGGGAATACCTTTGCGCAATACGCCTTTACCAAGGATTTAATTTTCAGGACCAGCTTTGGTATTGATTACTTCAACAACCAGGAAAATAGCTTTGGCCCTAATTTTCTAAAACGTACACAGGCCAGTAACGGAGAAATATCACTAGGTAAAACTACAGGTAATACTTGGCTTAACGAAAACACGTTAACATATAACAAGGCTTTTGCCAATAATCATCGCATGAATGCCGTAGTAGGATTTACGGCACAACGCTTCCTTACCGAAAAATTATTTGTATACGCTTTTGACCTTCCATCAAATCATACGGGATATCACAATATTGGTAGTGCATTGAAGCCTCAAAAACCTAGCAATACCGAATCATCCTGGAGCATGCTTTCCTATCTAGGTAGAGTAAACTATACCATTAATGATAAATATCTCTTTACACTTACCGGACGAGTAGATGGATCATCCAAGTTTGCAAAAGGCAATCAATATGGATTTTTCCCCTCAGGGGCTTTCGCATGGAGAATTTCTAGAGAAAAGTTCATGCTTGATCAAAATACCATAGATGATTTAAAACTTAGATTAAGTTATGGGGTGATCGGCAACCAGGCTATCCCTCCTTATCAGTCATTGGCTTTAATCGGACCTTTTGGCGAAGGAGTATTTAACAGTCCTAGCGGTGTGGAAGTATATACCGGTAATGAGCCTACATCATACGTGTATAGAAAAATAAAGTGGGAAACTACACGTCAGTTCGATCTGGGTATCGATCTATCGATGCTGAAAAATCGTATTACACTAACCGCCGATTACTATAAAAAGAAAACAAACGATCTATTACTGACTACCCCTATCCCACTGACTTCGGGCTTTGCTACCTCCATGTTAAACATCGGCAACATCGATAACTGGGGGCTTGAACTGGATTTAAGAACCATCAATATACAGAAAAAGCTCACCTGGACATCGGCAGTCAATTTTGCTATGAACCGCAATACCATCACTAAGCTTAATGACGATAACGACATTTATTTGCTGGGAGCGTTGGTGTTGCGTGAAGGACAATCCATAGGAACCTTCTACGGATATAAGTTTGCCGGTATTTTCCAAAGCGATGAAGAAGCAGCGAATAGTCCGGTATTAGTAGGTCAAGAGCCTACCAGCCCCAACCCTGCTTCCAGAGCACGTGCCGGAGACCGTAAATATCATGATTTAAACAACGATGGAAAGATCGATGAAAACGACCGCACAATTCTAGGCACAGCAGTACCTAAGTTTACTATGGGACTGTCCAATACCCTACAATATAAAAATTTTGATCTCAGCATTTTTGTACATGGCTCATATGGCAACAAGTTGGCCAACTTCAACAATCTAGACTTATTGAACTTCACAGGTCAGCACAATGTGTTGCGCGAAGCAGCTTTAAACAGATGGACACCTACCAACCCTTCTAATAAATATCCGCGTGCATTGGCTGCCGGAAGTCTGGATCAGGGACTGATATCGGATGTTATTATCGAAGATGCATCGTTTATTAGAGTGCGTAATATCAGCTTAGGGTATCGCTTACCTACCAATCTGTTGAAGAAAATAAAGGTGCAACAACTGAAAGTGTATTTCAGTGGTAGCAATTTGTTCACGTTTACCAAATACACTGGATTTGATCCCGAGGCCAATACTTACGGACAAAGCACCACACTAATAGGCATTGATCAGGGAGGATATCCGCAAGCCAAAATGTTGCAATTCGGAATTAACGCCACTTTCTAACCTCAAAAATATCGGTCTATGAAAAAGATACTTTCTATATACCTATTATCAGCACTCCTCCTGTTTTCAGGTTGTAGTAAATTTTTGGAAGAAGATCCCAAACATCTCATTACTATTGAAAATTACTACGCCACAGAAGCTGATGCCATCAGTGCTGTCAACTCGCTGTATGCTTATCTCAACTCTATCAGCACAGGCTCTACAGCCGGAGTGTATCATAGCACTTTTTGGGTAACTACAGGTTTGGCAAGTGATGAAATGGAGAACCGTCAGGTAGCCGCTCCATATTTTGATTTAATCTCCAACTTCACTGTTAACTCATCCAATCCAGCTCTTGAAGAGATTTGGACCATGCATTACAAAGTAATCACACTGGCAAATATTTGCACCAACCGTATCCCCAAGATTCAGATGAACGAAGCATTACGCAATCGGTTAGTCGGTGAAGCTAAGTTTCTGCGGGCACTGATTTATTTCAATCTGGTGCGCATGTTTGGCAATGTGCCGCTACTTTTAAACGAGGATGAAGATTTATATCCCACCAATACGCCTGTTGCCGAGATCTACAACGCCATCGAAAATGATTTAACCGATGCCATTGCCGCATTACCACTGAATTATCCTCCAGGTAACGGGCGAGGAAGAGCTACCCGCGGTGCGGCATACGCATTAAGAGCCAAAATGTATCTCACCAACCAACAATGGCAAAAGGCAGCTGATGATTGCAGGGAAGTCATTCAATCGAACGAGTATGATTTGTGGGAAGACTTTGCAGAAGTATTCAAACATCGCAATAGAGGAGGAAAAGAAGCCGTATTTTCTGTAGGCTTCGGAGATGCCAACGGTGCCATCATATTTTGGGAAGTAGGACAATTTAATGTACGCTTACTTCCACCTGAGCTGTCTGTAGAAGGTGTGCAGAATGCACAGGGATGGCAGGTTCCTACTATGTATCTCTACAATGCTTATGAGAATGGCGATCGTCGCAAAGAAGTGACTTTTATTACAGAAATAAACAATAATGGCATCATCGAAACCATCCGCCCATATGTACAGAAATATTGGGATAGAGAGATGGAACCTAAAGGCAACGAGTCATCCAACGATTTTCCAGTGATACGTTATGCTGATGTACTCCTCATGTATGCCGAAGCTAATAACGAGCTGGACAGGAGTAGCATTGCACATGAATATATCAACAAAATCAGAAAAAGAGCACGCTTTAACGGCACTACCTATTTGCCCGTAGTTCCGGATTATTCAGGACTGAGTAAAGAGCAAATGCGAGAAGCTATCTTAAAAGAACGCTTTTTAGAACTGGCCTTTGAGGGGCACCGCTATTTTGATTTGGTACGCACCAATCAGCTTATTCAAAAAGTACCATTGGCCAAACCGGGGGTTACGCCTACCGCTAAACATTATCTAATGCCAATTCCATTAAGAGAACTGGACACTAATCCGAATTTAAAACAAAACGATTTACATACATCTGGGAATTAATCATTATGAAACAACAGTACATTTCAAATTATGACAAAGCCCCCTTTGTGGTGGTGCAAAACGAACAGGCAATTGTAGGATGGAAATCTATAATCGAATTTCTATTGGCTCAATTAGCAGATTCAGGGAACAAACAGTTGGTTATTGATACGTATCAGGGGGTGAAGATCTCATCCATCATACAGCAGTGGGCATCGCTGGCTCCTGATATAAAAGTGTTTGATACGCGCCAAGCATTGAAGGATGCTGCTACCATTGAGAAAATGGTTCATCCTTATGTAACAGATCATCCCATCTTTGGAAAAATGAATGACCTGAGCATTGAAGATTTCTTGGATCAAGAAAAAGTAGCACAATTAAAAACGCAGCTGAATAACAATGAACGACAAATTATCATCGGGCCGGCTGCATCACTGATAGCCCCTAATGGCTTACTGGTATATGCAGATATGGCAAGATGGGAAATTCAGCTTCGCTTTAAAAGAAATGAAGCGACAAGCTTGGGCTCCAATAATAAAAACGCATCTTTCGGATATTTATATCGACGCTCATTCTTTGTAGACTGGCGAGTATTGGATCGTCATAAACAAAACATCTTTCATTCCATTCAGTTCTGGCTAGACACAACAGTACAGGATCAACCCAAATTGGTACGTCATGACGCCATGGTCAAGGGTTTGGAACGAGCTTTGCGCCAGCCTTTCCGCGTAGTACCTTATTTCGATCCGGGACCATGGGGTGGACAATGGCTTAAGCAGGTTTGTGATTTACCCGACGGCCCACCTAACTATGCTTGGGCTTTCGATTGTGTGCCGGAAGAAAATAGCTTGCTATTAAAGCTGGATAATGCAACTATAGAAATTCCTTCTATTAATCTGGTGCATGAATATCCACAACACCTACTTGGCGAGAAAGTATATCAAGCCTTTGGTGCTTACTTTCCCATACGCTTCGACTTTCTGGACACAATGGATGGAGGAAATCTAAGTCTGCAGGTACACCCTTTGAAAGAATATATCAAGGAACAATTCGGGATGCCTTTGACTCAAGATGAAAGCTATTATATCATGGATGCTAAAGAAGGCGCAGTGGTTTATCTGGGATTGAAAGACGATGTAGAACCCGAACAAATGATTAAGGACCTGGAGTATGCGTATGAAAATGCAACTGCCTTTGACGCGGACAAATATGTGGCGAAATGGCCCATAAAAAAACACGATCACTATCTGATTCCCGCCGGTACCGTACACTGCTCCGGAACGGATAGCGTGGTTTTAGAAATCAGTGCTACCCCTTACATTTTTACATTTAAGTTGTACGACTGGGAACGCATGGGCTTGGATGGCAAACCCCGGCCCATCTCCATAGATCATGGTAAAAACGCTATTCAATGGAATCGTCGTACACAGTACAGCAAAGAAAATCTGATCAATAAAATAACAGTACTTAGCGAGGGAGAAGGCTGGCGGGAAGAACGCACCGGCTTGTATGAAGGATTCTTTATAGAAACAAGAAGATACTGGATGTCTACCCAAACCCATCATACTACTAATGATGTGGTGAATGTACTGAACTTAGTAGAAGGTCGAGAAGCCGTGATTGAAAGCCCCACACAGGCATTTGAACCTTTTGTGGTGCACTATGCAGAAACCTTCATCGTTCCAGCTTCAGTGAAAGAATACACGATTCGACCATACGGCGAAAGTGAAGGCAAAGAGATTGCGGTGTTAAAAGCATTCATCAATACCCATAACTTACCCAAAAACTAAATCATATGAATACACCGTCCAAAAAAAGCTTCTTATATAAATGCACTATTGTGGCTGCTATAGGCGGTTTTCTGTTCGGATATGACACAGCTGTTGTATCGGGTGCGATTGGTTATATGGAGACTTATTTCACGCTGGATGCAGCTGCTAAAGGATGGGCTGCTTCTTGTGCGCTTATTGGCTGTATGTTGGGAGCCATGGTAGCCGGAATGTTAAGTGATTCGTGGGGCAGAAAAAAAGTATTACAATTGGCAGCCTTGGCATTTGCCGTTTCATCGCTGGGCATACTGATTCCTATGAACTTTACAGGATTCATCCTTTTTAGGCTCATCGGCGGAATAGGCATCGGATTGGCTTCCATCCTCGCCCCTTTGTATATTTCAGAAATTGCCCCTGCAGAAAGCAGGGGCCGATTGGTATCGATTTATCAATTAGGAATTGTCATCGGCATCTTAGTAATCTATTTTGTTAATGCCGGTATTGCCTCACTAAATAGTGAAGAATGGAATACGCACACCGGATGGCGCTGGATGTTCGGCTCCGGACTATTACCATCGGTAATATTCCTCCTACTACTTATCAATGTTCCGGAAAGTCCGCGTTGGTTAGTTCAAAAAAATCAGATTGCATCCGCAGAAGCTATTCTACTAAAAATTAATAATGCCGATGTCGCCGCCGCAGAATTAGCAAATATTCAAGCTGCAATTGCTGAGAAGCAGATTTCTTTATCCGAATTATGGAGTACCGGCTTTAGAAAGGCATTGATCATTGGTGTTATACTCGCCATCTTATCTCAAATAACAGGCATTAATGTCATCATGTATTATGCACCGGAAATTTTCAAACAAACCGGCGCAGATACCGAGAGTTCTTTCATGCAAACTATTATCGTGGGCACCATCAATTTTCTGATGACTTTAGTAGCTATTCGGTATGTAGATAGATGGGGCAGAAAAAAGCTGTTGCTGATAGGATCGCTTGGCATGGCTATTTGTCTTCTAATCGTAGGGGCATGCTTTTACTATAATATCGAACAGGCATGGCTTTTGCTTGTTGCTATTCTGGCTTATATTTCTTTTTTCGCGATTTCTCTGGGACCACTCACCTTTGTGGTAGTAAGTGAAATCTTTCCTAACCCTGTGAGAGGAAGAGCTATGAGTGTAGCCATATTCTTTCTTTGGCTTTCGGTATACGTGGTTTCCCAGACCTTTCCAATGCTGTTAGAATCACTTGGCGCTGCTTATACCTTCTGGATATATATGATACTATCGGCGGTAGCATTTCTGTTTGTCGTGAAGTTTATTCCTGAAACAAAAGGAAAATCCTTAGAAGAAATAGAACATCTCTGGAGATAAACATATCATTTATTCTATCCCAAAAAATAACGATTATGCGAACCATACGCTCATATGCCATATGTCTGCTAGCTATAATGGCATTCGCTTGTAAGAAAGAAGATAAAATCAGCAGTCCGCACAAAGCCAGTTTGAGTGTGGCTGAGTTTACCGAAAAAACAGGTAGAATCATCACTACCACTTATACCATTGAAACTCCCAGTTCGGTAAAGGATCTTGTCATTGCAAAGACCATCAACACTTTCATTGATTCTTTATGGGAAAACAAAGGCCGACTGACTGTTACATTAACCCCCTCAGGCAATAATATCTATACTTACACGTTTGAATATGAAATTTTAGACAGAGATGCGGACAAGCTGGTGGGATTTCATTTCATTTTTACCGATGAGAATGGGCTGTCCATTACTAAAGACCTTACTTTAAATGCAATATTATCAGCTGAACAAACGCTATACACACGCAAATGGAAGCTATTGAGCAAAATGTGGACTTCTGCCGATCCTCCGGTTGAAGATCTACAGGATTGTGAATCGGACGATGTATGGGTGTTTAATGCGGATGGCACATGGAACATCGAGTACGGCGCCAAGGGTTGCTTATTCGACGGCTTTAATGAGTTCCCCAGTTGGTATATCACTGAAGATGAAAAAACCCTGTACGCCACTTATAGAAGCATCTTCACGCTCGAGGATGATGTGCAGAAGTACACTATCAAAACTTTAAACAGAGAACGGCTCGTGTTCGAATCCATTGTGGATTTGACAGATTTTGGCTTAGGCTCTGAAGAGGTGTTTGTTTATACTTTCGAAGCAGTTAATTAACCTATAATCACATATCATGAAATTGAAACTATTTATCATAGCTCTGGGTGCTGCATGTTTTCTTGCTTGTTCCAATAATGGCAAATCAAAACCCGATCGGGAAGACCCCAAAGCTGAATTTACTTTCACAGCAGAGCGAGCGCCGGAATATGATCAGTGGTTCCATCGTACCAAAGGTTGGTTTGGAGGAGACGGTATCTTCATGGTTCGTAAAGATGGAGTCGAGTATGATAATACAGTAAACAGAAGCGAAATCATCATTTGGTTTAGCGATACCATAATCGGTGAAATCGTCGACGGTGTATTAAGCTTTTTTAAAATGATTAATAACTCTTTGGCTAGTGTGCCCACCAATGGCAATCCGCCATCTTTCAAATGGGATTCTATCCAAAACCAGCCCGCATCCGTTATTGTACCCACTACTCCCAAGACAAGTGAAGGTGAATATTATTGGCTGGGCGATGGCTTTATCAATACTGAAGATAATAACAATCTCTACGTAATTGGATATCGTATCAAAACCAATGATCAGCAGCAAACATTTGGATTTGAAGAAAAGGGCAATACATTAATTATTGTGCCCAATACTGATTTATATAACTGGAGGGCCGCACAACAGTTCGACATCCCTTTCCATGGAGATCGGCCTATTACATCGGTTCCTAATTTCGGTGCGGGCATATTTGTAAATACTGAAAAAGCCGGAGTAGCGAACCCTGATGGATATGTTTATATCTATGGCGTAAAAGGGCAAGAGAAGGAACTCATGGTAGCGAGAGTGCGTACTAAGGATTTTGCCGATTTTTCCGCCTGGCGCTTCTGGGATGGTCAGCAATGGAGTAATCAGTTTGATGCAGCCAAGGCTATTGCCTCCAATGTGTCTAACGAGCTGAGTGTATGCCAGCTGAGTAACGGACAGTATGCACTGGTATATCAGTATCAGACCATGTCGCCTATTATCGCCATGAAAATTGCTGATCGACCTGAGGGCCCTTTCTCTGATATGATTGAGCTATACAATGTATCAAACGATATAGAAAAAGATAAGGATATCTTCCCATACAACGCTAAAGTACATACCGTACTATCGGGTCAGAATGAGTTGGTAATAAGTTACAATGTCAATTCCTTCGATTTTTTCAATGATATTAAAGAGTTCCCCAATCTATATCGTCCCCGCTTTATTCGTGTAAAGTATGCATTCAAATAATCGCGGCTTGTAATTTTTGGCATTATGAAAAATTGGTTAACATATCTAATGTGCCTAGTCAGCACCACAATAGTACACGCAAGCACAGATAATATTGCTCCTCTTGCAAAGGTTACAGCATCCACGTCTTTAAATGAAAACTTCAGCCCAGACAAGGCTGTAGATGGCATTATTGGGGTAGATGGAAAAGGAGAATGGGCTTGTGAAGGTGTATTAACTTCTTGGGGCGATCTTCGGTATCCTTGGATTCAATTTGAATGGGACAAGCCACAGACTATTTCCAGGATTGTTTTATATGATCGGCCCAATACTTATGACAATATTGCCGGAGGGAAATTAATCTTTAGTGATGGAAGTACCTTATATGTCAATCGCATTCCTCGCAATGGTGTAGGTAAGGAAGTAACCTTTCCTGCTAAGAAAGTAAAGTGGGTGCGCTTTCAGGCAACGGATGGCTATGGTAAGGACCTAGGTTTTTCAGAGGTGGAGATCTTCACCGATCCGTCAGAAGCCAAAGATTTTGTAGCCATGGTGGACCCGTTTATTGAAACCAATAGAGGACGTTATTTCTTCTTCAATCCTGGAGCATTGCCTTTTGCAATGGCAAGTGCAGCACCGCATACGCGCAATAGAAATCAGAATGGAGGGGGATATAACTATAACGAAGAGTATATTTTAGGCTTCGGTCAATTACACGATTGGATGATATCGGGCCTCAACATCATGCCGGCCATCGAGGGTGAACCTTTCGGCGGAGGCGAGCAAGAGTGGAAATCTTATTTCCAACATGATGAAGAAATCGCACAACCCGGTTATCATCGTCTGTTATTACGTAAACATAATATTTGGGCCGAATATACAGCTACAGAAAGAGTCAATTTTTACCGCTTTACCTATACTCAAAAACAGAACGCACAAATCATTTTCGGACTTTCGAGGCATTTAGGCTCTACTACAATGACAAATGCGACTATTGAACAAGAAGATCCTCATCATTTATCCATTCAGTTTAGCACGGTAAACCGTTTTTGGGGAGGCCCCAAAGAAGTTACTATATACGCTTATGTAGAGCTGGATCGACCTATACAAAAATTCATTGCCATTAATGAAAACAAGCCGTTGCCGATGGCCAATACATATCGTGGCGATACGCTCAATGCAGCTGTGATTATCCCTGTGGAAGCGGGTGAGGCAATACACATGAAAGTAGCGTTATCCTATACTTCTATCGAAAATGCTAAAAAGAATTTTGAAGCAGAAGCTAAACAAAAGCAGTTTAATGAAGTACGACTGCGCGCAAGGGAAATATGGAATGAATGGTTAGGTAAAATCGAAGTAAAAGGAGGCGAACTGAAAGATCGCATTAAATTTTATACAGATTTATGGCATGTGTTATTGGGGCGAAGAAGCATTGTAGATGTAACAGGTCATTATCCGGATCGTACACAGGGTGTGAGGGATGGTACTTTTACCGATGCGCAGTGCATTATTAGGCAGGTTCCTAAAAACCCAGATGGCCGCTTGAAATATCAAATGTATAATTCCGATGCTTTTTGGTTAACACAGTGGAATTTGAATGTATTATGGGGATTAGCCTGGCCCGAAGTACATGATGAGATGGCGAGCTCTTTAATGCAATATGCCACCAATGGCTACAAAATTCCTCGAGGACCTTCCGGAGGTGGGTATTCCTATATCATGACGAGCTCTCCAGGCTCTAATGTAATTATGAGTGCTGTAATGAAAGGTATTCTCACAAAACACAGTATTGATTCGGCCTATGTGATGGTAAAACGCAATGCGATGCCGGGAGGCATGCTAGGTGATCCTCAGGATGTGGAATTCTACATCAAAAACGGTTACTGGCCCCAAAATGCAGGCATCACTGTGGAAGCTGCTTTTCAGGATTGGGGAATTGCCCAATTTGCCAAAAAGCTCAAAAAGAAAAAAGATGAATTGTACTTCTTAAAACGCTCTCAAGGATGGAAAAAACTTTTTGATCCCGAAACAAAATTCATTTTCCCGAAAGATAAAAGAGGAATCTTTATTCATAAAGACCCATTAAACGGTACGGGCTGGGTCGAAGCAAATGCCTATCAGGCTGTTTGGGGACTATCGCATGATTTAGACGAACTGATAAAACTGATGGGTGGGCCTGATAGTTTTGCCAACAAACTGCAATATGCTTTTGAAATGTCACGTGCTTCCGATTTTGTATATGCCTATTCGAGCGGGTACATCAGCTATGCCAATCAACCGGGATGTTCTAATGCTCATGTGTTTACCTATGCCGGTAAACCATGGCTGACACAGTATTGGGTACGTCAGGTAAAAGAGCAGGCGTATGGAGGCGTTACCCCAGACTTAGGCTATGGAGGACATGACGAAGACCAAGGACAAATGGGCGGCGTAAGTGCACTGATGGCTATCGGCTTGTTTAACATTTTGGGCAATCAATCCGTTGATCCCTATTATGAAATAACAAGTCCCATCTTCGACGAGATTATTATTCATCTTGATCAACGCTATTATGAAGGGAAGCAATTTATCATAAAAGTATATAACAACAGTAAAGACCATCCGTACATTCAACAAGCCCGCCTAAATGGAAAAGAACATGAAAAATTCTGGATATCCCATAACACCTTTCAAAAAGGAGGTGTATTGGAATTGTGGCTGGGTGATAAGCCCAACTATCAATGGGGGAAAAAATAAACACTAATAGCTGCTACTATGAATCATTGGGTTTTAGGTATAGATATTGGAGGAACACATATCAGTTGCTGTATTGTGGATATACTCAATAACCGTATTCTAGAAGAAAGCTTTATAAGAGAAGATGTCAGGGCTAATGATACCGCTGATGCTATACTAGAAGACTGGTTGAGAGCTATACGAAAATCGCTGTCTTACTTTCCTGCAACTGCAGCCATTGGTGTAGCAATGCCGGGGCCATTCGATTATGAAAATGGTGTGAGCCTAATTAAAGGATTGCAGAAATATGAAGCACTGTACGGTTTAAACATCAAAAAAATGCTATCTATAGCATTGGACATTCCTACTGCTAATATTCAATTTCTTAACGATGCTAGTTGTTATCTGCTCGGAGAAATACATTTCGGAGCAGCCAAAGGCGAAACCAATGTGGTGGGCATCACTTTGGGGACCGGCCTGGGAAGTGGCCAATATCATCAGGAACGGCTTATAGAAGGCGATTTATGGTGTACGCCTTTTAAATCGGCAACAGCAGAAGATTATATGGCTGCCCGCTGGCTCATTAATGAATATCACTCCCGCACAGGCACCTGGCTTCAGGGAGTAAAAGACTTAGCCCTGATTCATGATCCTCTAGTAGATGCAATTTTTCAAATATATGGACAGCATCTTGCACAAATCATTCTACAACGCTATCACGACAATTTGCCGGAAGTGGTAGTTGTAGGAGGAAATATTGCAAAAGCCTGGGACAGGTTTATGCCACATGCGCAGCATTATTTGCAGGAACAAGGACATAATATTCGATGTATACCAGCACTTCTTGGCGAACGAGCAGCACTACTAGGAGCTGCATCTTGTTTCAAAAGATGATATATCAGTATCGCTTCTTTACTATGAGGACTTCTTGATACTAGACTTTAATAGCCAGCAATAGAAAACGCTGACAGAGATCTTGTTTTCACTGCAATCCATCTGTCAGCGTTCCATTATAAAAAAATACCTAACTACCAGTTATCCGTTCTGAATGGCGATACGGGCAGGCCTTTACTATTAAATAAGTTTGGCATGGATGTATCAGTAAACCCAAAACGAACAGCAACTGGGTTTTTGATCTGCTTACTGAATACAATCAGCTTATTTTTCTCTATTTTGTAATCAGCAGGAACAAAGTTTCTGGAATCATCAGCAATATACAGATCAGTAATTTTATTTCCTTTTACCTGCAGACTACCTTCTAAATAATCAAACTCAACAATAATCTTATTACCTTCTACTTTATGACTCTTGTATATCGGCGATTTATAATCCACCATGGACCTTCCATACACTTCCGCCAAAGCCAGCTGAGCTAAGCGCTCGGCCACTTCTCTTTTTCTAGTAGGATGAATATTTTTTACATCCGGAACCAAATCAGTAATCACAGCCATTCCAGTTTTTGGAACGACCAAAGTTTGAACTTGCTGCTCTCTCAACAAAGCACCTTTTTGTTCTTCGGGTTTAGATTTATAATCATATGGAGCAATTTGTACGTAATAGAAGGGGAATTCATATCCCCAAGCTTCTCTCCAGCTTTTAATCATGGTACTGAATAAGCGGCTATAACTGCTATAAGTATCAACATTACTTTCGCCTTGATACCAGAATGCTCCGGCAATTTTATATCCTACCAAGGGATAGATCATCGCATTCCACAAAGTGGCATATTCATGTGGCTTGCTTGCAGAGGGTTTAAAGGCTTTTGCATTCTTTAAAAATTCCGGGTCGTTTTCAATATATTTTGCAGGGGTCCATAGCTCGGCAGGTGTACCACCCCAGCTGGAATTAATAATGCCGATAGGAATATCCAATTCCTTAGCCAGCTGCTTACCTATGAAATAGCCGATAGCACTAAATCCCTTTGCAGATGCAGGATTACACTCCTTCCAACTATCAAAAACATTTATCTGAGGGCTGGTAGCAGCAATATTACTTATTTGCAACAGCCTTACTTTGGGATTATGAGCACGTGGAAGTTCGTCCAGCATTTCCTGCAGTTTATTGTTGGAGTTCCACTGCATATTGGATTGACCAGAGCATAACCACACCTCCCCGATGAGGACATTATTTACTACTTTGGACTCAGAGCCGGATAAAATAGTAATACTGTGCGGACCACCAGCTTCGGGAGTTTTTAACTTAACATCAAAACGTCCATAGCCCGAAACCTTAGTTGTAACCGTATCTTTACTCCAAGATGGGATAATTCTAACGGTGCCACCCCGCTTCGACCACCCCCAAAAATTGACCTCGGCATTCCGTTGCAAAACCATATTATCCGAGAAAAAACCGGGCAAATGAATCTGTGCCGATAATTGTAATGACAAGCATATTGTCAGAAATGAAAAAATGTACTTCATAAATTTTTCAATATTTAATGCAAGCATGAATGAAACCAGTTCTTTGGTTTTACAAAGGGAATAAAATTACTTCAAAAGTTGCATTAAGGGAAATCTCGAACGCAATTTGTCAAAGAATTTCGAAAAGTCCTATGTCACATCCTTCATAACAACACGGGATGCACTCTCCGCATCCAGATAAAGTATAGCATTATCATGCTTTCTCAATACAGTTGAAGGATATAGCTCAGAAATATCTTCATAAAGAGTTTGCTGTACCGCGATGGCTTTATTTTTTCCAGGAACGATACAAAACAAATGTGCTCCACTTAAAAGTGCCGGAATCGTAAGCGTAAGGGCATGCGTGGGGACCTGTTCTATACGTTCGAAACATCCGTCATTTACTTGCTGCCTGCGACTGGCTTCATCGAGATCTACAACCTTTACCCACTTGGGGTCGCTAAAGTCTGCAACATGAGGATCATTAAATGCGATATGGGTATTTTCACCTATTCCCATACATACAATATCTACTTTATACTCTTTCAGCAGTTGCTCATAACGTTTACATTCTTCCTCTACATTTTGAGCGCATCCATCGATATAAAAAACCTTACTAATAGGAACGTGACTAAACAGTCTGTCATTAAGAAAATAGGCAAAGCTTTGAGGATGCACTGCTTCCAATCCGATATACTCATCCATATGAAAAGCCACAACCCGGCTCCAGTCTATTCCTTGATAGTTGCGCAATCCATCCAGGAATTCATTCTGAGATGGCGCAGAGGCAAACACTACTGAAACGAGTTCCTTGTGTTCTAACAGATGCCTAAGCATCTGTCCTACCTCTACAGCCGCAGCAGCCCCCATTTCTTTTCTGCTACTGTACTTTTTGATTTTTAATCTATCTACATAATACTCTTTTTCCATTTTCAATTATCTTAAGAATATATAACACTTAACGTCTATCCGTAGGCTCTAATAGTAATTATAAATGTATCGCGAACTATTAGTTCCGATAAAATTTCTGATTCCCTTTATGGATAATATCAATCGGCATATAGAAATCCTTTTCAATATTTTCCTCAAACATGATATAGTGATATAAAGCCTTTACACCTCGATATGCCTGCTCCTGTGGTTTTTCACAAATTAAAAAGTCGATTATTTCTTTATTTAAATACTCAATATTTCGTGTAATAAAGTCATACCCTACTAAGAGAATATTTCCTTTTCCCTTTGATTCAAAATACTGTGCCACCAACGACACCCTTGAGTTGGTAACAAATACTAATCGGATATCAGGGTATTGTTGCAATACCTCATCCAGTCCGGCTTTTACAGAGTCATAATCTGTTTGTGTAAGATTTTTAGTAATGATGGTTTGAGATATTTGTTTCTCAATAAAGTATTTCCTGAAACCTTCTTCCTTACGCAAAATGTGGTGATCAGAAGCAACGTCTTTGGAAATATTCATGACGAGTATCTTGTCATTTTCGGATGTTAAATAGCGCACTAAATGTGCCACTGAATATCCACTGTAAAAAAGATCCGGACCAAAATAGCATAGGCTTTTCTGATTAGGGATATCGGAATTAATAAATACAAAGGGAATGTTGCGCTGCTGACATACATTGGTAAATGCTATAGCCTCTTCAATAAACGCCGGTGCCAATAACACTCCATCAATTTGCTCTTCCTGTAAAATCTGTTGATATCGTTCTACGAAAGACTTTCGGTCGTTCATATCAAAAAAGAACTTGCTTACTTTAACATCATACAGCTTAATTTCGTTTTCCGCTTGTATAATTCCCTGTAAAGGCACATCCCAATAATCTGTTTCATCCGATACGGCAGGAATGAGCGTAAACAAATGAATTGTTCTTCCCGATGCTAGACGACGCGCTAAAATGTTCGGCTGATAGTTCAATTCTTTTATAACAGCTATGATCTTCTCCTTCGTTTTTTCGGACACTCCACCCCTATTATGCAACACACGATCTACCGTACCGATCGAGACGTTAGCACGGCGGGCAATTTCTTTCACTCCTACTGACCTCTTCCCGTTATTACTCATATTCATATTTTATACAGATAAAATCGCAATGCATGTATCAGTATCAAAACACTTATACTTTTTGATAAACTAATTTTCCTTCTACAATTGTATACCTTACATCTACATTATTGTCAAACACGACAACATCAGCATCCTTGCCTACTGCAAGAGATCCTTTCAGACGCTCCCAGCCCATAATTCGAGCAGGAGTGTAGGTTTGCATTCTCACAGCTTCGACAAGAGGAATCTCAGCCATATGTACCATATTTTTAACCAACCGATTGGTAGTTGCTATACTACCTGCAAATGCTGAGCGGTCAGGTAATTGGGCCACCTCGTCTTCAATTATCACTGTAATTCCATTTTTCTTATCCCCCAAAATAGTTTCAGACGCTGTTGTTGCTGCCCCACGCATGGCATCGGTAATTAAAGCGATTCGATCTGGACCTTTAATTTTATAAACCAACTTCAGTAATGCTGCTGGTAGGTGTCTTCCGTCGGCAATCACCTCTACATCAATTTCATCAATGAGATAAGTACTCTCAATCACTCCGGCATAACGATAAGCGTTTTTTCGAAATACACCAGACATTGCCGAATAAAAATGGGTGGCCAGCGTATATCCATTTTCAAAAGCAGCTACTATTGCATCATAATCTGCATCGGTATGAGCAAAGGCAGCTAATATACCATGATCTCTCAAATATCTTCCAAACGCTAAGGCGCCAGGCAGTTCGGGCGCGGCACTCCATCGGGCAATAGATTTTCCAAATCTCTCGATAATTTCTTTGTATTCTTTTGGATCGGGATTCCGTATAAATTTCGGATCCTGCGCCCCTCGCTGATTCAATGAAAAATATGGCCCTTCCAAATGCATGCCCAAGAACCGAGCACCTTTGAGATTTTTCACAGAAGCTTTTTCATAATTAGATAGCACCTTCACCAATCCTTCTTTCTCACTCGTCAAAGTAGTGGGCGTCATCGCCGTTGTTCCGTATCGAGCATGTGTTTCGGCTATCGTAAGAAAATCATCGATTTCGCCATCCATAAAATCACACCCACCACCCCCATGCACATGAATATCAATAAAACCAGGAGCAATAAAATTTCCCTGCGCATCTATCTGCAAAGCATCGGCCTCCACTTCCACATTTTTCGATCCGAGTTCTACAATCTTCCCATCTTTAATGATAAGTGTGCCTTCTTTAATACATCGATGCGGACAGATCAATGTGCCATTATATATCTTTAGCGTGCCACTCATCTATATCAGATTTTAAGCTCCCAACCTCTTTCATATTCGCGGGACCACAGCTTCATAGCCTTTTCATTTCTTAAAATTCTTCCTGTTGAAGCATCTATATCCAAAGCTCCTGTTGTTCTTTGTGCAATATTTCCCAGCTGTACCAACAAAGTACTTTTGTGTCCTTCAACAATATCAGAGTTTAATGGTGTATTATCTTTAATTGCACTAAAAAAGTTTTGGATATGAATAGCATCCAAGTTCTGAGAAGGGTTGCTTAGGCTTCTCGCATCTACCTTAATGTCATTTTTTGCCTCTTTAATCAACTTCCCTTTCAAGTCATATATCTTATAAGTATTTCCACTTCCTATTTGCAAAGACCCCTGTTCTCCGTAAAAGATCACTCCTACAGCAGCACCTTCGCTAGGCGCACCATTGCAGCTTCTTCCTTCCCAAGTAATGGAACAACCATTTCCGAATTCTATTCCAATAGTTTGCGTATCAGGTGTTTCCCAATCATCTTTATAACGATATCTACCACCTACAGAAGTAACCTTTGTAGGATAATCAGCTTGCAAACCCCATCGAGCCAGATCCACAAAATGGGTACCATTGTTCAATGCTTCGCCGGTACCCCAATGCCAAAACCAGTGCCAGTTATAATGAAGAATATTATCCTTGTAAGGACGTCTCGGGGCCGGCCCCTGCCAGAGTTCATAATCGAGCCAGTCTGGTACAGCAATTTGCTTACCTATACCAATGGAGGGACGGTTATTGGTGTACCAAGTTCTTGCAAAATACACCCTACCAATTACCCCATTATGCAAAGCTTTAATAGCTTCTACTACATTAGGCCAAGACCTTCTCTGATTACCAATTTGTACTACATGTTTATATTTCTTAACAGCCTCTATCAATAGCTCTCCTTCGCGAGGATTATGACTGCAGGGTTTTTCTACATAAACATGTTTTCCTGCTTTTAATGCCATGACGGTAGCAGGAGCATGCCAGTGATCGGGAGCTGCGATAACTAAAGCATCTACCTGCTTATCTTCTAAAGCTTTTCTAAAATCTTTCTCTTTCTTGGGTGTCTCCGATTGTCTTTCTGTTACGGTAGCAAAACATTTATCGATAGCCCTACGGTCGACATCGCAGATATAGGTTACCACCGCATTGGGTTGCATAGCAAAATTATTGGCCAATACTTGTCCGCGCGAATTTACGCCCATTACTGCAATATGAAAGCGCTCATTAGCACCTACTATATTGCGATAACTTTTGGCGCTAAAACCGGGCAGTACGCCACCTATTGAAACTGCCGCAGTACTTAATGAAAGCTTTTTAATAAATTCCCTACGAGATGTTTTCATTGCTCTAAATTTTATAATTGTTATCCGGTAATTTCAGAAAGTTTTACTTCACGACCATTTTGTTTTTTACTCAAATCCGCCGCTTCCATAAAAGCGCAGATTTCTAGAGTTTGCCGATAATCGAAAGGCGCCACACGGGTATCGAAGAACTCAACAATTTTTACAAGCAACGGGTCATATCCTCCATAACGCCCTAAAGTCATGTTGCCCTTTTCGCCAAATGCAATACCACCATAATCACTCTTTCCTTTTCGAAAACCTCTGAAAGTTCCCAACCGCCCATCCTTCCATCTTCCTACAGCGACATCGGCATCCTGGGCATGAACGCGAACAACGCTTTCGCATCCTATTCCCATTAAAGCAAATAAAATTTCTACACCATGAATACCATACCAAAACAAATCGGGATGCGTACTTTCCAAATGAGCCGGACTGTAAGTATCAGCACCTAACACTCGTCCTATTTTTCCAGTATTGAGAATTTCCTGAACACCGCTTAAATAGCGCAAAGAAGAGCTAGAAAAAACTGGCACGTTGTATTGAGCGGCGAGCTCAAAAATCTTTTTCGCATCACGATAAGATGCCGCTATAGGCTTATCAATAAAAACAGGTTTCTTAGCTTTAAATACCTGAATGGCCTGCTCCAGATGCACCCGACCGTCATTACTTTCGAGCAAAACCACATCTACTTTACTTAACAACTCGGATATGGAGTTCACGATTTCTACTCCATACTTTTTTACGGTTTCAGTATACTCCGGAACTCTTGATACTGAAGATTGAATATCCTTACTGCCCTGCGGATAAGCCGCTACTACTCTATATCCTCTAAATTCAGGTTTGGGCTGCTCGGCGTTTAAAGATTTTGTAAAAGCAATACTATGAGAAGTATCCAAACCGATAATACCAACTCGCTTACCCGCTTGTGGTATTACAGAAAACACACTGCTTTTTCCAAAGACGGATGTCCCTAATGACACCCCTATTCCCATGAAAGCAGATGTTTTTATAAACTGACGCCGGCTTTGAAAAATTTTCATCTCAACAAATATTTATGGTTTAAACTTTTATTTTGCAACTTTAATCTTTATTGAGGCCGTCAAGCAGATGATCCACCTTCTCCGAAACGCGCTTTTTAGTAAGCAATCCGCATCCTGCATACACAATAAAAGATGTAATGATAGGACCAGAAATTTCCAGCGCCAATGGCACGTTCGAACAAAACTTCATTATAATAAATGTAAGCAATCCTAAAGCAATAGAGAGCCACACTGCCGTTCCGTTACTATGTTTAAACCAAGGCAATAATCCAAGAATCATCGGAATACTGATTGGGCCTGTAAGAGCGGCAAACCAGCTTAGTATTAATCCGATTACTCCACCGAATGACTCAGCGTAAAATGCAAGAATTACCGTAAATAATACAAAAGTAAAAGTGGTAAGCCGAGCCAACATCAAAAGCTTCTTGCGGTCAAAATTTCTAACACGTTTATTAATCGTAGGTAAAATATCTCTAGTAATAACAGAAGCAATCGTATTAGAGTCGCCTGCCGTCATGGTCAATGTTGTGGAAAAAAGCGAGACAAACATCAACCCTAAAAGGCCTGGTGGCAAGAACTTAAGTGCCATCACGGAGTAAGCTTTTTCGGTATTCTCCAGATTTGGGAAAAAAATAGGCGATGCAAACATCGGGAAGAATAATATTAAAGGCCAAATGAGGTATAATGCCGATGACAACAATGCCGCTTTTTTAGCCTCCTTCCCTGTAGGAGAAGAAATAAAGCGCATGGCCAAACTCCAAAGTCCCCCACTGTACGTTAATGTGTTGATGGAAAGTATTGCCAATACAAACCAGAAGGTATAAGGCTCTCTAAAAATCTGCGAATTCTCGGCAGGCAAGCGATCCCATAATGTAAAAAAGCCACCGACACCGTCTCCTAATTCTCTCAACACTAATACCATCATGATGATGCCCGATGCCAACTGAATAATAAAAGATAGAAAATCATTCACTACATCCGCCCAAACACCGCCTAGCACAACATAAATTAGCGTTACACATCCAGATAATGCAATGCCTGCAGTGATACTCAATCCGGTAAATGCATTCAACAAAATGCCTATGGCTGCCCATTTGGCAGCTACATCAAATATCTTAATAATAACTCCCGTCCAGGCAATTAATTGTTGTGCGGGTATACCATAACGGGTAGCCAGATATTCAGTGGGAGACTGCACTCCAAATTTTTCTCTTAAGCGCGCCCATCGCGGAGCAATGAAAAACACAGTAAACAACATTCCTATTGCAATAGTCATGGCCCACCATACGTACACCACAAAACCATGTGTGTAAGCAATAGAAGCATAAGCAACAAAAACAGCTCCGCTATATCCCGACACATGATGCGAAACTCCCGTTAACCACCAGGGAAGCTTTCCTCCTGCCGTAAAAAAATCAGAAGAAGACCCTACCCGTGTATATCCGTAAACTCCTACAGAAACAAGGAGGACAATAAAACCTACGATGCTGATATAATCAATGGTTTGCATAAAAAGAAATGGCAATAGACAAAATGTGTACGTACACGAATATAAATATAATTTTTAAAACATTCTAAAATGTTTTACTAACTATTCTCAAATAATATCTCAAGACGGACATATTAAATTGAAAACCAACTAGAAAAGAAAGCATTGATTTTTTCTTAACAGATATTTTTGATTTTAATGAAAAATAAATATATTTGGATAGAATTTTTTTAGGACAATATTCCGTGTACGTAAACGGAATTTATTTTGCGTCAAACCTGTGTACGTTAACGGAAAGCTGAGAGAGAAAGTAAAGGACTTGCTTAATGATTGTCATTGCCATATTCACCATAAGATCTTTAGCTAAAGAGAAGGACCTATAAATTTTACTGAGAGATTTTGGCGGGGACCAATGTGCGCTAGAATAAACATAGTTCCAAACGAAAATCAGATTAGGGGAGATTGTATCGATAGTATTTGACTAACTACGAAGCATTCATTCAAAAGTATCTTTAAAAAGCACTCTATTTACATCATAAACTTAACATCATAAAGATGAAGATCCTTAACACACTCCAACAAGGCCTTACCCGCTATTGCATCAAAAATGCTGTCGGGAAACAGCAATTCATCCATCTAAAAATCTGCATGGGTATTATTATAGCATTGGGCACTACTGGCAAAGCTCACGCAATGCTCTCTCCTTCTTATCCTCTTATCGCTTCCCATTTGGCTTTACAACAAAATATATTAGTAAAGGGGATAGTTATTGATCAAGAAAGTAATCCATTAGCCGGAGTTTCAGTTACGATAAAAGGAACCGCCACCGGAGTTGTTACAGATAACAATGGAAGATTCTCAATTCAGGTTAAAGACAAAGAGACGATTTTAGTATTTAGTGCAGTAGGCTATCTGTCTCAGGAACTCAAAGTTGACAATAATACCAATATTCAGATTACACTTATTAAAGAAAGCTCATCCCTAGATGAGGTAGTCGTTATCGGCTATGGAACTGTAAAAAGAGGTGATCTAACAGGAGCTGTAGGAGAAGTAAACGTAAATGATCTTACTAAAGCTCCCGTAGCATCTTTTGATCAAGCCTTAGCGGGAAGAGTTGCAGGGGTTCAGGTATCCGCAGCAGAAGACGGCCAACCCGGTCAGGGAATGAACATCGTAATCAGAGGGGCTAACTCTTTAACACAAAGTACGGCTCCATTATATGTTATTGACGGTTTTCCGATGGAAAGTCCGCAAACGGCCGGCATCAATCCAGAAGACATTGAATCTATCACGATTTTAAAAGATGCCTCTGCAACCGCCATCTATGGATCACGCGCCGCAAATGGAGTTGTGGTTATTGAAACCAAAAAGGGCAAATCAGGAGCCCCCACCCTTGCGCTATCTGCTTCGGTGGGCCCACAACAAATAACCAAAAAAATGCCCATGTTGAGTGCGTACGAGTTCGTTAAATATGAGATTGAACGATATGGGCAGGATGCTGTAAGTTCTTATACCCCCGGAGACCTGCCTACCGATCACCCCAATTACGATCCTCAAGGAAAAACATTAGAATCTTACAAAAACATCAAAGGTATCGATTGGCAAGACCAATTATTTAAGAAAGGTGTTACACAGATTTATAACTTATCACTTAGAGGTGGTAACAGAGATACCAAATACTCTATTTCCGGTTCTGTGTATGACCAAGACGGTATTGTCATTAATACCGGCTTTAAACGCTATCAATCAAGGATCTCGCTTGATCAAACTATAAGCAAAAAATTCAAAGTAGGTATAAATGTAAACTATAGCTATCAACTAGCTTATGGACAGATACTGGGTAGAACCAGTGCCACATCCAATACTACTATAAGCGGTTATTTACTGTATTCCGTTTGGGGATATAGACCCGTTACAGGAAGAGAAGGACTTCCTGATTATAACGATGATTTAATTGACGATATCATAGATTCAGAAGCCGAGGCTGAGGCCGGAGATTTTCGTATCAATCCTATCATCTCAGCAAGAGAAACACTGCGCAGGAGAAAAACCCACAACCTACTTGCTAATGCGTATGCAACATATGAACTAGCCAAAAACTTAGTACTGAAGGTTACGGGAGGTATGAACGGAGTTATGACACGTAATGATGAATTCTATAACAGTAAAACAATAAAGGGAGCCCCCGTTAGCTTACGCCCTAATAACATCAATGGAGTGAATGGTTCTATCAGAAACTCTCAACGATACGAATGGCTTAATGAAAATACATTAACTTATACCAAAAGATTCAACAAATCTCACCGACTGGAAGTAATGGGAGGTATGACACTTCAAAGTGTTCGTACCACATCTGACGGATTCTCTGCCATACAAGTTCCTAACGAAGAGCTAGGAATTAATGGGCTATCACAAGGTACTCCTTTGGAAACCTACACAGGAGCAAGTGAAAACAGGTTACAATCTTTATTTACCAGACTTAATTATAGTTTCAAATCAAGATACCTGCTAACCGCTACCATGAGGGCTGACGGGTCATCTAAGTTCGCTCGTCCGAACCGATGGGGATATTTTCCTTCTGCAGCATTTGCATGGCGCATGAAGGATGAAAAATTCTTAAAAAATGTTGAAGCTATTACTGCAGCCAAGCTGAGAATCAGCTATGGGGTAACCGGTAATAACCGCGTGAGCGATTTTGCATACTTACCTGCCGCCGAATGGAATGACTTAGGAAGCTACTCTTTCAACAATGTTCGGTATTATGGATTAGGGATAGCAAGACTCAGCAACCCCAACCTCAAATGGGAAAGTACTGCGCAGTTCGACGTGGGGTATGACCTTAACCTATTTAAAGATCGCATCAGCTTCGTATTCGATTGGTATAGAAAAACCACTTACGACCTCTTGCTAAATGCCGAGTTGCCTTATAGTACAGGATTTAGCAATTCGTACAAAAACATAGGAAAAGTGCGCAATGAAGGTCTGGAGTTTACTTTAAATACTGTAAATATTCAGACTAAAGACTTTACCTGGCAGAGCAACTTCAATATAAGCTTCAACAAGAACAAAATCATGGCACTCTCCGATAATCAAGAAAATCTTACTTCAAGAATCACCTCCTTCGTAAGCCGCATCGCACAGGAACCTATTTACATTGCAGAAGTAGGCAAACCTGCAGCCATGTTCTATGGGCTTATCTGGGACGGGGTGTATCAATATAGCGATTTTAACGAAGTTGCTCCTGGCGTATATGTATTAAAACCAGAAGTGCCTAATAACGGAGACACAAGGGAATCTATAAAGCCCGGAGATATCAAGTATAAAGACCTTAATGGAGACGGAGTAGTAGATGCTAACGATAAAACTATCATTGGTCGAGGTCTCCCTATCCACATAGGAGGATTTAGCAATAACTTTAGCTACAAAGGTTTTGACTTAAATGTTTTCTTCCAGTGGTCGTATGGAAACCACTTAATGAATGCCAATCGTCTTATTTTCGAAGGAAACATTACCAACATTCACCACGTTAACCAGTTTGCAAGCTGGGCCGATCGATGGACACCCGACAACCCGAGCAACACGATTCACAGAGCAGGGGGTGGAGGACCACAAGTAATTTCATCTAGAACCATTGAAGACGGTTCATATCTGAGACTGAAAACAGTGTCTCTGTCATATACACTTCCTACTTCACTGTTAAGAAGAATGAAGATCAAAGGTCTAAGCTTAAGTGTAGCAGCTCAAAATCTGTATACATGGACCAAATATTCGGGATTGGATCCTGAAGTATCTGTACACAATTCGGTACTTACTCCAGGATTTGATTTCTCGGCATATCCTCATCCAAGAACACTTGTATTTGGCCTTAAAGCAAACTTTTAAAAATTAAATAAAATAACTTCAATATAGAGTCACTATGGAAAAGATTAAGACCTTATTAGCAATACTGTGTCTCACTCTAGGAGCTTCCTGCTCTAGCTTCTTAGACACAGAACCTGAAGATTTCCTATCACCGGAATTCTTCTACCAAAACGAAAGCCAGATTCATACGGCACTCGTTGGTGTCTACAATAAGCTATCAGACACGCGAGATGGTGCTCCACTGTATGCCTCAGCCTATTTTACATTTATGGGTACCGAAGGTGACGATGGATTCTATAGAAAAGGTCCGGAATCTGCACTACCCGGACAGTTTATGTACAATCCCAGCGCGCCACATGTTGCCAACTTATGGAGAGCATTATATGAAGGTATCAATCTGGCAAATGTATTATTGGAGAAACTGGATGACGCCGATATGGACGATAGAAAAAGAGAAATCGTAAGAGGTGAAACGCTATTTCTGAGAGCTTACTACTACTTTTTGCTAGTATCTAATTACGGTGATGTGCCGTTAAAATTAACGTCCTCCACTACACCCTATAACACCGATATGGAACGCACTCCCTCCCACATCGTATATCAGCAAATTACCGAAGATATGGAAAGAGCCTATGATCTAGTAGAAAGCGCTACCGAAGTAGGGTTTGGAGGAAGAGTCAATAAATCTGCAGTTGCAGGAATATTAGCACGTGTTTATTTGTATTGGGCCGGAGAACCTCTTAAAGACCACAGCAAATACAAAAATGCCAGAGATTGGGCTTATAAAGTAATTCAATCGGGAGAGCATGCATTAAACCCTTCATTTGAAGATGTTTTTGTAAAACTTGCTGCCGATGCTTACGATATTAAAGAATCCATCTGGGAGGTAGAATTTTATGGTAACCGTACCGACCGTCCCAGACAAGCCGGCATGTTGGGGAATTATATCGGTATTGTCTCTAATAACGATTCTATTGGTAGAAGCAATGGTAATATTTGGGCATCAGGTAGACTCTATAATTTATACAAACCCGGGGATTTACGAAGAGATTGGACCATTGCTCCGTATAGATTTAATCCTACAGAATCCACTAATAGAGAATATTTTGCGGCAACTCAAATCTGGACTAGATATGCCGGAAAATACAGAAGAGAAAAAGAAGTATTCTTCCCGAAATCAGTAGGATATACTCCTATCAACTTCCCTCTATTAAGATATTCCGATGTACTACTCATGTTTGCCGAAGCTGATAATGAGGTAAACGGGGGTCCTACACCTGAAGCCATAAAGTATTTCAATATGGTACGGAGAAGAGGTTTTGGCTTTCCCTTTTCAGAAGCAGATTTGCAAGTACCTAACCCTGTCAGCGATTTAACAAATGATGAAAAATCAGATAAATTATCATTCCTAGAAGCGATACAAGATGAACGCTCCAGAGAACTTGCATTTGAGTGCTTACGCAAGTACGATTTAATCAGATGGGGAATTTATATATCATCCATGAAAGCTTTATCTAATCTTTATCTTACTTCAACTACCCCCTCAACTCCATCTACTCAGGCGAGAAATGTTGCTACAGCGTTAGGCATGATTAGCGATCGTCATAAATTACTTCCTATACCTACACATGAAATGATGTTAAACCGAAAACTGGTTCAAAATCCAGGATGGTAATTAACCCTAAAATCGATAAAAAATGAAAAAACATATAGCTAAAATTGTTCAGTTTGTTTCACAAACATTTTGCCACGCTCCTATGGTACTCCTACCCGATCGATTACAAAAAAAGTGCTTCATAAACGGGTTAATCATCTGTATTATCCTACTTGGGTCATGCAACACCAAGAAAGATTTAATTGTGGGTACACCCGATTTTAACATTAAAGGATATACTGTACAAGATGCGCAAGACAACTTTGGAAATCCTATAAAAGAAGTTGTATTCCAATTTGAAGGAAATGCAGATGTCATTTCCTTCTTCTCCGGAGAACCATTAAAAGAATATGCATATAAAGACGGACGTATTATAGGCATCGATGCTGTTAATGTTTCCTTCGAATATGTTGCTGATATGGGAGACGGAACGGATCCTACTTGGAAACAGTTATTTGTTATGGCCACTACAAATTTTGATGGAACCGTAACAGAAGAGGGAGAAGGATGGATCGACATCACAGATCGTTTCAACATACCAATGGCAAAGGATTTCACAACCCGTACACTCACTTCAGCCGATATCTCTGATTTATTGGTACCAGGACAGCCTCTGTATATAGGATTTAAATATATTACGTATCCTCGAAGCGCTTCAGCCGCTTATACTACCTGGGATATTCATGAGTTTAAAATATCCGTTGAAACATTATTGGGCTCAGAAATAATATATAACCAAAGAGTAGCAGCTTTCCCCTTGTATCACTTCGGCCCTGATGATGCTTCTGACCCGAGCAGAACCCCGCGATCGACGAGCACTACCTCACGCTTGCGCTTCAGGGCAAATGTGCTTGCAGCAAACCGTCCCTTTACAGCTGGAGATTGGGCTATAGCACCTCCCATTGTTGTTGATAATGAAATCAACCTAGGCCCGGATAGACCTGTAGGCATCAAGAACCGAATAGATCCGGCACTGTCCAATTATACTTATGTCTACGATAAACCGGGAACTTATAAAGCTACCTTCGTAGCCACCAATATTACCAGTCATAGCGAGGCTAGCGTAGTGAAAGAGATTGAGATCACAATTCCTTAATATAGAAATGGGTAGATAATGATTCGTAATTCATTCTGCAGATTCAAGGTTTTATGCTTTAGTTTAATACTTATAGGGAATGCTGGACTTGCCCAATCCTACAAATTTCAAAAACTCACCGAAGCTAACGTAGGATTTAAAGACAATATAATTACAAAAGCTACATTCAGACAGATGGGAGCGATAGCAATAGATCTTCACGGAGATATTGTAATTGCAGACAGACTCAATCATGCTATAAGAAAAGTTACCCCTTCAGGCAAAGTTATAACGATCGCAGGAACGGGTGTGGCTGGATTTACGGATGGCGATGGATCCAAAGCTCAGTTCAATGAACCTACAGGGCTTGCAATAGACAAGGATGGAAATATAATTGTTGCAGACAAAAATAATCATCGTATACGAAAAATCACTTCTCAGGGTGAGGTGAGCACTATTGCAGGCAATGGAATTGCAGGATATAAGGACGGCTCATCCGTTGCTGCACAATTTAATACACCATATGATGTAACGATTGATACTTCCGGTAATATAATTGTTGCAGATACCTACAATCACTGTATTCGAAAGATCAATTCATCAGGAGCTGTAAGTACACTTGCGGGCACTCCCTTTCCTGGCTATAAAGATGACAAGGGAATAAAAGCAAGTTTTAATCATCCCACAGGTTTGTCAGTCGATCAAAATGGCAATATTGTTGTTGCGGATCTTTTGAACCATCGTGTTCGTCAAATTACAACTGATGGAATGGTTACAACAATTGCAGGATCGGGTTCTAACCAAACTAAAGACGGTAATGCAGATGCTGCTGCTATCGCTTCACCTTATCGGGTAGAGGTCGACTACGCCAATAACATTTATATTACACAGGCAAACTCTAATAGCCAAAAAATCTTCATCCGTAAAATAGCTAACGGAACGAGAACAGTCTCTTCCATTAGTAACAACGCTATCCCAAGCGGGGATAACACATCTGTAAGCCAAGAAGTATTAAACCATATCGCTGCAGATATCACTACCGATAGTCTTGGAAATTTGTATGTAGTTTATCCTGACAACAATAGTTTATACAAAATAAGTTGCTCGGCATGCAAGGGTAATAGCTTTTATTACATCAGCAAATATTTCGATCAGCCCTCTAATACCTATTATTATCTTACCAGAATAAAACCTAAAGACAGATTTGGGAATCCCGTAAAACTACAACTGGAACTTACCAATCAAGACAAAGGTGAAACAGTTAGACAATTTGCCATCAGGAAAGGGAGTGCCCTGGCCTTCAATGCTTCCACACAACGTGAAGTCAACGGAATCAAGAAACCTCAGGGTACACAAATTGTTCAAGGTGCTATTGTACAAGAAGCGCCATCCAATGCATATATTCTAGGAATCAAAGCAGACAATGAACTAAAAGTATATCCTCCTGGAACTAAAGCTAAGGAGATCCTCAACGATGGTAGCGTTTACGCACTCACAGCATTCGGTCCACTCATAGAAAATTATCAACGGGCATCAGAAAAGGCGATGCAAATAAGAGAAAACTATAAGGTGAAGCATCCTAGACAAGTAATAGCCCAGTTCGATAATAAAGATATTTTATTCTTAAGTTGTGGAGGAAGGGGATTTGAAGGAGAAGGTATGACCGCCGAAGATGTAGTAAGAATTCTAAGATCGCTTAATGTAAAATTTGCCTATATGTTAGACGGAGGAGGTAGTGTATCAACAGTGGTGTACGATCAATTAATTACACCTAAGATAGATAATAATGGTACTCAGGAAAGAAGCCGTCCCAACTTTTTATATGTAATGGATCCAACCAATTAATTAAAGCCAGCATCATTAAACCTTTATTCTTAACCAGGATCTTAATTCCTATAGCATAACATAAAACGTCATTACAATGCAAATTCATTGCACTATCATACCTATTAAAACAAGCATCTTATTAAGCACAGCGATAGCACTGCTATTTCCCCTATTTCTTGTTGCACAGAAATTCGACAAAAATTTTCACATATATATATTACTCGGTCAATCTAATATGGCCGGAAGGGGAAAAATCACACCCCAATACGAAAAAATTCAACATGAAAGAGTCTTCATGCTCTCTAAAGAAAATAAATGGGAAATAGCAAAACATCCGCTACACTTCGATAAGCCCAAAGTTGCAGGTGTAGGCCCCGGCTTGAGCTTTGGTATTGCAATGGCTGAAGCTAACAAAGCTGTAACTATTGGATTGGTTCCCTGCTCAGTTGGGGGTACTGCAATTAGCAGGTGGGAACCAGGGGCCTATGATGAAGCCACCAAAACCCATCCTTATGACGATGCGCTTGCTAGAATAAAGGAAGCTATGAAATACGGTCCCATTAAAGGAATCTTGTGGCACCAAGGGGAGGCCGACAGCAAAGAAAAAAATGCATCCGTTTATATAGATCGCTTAACCGCCCTGATACAACGATTGAGAAAAGAATGCGGCGACCCGAAATTACCGATTGTAGTTGGCCAACTGGCACACTACAAAAGCAATTATGAATACATCAATAATGTTTTGCCCGAGCTTTCTTCAAAAGTAAAAAACACAATTCTAGTATCATCAGAAGGCTTATGGCACGGAGGTGACGGCACACACTTCGATAGCCCATCTGCTACTGAACTGGGAAGACGTTTTGCTAATGGGATGTTACAACTACAAGGATATCCATCTGTTCAAAAAGAATACATTATCGGCAAAAATTATACATCTCCGATAGACAAAAACGGTTGGGAAGTTCTTTTCAATGGCAATAATCCGAATATTAGATGGAGAAGTATTGATGGTGATAGTTTCCCCACCGAAAGCTGGACTATAAGCGATAAACTTCTAAAAAGTATTGCCAAAGCAAAAAGGAAAGACATTATAACAAGAGAAATGTTTTCCAATTTTGAACTGGAATTGGAAGTAAAACTTACTGATTCAGCAAATAGCGGTATTAAATATATAGTAGCCCCTCTCAAAAATGAAAAAGGCAATACAATTCTCAATGGTCCGGAATATCAATTAATTGATGACTGTAAACACAATTGGGTTACCGACAATAAAAATCCAACAAGTAGTACGGGTGCTGCATACCTACTATATGCACCTAATCCGAAAGATAAAAACTGGAAGTGTCAGGACTGGAATCGTATTAAAATAATCGTTAAAGGTCAGAATGTTGAACACTGGCTAAATGGCAAAAAAATTGTATCCTACACCAGAGGCAGTGAAGATTTCAGAAAGAAGGTTGCTGCAACAAAATTTCGTGAGTACGAAAACAGCCCTATTCAATACGGAGAATCGGAATGGGGGTATATCCTTCTACAACATCACGGTGATGAAGCCTCGTTTCGAAATATAAAAATCAGACGGTTGAAATAGCGAAGCATCTATTTCAACAGTTCCTCTAACGAAATCTTTTTTAATACCAGCGCCAAGCCTTTACCAGCTTTTGTTTCAAAGAGACAATAAAGGATATTGTCCTTTACAGCGATATCGGAATAGCCTGCCGAACCTTCCTGTAACACTTTTTGGACCGGCCAAGTCTTCCCCATATCATAACTTACCTTGATAGTAAGATTTTGTCGAGGGTGTTTTTCGATATGTTTACTGTCCGGATTCGAGAATAACAGGATATCCTTCCCCCTGTAATGTGCTTTTAGTATAGCCCCCATACAAATAGGCTCAAAAAGATCTTCTACATATTCAGGGTGAGACCATCCGGCAATACCAGTCTTACTAAAAGCAACTCCACGTCTCCTTTTATCAGATTCATTTCTGATACTTAACATCACTGTACCATCAGCAAGCTCTACAGCCATCGTCTCGCTAGGATTTTTAAAACCCGGCACATCGGGAATTAAAGCCCCTGCCTTCCAAGTCTTACCATTATCATCACTATAAATTGTAGCAATACGAGAAGGACGATGACTACGATGAGGCAATAGTTTATCCGAATCCGCAAGCCATACCGGCACTAGCAATCTTCCATTCTTTAGCTGAATACCATGTCCGGGGCCTGGTGCTAGTACCTTCCAGTTATATTCTTTTTTAAATGATAAAAATGTAGCGGTTATATTCATCGGTACAGACCATGTAAGACCGTCATCCTCCGATCTAATGTAGTAAGCATACGCATAATCCCGCTGATATAATAAGTGAATTATTCCGTCTTTACCTACAATAGGAACCGGATTATCTGTAGGCTTTCCTCCGGCACGTGGTGCAACCACCTGAATGGGGCCCCAAGTTTTTCCTCCATCCTCACTTCTTCGCAATAATAAATCCATATCAGCCCAATCACTACCACTATTGATTCTTCCCACACCAAAGGCGAGTAGGCTACCTTTCTGCGTTACTACAATCGCGGGGATTCGCATTGATGCATATTTACCATCCTCAGGTGCAAATACTACAACACTATCCGAAACCACTTCCAAAGTAGCTGATGCAGATACAGTTTTTGAATAGAAAAAACTCAGTACCATCAACAGAACATAAATATTAATTCGATTTATCAATTTTCTAATCATAATATAGATTATCTTTTACTGTAGTATGCGTCAATCAATGAATGGAGTTTTTGCTCAACTTTCTTATACCTTTTATCCCCGGAAAGATTATGCAATTCAATATTCCCCTTCTTTAAATCATATAACTCTGTATTTACTACCGACCCAGTATTCAAATCATACCATGCTACATAGCGCCAACCTGGAATGCGTACCGTATATCCCATATGTGTGGGATGTTGTTTAGTTATTGCTTCATAGGGTCTACAAAACTGGCTAAACGCGACTCCCTCCCATCTACAATTTGGATTCTCCAATAGAGGAGTCAGACTTTTTCCACTTAGTCTATGATGGGATTTTAAACCACATAATTCTAACAGAGTAGGATATATGTCCAATGCCTCCACAATTGCAGAAGTATGACTTCCCTTGTCGGTTATATCGGGAACTGATATAAGAAGAGGTATACGTGTATCTAACTCATAGTTGGTGGATTTACACCATAAACCCTGTTCACCTAAGTGATACCCATGATCCCCCCAAAATACAATAATGGTGTTTTCACTCATGTCTAATCGTTCTAGTTCACTTAAGACTCTACCTATCTGAGTATCTACATAACTAACACAAGCATAATATCCTCTCCATAATTCTTGTTCCTTTTGAGAAGGAATAGCACCATCTTTAGGAATATCGGAATAGCCTCGAAGTTCCTGCCATTGATGAAATGCAATGTCGGGAGCACCTAAAGGTTTAAATTTATGCGACATCTTAGAAAAATCGGAGCCTTCATACATATTCCAATATTTTCTAGGTGCACAGAAAGGAAGATGCGGCTTATTAAATCCTACCGCCATAAAAAATGACTCACCGGATTCCCTGAATTGCTGCAAAGCAGTAATAGCCGCATTAGCGATCTTGCCATCGGGATAATCATCATCTTGCTCTGCCACAAATTCATACGATGCCGCCTTAGCATTTCCCTTGCGATTTTCAGGAAGATAATATTCATCCTGCTTGGTAAAACTTTGCACCAAGGAGGGAACGGACCATGACACTGAATCCAGAGTACGTTTTGATCCATGAAAAACTTTACCAATTCCTATTGATGTATAACCTGCATTTTTGAAAGCCTGGGGTAGTGTTACCACATCAGGTATTTTCTGGCGAAAATGAGTCACCAAGTCTGTAACACCATTTTCATCAGGCCTTAATCCTGTCAAAACAGATGCACGAGAAGGATTACATACTGCCTGCTGACAATAAGCATTTTTAAATACAATGCTTCTTCTCGCCAAATTATCTATATAAGGCGTTATGGCTCTCTCATCACCATAGCATCCTAAAGTAGGACGCATATCATCAGCAACTATAAACAATACATTATATTTCCTCTCAAAAAAATCATCTTGTGCAGATAGCAATCCAGCATGAAACATACAGTAGATGATCACAGAGAACCTCCTTACTATACCCCAAAGAATGAAGCAATCAGAATGATTGAACCTTTCTTTAAATAAGGCAGATATTATCATTATTATTTCTGTTTTATCCAATCGATATCAAACTTATGGAAATCTATAGCAAATCTTCGATGAGCAATCTTTTTATTGGGATAATAATACACTTCAGTAAGAGCACCGACCTTTCCATCTGTTAAATTCATCAACGATGAATACCCACCATAAACAACTGAATCAGTGCACAAAAGACTTCTATCTAAAGTCGGGTATAATAACTTTGAATATTTCCATGTCGTACCATCATCTTCACTTAATCGCACAGTCATCATACATCGATTTCCTACTTTATCTATACCACTGTTTGAAGAATTTAAAAAAAGTATAATATTGGGGGCAAAAGAATATCTCAAGATTGAACCCTGACAACGAGGATCTGGCAAATTAGGATCTCCCGTAAAATCAGTAAATCCAGATTCTATAGTTCCCCTCGCAATAAAACGTGTATGACTTTTATTCCACTCAGTTCCTAATGGGCGATCATTTCTCATCAACAAACCATCAGAAAGCTCTACTACAGTGCCTTCAAATGTTCCTCGGGGTAACAACTGATACTTCCAAGTCAAACCGTGATCATCACTATAAATATTACGTCCTCCAGCTGGAATAATTAACCTACCAGCTATATCTCCCTTCTTCACCTGAATACCGATACCGGGTCCCATCGCATCCCAACTGTATTTTTCAGGTAATAGCGAAGCAGTCATATCTATCGGAACAGCCCAACTCTCTCCATGATCATCGCTATAGGTAACAAAAACTCTCCGCTGCCCCCATTCTTTTATGGGAAGATAAGTTTTGCCCAAATAGCTTCCCCCACGCTGACTATGATGCTCGTCATTCCATGAAAGAAACAGCCAAATACGACCTGTCACTTCATCTGTTACTGCAGTAGGATTTCCCCAAGTTCCTTCACCTTCCGAAACTATAACTTTTAACTCCGACCATGTATTGCCATTATCTTTCGATAACTTATATACTACATCGATATCTCCGTAATCATGCACTGAATGCTTGCGCCCCTCGGCAATTGCAATGAGTGTACCATTAGTAGCCTTTATAAGGCAGGGGATGCGATAACTGTTATAATGATCTGCTTCGTAATCAAACAGACGTATTGTGTGTATCGCTGCCCCACTAACATTTTCTTGTATCTGAGTGTTTAACGCCGGAGCTATATACTCATTTTTATTTTGAAGACCGCTACGCCATAGCATGCAGGCTGTGAGACCGTATAGCGTTAATAATTCCGTTATATATTTAGACCGGAGCATAAAGTACACTATTGCCGGTAAATAACAATCCCCTCCTGCGGAGAATCTACCCCCCCTTCAGTAACTATAATCAGTTTCCCGTTACTGTTCACAACAGCATCCATTTTACCTACAGGAGCAAAATAATCTCTGTATGCGATTTTGGTAAATAAAGGCCCCATACGCTGAAAAGTACTTCCGTCATTACTGCTTACAAACAGAGTAGGCGAAACTCCGTAGGTAGGACCATTATACACTTGGGCATCTTTTTCTCTATCCACGGGGCTAACATAGTAAATCTGATTATCATGTTTGGCCAAAACACCGTCATACATATGTCCGTAAGTTGCAGTATTAATGCCCACTGTAGAGGCAGGTACTACGGCAGACCAGGTTTGTCCTCCATCATTACTATACGATATATATCTGCTTTGAGGTGAGGTATTCGTATGCGATAAAATAAGCATCAGCTGTCCTGTAGACAACTCCACAACAGCAGCTGAATTAATATTGTTCGCTCCTGTTACTTTATCGCTCTGATACCAAGTATTACCCTCATCATCGGATAATGCAACACGAACAATACGATCACCATACACTATTGGCATTACCAGACGATCACGATAATCAGCAGACTTTAATTCAATACCATGTCCTGACGTACTTTTCAAATAACCGCTGGCCTCATCCTGCAAACTAGAAGTAATATCTACCGGTTGCGACCATGTTCTACCATTATCTGTAGAGACTATCTGCATTCTTTTCTGGTCCGAAGGAGGATAAGTGTAAGTATTATTGCTTAAAGAAGGCGATAGTTCGCTATAATGCAAAATCATCTTGCCCGAATTGGTTGTAATTACCTGAGGGAATCCATAAGTTTTGTCTGTTCCATCTCCTACAACTACACTAATCTGCTCGCTCCATGTATCACCCCCATCTTCTGAGCGTTTCATAATGATATCGGTATTACCTACTGGTAATGTGTGTTGAGCTACCCGTTCGTATGCAGATGCAGGATTACTCCGCCCCTCTGCAAACAATAACAGATCATTGTTCGGGGCTTTCGCTAAAGCAGGATGCTGAATACGTGTATACCCTTGCTCGTACTCATGCATCACGTACTCAACAGTATACATGTCTGAACTTTCTATATAGAAATCATGAACAGCAACAAAGTTTCTCCATGGCCTAATGGCTGGTGTAAAATAGTAAAGCGCTTCGCTTGGCACTTTGAAATAAAAACACAGAACTCCATTCACCTTAGTGTAAAATACATTATCATGTATCACCACCTCCCATTCGGCAGGGAGGCCAGGAACAATCACTTCATTCACTGTAGGCCATCCGTTAGCAGGATTGACGGATATACCTGTTTTACCATAAAGATCAACAAAAAATGTAGGTGCGACGTTGCTATTGCCATCAAAGCCAAACAAGAAATCACCGCCTGTTTCCCAACTTCTTCCCAATAGCAATCCAGCTGCAGTACCGCTAAATGTCCCCACTGAGAATTTAACATACATGTAGAAGCTCTTCCCTGCCCCAATTGGAACAAAATATTTAGAAGACACCCAGTTGTATCTAAAACTATTAGGATCTCCACCCAGATGATCAGCGTCGGTTAAAGGGTAATAGTTCCGATGAGGAATTAATCGCATAGCATTACTTTCCTGCACCCAAGATACAGTATCATGCATGGGACGATAGTCTGTAAATCCTTTAAATAATATCTTATCATAATACGGTGCACCGTCTTTCATTAACCAAACGCCGGCCTGCCTATTCTCGTCAAACGGGAAGGGCAAAGAATCAATCCCCCCCTTCGATGCGGTATCCTCAAAAGGTCCTGGGAATTTAAAATGTTGTTCCTTATAGCAGCTGGACGTAGTAAATACTATCAACACAACAACAACACATGAAGTAAACATTAAAAGCTTATTCATCGGAAATATTTTTAAAATAGAACTTATTTCAAATTTGAAATGTTATTCCCACAGTGTGGGATTAATAGGAATATACCAGTTATCTTCATTTAGAAGCTTTACCCTTACCTGCTCCTGCATATTCTCATCTTCATATTTTAGTGGAACAACTGCAGCCAGTTGGTTCTTCTCCGAAAGTTTTGACCATAGCATTAAATCATACCACCTTCTTCCTTCAAAAGCAAATTCTCTAGCCCTTTCTTTAAAAAGCAGTTCTAGCATATATTCCTTATTAGTATAATCAGTTTCAGCAATATTTAGCTCTGGCAAGCCTCTAGCAGTGCGTAGCATATTTACAAAATTGAATGCCGTAGCATAATCATTTAGCATGAGATCTGCAATAGCCTTATATAGATACGCATCCGCACTTCTATAAAAATTCCAACTCGCATCACTTCTGTATGGTTCCCGCATTGATGCCACATTATTCGTTCCTATAAATTTCCATATTACATCATATCCCTCTACATTCTTTACACTAAAGCTGGTACGTATATCGTTTCCTTCTTTAGAAAAAATAGTATCCATAATAGGCATATTGGGTTTCAGGTAATATTTACCACCGTATGACGCAAAAGGACTCGTAAATTCCTGAAGACGGTTTGTCTCAAAACTATTATCATATCCATAACCTAATAAAAACATAGAATGTAACGAAGCATACGAACCCGTAAACTGGTTAATCCATGTACCGGAAGAACCTAATGTGTGATTATTGTTTCTTACTGGGGAGTTAGCAAAGGCTGATGCAGCCTGATATTCTCCCAACCACAATGCCAGTTCCGCAGCAAAAGTAGCCGCCATCACTTGTGACACTCTCCCGTATCGCTCTTGAGCCGGAAGGGAGTAATTATTCCATTGATAATTGATAGGCAGCATACCTAAAACTGTTAATACATCATCATAAATCATGCGCCACACTTCATCTCTATTTTTAGGATAATAAAAACTTTTTCTAATCTCATCAGAATCCATATTACGCAGGTTCCTACGCAAAGTGTCACCAGCCTCATTTACATAAGTAATTCCCTCCGCATAATCCGAAAGTATAATAGGGAATGTCTTAAAGTTTCTCAATAATAGATAATACGCATAAGAGCGTAACAGCAATGCTTCCGCATAAAAAGCACCTGCATCCCTATCAAGTATTTTATCATCTAGACGAGCTACATCATAAACCTTCTCCATCTGGCGGTTACAACGTGCAATAGTTTTATAAATACCTGCATAATTGGTATAAGGATTCTGCTCGCTGATATTATTAATTACAAACTCATTAATATATGGATCGGGCTCTGCTTGACCTGTTGTAACCATATCCGCTCTAGCATCACCCCATAACAAAAATTTATGGACTTCCTGTGTAAGCGGAGCATACATACCCATTGCACTTGCGTTCAGGTCGTCTCGATTTCTATTAAAATCTTTATTCTTTATCATGGAATATGGATCCACATCATACAAGCTCGAACACCCTCCTAAAATCAATAAAAGCAGCAATATGATTACGCATTGAGGCCTCATTTTATTTATAATAAAACTCATATTTATTGTTTTTCATTAAAGAGATAATTTAAGTCCTAATATTACAGCCTTGGGTAAAGGAGTACCTCCAAAATCAATTCCTCGTAGTAATACATCGGTTGAAGAAATCACCTCAGGGTCGGCTCCACTATAAGATGTGATAGTAACGAGATTTTCTCCTGTTATATACACTTGTAATCCCTTTATAGTTTTACGACTCTTGAAGGGCACATCGTAATTAAGTGTAACATTCTTCAAGCGCATATAACTACCGTCTTCTACCCACAAATCAGACATTGCACCATTATTGGAGGGATCACCGTAAACAGCTCTACTCAAACCACTACCAGGCTCCATCTCCGAGCGCCATCTGCGGGAGACGTCAGGAGACTGATTTGAGTAATCATTCATCACATGCATTTGCTGTTTAAACCGATTATAAATATCATGACCCATTGCATAGGTCCAGAGTATATCCAGTCCCCATCTATTGTACTTAAATGCATTTAAAACTCCTCCAAAATACTTAGGCAATGGATTACCTATTATCTGTCTATCTTGCTCATTTATTTTACCGTCATTGTTGAGGTCTTCAATAATATAATCCCCAGGTAGATAGTTTGTACCGTCAGACTTTTTGAGATCTACATCATCAATGCTTCGAAATACACCTAACACTTTGTATCCGTAGAAAGAGCCGATCCGCTCCCCGGCTCTTGCGATACCAGTGGTATTATCTATAGTACGAATAGCATCTCCATTACTTAAAGAAAGTACATCATTTTTTAATGTTGCCAGATTAGCCGTTAACTGCCATTGAAAATGTTTATTTTGTACTACCAATGCAGACAGGTCAAACTCCCATCCCTGAGAAGAAATTTTGCCATTATTTTCAAACTGTGGATCCAATCCTAACTCAATAGGATAATTCTTAGAGGTAATTAAATTATTTGTATTCTTCTTGTAATAATCTACCCCTAAGTGGAATCGATTTTTCCAAAGCGCAATATTTAATCCTACATTATAAGATGTGGTAATTTCGGGCATAATATCTTCATTGGCAATATTTCCAAGATATACACCCCCATAACCAAAATAACGAACAGCATAATACAAATCATAATGATAATATCCTCTCACATCACTGTTACCACTTCGTCCCCAGCCTGCGCGTATTGTTAATTGTTGATCACTTTTTCGATCCAAAACATCTACTTTCAAATCCGCACCACCATATAGCGTCCATCTTCCCTTACGTCCGAAATTAGAAGAACCATCTGTCCCAATATTTGCAGATAAAGAAACTCTGTTGAAGAAATCAAAATTACTAGCGGCATAGAACCTCGTAAGGTTGGTTATAAATTTAGAATTGGATGCACTATCTACTGTACCTTGCGCCAATGTTTCATAATCATCCGTACCTGCATTAATCTTTCTTGCATAAAGCGATTTATCTTCGTACCGTTCGATCCATGCTCCGAATTGCGCGTCATATTTGACATTATCAGCAATCTGACCGTACTTACGTAGATAACTGTTCCATATTAAAGTAAATTCACTAGACTTACGATTAGCATTCTGCCTGATGCGGTGTTTGTCTGCTACAATACCCAAGGCAGGACGATATTGATTCTCACTTATATTATAGTAACTTACTGAAAGACCTGTATTTAAAAAGGTATTCTTTGTTAATAAATATTTCCCTGATATGGATCCATCTACTCGATTTTCTTCATTTTTATTTCGCATATTTTTCACTAAAGCCCAGGGATTACTTTTCCCTAATATGTCAACATCTTCGAGGAGGTTTGTACGCAACCCTTCATTATTATATGCATATTGTGCCATAAATGGTGCTTTAGTAGCTGCCGCATACCAAGGATGTATCGACCAATTATAGCCTTGTTCATGATAAGACGACCCTGTATTAGCATAACTCAAATTGTTGGTAATATTAAAACGCTGCGACACCCTATAATCCAGATTAAAGCGCATAGTAGTGCGATTAAAATCTGATTCTAATAACGTCTCTCCCTTGCGGGTATGTCCTATACTGAACATATAATTAGCCTCGCCGAAACCTCCCTTAAGCTTCAAATGAAAATCATTATACCGTGCTGGTTGCTCAATCATTCTCACCCAATCAGTATTCTGATTATACATAGCTATGCTAGGGTCAAATATGGGATTTGCAGTAAGCTGAGCCTCTGTGGCGCCGTTTTCTAACATGTAATCCCATAAATAAGATTTAAATTTTTGAGCATTCATACGCTCAATCTTATAGTTGTTGCGCATATATCCAGCCCTAGCGGTAAAGTCGATCTTTGTTCCTCCCAGCTCTCCCCTTTCTGTCACCAGATATAAAGCTCCGTTCGCCCCTCTTCCTCCTAATAAAGCAAGCTGCTCTGGGTTATTTATAACAGCGATATCCTGAATATCATTAGTATTTAAAAAACCAAATCTTGTAGGCTCATATGTAGAAAGGAAAGGACGTTGTGAACGATTATATCTAACAGGTAACCCATCTACAAATATTAGAGGGGCAGACTGAAGATTAATACTATTAATACCCCGCATCATTAATAGTGGTGCAGAAGCAATTACTCCTGACTCTGTCACATGAATACCTGAAGCTCCGGGTAATAGATTGGCAAAAGATAGCCCGCTACTTTGTCTTAACAAAGGTACTGTGTCTGTAGACCGGATGATACCTAACTTATCAATACCTGAAAGTGTTACACTGTCCTGCGATAGCTGTCCACTCGCATTCGAGACAGCTAGCGCAAGACACATTACTCCAATATGTTTTATGCTCCAATATGTAAACTTAAATTTCATTGTAATGGTTTAATTAATCAGTTATTGGAATCAACTCAACAATATCCATTAATAAATCGCAACAGTAACTTGGATTCTTATTGCTACCAAAATCAGCAAAAGCAAAATATAAAGTAACATCGGATCGCTCATCAACATTTATTTCACCGCAATTATTATACACCAGATAACTCCATTCTTCGAACGTACCATCTTGGGCGGCCATATTTACTCCTTCGTGTACGATTTCATTGTTGTATATAACAATGTACTTGCCACGCGTACCACCCGATCTGTGAATCATTCTGATTCTATATTTGCCTGCAGGTACATCTGGTATTGTCATCCAGAAATAATCTCCTACTTGTATGGCATTGAATGCAACAATCTTATTTTCCTTGTTCTGATGGTAACTCTGAGTTCCTGTATTAAGGGTAATTGTTGCTGGAGCGTTGGTGAATACATTTTGTGCACCATAGGGACTTCCAGGGGGATAAAGATTGAAGCGTATAGTAGCTAATGGAGCCTCTACAATTTGCAACATAGTATCCAACGTATGCAAGATCCCATTGTTGCACACCCGATTAATTCCCAAAGCTGTATTTGAACTAAATGGAAAATTTTTATTGGCAAAATATTGGCCGTATAAGTTTACATCAAAACTTGTAGCTTCTTTCGTATATAGTGAGTAGTAACGCTTCCCCGCCATGTTATTCAAAAAATAACCAGAGTCTGCTATAATATGATACTGTGTCCACTCCTCTAGATTCTCAATAGCATCCTTAGAAAAACCAGATTTCAATAGAGCTTCATCGGTTTCGACCAACAATGTAATAGTACTATCCTTCAAATAACTTAAATATCCCATTTCTTCAAATATGGACAACATTATGTTATAGCGCCCGGAGCTTTGTAGTGTTTCATAAATGTTTTTGGTGGGAGGCATGAGAACATAATCCAGCACGTTTACATATCCGTTAGCAAGTTCAATATTACTTTCAATTATTTTAGCCGCACTATTTAATCTGATCGAAACATAAGATTCACTGATATCAGCAATCAAATATTTATTGTTAAACATAGTAGGGGCGGGCAAAGGCCCAAATTCCAATTCATTAGAATTAACCTTCTGCATTAATAAATGATATCGTAGATAACTCAACCAGTATTCAGGCTCCTTATCATAAATAGAGTTAATGGTTTCCCCCTCCTGAGCCAACGTCTGAAACAATTTCTCAAAAGCCTCATTATTGGGGACAAACAAAGTATAGGAGCCAGCTGTTTTTAATAAATTACGCTGCTTAGTATAATCAATTAGCTCTCTAAATATGCTTAAGTCTTCTCTCCCCTCTATATAATCCATAATTTGCAGCTCGTCTGTACTGTCATAGCGTGCACCAGACAACTCTCGTTTACAAGAGCAAAATCCTAATATTAAAAGTAGGAGCAGTATTAATGGCAGACGATTCATACTAATCTTATTTATTTTTATAAAATTCTTTTTGATGTAACAAAGGGTTATTTTCAATTTCAGTTCTATGATAGGGCAAGAACCAGCTTTCTGGATTTAGCAATCTCGCACGAATAACTTGATAGGAATAACCCATAGAATTATTTGTTGCCATCTTTTCTAATAATAATTCCTGCATACCCTCTCTCCTGGCCATCCTTACTAAGGCAAACCATTCTTTACCTTCAAAGCACAGTTCTGCTTCACGCTCAAATAACAATCGCTCGAAGAACTCCATTTCTTCGCCAGCCTCGCCTGTAGTTAACAGTGGTACATCACAATGCTGGCGCACCTGATTAATCATATCTTCAGCTTCTTCATACCGACTCAGCATTGCTAGCGCCTCTGCTTTCATAAATAATATTTCGCGATATCTATAAAAAATATAACCTGTAAGACGACGGTTATTAGAGGGTTTATAAGATAGTTCGTATGCCTGCTGACCCAAAAACTTGTACACTTCCCAACCTCCCCCATATCCGTTAGAGACATCACTTTTTCTAAATGTGGAATACTCCTTGTATCGAATGGTATCTGAACTCTCATACTCCGGTAATGTAGATGGATACAGTGTTTCCTCAAACGCTAACCTTGCATTACGAGAATTCGCTAAATATCTAGCTCCATCAGAAGAACCAGTTGAAAAATGCGCAAACCAGTTATAGACAGGAGAAGATAACCCGGTTTGAGTGTATTGTAACTCAAAGATAGTTTCGGACGAATTACCTGGAGTAAAAATGGAATACCAATCTAAAGAGCTCACCAAGCCAGAAGCATACTGCATATCCAAAGGTTCACACAAATCCAACACTTGTTGATACTGATTACGCCACAGTTTTACATCGGCCCACAAAGCCCGAACGGCATTCTTAGTAATACGTCCATATTTGTAAAGCACATTATCAAATGTTTCTGGCGCATTTTTTAATGCATAATCCAAATCTTCTTCAATAAAATTTAGCACCTCCTCTTCGGATGAAGCTGCAGTATTCATTTGTTGAGTATCCGATTCATAAGGTTCCTTAATGAGCGGAACTTCCCTGAAAGCACGCACTAAATAAAAATAGTTTAACGCACGAAGCGCATGCGCCTCACCCAACATTTGATTTAATTCCGCTTCTTTAAAAGTAGGGTCCTTAGAAAGAGCTAGAGGAGCATTTTTGATAAACGTATTAATCCACCCTACTGAGCGGTATACATTCGACCATGAAAGCAGACCGTTTGTCGTATAAATATCATGCGACATAAACTGTCCATAGCTTGAGGTAAAGGCATTACCAGGACCAGGTTCGTAAAAGCTAGACCTTATATCACCCCAAACATGAAATGAATTAAGACTGTTATGCAGAGATGTATACAATCCCATTAAGGACGTGTGCACCTGATCTCGATTTTGCCAAAACTCATCATGTATCAGATTATCGGGTTTATCCACCTCTAACAGTTTATTACAGGATATCAATAAAAAGAATATCTGAACTACGATTATATATGTGAATCTTGATTTCATCTTCGGAGCACATTTATAAATGAATATTTAATCCTACTGTATACTGACGTGAAGGAGCTGTAGTACTTCTGTCTATACCAAATAGCGCTACACTTCCGGTAATAGGCACTTCGGGATCCAGCCCCAGATACTTCGTCCATGTATACAGATTATAACCAGTTACAAAAAATGATAATTGCTTTATTCCAAGACCTAACTTTTGAAGAAACTGTTTACTAGCATTATAAGTTAGAGATACAGTCTTTAAACGTAGATAGGATCCATCTTCCACCCACCGGGTAGAGGCTACGGCGTTCCAACTATTATCAGGCTGAGCTCGAGGAATATCAGTTACATCCCCTTGTCTTCTCCAACGTGCCATAATCGATCTTGACTGATTATGAGAGTAGCGCATCTGTTCCATTTGTATGCGCGTAGCATTGATAATGTGATTGCCTGACTGATATTGAAAATTAACGGTGAGTACCCAATTTTTATAATTGAATGTATTATTCCATCCCCCATAGAATAATGGATTTGCATCACCTATTTGTACACGATCTAGCTCATTAATCACACCATCTTTATTAACATCTTCATAAATCATATCTCCACCCGCAAACTGCCGGCCAGTTGCTGATCCGTATCTCATGTATTTAGGAGTAATACCATCTGCTTCATAAATAATATTTCCCTCATCATCTCTAAGTATTGCATCCTCGTCTCTTGCGTATACGCCTAGTGCTCTATATCCATAGAATCCTCCAATTACATCTCCTTCTTGCAGTTTGGATGTAAATCCATAAGCGCTCACTTGAAACGCCTGTTCATTAAACAATGGAGGTAATTCTAGTAGCTTGTTTCTATTTGTAGCAATGTTAAAAAAGGATTTCCAGCGTAACTTATTCCCTCCGCCTTTCAGTATAATAGCCGTTATGCCCAACTCCCAGCCACTATTACGTACGGTCCCAAAGTTGATATATTGAGAAGAATATCCCAGAGTAGAAGACAATCGTTCTTCCAACAAAAGATTTCTTGTTGTGCGCGAATAAAAATCTAATTGTCCTGTTACTCTATCATTAAACATTCCCCAGTCCAAACCTGCATTATATTCTGTTGTCCTTTCTTCTCTAAGATTATCACTTGCAAACTTTGATGGATACGTATAGGTTTCTCCTAAATATCCTGTGCCGGTACCATAAGCAATATCATATAAGTTATCCAGTGAAGGTAAATTCCCGGTAACACCGTAAGCAAATCGAGGTTTAAGGAAATTAATCCATTCCACATTTTGCATAAACCTAGCCTTATTGATCTCCCATGCAGCACCAATAGCCGGAAATACAGAGTAAGGATTATCGTCCCCATAACGAGAATCGCCTTCACTTTTTCCGGTAATAGTCAGATAATACTGATCTTTTAATGCGTAGTGTCCCTGAATAAACATCCCCAAATACTTACTTGCACCATAGGTTCCAGTAGCATTAGAGATAATCGCAGAGGCATCGGCGGATCTTAATTCCGGTGACCCTCCATTATAATACTCAATTTTGGTGGAGTTATTTCTGTTGATATTATAGGTAACTACTCCTGTAAAAGTCAATCGATGATCCGTCAAGCGTAGTGCATTCCAGGTGAGGCGATTATTGTTATTAATCATCAATTGATACCCTTCGGTTTGTACTCCGGCATTATAAACATTCTCTCCCGGTATTGCATTGGTAGCATATCCCGGTAAAAAATATTCATCCGCAGATTCCCTGAAGTCAGTAGAAACCTGAGTTCTAAACTCCAGATTACTCAGAATTTTATACTCTATGGCTGTATTCGCCATAAAGCGGTTAGCCTTAGTAAGATAGGTAGAATAGTCGATTAGGGCTAAAGGATTATATCTGCTAAGAGCAGATATGGTCTCTGTTCTATCAACAAAATAGTTTAGTCCATTTTTGGAGTATACGGGGTAATACGCAGGAATCTGTCGTGCTATCAGCAAAGGATTTAATTCTTGTCCTTCACTTTGAATAGGATGATTCTGCCCTCTTTTATCAGTTAAAGAATTGGTATAATTTAAATCGGCCTGAACTCTTAATTTATCCGATACTCTGTAATTGAGATTAAAGCGTGTATTAAAACGATCATATCCGGTTCCTTTTGTAGTACCATACTGATTGGCATATCCCAACCCCCAGTAGTAATTGAGACGATCCCCACCACCTGTTAATGCAGTATTGTATTGCTGATAGATACCCTTCCGTGTAATAACATCCATCCAATCGGTATTATTATTATACATCCATGCATCCGAACGAGTTAGATCACCTCTTAATTGTGGATAAGATGTTCCATCATCAATACCTCCGGATGTTTTCTCAATATAATAAATACGTTGTTCATCTCCCGATAGCATTGGGATGGTGCGGGGCACTTCAGTCAATGTAAATTTTGAGTTAATCTGCAGTTGAGCTTTTCCTCGTTTTCCTCTTTTAGTCTGAATTACAATCACACCGTTCGCCCCTCGAGAACCGTAAAGAGCCGTAGCTGATGCATCCTTCAAAATATCAATAGAAGCAATATCTGACGGATCCAAATCTCCGATAGGGCTAAAACCAAAATCTGTGATACTGGACACTTTGTAATCATTACCGATAACCTCGGCCCCGTCAATAATCCACAAAGGATCATTCATACCGGATATGCTGGAAATACCTCTTATTCTAATGCTGGCAGCAGCACCCGGATCGCCACTGGCGGCAACCACCTGTATCCCTGGTGCCATACCTTGCAAAAGTTGATCAACATTAGTTACAGGCATTTTATCGGTATTTTCCAGATCAACGGAAGCTACAGCACTAGACAACTCACGACGATCAATAGACAAAAAACCGAGGTCGGCTTTTTTCTTTATGGTAGACACTACAGTAACATCTTCTATCGTACCGGCGTCCTCTACCATGGCCACTTCAAAATATCTCTTATTATTGATAACAAACTCTTGAGTAGTATAACCTATATTAGTAAATACTATTTTATAAGCCTGTTCCGCTAATATTATCTCAAAAGAGCCATCAGCCTGAGACATAGTTCCCGCAATAGCAAGATCATTTCTGTTTACAAGCATAACAGAAACTCCGGTCAACGGTTTTTTAGAAGCCTTTTCATATACAACTCCCTTAATGCTAGCCGCTTCCTGAGCATCTAGTCTAAAAAACACCAACATAAGCACGCAAGCAAAGAATGTTGCTTTCAAATAGCCATAATTCATATTAACCCAATCGTTTTAAAATAAGCTATTAATTTTATGTAGCACACCATTACTCGCCTGTAGATTTGCTACTACAGGCTGAATTGTACTCCCTAATTCATTCGATACCGAAAAAGTTTCCCAACTCCCGCTTATCGTTAATCTATTACCATTACTATTAGTAATTTGCCCATTAAAATCACCATCACTAAAGATGTATCTATTCGGAATAATGTAGGTCTGTAAAAAATATCGTAGTTCTTCGACAGGCATGGTATTTACATTAATGCCAGCTTCGGTAATGACTGAATTCACAGGCGCAAAAACACTGTATGTAAAGAAGCCTGTCAACTTTAACTGTGCTGCCATACCTACCCTGTCAATAGCAGTTTTGAATAATGATAAATCAGGATGTTCAGCAATCTTATTATATACGGATAGTGTATCATTTTGCCTGTCAAGCGGAGTAAGAAAACCATCAACTTCATATATGGCTCCATTTACTCCTTCCCATGTAGCTGCTGATGTTATAAGTTGAACTGAATTACCAGTATAATCATAGAAGCGTCCGTTGTCATATAAAACATATCCGAAGTTTGTGGGATAAAACTTTTTGCGAAATCCACCTTCAGCGCGCACATCAACATTTAAAATTCCGCTTTTGCATTGATTGATTCTGTATGCACGCGTAGCATCATTCATATCTTCTGCTAAAGGAGTACCCCAAACATCGTCGGACTGAATCAGAATGGTAATAGGACTATGCTGATAATTCAACCCATCGAAAAGCCCTGATGCCATGCCTGCGTTTGAAAACATCCAGTTCCACTGACTATATTTTTTCTGAAACAGATATACCCCACCTACGGCACTATGTAAATGTGGCGAAAGAATTAATTGATTCGATTTATAAATAATACTATTACTTGCTCTGATAGAGCCTGTTACTATAGAAGGCAAATGCATAATCATAGATATGTTACCACCTGAAAGCGCCTTCCACTCTGCTGAAACGTCGTCAAAATTGCTTTTATAGGAAATGTTAGGAAAAATACAAGCTCTAAGCAAGGCAGTTATCACTAGCTGAGGAACTGAATCAATTGTATTATCAAGATACGGTAAATAAGGTTGAAAATAATTGAGAATAGCGTCATTTGTAGGAACAAAGATGGTTGAGAGCACTGATTCATCAGCCAGGTTTCTTCCTATACTATAACTTTTATACAGTGTGGTATCCACCCAACCAAACTCATCCTTCTCACCTAACACATATTGTACATGTTTTTCCAACCACGAACTAAAAATACTCGTTTCCGGATCACTAGCCAGCGCTTCATCTGTACGCAAGGCTATATCAAGCGGCTGTCCCAATACGTGTATTACACCATTGCTTGCATCAATATCAGCCTCTGATATCGGCACATTATCTACCCATAATGTATAATCCTGCGGTTGTTGATTGTATAAAGATACATAATCATCCAACTGCCTTGTTAAAAAAGATGTACTGAATAAGCGCAGCCTCTTACCGGGAGTTTTCCCTTCTGTTCTGGAACTAAAGACCGTTGCACGAGTTTTATTTAAGTCGCTGCTTGCTCTATCGTAAATCTTATTAATATCATACTCATAGTACATACCATTTATAAAATGATAATTGACGTATTGACGCAGTAAGGTCTCAGGAACACTTTCCAAAGAAGTATATCCTAGCTTAGAAAAGTACTGCTCCACATACTCGTCCCGGGGGGCCAAACAAGTGTACATCGCAGAGCTACCAAGCGTTTTACGTAAACCAAGCTTATCAACAATGCTTACAAATTTTGCAAAACGACCATCGGCTTCTAGTACTTCTATAATGTTTTTATCGAGCGCATTTTTAGGATTATAATACACATCCAGCTTCCTAGAGCAGAATGAAAAAAACACGGATAGTATTAGAAGCAAGCAAACAGATCGATATTTGTTCAAAGACAACATATCCCTTTGATTTAACCTTTTGAAAAGATGATTTTTAAAATCTAGCAATCAATCGTTACATACAACAAGCAATAATGTAGTTATGTTCTACAAATATACAACATTGAAATCTTTACTCAAAGTTTTTTACATTTCCCCAATCGAACAACTTAAACCATCTCCTGATTTTTGGGACGCAATACAATCAGCTGTAATATCAATACAACTAACACCACTACAGACATAAGCGCAAAGTCTCTTCCCAAACTGCCTGCATCGGTTGAACGACCTAAAAAACTTGTAATAAAAGCGCCAAAGAATACCCCTACCATATTCATTAATCCATATGCTGTAGCACGATATCGAGCAGGAACAAACTGGCAAAGAATAGGCATATTATTGGCATCGAACATTCCAAAACCAATACCAAATAATATAGCAGCTAATACTAGTATTGCAATCGTATTTCCAAATCCTAATAATATTATCGAAGGAATGGTTAGAAATATTCCAATAGCGCTGGTATAAATTCGTCCTCTTATATTTCGCTGCACCCACCTGTCGGATAAAAGGCCTCCAAAAATGACCCCCAGAAACGATGATGCTGCAATTGTTATGGTAGCTATAGGACCTGCTTTCGACATCTCAATATTTAGTGTATCGGAAAATAACGTAGGCAGCCAATTTTTAGTAGCCCATCCAGGTAGGCTGGGAATCGCAAAATATAGTAGTATCACCCAAAATGCTATATTAGTCAACAACCAGCTTATACCGGAAAACAATCCAGACTTAGATGTTACCGCTATTGTATCATTACTATTATCCCCTCTCTTTTCCTTAAGTAGAAAAAATAATACTGCTGCATAAACAACCCCTGCTAACCCAAAACCGAAAAAAGTATTTTGCCATGAGTATTCCTTTGCAAGAGTAGCGCCAAAACCGCCCAGTGCCTGCCCTACATACAAACCAGTCATATGAATACCTACAGCAAGGGAACGTGTTTTAGAAGTATGATAATCGGCTATCAATGATAGTGCGGCAGGAATATAAACAGCTTCACTAATTCCCATAATAGCTCGCAACCATTTCAGCTGCTCAAAGGTGCTTGCATAGCCCATTAGAAGTGTAACGGCCGACCAAATAAATAAACTTACCACTATTAAACCCTTTCTACTAATCTTATCTGCGATAACACCGCATGCGGGACTCATAAATCCGTATAACCATAAAAATATAGACATTAGAACGCCGAAATTTTCTGCGCTTTGTAACTCAACAATATCAACTTCCATTGCAGGGCGCATGGTAGACAGCATCTGCCTGTCGAGATAATTTAATAATCCGACTACCCACAATAAGGCAACTACTACCCATGGATACACTTTACCCTTCATTATTGAGCGCTTTTAGCTTGTATTATAATTTTACATTTTCCCATCACTTGCTATACACCTCACATCATATATGCTTAGTCCAATTTCACTGCAATTACTCTAGGAGTACGCGTAGCTGGTCTTACTTCACCCCCTGGCAAAACATATCGCTCTTCCCATAATACTGCAGTAGTCGTTACCGGAGCCCATATGCTATTGTTAGGCTGTAAAATGGCATCCTGATGTATTTGCACTTTAATCTCTCCAGCCTTTCTCCATTCGTTATTTGCTTTATCATAACGAATAATATTCTTTGAAAAGCCGGGATGTCGCTCCCGCAAATCACTATTGGCCAGCGTTCCATCATCTCCTCCAAATACATATATACCCTCACTCGTTGCATAAGCTGGCGTAGGAGCTGCTACTGTAGCAACCGGCAAATCCTCAATTCGTTCCCATTTATCTGCTTTAAATCGATATGCATCTGTAAGATATTTTCGTTTGCCATTAATAAGCTGTGCGCCGCTGAAAACATAAAAACACTCCTCATCCGAAGCCGCCACAGCCAACATCCGAGATGGGCCTGGAATATCAGCCAGTCTTCGCCAGCCATGAGTCATATCATTTAAATCCAGACAGAATAAAGTTCGCAGTGTCTCCAAATCTGAAGGTTGTTGCTGTCCTCCTGCTACATACACTTTACTTCCTACCAGCGCTCCACAACTATTAGCCAATGGAATGGGCAGTGACGGCAATGTGTCTATAATAATTTTGCCATCACTATACTGCAGTTGATACACATCTGCATAATGTCCGTCTTCATTACTACCGCCGATCAATAGCATGCCCAATGGTAAAGAAATAGATACACCATATCCAAGCTTCTTAGGTAACTTGGCCATATGTTTCCACTCTCCCATAGGAGAATCTAACACATAGATATCGTCGTACCATACTTTTGCCGAACCTCGCCACGGAGCCCCGCCATTAGGAAAATTGGATCCTCCAGCCACAACCAATCTGCCATTAATAACTCCGGCAAAGGCACCTGCAAATCCTACTGAATCTGGAATATTTGTAAAAGATTCCCAAACATGGAATTTCTTATACTTCTCCTGAGCAATAACCAACATCGATACTATAATACTAAGTGTGAATAAAATAATTCCTTTCATACATTAACTGAGCTTTGGCAAGCATACTCCTTGCGGGCGAGTTCCAGTTTTTTAAAAAAGTTTATCGCATCCAGATACTGCTTCAGTTCCGCAACCTGTACTTCATTCAATCTTCTGAGCGGATATCTACATCCTCCTAGATCTAGTCCGTCCAATCTAATTATCTCCTTTTGAGTAGGTATAGAAGGATACTTAGCCAAAGCCCGAATCATTTCATTACAGTCGTACTGAGCTGAAGCAGCTTCGGCAAGTTTTCCTTCGTTAAATAGCTGCATCACCTTATGGTACATGGGAGCCGCAAAACTGTAAGTACTACCAATAGCTCCTCTGGCTCCCATTACCAAAGCAGGCAATAACAACTCGTCGTAGCCAAATAAAATATCATATTTACCTTCTTCAAAACGCAAGCAGTCTTGGTACTCGTGCAAAGTATTAGCTGTATACTTTACTCCAGCCAAATTGGGAATAATAGGAGCTGCATGTTGTAAGAAGGAGATTACAGATACAGACACCCCGGTTATAGCCGGCATGTGATAGTAGTAAAAAGGAAGTTCTGGTGCAGCCATTGCGATCTGAGCCATGCAGTCCGCCAGATTAGCAGCTGAAGAAGGCTTAAAATAAAATGCAGCAACGGCTGATATTGCATCTACACCTACTTGCTGAGCATGTGCTGCAAGTTTTTGTGCTTCTTTAATAGAACTATGTCCCACATGAGCAAATACCTGAATTCGTCCATTAGAAGCTTTAACGTACGCTTCAGTTACCGCCATGCGCTCTTCGGTACTCATACTTAATCCTTCACCATTAGTACCGCCAACAAATACCCCCTTTACGCCATCTGCAATTAGTCTTTCTACTACAATCGGAATCAACTCCAGTTTCAACTCGTTGTTTTCATCAAAAGTACTAAACGTAGCCGCGAGCAGCCCTTCCGTTTTTCTCCTATGCATAAAACCTCATTTTATTAATTCAGTTAAAGAAATCTTTTCAAACACCAGATCTGCCTGGCTGCTTTCATATAATATTCCAATAGTTTCATCATCAACCGACGTGATACACGAATAACCTCTACCATTCAACTCATCCAACAATACATACTTATCTGTCGGCCAGGTAAGTCCATCATCAAAGCTTAGTTTTAGCGTAATATTATTCCGATGCGTTTTGGAATTGGGGTTTACAAAAAGTAGCACAGATCTATTCTTCCCGTCCAAAGATTTATAATCGTGTCGGTAAAGACTCGCCATACAAACAGGTTCAGACAAAGCATTTCGGGAAGTAGGGTGTACTTGCCAGGTTTCACCAAGATCTCTTGTAACTGCAACGGTACGACCGTTATCAGGACCAGTAACACCCTTATTAGCATTAGTCCGCATGTTCAACATCAATGCTCCATCTGACAGTTCCACTACAGCACATTCAGTAGTAGATGAGGCAGAGGCAGGCTTACTGGTTTTCCAGGTTTTTCCTCCATCCTTACTATAAGTAATGTTTGAAAAAGCCTTCCCCGTAGCATCCCTCCCCTGTGTGGGAAATACAAGTGTTCCGTCTTTAAGCACAATTCCATTCCCTGGCGCCGGCGCCCACAACCACCATTCTTCTTTTTTACACATTGCAGTTAAATTAATTGGTTGCGACCACGTTTTTCCGTTATCTGTACTCTTCACTAATAAAAATTGTGAAGTTTGCTTCACGTCCAAACCAGGCTGCGACCCCCTATTGCGCCATTGATGGTTCCATACTGTGCTAGTATCGGTAAGTCCTTCAATCCATAGACCGTTGTTATCTAAAACACCATGCATCCACAATCCTGCCACAAAAACAGTATTGCTGTTTTTATCTACCAAAATACAAGGATCTGATACCCCATTAAATTTCTCAGCCAACCCTCCCCACATTCCCATATCCATTATAGGCTGCACGGGCGACCAAGAATTCCCTTTATCTGTACTTCGGCTTAAACCGATATCAATATCCCCTTGCAAATCTCGAGCAGAGGCATAACGCGCGTCATAAATGGCCAGCAAATCACCATTCGGAGCTTTAGCTATTCCTGGAATTCGGGAAGTATGAACATTATCCTGACCTGCAGACCGCACGGCTGTAGCTACACGGCGTGCTGGAACTTTTCCCTCATTTATTTTAAACCATTGACCATCTATATTCACGCTTTGAACAGCCAAATGAATCTCATTCCCCACTTCAGCAGTATGCTTAAGCTGAACCCCCAACCATAGATACTCATACTTCTTCGATAAACGGTATTGCCCGGATATATTAATAATATTATTATTTCCTGCTTCTAATATGTATTGCCCAAAAATCGATGCGCTCGAGAGGTTCTTCTGGGATAAAAAGTTACTATCGGTTGTACCCCAGATTTTTATTCCGACGATATCACTTAAATCAGTCGTTCCGGTCAAATCAATCCGAATAGTTTTCATATAAGCATGAGGATAAGCTTCTGCCCTATTAACACACAGTCGGGTAACAATCGTATGTGTATTTTCTTTTACCACCGGTACCACATAGTGCTTCTGATACACACGCAACACCTGCGCCTGTCCGGCTATCCCCAAAAACACAGCACCTAACAGTGAAATCGTCCTGAGCAATCTTATCATATAAGCAAGCGATAAATTTATTTGTAGTTATGTACTACATAACAAATGTAGACAAAATAATTTACTCTCCAAATTTTTTAAAGAATTTCTATACTTATTTTATTTAGAAGATTTCTGACCCATCCTTTCGAAATGCGGCTTCAAATGCTCGTACATTCCCTTCCTGAACTCATTACTATCGCCTTTTTTTATAATCTCAACCAAATCTCTATGCGTAACACTCCCTGATTTATATTTTTTGCCTTCTAGCTTAATTACATATTCAAATACCGGAAGTAATAATAGCTGAAAACGATGCAAAGTTTCATTGCCACTAATATCATACAGCTTTCCATGAAAAGCAATCTCTTTATTAATTCGAAAGGCCCCTTCTGACTTATGTTTAGCCTTTTCTTCTTTTTCCACTATTTCTTCGAGCTCCTCTATATCCTTAGGAGTAATATTTGCAAATAAAAGCTCGGCAATTCCCATCTCCAACACTAATCGTAGTTCAAATAAATCTTGCAGGGTATCATCATCCATGATGGATGGATATAACATTTTTTCTATTGTTCCTGTAATATCAGGACTAGAAACGACCATACCCACTTTTTTCTTACTCTCTATAAGTCCCATCATTTTAAACTTACTGATAGCCTCCCGTACTACGTTCCGGCTTACACCTAAAGCATTTGCCAATTCAATTTCAGTGGGTAAAGGATCTCCTTTTTTAAAATTATTATCCTTAAAATATTTTTGCAAGCTGAGTTCCACATACTCAGCCATTGATTTTTTATCTATGGGTTTTATTTTATCTAACATATTGTTGTTTTGTAGCACAATTGCACAAAAATATTAAAAGATACAAAAACCTTAACTATCTAATGTAATAATGATATGACAATCGTTCTTATTTTAGCGAAATATCAGCCATCACCGGCAGATGATCGGATAGATCATTTATGAAAACCCGATAATTTTTTACTCTTTTAAGATTAGACTTCTTCACGAATATATAATCAATCTTTCTTTCCGCACGGGGAGCGGGGAATGTAAATACATTACCTGTATCAGTATCCACAAAATACTTTTTAAGATAATTAATTTCAGGCGCTTCAGGCTTAGCATTCAGATCTCCTACAAATATAACCGGCATCTTCTCCTGACGCAGGTAATCAACCACCTCTTGTGCTTGCACCCATCTGCTGCTATCGTCCAAGGCAAAATGTGCCGAAGCCATAATTACTTTTTTACTCTTAGAGATAACAATATCTGCTACAATCATGGCGGTGGATGAAGACTTTGTCCCCTTCAATAACGTTAGACGTTTGTTGCGTATGTTAAGGATAGGATAGCGAGATAAAATACCCATCCCATAAGCGCCCCCCTGATAGGCGTAATGACGCACAAATGCATAATGCATCCCTGTTATCGCAGCCAGTATTTTCATTTGATCAACACCCTTCGTACGAGTGCACACGCTATCCACTTCCTGCAATGCAATAATGTCGGCCCCTGAGTTTTTAATAAAACTACCCATTTCATGCAAACGGTCGGTCTCTTCTCTATCGGCACCATGATGGATATTATAACTCATCACCTTTACCGTTTGGCCTATACACCATTGCAAACCGCAACTATACAACAAAATCAACAAAAACTTAAGACGTAGCATTTATATAAATTTAAATCCATTCAAAGTCCTCGGACTTAGGCATGGCATTGTATGTGGTTGCTACAATAGCAGGTGGGGTACACAGCTTACGCTTCACCGTATCCATCCACGCACCCTCTACAGTAATAACTGCAGCTACCGTATCGTTATTTTTCATTATTGTGTGACGAATAGAGAACCGACTGTAATCTTTTCGGGCTTTTACAAGTTTCAAATCTATAGTAACCTTATCTTCTTGCCTTATCTCCTTCTTGAATATAGCTTCTTCTCTGAACAATATAGGACCGATGTGTAATTCATGCATATTGGTAGTCGAAAGCCCCTGTTCATTTAAGAACGCTATCCGGCAATAACTTCCCCAATCGTAGTAAACACTATGGCGTAGGTGTGCATTCGCATCTAGATCAGACCATCGTATTTGCACTGGCAATATATATTGCTGCATATTTTTGTTTATTTAAAATGCGTACTACCTCAAACCTACACCATTTTAAGAATAAATCAATATGTGAAAAGTATCAAAAACTTTCCTGTGTTTTATAATTATAACAATTTTGATAGGATCATACCGTAGCATACTGCTATTTTTGTACTTTTCCCGAAAGAATATCATGTATAATTATTTATTTATGAAACAAACATTATTCACCGTATTACTCATTTCAATCGTTCTGGGAGCAACTGCTCAAAATACAAGATCTCAATCTCAAAGCGCAACAAAAAAACCTACTAATACATCAGCTCAGCCAAATCAACAGCTTGCATTAATGAACCTAGCAGACTCAGCAAGCTATGCGATTGGATTAACTATTGCGCAATCCTTAACACAAGATTTCAAGGAACTCAATAAAGAAGCTTTTTTAAGCGCCATCAAAGCTACATTCGATAACAAAACCCCACTGTTCTCAGTGGATGACAGTCGCAGCATTTTGATGGAGTTCTCGAAAATAGAGGAGGAAAAAGCAACCTCTGCTTTTCTAGAGAAGAACCAGGCTTTTTTGGAGAAAAACAAAAGCAATCCTAATGTAAAGGTTACAGAAAGCGGATTACAATATGAAATATTAAAAGAAGGCAGTGGTGATAAACCTGCCATCACTGACACTGTAGTATGTAATTATATCGGTATGCTGATAGATAGTACGGAGTTTGATAATTCTTACGAACGAGGAACTCCTTTAACCATTCCGTTAGGAGGTGGTATAATTGCAGGATGGTCTGAAGGCTTACAGTTAATGTCTGTGGGCTCAAAGTATCGTTTTTATATTCCTCATGAATTGGCTTATGGCTTACGCGGAGCACCCCCTACTATTCCCGGAGGTAGCACACTGATATTTGAAATAGAATTATTGGAAGTTAAGAAAAGAAAATAAGCGTCTATTTTAACATAGAAAGCTTTAATCTTTATTACTATTAGCACCGATAGGGATTACAAGTATTGGGATTTGAGTTTCATGTAACATTTTGACCGCGGTTTCCCGACTAAACAATCTAAATAATCCACTATGTTGATGTGTGCCCAATATAATTAAAGCGGCCTGTATTTCTTGAGCATAGTTCAATATTTCATCTTCAGTTTCACCCAAAAAAACTTTAATAGCCTGTGGTTGTAAGGGCATGGATTTGGCTAACATTTCCATGCTCTCCTCTGCAGCTTTCTGCTGCGACTCCATCATTTCTATACCATTAGGGAGCATTGAGCTATCCATACCACTCATAGGATCAAAGAGCGCTGTACCTATATAACTACCGATGGGGGGTACTACATGTACCATATGCAACTCGGCATTATAGCGTTGTGCAATTTCAACCGCTTTAAGTAAAACCCTAGAGCTGTCTTCCTGCAAATCCAGCGCTACAATAAATTTTTCCATGGCAAACCTTTAAAATAACAACAGCAAATTTTGTGCTACAAACATTTAGGACGGAATTATATTAACTTAGTAATAAATTTACAACATTGGTACAACAAAGAGAAGTTTGGTTGCGCGGACAATCTACAGCAGGAATTCATCCGCTGCTACAACCTGTGGTAGATGCCTTACTACAAGCCCGGGAAGAGATCGAAGCCCTTATGCAAGATTTTCCCGATCATTTGCTGTGGGAGCGTCCTGCGGGTTGTGCTTCCGTAGGATTTCATTTATTGCATATAACTGGTGTACTAGACCGTTTAATTACTTATGCTGAAGGGAAAAGTCTAACAGCCGCTCAATTTGAATACCTGCAAAACGAAACTGTACCACAATCAAAGACCGGGAAAGAACTAACCAATATTCTTAATAAACAAATTGACTTAACCATAAACCGCCTGAAGCAGTTTCAAGATCATTTTACAGAGCGCAGAACCGTCGGCAGAGCAGCCCTGCCATCTACCGTTATGGGACTATGTACCCATGCTGCCGAGCATACCATGCGCCATACAGGCCAACTTTTGGTAACAACAAAAATATTATTGCACAATAATAATGTATAGAGGTGCACTTTTCTTAACGCATTCCTTTCAGAATTTCCATCAATTCTTTAATGCCTTCTGTTGCAGGTTTTTCAATAGCTGTGATATTACCTCTATTCCTCACGGAAGGAATATGCTTATCTATTACAAATATGGGTTTACTGGGTGGAACTAAATCTATAAGTCCAGCTGCAGGATATACAACTAAAGAGGTACCTATTACTACGAATATATCAGCCCCCATGGTTATTTGAGCAGCCTTTTCAATCATAGGAACCGCTTCTCCAAACCATACGATATCCGGCCTCAGCTGACCTCCATCCGGAGCTAAGTCACCCAGCTTGATATCACCTTTAATCTCATATGTAGGCGTAAGAGATTTTTCGCTTCTCATCTTAAAAATCTCTCCATGCAGATGAATAACATGGGTTGAGCCACCACGCTCATGCAAATCATCTATATTCTGTGTAATAATATGTACGTTAAAATCTTTTTCTAAATCAGCAAGACCAATATGAGCTGCATTCGGCTGAGCTTTTAATGCCTGTCTGCGCCGCATATTGTAGAACTCAAGCACCAATGCTGGGTTCTTTTTCCACCCCTCCGGCGATGCTACTTCCGTAACATCATATCCCTCCCACAAACCATTACTGTCTCTGAAAGTTTGCAAACCACTCTCGGCACTAATGCCCGCACCACTCAATACAACCAGCTTTTTCTTCATACTTTAATACAAAACGGATAATTAATACAATAATATTAGTCGTATATATAAGGATAAAAGGTTGACAAGCTGTATACATATACACACTCACCAACCTTTTTTCCAAAAGTACTTATTACAATCAATCTTCACCTGCCATTTTTAAAATCAGCTCCCACTCTTCAGGCTTTACCTTTTGTGTGGAGAGCCGTCCCAGGCGCACTAGATCCATATCCTGAAGTTTTTTCTCAGCCTTAATCTGCGCTAGCGTTACAGGCTTTTTCAGCGCTTTCACGGGAGCCACATCCACTGCCACCCAGCGCTCATCATCCGTAGTGGGATCTTGATAAGCCTCTTTTACAATTTTAACAATTCCTACAATTGCGGTCCCTTCATTGCTATGATAAAAAAAAGCTAAGTCCCCTTTTTTCATAGCTTTTAAGTTAAGACGTGCGGCATAATTGCGTACACCATCCCACACAGTACGTTTATCCTTAACCAGCTGATCCCAGCTGTATTTATAGGGTTCAGATTTTAACAACCAGTAAGCCATAACAATAACTTCGAATATTGAGATTATAAGTTTTATATAATAAATTTACCTTCATAAAAATAAACATCATTTGCAACAAATAAGCATCTGGGAAGCGGAAACATTTTATGCGCCGCAGGATATCATCATCATCGGCGCTGGTTTTACGGGATTGTGGACAGCATTTCACATCAAACAAAAATATCCATCGAAGAAAATAGCCATTATTGAACGCGGTTCCACCCCCGATGGGGCCTCTATGCGCAATGCAGGATTTGCCTGTTTTGGAAGTCTTACGGAGATACTCTCAGATATTGCTACAATGGGCGTATCCAAAACGATGCAGTTGCTGAACTGGCGGTACGAAGGGCTACAACAAATTCGCCAATACTTTAATGATACTGCTATAGATTATTATAATTACGGAGGTTATGAACTTCTTTATACCGATACGCCACTGGAGCAGTTAGGAGAAATCAATAAGCTTCTATACGGCATTACATCCGCTACCGAAACCTTTGTACTTAAAGATGATTTAATCGAACAATTTGGTTTTGCGCATACCAACCATATTATCGAAAATAGGTTTGAAGGCGCATTACATCCTGGCAAACTAATGACCGCCTTGCTTGAGAAAGTCATCTCATTGAAGGTACAGATACTATTTGGAACAGAATTAAAAAGTCTTGTCGAAAAATCCGATCACATCACCTTACATACAGCAGATAAGCGCATACTGACTGCCCAGCAGATCATCATTTGCACTAATGCCTTCTCAAAAGTACTTTTACCGGATGCACCAATTGTACCTGCACGTGGGCAAGTATTGATAACCGAACCCATACCCGATTTACCATTTAAGGGGGTGTTTCACTTTGACGAAGGGTATTATTATTTTAGGAATTTGGATAATCGTATATTATTAGGTGGTGCGCGCAATACTTCTTTCGAAACCGAGTATACGCTCGATGCTATAACCACCTTTCCCATTCAGCAAGCCTTGGAACGTTTTCTGAACAACGTCATTCTCCCTAATAGCAACCCCACCATTACACATCGTTGGGCTGGTATAATGGGAATGGGACCGGAAAAATTTCCGATAGTAGAAAAAATAAACGATCGAAAATTTTGTGCCATCAGGCTGGGAGGCATGGGCGTTGCTCTAGCTCCCGTAGTAGGTAAATTAATAGCAGAAATGATATAACAGCAATAACGCCCACCCTCGGTACATAAAAAGATTTTTATGCCTCTAGGGTTCTTACCCCTTCTGCTACCACAGAGGAGAATACACCCGGTTTATACCCTATTTTTTCTTCGTAATAAGCAGTAATCTTTTCACTAAAATCATTAAAACTATCTTTCTTCACCAATGCTATGGCACAACCACCAAAGCCGGCTCCAGTCATACGCGCTCCAATACAATCAGCATAGTTTTTACTGAATGTAACTATGGTATCCAGCTCCTTACCGGATACTTCGTATAAATTTTGTAAAGAGTCGTGCGAAGCATACATCAGTTCACCGAAAGTTTTAATATCTCCCGAAATCAAAGCCTGCTTGGCTTTTTTTACTCTATCATCTTCTGAGATTACATGCAGCGCCCGCTTTTCAATCACGGGGTCGTTGATTAACCCCTTATGCTGATGAAAGGTATCCAATGACACTTCACACAGATGATTTATATTAAGCTTTTCCTGGAGTTTTTTTAGAGCCGTACGACACTCATTAAAACGTTCATTATACTTTGATTCTACCAGTTTGCGAGGCTTATTGGTATTGATAATGGCTAGTACATAATCGCCGATATCAAAGGGCAAATATTCGTACTCCAATGTATCGCAATTTAGTAGCACCGCATGCGCATCTTTACCCATAGCTACTGCAAATTGATCCATAATACCACTATTCAGTCCCATAAAATCATTTTCCACACGCTTACCGAGCAAAGCCAAATCCACCTTACTCATTCCGGCACCGAATAATTCGTTCAATGCATGAGCCGTGAGTACTTCTATCGATGCAGATGAAGAAAGCCCTGAACCAATAGGCAAGTTACCGCTAAATAAGAAATCAAGCCCAGTAAGTTCTATGCCGACTTTAGTGAATTCGTGAATCACGCCCAGTGGATAATTGAACCATTCCGGACCTGTTTTGCTATAAGCACTTTGTAAAGGAACATCTGTTATTTCAGGAAAGTCAAGTGCTCTGAAGCGAAATACATTATCATTATTCTTAGCTACGAGTAATGTAGTCCCCATAGTAATGGCACATGGCATCACCAACCCTCCATTATAATCGATATGTTCGCCTATCAGATTTACACGACCGGGACAAAAAAATATATATTTTGCAGGTTGATTAAATTTCTTTTCAAATTCGGTTTTTAAACGATCAATACTCATATCAATTCAATATTTTTATAAAAATTTTATTATGGTGGAAATAACTGAACAACAACACGGCAAACACCCCAATGGCAAGGACATATTTGTTTATACACTACGTAACAGTAACGACACAATCGTAAAAATCACAAACTATGGCGCCATTATAATGGCGATAAAAATAAAGAAATCTGATAACACTTACAATGATATTGTATTAGGATTTGACGAACCCTCCCAATATTGGAGTGAGGAATACCTGAAACAATATCCTTATTTCGGGGCTGCAATAGGACGTTATGGCAATAGAATTGACAAATCGTCTATCACAATTGACGGTGTTACCTATCAGCTAAACAGCCATAATCCAGAATTTCAGTTGCACGGTGGAGTTGAGGGTTTTGATAAAAAAGTATGGGAACGCATTCCTACTGCTGATGACACACTTGTATTGCAATACATCAGCCCCGATGGCGAAGAAGGGTTTCCGGGCGAGCTCACCACCCAGATTATCTTTAAACTAAACGATAGCGACGAACTTAGCTACGAATATAAAGCTACCACTACAAAGCCTACAGCAGTAAATCTTACACACCACAGTTATTTTAACCTGAACAATGGCGAAGGCGATATTCATACACATCGTTTGAGAATAAACGCCAGTAACTATCTAGAGCAGGATAAAAACTACTGCACTACCGGAAAGGTATTGCCTGTAAAGGGCACCCGCAACGATTTCACCTCATTCAATGAAACAGGCAAAATTGAAAATGCGGAGAAAGGAATCGATATAAGCTTTCCACTAGATCAGGTAGGTATCGAGCATGTAGCTGCCGAAGCCGAATTTAATGGAACAAAATTGCAAGTATTTACTACAGAGCCATTGGTGCACCTATATAATGCCTGCGGCTCTCCGGAGATAAAAGGCAAAAACGGCACTCTATACAAACCCTTCTCAGGTTTTTGTTTTGAAACACAGAAACACCCCAACGCCATAAGAGTTGAAGGATTCCCCAATACGATTCTAAGACCGGGAGAAGAATACTATACTAAAACCATCTATAGAATCACTACTACTTAAAGTGCATCTGAGAAATACTGAATTTCATCCTGCAAGTTGAGGAAAGTATATTTTGCCGCAAGCGCTTGGGCTCTCTCATAGTGTACTTTTAAAAATTGCTTATGAGCATTTGTGTGAGGGTGCATGGGCCGGTGCTTGCGTGCAATGGTAATTTGCTTTACCTCCTTCATTATCTGCTGCGATGCTTCATCAATACATGAAGTTGTAAACTTTTCCAATACAAATTCTGTAGCCGGATAGTTGGGATGTGCCATATCTATATCATAAAAACGATAATCACGCAATACATCAATCACTAACTCATAAGCGGGAAAATAATAGATATCGGGAAATTTATCTACCATATGATGCACGGCTTCAAGTAGCCTAGCTTTACTGCGGTTATTGGCAATTACCCCATCTCTTAAATGTCGTACGGGACTAACTGTGAAGATGATTTTTGCTTTAGGATTAAATGCCCTAAGGCGATGATATGTATTGTCCATTGCAGCAATGATTTCATCTATTCCTAACAGCTTTTTAAAGAACCATTGCCCCGGTGCCCGATGACAGTTAGCGACATGAAGCCCCACTTTTGCTTTTTCGGGATTTTCTTCCGTAAGTACATACGAAAATGCTGACCCCAAAGTAATAATTACCCAGTCGGCATTTTTAAGAAATTCATGCGCTTGCTCCACACTATTATTGACCTCCTGTAGTACTACCTCTTTATTCATATCCGAAAACCGGGAATGATGATGCCAGGAGTTCCAAAGCTCATTAAGGAAGAACAAATCCTCCTCCTTATATTTTTTGTTTTCAATATAAGCTATCAGACTATGATGCACACTGAAAGGTTCAAACAGTATCCCGTGAGGATTTTGCAGTACATCAAACTTATGTTCTGCCAGAGCATTCCCTATATGTTCCGTAAAACAGGAACCAATCAGGAGTAGCTTCTGACCATAACTGATGGGCTCCGGCAGTTTCGGAATTTGTATGGGCGTCATAAAATCCATAGGGAAAACCGTTATGCTTTTTGCGAATTAGATAATTACAGATCTCTTTGCTTCATTACTTCGTATAAAATCATTCCCGTCGCAACAGAAACATTCAAACTCTCAAAATTGTTCTTCATGGGAATGCTGATATTCTCATCGCACACCTTTAATAATGCCGGATAAACACCTTTTTCTTCACTACCCATTACTATAGCAGCGGGAACGGTAAAATCACAATCATAAATACATTTGGAAGCTGTCATTTCGCTGGCAAACACCTTAATACCATTCATATGCAGCTCATCTACAGCCTTCATCAAGCTGTTGACACGACATACCGGTATCTCTTCCAAGGCCCCTGCTGAAGTAAGAATGGCATCATCATTCAATGCCCCTACTCCCCTGTCTGGAATAATAATGGCATGTACGCCGCAGCACCACGCTGTACGGGCAATACCGCCGATATTTCGTATATCCGTAATGCCGTCTAAGATCAGCAATAAAGGCACCTCACCTTTTTCCACGACAAAGGAAATAATGTCCTGAAGATTTTGATATTGCACACGCGCTATCTGAGCAATGCATCCGCCGTGATTTCCTACATTAAAGCTCTGGAGTTTTTGAGCAGGAACGTAGTTTACCGGAACACCAAATTGAGCAGCCAGCTTTTTTATAGCAGCCTGTTCACTACCTCGTAGCTGATTATCCAGATAAATTCTGTCCAGCGCCTTGCCACTGTGCAATGCATCCTTAATTGCCTCTAAACCCGCAATCAACGAGTTTTTTTTAGGCCGATATTGACCTCTAAATTTTTTCACAGAACAAAGAAAACAAAAAGTAGAGACTTTTTACCGAGCCATAGCAAAATAAAGCCTCTAGCCCGTTATTTTAAAATAAGGGGTGAAAGTTTGCTATCCATCCACAATAATGCTTTTATGGAAAGATATATTAGGAGGGCAAGAATCAGTAGCATCGTTAAAATGATAGATAATACCACCGGCTTAGCACTTCCTTGATGCTTACCTTCAGTATAATGTTCTGTTAATAATTTCAAATTTCGGGTATTGGCTTTATAGGCGAAGTCAAAAACAGCCCCTACTAAAGGGATGGCTCCAACCAACGCATCCAGAGTAATATTCCACAACATTTTTGCGGCTACCCTACCTGAGGCGCCGTGGCGTATCATGGTAATGACCAATGTTGCAGAAATCACATATGCCCCCACATCTCCTACAACCGGAATTAAACCCAGAATCGGATCCAGCCCGAAACGGAATCTGCCGATAGCAAACTGTTCATCCATAAGTTTGGTTACCTGACGAACCATTTTGAGACGGGGGTCCGAAGATAGCTGCTCCGACAATTGGTGTTTTTTCATTGAGCATTAAATATTAGTGTTTACAGCTCTTTGGCAAGCATCATCAATTGTAATTTTTGTATCGCTACAATAGAAATAGAGTCTGTAATAGTACCGTCATTAATCATTGCTACAGCCTCTGCAAATGGTACTCGTTTAATACGGATATCTTCTGTTTCTTCGGGTGCCGCCACGCCCTGCTGTAAGTCTGTCGCAAGGAAAATTATTCCTTTTTCATCACAAATGGAGTTCGACAAATGCACCTGCATGATCTCCCGCCAGGAACGGGCCGTGAGCCCGGCTTCTTCCAGCAATTCCCTCTTAGCGGCATCTAAATAACTCTCACCCTTAGGGCAGCCGCCCTCAGGAATTTCCCAGCTATAGGCATCTAATGCAAACCGATATTGCCCTACTAAATAGATGTGCATCTCCTCGTCAAGCGCGATAATTCCAATGGCTGTGTTTTTAAAATGCACCTTTCCATAAATACCCTTTCCTCCTCCCGGATTAATCACGTCATATTCCGTCAGTGTAATCCAAGGATTATCATAGATAGGTTTTTCTTTTAAAATAGTCCAGGGATTCGTTATTTTATCCATTAATTTGTGGTTCGATGTTTGTTATATAAAAATAGTCATTCGAAATTCAGGATAATTTTTGTAATTGTTAAATTATCTTTTGTGCTACTTTTATTTCTAAACCTCAAAAATTATACGAATATGAAAAAAGTTCAGTTGTTGGTTTGCGGATTGTTTGCTACAATGGTTCTTATCTCTTGTGGAAATAGCGCCAACTCAGACGCCGAAACCACACATGGAGAAGAAGCCGTAACTACTGAAGCCGATGCCAACCTTCCCGCAGCAGAGGGTACCTTGGTAGCTACAGCCAACCTGATGTCTACTGCTGATTCTACGCAACCTGTGGGAACAGCCAATTTCTATCAATTAGAAAATAACCAAATCCGCCTAGATGTAGTAATTGATTATAAAGATAGAGCCGACAGCAACGTTGCTGTACATTTTCATGAACACGGCGACTGTGGCAATAAAGGAGATAATTCCCATGGTCACTGGAACCCCACTAATGAAAACCATGGCGAATGGGGTTCGGCCTCTTATCACTTAGGTGATATTGGTAATATTCAACTAGACGCCAATGGACATGGTACCAAATCAGTAACTACCGATAAATGGAGCGTATCCGGCGGTGACAATGACATCATTGGCAAGGCCATTATCGTGCACGGTGGCACAGACGACTATACTACACAACCAACTGGTAATTCTGGACCTCGCGTAGGTTGTGGCGTTATCACAAAAATTTAATCCATACAAGGTTCTATGATTGTATCTCGAATAGAGTTATCCTTCCCGGGGTAACTCTATTCATTTTTGCACCACCCCTGTACGCATAAACACAGGAAAGTGAACTGTAAGAGCAGGTGCATCGCCCCAATAGCGGTGCAGTTCAGGCTTAATAATATCTACAGGATTTTCCTGTTTATCATGCATATAATGCTTTACAGCAGACCAGGTATTGAAATAACCGATGAGTTGTGCAAAGGTCCAATTATAAGATATTGTCAGCTCAGGAGAAGATATCTCCTCAAACGGGAAAGGTATTGTCTTGTAAGCCTCATCAATATATTTTCTTTCCGAGTCCCAATATGGCCCCACAATCTCCTTATAAAATACTTGAATAACCTCATCTATAGGATGATGAAATCGTAACACGCCATACCCAATCGCACACAACACCGCATCTGGTTTAGATACACGAACCACTTCCTTGTAAAAGCGTTCAAAATCGAACCAGTGAATGGCTTGCGCTACTGTAATCAGATTAAATATATCATCAGGAAAGTTGGTCTCTTCTGCGGGTTGAACAGAATAGAGAATATTAGGTACTTTAAGTGCTTTATCAATTTGTGCTTGACTAATATCAGTAGCCATTACTTGATGAAAACTTTTGGAGAGTTCAAAAGCTACCTGACCATTGCCGGTGCCTACATCCCAGGCATTATTATGACATCGCACGATTGAATAAAGAAAATCGAACAATTTTTGAGGATAAGAAGGCCTGTATTGAGCATAGAGATCAGCTACTGAGGAAAAGTTGTCTTTCATGGTTTGCTAAAGTTACGCCCAAATAAAACAATCTTAAAGCTGCCTCGCAGAGAAAGCAGCTTCAAGATTTATGCACCGCATTTTTACTTTACATCCATACGCGAACTAATAGCTATTCTATTCCACGCATTAATGGTAACAATAGCCATAATGATGTGAGCAATGTATTGGTCTGAAAAATATTTCTTAGCTTCCTGATAAGTAGCTTCAGTTAATCCCTGATTTTGGATAAGCGTAATTTCTTCCGTCATAGCAAGGATAATACGCTCTTCATCAGTAAACAATCCTGTCTCTTTCCAGGCATCCAGAAGAAAAATTCTTCGCGGTGTTTCGCCTATATTCAACGCATCTTTTGTATGCTTATCAATGCAAAATGCACAGCCATTTATTTGCGAACCACGAATTTTAATAAGCTCAAAATGTACGGGATCGAGTTCCGAATGTTTCAGATAGTCCTCGAGTGTGAATATTTTTTCATAGGCCTTTGGTGCCAACTCACGAATATTGAATCTCTGTGCCATAATATTTAGATTTTTAGTATGGCGCAAAGCTATTCGCCGCATATCACAAACTTCTTAAACTGGTTTAAGACTGCAGATGCTTCTTGATTTCACTAAGATATTCGGGCGTCATATTGAGAAAAGATGCGAGTAGATGCTGCGGAACTCTTTTCACAAATTCTGGAAAATTTCGACTAAAATGTACAAAAAGCTCTTCCCGTGAAAAGTCAAAAAGATATTTTAATCGGTACAAAGATGCTGCATAAGCTTTCTGATAAACGATTCTGAAGTAACGCTCCAACATAGGAAACTGTGTAAGCAAATTTTCCTGCTGTTGAGTGGTGATTTGCAAAACCGTTGTAGGCTCAACAGCTTGTATAGAAAATTCAGAAGTTGTTTTTTCTGCAAATGCCATATAATCGGTGAGCCACCAGTTTTCAATAGCAAATTGTACGGTTTGCTCTATTCCTTTTTCATTGATAAAAAACATCCTCAAGCAACCCTCAATCACAAAATAATGATACTTGCAGCGAGTATTGCTTGGCAGTAAAATATCTTTCTTAGGATATTGTTGTTCTTCAAAATAAGACAGCACCTGCACTTCGTTCAATGTACTGACCTGAATAATTTTTTGTACATGAGTGATGAAAGGATGAGCCATGTCCTAAAGTTATTTTTTTCAGCGCAATTCATAAATAGTGCTTTACAAGTCACCTCCGGTGGGCATTTCTTATCCCGAAATAATAAGCCCAAAGAATGAACAATATTTGAAGCAGAACACGAAAAACTAAATATTCTGTGCCCGGTCCCTGGTAGGTGGCACGTTGATAATCTACATGATGTAACGCTGCATAAATATTGGCGGGAAGTACCAGAAAGAAAAATACTATCAGCAGATATGCGGATAATTTTCTCCACTTAGCAAAAAATAATCCCGCAGCGCCCAGTATTTCCAATATTCCTGTTAGTATAATGAGTTCGCTCTTATAGGGCACAATATTGGGCAGCATCATACTCATCCCTTCAACAAAAGCAAAATGCCCAATTGCGGTGAAGCAAAGCATCGCTGCCAATCCTACACGACCAGAAATATAAAAAGCGTTCTCTTTACGCGATAGTTTCAGAATTACCCAAGCAATACCAAATGCCAACAGTTGTATAATGAGAGGCTTCATAGTTTTTTACACAAAAGTCGTCATCAGTATTCAGGTAAAAAATGAACTTGGGTTAATTAATGCGCCTTCCGCCAGTTACTTTTTTTAGCAATCCGCGCTCTAATTCTGCTGAGCGCCTGCGGTGTTACTCCGATATAGGAAGCAAGATATTTCAATGGAATATGTTGGATTAATTCAGGTTTTTCGGCTAATAACTCAGCATATCGCTTTTCTGCAGAGTCTACTAATAAGGACAACTCTCGCTTTGACTTTTTTAGAAATAATTCCTCACTGGCCATCCGCCCTATAAAATTACCTATCTGCGTTCCCTTATACACTTCCTGGAGATCATTATAATGAATACGCCAGAGAATGGTTGGGGCCAATGTTTCTACTTGATAAACCGAAGGTTGCTGTGTCAAGAAAGAATCGTAGGCACTATAAAAATTATTCTCAAATATAAAGGTGAAAGTCAATTCTTTTTCTTCCTGCGGAATATAAAAACGAATCAACCCTTTTTCAATAAAAGAAAGATAGTGCTCAGTGTCGCCGGCTTTAAGTATGACGTGGTTTTTAGGGAATTCAATTTGATGCAGTTTGGATGAAAAAATATTCCAGTCCTCTTCGGAGATAGCAAATCGTTCTTCAAAATATTTGCGTATCTGCAGCATAATAGACTTCCCTCAATAATTTGAACTTTAATTTTTCATGCGAAAACATCAGCCACTGTAAACATCTAACATTTGTATCTCTAAGACCATCCTTTTGTTAGGCATTGTTTTGTGAAAGCCGCTCTAACGAAACTTCGTCTAGGTATATTTTACTATCCTTTTCGCGGATGCTATTGGCTCTAATTACCCGAAAATAAAAAATATTAGCGAGTGAAGAATCTATAATAGCTTATTATGATATCACTCCTTTCGCAAATGCTGCTTAAAATACACAAAATGATATTCAATACTACTATGCCAATAATTACCATCATGCCGTCCGGGAGCTTGCATAAATGTAACAGGGATATTCATAACCTCGCAATATTTCTTCAGATCTTCCGTCAGTGGATAGAGCGGATCTTCGATACCGCAATCGATTAAAAAGGCACGATTAAAATCAGGGTATTCTTTTATCAATTTTATAATCTTATAAGAAGACCAATCGTAAATCTTAGGATCACCAAATACTTTTTCAGCGTCGCGACGTAAACGGTCGTTTTTCCAGAAAGCAAAACTATACTCTAAAAATTTATCAGGATCAATGTGCAATGCACCACTCGTGGCTGCTGCGGTATTATAGTAATCAGTATGCCGGATGAAATGATACAGTGCCCCAAATCCACCCATACTCAATCCACTTATAAATATATTTTTATCATCCACTGGAATTAGCTGATGAATTTTGGGCACAAGTTCTTCATAGAAAAAATCTTCATACTGCGAAGAGGGATCTACAGGGCTGTTCAAATAAAACGTTGCAAAGCCTTCAGGAGTAACGATAGCAAAACCATATTGATCCGCCAGTTGCTGCAAATTAATGATAGAGGACCATTGCATGTAATGTTCGCTATATCCATGCAGAAGGTATACTACAGGGAATTTGCGATCGGATGTCGAATGTCTAGGTTTATAAACTAATACAGTATCTGGTTGTTTTAAATACTTTGAACGAATAACCAGAGTATCCTGAGCATAAATGTTAAGTGCTGCAAAAATCAATACAATGATAGCAATACTTTTCTCAATTTCTACTTTCATAATTTCGCATTATTTTTCATGCAAAGGTCCTCTGGATAACCATTTTGAACAATAACGCACAAAATTGTGAGTATATGAGAAAGGAAAGCTCCACTAATGCAATTAACGAGCGTTTTCTGCATCGCATATGTGAGCTGAATTCAGCCATAGATATTATCGGAGGAAGATGGAAATCGCAGATTGTATATTCCATCTCTGAGGGTAATAATCGCTTCAATTTATTGAAAAAAGAGATCCCTAATATTTCCGATCAGGTATTGAGTCGCCAGCTTAAGGACTTGGAACGACACGCTATTATCTATAAAAAACCTATCCCCGGTGCTATCCCTAATGGAGTAGAGTATATGCTAACTTCAAAAGGACAGGATCTAGTACCCATTCTCCGAAACCTTTGCGAATGGGGTAAAATCTATGCAGAGGGCAAAGCCATTACAGTGTGATAGATACCTTTTAGTATCCCATTAGGTGAAATAGTGGTGGACTGCTTGCATTCACTATTTTCGTTTGTATTACAATCTCATGCAGAAACAACTGTATAAAAAGAAAGGCTGTATTGCATAATACAGCCTTTCTATATTGCTTTCCATTTTTTACTAAAAGAATACGCCCAGTCTCAAGGCCCAGCGATTCAGGGCTACTTTGCCATCATTCCAGCTTCTATTGCTGGTAATATCGGTGAAGCCGTTTTCAAGTCCTAAACCAAAGAATAAATCTGTTTTTTCTGCTAGCTGATACTCACCACCGGCACCTACCAATAGTCCCATATTAACTTTATTGGTATTTTTCATGACATTCACATTAGCTTCCGATACATTACCATAAGAGTAATCCATTCTTGACTTCAGCAATGCACCAAGATAAGTTCCGAACTGTCCCCAAAAACGAAACCCGCTGTGTTGATTGGTCTTTAGTTTCACACTGAAAGGAATTTGCAAATATTGAAGTCTCAGTTTATAGTTTTGGGTAGCACCTTCGGCCTGTGCTGCATATAAACCGCGGTTAGATGTTTTATACTCCAGTTTGGATGATCCATGAGCCACTTCTACACCGGTAGCAAAAGCTCCTCTTCCATCACTAAACAAAATATCGGTCATTAAACCATAATTCACACCAAAACCACTTCCGGTACGGTTGATATCATTTTCCTGAGGGCGGAAAGAATTAGCAAAAACAGGATCTACTTTAAAACCAAATCTTACCGCACGACCATTTATATAGTTCTGCGCGTAAGACACAACACCGGATAATAGGATAAGATTAATAGCTAAAATGATTTTTTTCATCTTCATATTTTTTTGTTTTCTAAGGACAATTATATGGTACGACTAAAAAACTGCGCGCAAATATATAAATTATATGATATTCACCTCAGGCTCCAGTTTTACACCAAACTTCTCTTCTACAGCGTGCTGTACCATATTACAAACTTGCAATATTTCAGCCCCTGTAGCGTTACCGTAATTTACCAACACCAAGGCTTGCTTTTCGTGTACACCTGCATCGTTATTGCGGTATCCTTTTAAGCCACATTGTTCAATAAGCCATCCGGCGGCCAGCTTCATGGAGCCATCCTGATTTTCATACGCAACAAGTCCGGGGAACTTTTCTTTCAATACAAGATATTGTTCTTTAGCAACAGAAGGGTTCTTGAAAAAACTTCCTGCATTACCTATCTGGGCTGGATCCGGCAACTTGGATGTACGAATGGCCATTACCGCTTCAGCTATCGCATGAATAGAAAGCTCACTTATTTGACGCTTGTCAAGCTCCTGTTTGATGGCTCCATATTCTATATTAAAACGAGGTGTTTTAGATAAGCGAAAAGTAACGTCAATAATAACAAACTCGTTTTTATACTTATGCTTAAAAACACTATCCCGATAACCGAACGCGCAATCAGCATGGGAAAAATGCACCACTTCTGCGGTACGTCGATGCATGGCGGTCAGCTCATGAAACACTTCTTTAATTTCCACACCATAAGCACCGATATTTTGTAGTGGAGAAGCTCCCACAGATCCCGGAATCAAAGCAAGGTTTTCTACTCCGGCATAATTATGTTGTAAACAATACAATACAAATTGATGCCATACTTCTCCAGCTCCAACTTTCAAGTACACAGATTCTTCATCCTCATATATTTTTTCAATCCCCTTAACTTCATTTTTAATAACCAGTCCCTGTACCGATTGAGTCAGCAAAATATTGCTGCCACCGCCCAGCACTAAGCAGGGAATAGGCTTGTGCTTCACCCACTGTAGGCACTCCTGTACTTCTGTAAGGGAGCCCGCTCGAGCCAGATATTCTGCCTGTACATCAATGCCAAAAGTATTATACGGTTTCAGGGAAACCCCGGATATTATGGATACACTCATAGCTGTGTGTTGTTACAGCACTAAAATAAGGGAAACAGGTTATAAATAATCTCGCGCGGAATCTCTGCTTACTTTTTTAAACTACCATCTATCAATTGTTAATTTTTTTGAAAATGTTGACGTTATTGTAGTGATTTTTTTAATTTAGCGCGCCATATTTTCATCCCTTTACAAGAAAACGTATTCGTTCAACATTTTTTGAAAGCTATTATTGTATAAATTTTAGTTATTGGACTATGTTAACAGAAGCGTTATTAGGCCGTGCGCGCAATTGGCGCCCTAACTTGCTGTTTGTAACATCATTTGCACTTCTGATTCTCAGTTTTACTGTGCATGCTCAAACCAACAATTCAGAAGCTGATGGTAAATCTTCTTTTACCGCCAGACTGATGAATATTGAAGCGGCAGCTAACGAAACCTTCCGGTACAATGCTTCTTTACACAACGGAGCTAAGGAAGCTCGGATTTATGAGCTGAAGGCCGACTTGCCTATTGGCTGGATGATCGCTTACAAAGTAGAAGGCAGCCAGGTTACTTCATTAAATCTGGAATCAGGAAAAACTCAAGACATTTCAATTGAAATTAACGCTACGTCAAGCGCCAAACCCGACAAATACAAAATTCCCATCAGGGCAATTTCCGCAGTAGATACCTTAGTTCTGAATCTGGAAGCTGTAGTAAAAGGTTCTTACGCGCTGGAACTCACCACGCCTTCGGGAAGACTGAGCGACGAAATCACTTCTGGCAAAGTGAAAGAAATTCAACTAACCGTTAAAAATACCGGTACTTTGCCATTGACTGATGTAGAACTTTCCGCTCAGAATCCCAGCAGATGGGAAACTACTTTTGAGCCATCCAAAATCAAAGAAATCGAGCCGGGTAAATCGGTTGACGTAACTGCGAGCCTGAAAGTGCCAGATAAAACCATCGCTGGCGATTACGTAACCACTATTACAGCCAAAAACTCTAATTCTACTTCGCAACTGAGTTTTCGGATGACCGTTAAAACATCGCTGCTCTCCGGATGGATTGGCGTTCTGGTAATTTTAGCAGCTATAGGCTTGGTATATTATCTAATTCGCAAATACGGAAGAAGATAATTCCGGCCGACTAAACAACTTTCGACAAAATTTAGTTTCAGAAGCCTGATGCAACAGGCTCTTTAGTTTTTTTCCGTTACAGACGGAACTAAAAGCTTAATAATTAACAAATGAAGAATCCTATCATACAACTGAAGGGTTTGTCAAAATGTTATGGCTCGCTAAAGGCAGTTGATAATCTCAACCTAGAAATACATAAAGGCGAAATATTCGGGCTGTTGGGACCTAATGGGGCCGGAAAGACCACTACCATCTTAATGATGTTGGGACTTACCGAACCTACATCCGGAACAGCCCTTGTTTGCGGACATAATGCCACCAATAACCCAATTGCGGTGAAACGAAAAGTAGGGTACATGCCGGATAGTGTAGGGTTCTATGATAATATGACGGCTTTAGAAAATTTAGAATATATAGCCCGACTAAACGGCATACCTGAAAATCAAATACGTTCACGTGCCATAAAGATGATGGAACAGGTGGGGCTGGGCAATGAAATGCACAAAAAAACCGCTGCTTATTCACGCGGAATGAAACAAAGGCTGGGTCTAGCCGATGTGTTAATAAAAGAACCGGAAATTATCATTCTGGACGAGCCTACATTAGGTATCGACCCCAGCGGAGTAAAAGATTTTCTGGTTTTAATCAGACAGCTCAGCCGTCAGCAAGGGCTCACTGTATTGTTGTCCTCGCACCATCTACATCATGTACAACAGGTATGTGATCGGGTAGGCATTTTTGTAGGAGGAAAATTACTGGTTGAGGGAAACATTCATACGCTATCGCGTAACTTATTTAATAAGGAAGGCTTTATCACCACTGTTACATTCAAAGAGGAAATATCACAGCCCTGGCATCTCGAACCGGAATTGAAACAATGGGAGCAGGTGGATCATATTGCCCTATCGGGCAAAACAGTAGAAATCACGTGCAAACAAGATATTACTCCCGACATTGTACGATTTCTGGTAGAGAAGAAATATGATATCATGGGTGTTCATAAAAAAGAATATGGACTCGATGATATCTATGAAAAGTATTTCGAAAATAGTACAACAGAAAAAAGAAGCAATGAAAAGTCCGGCAATTTCTTCCAAAGGTCTTTCTTTAAAAAACATAAAAAACAGTAAGGCATTTCAGAAAGCGACAGACATGGGGCCTTTCAGCATAATGGTACACAAGGAAGTGGCGGATCATATCCGCAGTTGGCGATTTATGATCCTTATCGGCCTTGTGGTACTTACCTTTTTTGCATCCATGTATGTATCGTTGAGCAACATAAAAAATGCTGTCAACAACATTAACGACCCCGATCGGTTTTTCTTATACCTGAAACTGTTAACTACAACCGATAATACACTTCCTCCATTTCATGTATTTCTCAACTTTCTGGGGCCATTGTTAGGTATCAGCCTAGGGTTTGATGCTATCAACGCTGAACAAAATGGAGGAACCCTTACACGGTTAATGGCACAACCTGTTTACCGCGATAATCTGCTGCTTTCAAAATTTGTGAGTGCCTTGATTGTTGTAAGTGTACTTTTTCTTTCACTGGCCTTGTTAATGATGGGCGGGGGATTGATAATTACCGGAGTGCGTATGGAACCTCAGGAATTTCTGAGAATACTAGCTTTTGTATTTATTAGTGTAGTGTATGTGGCATTCTGGTTAAGCCTGTCGATACTATTATCGGTAATCTTTAAACAAGCCGCCACCTCCGCACTTACAGCAATCGGTATTTGGTTGTTCTTTACCGTCTTTTATCAGATTGTAGTTAATATTATCATAAGAGCATTCTTCCCCGATACTGATTTTCTTACACAGGCTCAGATACAAGCATACAACGAGCTGGTATTAACATTTTATCGTTTGTCCCCCGGACAACTATATTCCGATGCTACCACTACTCTGCTAATGCCTTCTGTGCGTAGCTTAGGACCTCTTACCATGGAGCAGTTGATAGGTGCTATTCCTTCTCCATTATCCTTTACCCAAAGCCTGTTAATTGTATGGCCTCAGGTAAGTGGATTAACCGCTGCCACCGTGGTGTGTTTTGCGCTTTCTTATTATCTTTTTATGCGAAGAGAAATCAGAAGTTAATCATTGATATCAATGCTAAACTAAAAGAGGTACAGACTGTTTGTCTGTACCTCTTTTTTTACACTCATAAAATACTACCGCCATTAGCAAAAAAACTTCAAGTTGTAATATCTTACGATGTTTGTTTTAACTGGCTAATATTTTTTATCATATCCGCTGTCATCGTTTCCAAATCATATTCCGGTTTCCAACCCCAATCAGTACGAGCAACGCTATCATCAATACTTTGTGGCCAGCTGTTGGCAATTGCGTCCCGATAGTCGGGCTGATAAGTAATTTCGAACTCAGGAATATGCTTCTTAATTGCTGCTGCAATTTCCTTAGGTGAAAAACTAAAAGCTGCGAGGTTGTAAGAAGTATGCACAGAAATTTTTTCCCTAGGAGCTTCCATCAACTCTACGGTAGCCCTGATAGCATCCGGCATATACATCATTGGCAGATAAGTGTTTTCCGACAGGAAGCAGGTATACTTCTTATGCTCTAATGCCTCATGAAATATTTCTACGGCATAATCCGTAGTCCCCCCTCCCGGAGCCGATTTATACGATATCAAGCCGGGATAGCGCAAGCTGCGCACATCTACACCATACTTTAAATGATAATAATTACACCAGAATTCGCCAGCAAATTTGCTGATACCATACACGGTAGTCGGCTCAATAATGGTTTGCTGCGGGCACAGCTGCTTAGGCGATGTAGGCCCGAAAACGGCGATGGAAGAAGGCCAATATACTTTGTGCAACTTTTCTTCCCGGGCAATATCCAGCACATTCAATAAGCCCTGCATATTTAAATGCCATGCCAGTCCGGGATTTTTCTCGCCTGTAGCAGACAAAATAGCAGCAAGCAAATAAATTTGTGTAATGTTCTGCCGAATCACCTGTACATGCAGCATCTCCTTATTCATTACATCCAGTGCAACATAGGGGCCGGTTCCTTTTAGTAGTTCATTTTCCTCCCGCAAGTCGGAAGCTATCACGTTACTGTTTCCATATATTTTCCTCAATGCCAAGGTTAGCTCTACCCCAATCTGTCCCGAAGACCCAATCACTAATATTTTCTCCTTTGTCATAGTAAAGATTTGATGCAAACTTATTAATAATACAGCATCCAACTCTAAATTGTTCCTGTGCAAACGTTTCCTCATCCTTAACCGGTAGTACGGTTTATAAAACATATTCCTCGAGAATTTAGGACCAATGCCCTGCTGATTTTTTATAAAAGATTGCAATAAGAAAACAGGTACGACTGCTTTTTCAATACATTTGTCTTATGAAATCATATTTAAAATCCCTTTTCGAGCAACAATCATACGACGAGGACAACTTTTTTCTGATAGCTGGCCCCTGTGTTATAGAAAGTGAAGAGCTGCTGATGGAAACTGCAGACAAAGTAGTTGCAATATGCAAGAAACTAGGCATTCCTTATATTTTTAAATCCTCCTACAGGAAAGCCAACCGTACCAGTGCGAGTTCGTTTACCGGTATTGGAGATGAACAGGCTTTGCAGTATCTTCAAAAAGTAGGGGCTACTTACAGTATACCTACTACTACGGATATTCATGCGCATGACGAAGCTGTGATGGCGGCTACCTATGCGGATATACTACAAATCCCTGCTTTTTTGTGTAGACAGACCGATTTACTGGAAGCAGCTGCGCGTACAGGGAAGGTGGTGAATGTTAAAAAAGGACAGTTCATAAGTGGTCCGGCAATGAAGTTTGCCGTGGAAAAGATTTACAAAGCCGGCAACGAAAAAGTAATACTTACCGACCGTGGTAATAGTTTTGGCTATACGGATCTGGTGGTAGACTATCGTAATATTCCCTGGATGCAGGAACATGGTGTACCGGTGGTAATGGATTGCACACATAGCCTCCAACAGCCTAATCAGAGTTCGGGAGTTACGGGCGGAAATCCTCAACTCATAGGCACCATCGCTAAGGCTGCTATCGCCGCTGGAGCCGATGGCATCTTTATCGAAACGCATCCTAATCCCGCTGTAGCTAAAAGTGATGGTGCTAACATGCTTCGCTTGGATCTTCTAGAGGATTTACTGACGCAGCTGGTAAAGATTCGTAAAGCGTTGCAATAAATACACCAACTATTGTTGCAATCGCGCCGGAATACTGTTAGGAACGGGCACCACTTTTTTCTGCCCGTAGTCAAAGCACACCATCCCGGTTTTTGCATAGGCTACGGGTATTATTTTATCGCCGTCTTTTTTCTCTAGTTTATAATAGATATCAAAAGTTACTTTTCCGAAATCGCTTGCAGCTACTGATGCAATGATACTATCTCCGTAAAACGCTTCGTGCTTAAACTCAATAGCAACATCAGCCATAATCAATCCCACCCCTTCAAAATGCATTTCACTATAGCCGTAATGAGCTAGAAACTGCATACGTGCCTCGTGAATAATACTCAGCACCGCATCATTTCCTACATGGCCACCGTAGTTTAAATCTGTAATACGAATTGGAATGACCGTTGAAAAAGGGAACTGTGCGGGTAAAGCTACTTTTACTCTTGCCATAAAATCTATTTGAAGGCAAAAGTACGGGCTGTTGTACTAAAAAGTTTGCTTAAAGAAGTAGGGTTAATTTTGAGAGCCGGCAGCAATATCCAGCATATCCAGAAAATTATCAGGTGTAGCTACGGCTGCATTGTTAGCCATTTCCTTCTGCCACTGAGATATCTGTTCATCGCAGCTACTATCTTCTCCCGCAATACAGTCGGCTAGATTACTAACTTTCTTAGACATACGAACGATATTGCCTTCAGGAGTCATCAGAATGATATAGCGATTCTGCAACTCTGTATTTCTTTCCTGAGAAGCAACATAAGCATTGCCCAGCTTTGTGCGAATACCTGCCAAAGCGGCCTTACCGGCATCCTGCGGCACTGGAGCAGCCTTTTTGATAGAAGCAGTACTGCTCGCAGGCAGCTCTTTTCTAATATTATCAGCAGTATAAGCATTGCCGGATGCACTTTCATCCTTAAATATAAAATAGGCCGTAATACTAATAATAGTGATAAAACAAGCTGCTGCTATATATTTCAACCAGCCATACCCCATGGAGGCTACAGTGGCTGCAGGCTTTTGTTGTGGCGCATCCAGCGCACTACGAATACTTGCCCAAGTTCCGGCAGGGGGCTGCACCTCCAGATGAGCCAGCTTTTTTTCTATAACCTTCAGCGCTTCCTGATCATCCAGCTCGCGAGAAATCTTATCCCACATGGCTGGGGGAGGAGTCACCTCTGTATTATATAATTTTTTGGAAAGCTTGTTTTCTTGATTCACCTCATCCAGCTGTGCAGCAATATGGGACCACACAGCCGGTGGTGGTGTTACTTCGAGGGCTTCGAGTTTTTGAGATAGTTTATTTTCAAAGTCCAGATTGTCCAGTTCCCTGGCAATAGCCTTCCATGCGCCAGCCGGCGGTGTCACTTCCCAATCATATATTTTCTTCAGGCTGTTCATGGATTGATATTTCTAAATATATTATTCTTTACTCTCAATATGTTTTCTTACCAGATCCTGCAAAATAGCTTTGGCTCGAGAAAGTTGTGATTTACTGGTTCCCTCACTGATTCCCAGCATATCGCCGATTTCTTTATGAGAATAACCTTCTACCACATACATATTGAATACCGTTCTGTAGCCGGGAGAAAGCTGACTAATCAAATCAAGAATATCCTTTTCTGCCAAACCATCCAAAGCCGAAATATATTTCCCTTCTATGGTGTTTTCTTCCCGTTCGGTTACAGGTTGTAGGTATTTCTTTTTACGGAAATATTCAATAGCTGTATTTACGAATATGCGTCGAATCCACCCCTCAAAAGACCCATCACCTCTATAACTGTCCAGTTTTCTGAAAACCTTAATAAAGCCATCCTGCAGAATATCCTGTGCCTCATCGGCATTTGATGCATACCGTAGACATACAGCATACATTTTGGGGGCAAATCGGTTGTACAACTCTTCCTGCATTCGGCGGTCGCCTTCAATGCACCCCGTTATTAAGTCGTTTTCTTGAACAATATGGTTGCTTGTAGATTCCAAATTTTTGAAAATATTTAAAAAGTTGTTCAAATATAGGGAATAGTTTAATGTATGTAAACAGAACCGTTTATTAAGATGGCGAGGATTGCTGCAGCCACTCAATCAGTTTTTTCAATGCTTTGGCTCTGTGGCTATACAGTTTTTTTTCATCCAGTTCCATTTCGGCAAAGGTTCTGTCAGCCCCATCAGGAATAAAGACAGGGTCGTAACCAAAACCGTTGTTTCCCCTGCGTTCCGTAATAATGCGCCCTTCACAGATACCTTCGAATAAGGATTCCTTACCGTCAATAATTACCGATATCACCGTGCGGAACCGTGCCCGCCGATTGTCTTGCCCTTCCATTTTAGCAAGTAACTTGTCTACTATATCGACATATTGCGGCTCACCGTCGGCATATCTCGCACTTTTCACTCCGGGTTCGCCATTTAAAGCCTCCACTTCCAAACCAGTGTCCTCACTGAAACAGTTTTTCCCCGTCATTTCAAAAATCACCCGCGATTTTTCCGAAGCATTAGCCTCTAGTGTATCGTAGGGCTCGGGGATATCTTTATCAATGCCTGCTTCTTTGAGACTAATAATTTCAAACCGCTCATTCAAAGCATTCCGAATTTCCTTTACCTTATTATTATTATTGGTAGCAAAAATTAACGTCATAATGAAAATATCTTTTTAAGTGCCGCCCACAACTGGGTCTTAGCAGCCTTATCGGGTTGCAATACTTCTAGTGCAGGGGCATGCAATACAGTATAGTTTGCAAATTGCTGTATCTGGTATTGTGGTACTTCGAAGGGGAATCCAAACTGCTGAGCCGTTAATCCGAACAAGAATATCACTTGTGACTGAAAATATCGAAGCAGCTCATCATATTGGTAATCCGGATGATTATTCAAATTAATAACGGCCACATCATTTAGGCTCAATTGGCAGGCTTTTAACAATTGCATTAAAAACTCCAGCTGAGCATCGGGTAGATGTACGGCATTATCATAATGCACCCCAATCAATACCTTCTTTTCATTGTTGCCCAAAAACTTCCAAGCGGGCATTTCACTTGGGGTCTGGGGCTTATCCTCTTGTTTAGGCGATGCCGATGTATTTCCATCGGGCACTACCAGCTTATTGGGATATAGCTGTGTCAGCAAATAAGGCGTAAGTTTCACACTGTTCAGACTCATAGCTCCTCTTTTGTACCGATACTGTTCGTATCTTCGCAATAGTAATAACATCCAAAAATAACATTTTATGGTAGAGGCGATGCAAATACCCGTAGAAAGGGTGAAAGAAAGTAAGTTGAGCCAGGTTGATTTCAACAATCTGGGATTTGGTAAATATTTTTCTGACCACATGCTAGAAGCTGATTGGGTCAATGGAGAGTGGAAAAACGTCAGAATTCGCCCCTACGAGCCACTAGTCTATTCGCCTGCCCTATCGGTCCTACACTATGCGCAAACCATATTTGAGGGTCAAAAAGCACATAAGGATGAAAATGGTAATGTTCACATCTTCAGGCCTTACGAAAACTGGAAGCGCATGAACCGATCGGCCGAACGTATGGCTATGCCTCAAATTCCCGAAGAGATCTTTATTGAAGGAATGAAACAGCTCATACGCTTGGATAAGGATTTTATCCCCTCCGGCTATGACGAGTCCTTATATATACGCCCTTTTATGTTTGCAACAGAAGAAACACTAGGGGTAAAAGAATCTTCATCTTACAAATTCTTAATTATTACAGGACCTGTGGGCGCATACTTCTCTGCCCCAGCCCGCATTTATGTGGAAGAAAAATTTACTCGCGCTGCCCCAGGAGGCACCGGATTTGCTAAAACAGGCGGTAACTATGCAGCCTCCCTGCTATCTTCGGCAGAAGCCAGAAAACAAGGGTATGATCAAGTGCTGTGGATGGATGCCTTAGAACATAAATATGTACAGGAAGTAGGCGCCATGAATATTATGTTCGTTATAGGCGATGCCATTGTAACTCCCGACCTCAGTGATGGTACTATATTAAATGGTATTACCCGTATGAGCCTACTACACCTTTTCAGAGAGAAAGGCTATAAAGTGGAAGAGCGTAAGGTATCGATAGACGAACTCGTGGAGGCTTATAAAGCCGGCACACTTAAGGAGGTATTTGGTTGTGGTACGGCAGCCACCATCAGCCATGTGCGAGAGCTAAAGTATAAGGATCTTGTAATGGAGTTTGACGTAGCGCAAATGACCATCTCGGCAGCTATGAAAAAAGAGTTGTTGGACTACAAGGAAAACAAGCTAGGGGATAAATATGGCTGGTTAGTAAAAGTATAGATTTTCAGCCTTTTATAAGCCAGAATGGCTCGTGGTTCAGCGAGCCTTTTTATTTAATTAGTTGCATATTGAAAAACGGCATTATTTTGTGGTAGAGAAAATTTGACAATAATTTTGTTGGTTCAAACCTAAATACTACCTTTGCCGTCCAAAAAATTATAAAGGATAAGGAATGCCTACAATTAACCAGTTAGTACGTAAAGGAAGACAAATCATCAAAGCTAAAAGTAAATCAAGAGCTTTGGATCAGTGCCCTCAGCGCCGTGGGGTTTGTACTCGTGTGTATACTACTACACCTAAAAAGCCCAACTCAGCGCTTCGTAAGGTGGCTAAAGTTCGTTTGACTAATAAAATTGAGGTGATTGCATACATCCCGGGTGAGGGACACAACCTGCAGGAACACTCAATCGTATTGATTCGTGGCGGTAGGGTAAAAGATTTACCTGGTGTGCGTTATCACATCGTACGTGGTAGCCTCGATACTGCCGGAGTAAAAGACCGTAAGAAGAGTCGTTCCAAATACGGTACTAAAAAAGGTAAATAATTATAAATCAGTAATAAAGAATTAATATTTAAAGATAATGCGTAAAGCACAAGCCAAAAAACATCCGTTAGCGCCAGATCCCAAATACAACGATAAACTGGTTACCCGTTTTGTTAACAACCTGATGTGGGAAGGAAAGAAAAGCGGCGCATTCACTATTTTCTACGATGCCCTGGACAGAGTGAGCAAGATCACTAACGAGGATGGGTACGAAGTGTGGAAAAAGGCATTGGCCAATGTGACTCCTACAGTGGAAGTACGCAGCCGTCGTATCGGTGGTGCCACTTTCCAGATTCCTTCTGAAGTGCGTCCCGATAGAAAAATTTCTTTAAGTATTAAATGGTTGATTCGTTACAGCCGCGAGCGCAACGGTCGCAGCATGGCAGAAAAACTGGCTAATGAAATTGTTGCTGCTAGCAAAGGTGAAGGTGCTGCTTTCAAAAAGAAAGAAGATACACACCGTATGGCTGAAGCTAACAAAGCCTTCGCTCACTTTAGAATATAATTTCCTACTACAAAGGATTATAAAAGTTATAGGCCCGTTCTTCGAACGGGCTTTTTTATTTCTTGTAGAAAGTTCCTTCATGCATTGCTTCTAAGTGAGAGTTCAGCAATAACGTTGTTATAAAAGAAAAAGCAGCTTATAGCTGCTTTAATAATTATGTGTAACGCTTGGTTTATCCAATGGTGTGAGGCAGAATAGCTCCCATTATTCCAATTCGCGTATCCAAATATTTCTGAAGCTCACAGGGTCGCCATGATCCTGCAAAACTAGCGGTTCCTTTTCTCCATGCGCTTTGTTGGTGGCTATTCCTATAAACTGAGTAGCACCCCATATTGCCATGTTATTTTGTACCAAAACTCCGTTGTGGAATACGGTGATGCGGGCCTGCGATTTCAAGCTACCATCTTTATTAAATCGCGGAGCGATAAAAATGATATCATAAGTTTGCCACTCACCAGGCTTACGGGATGCATTTACTAGAGGTGGTATTTGTTTATAAATACTTGCTGCCTGTCCATTACTATAAGTACGGTTATTATAGCTGTCCAGAACCTGTAATTCATACAATCCCATTAAAAAAATGCCACTATTACCTCTTCCCTGCCCCTCGCCTTTTACAACAGCCGGAGTACGCCATTCAATATGTAATTGACAATCGCCGAAAGCTTTTTTGGTTTTAATAGCTCCGGTACCCTTAGCTACTGTAACCACTCCGTTTTCGACAGTCCACTTGGCAGGTTTGCCATCCATACTCTCCCACTCTGCAAGGTCTTTACCATTGAATAAAACAATAGCATCCGAGGGGGCATCTTTATCGGTAGCTCCGGGGGTTACTACTCTGGGTTCAGGCTCCCACACTTCTGTAAGCCGAGGATCTCCATTTTGTCCATACACAATCATGCCACAGGCAAGCAAAGGAAATAGTAGCGTTTTCTTCATACGTTTTCAATCTTTTATTATTACAATAATCATATTAACTTATTGGACACCACAATTAGTAAAAAATTGCGGTTATATAATAGAAAAATCATCATAAACCTTCAGAGGCTCGTCCGATACTTCTACAGCGTTTACCACAGCTTGAGGAGGACCTACTTGGCACCAATCCATCAAGGCCGATAACTGCTCTGTTGTACCTGTTGCGTATATTTCTACCGTCTGGCCATCTTCCAGATTTCGCACAGTGCCCTTCACACCCAGCTCCCTGGCCTTATTACGTGTGGACTGCCGATAGAACACACCTTGTACTTTTCCTCTGACAATAATCTTTTTCGTAACCATTAGCTAAAAGGAATTAGGGATACAATTTGCTCCAAATATTTTTGATCAGTTGTATCAAAATAATTTAAATGCTCGCTATCCACGTCTAGCACAGCAACAACATTGCCCTCACGAATCACAGGCACTACAATTTCCGATTTTGATGCACTGCTGCAAGCTATATGACCAGGGAACTGATCCACGTCGGGAACAATAGTCGTTTGGGCTTGTGCCCATGCAGTTCCGCATACACCTTTTCCTTTTTGAATACGGGTACAAGCTACAGGTCCCTGAAACGGGCCTAACACCAACTCATCATTTTTCACCAAATAGAAACCTACCCACCACCAGCCAAATTGCCCTTTCAATGCAGCAGCCACATTGGCCAAATTGGCCACCAAATCTTGCTCCCCTTCTATAAGTCCTGCAATCTGCGGAATTAAGGAAGCGTATTGTTCGGCCTTGGTTCCTTTATGAATTATCAAATCTTCAGCCATAAACATTCATTACAATATCGAAACTATAGAAATGCGGTGTGATACAAAAAATAAAAGCTCCAAAATATGGAGCTCCCTTATGTATTCAGTATGTTTTATCGTAAATCAATCACTTCTACTCCGGGATATTTGGATGCATCAAAAGTAAAATTAGCATCCGATGCTACCACATTGGTTTTAAAATCACTTACACTATAGATATATCTATTCCCAGATTTTTCAACAATAGTAGCACCTATAATGTTTTTGGTAGCCTTATCAATTGCCAGATAAATCAATGAAACAGGTTTGGATTTATCAATAGGCTGCAGCACCACTTTATTTACCGCTTTCCCGCCTACCTTATCGTCCTTTTGCATGGCATACATAAAATCCTTGCTATAAAAATCTGTATATAATTTCTGTGGAGTAATGGTATTATCGGATGCACTTGCACTATTAACCGTAACCTCTTTAGCCGCGGGATCGTAGTTCCAAATAGTTTCGCCATCACTGATAATTTTATTAGATCCCAGATCGATGATATACTTGTTACCTTTCATTTGTACGGTACCTGTTTTCTTGGATAGTACTTTGCCTGCCGAATTGTTAATCTGATAGGCAAAATTTACCATTACCGATTTATAACTTTTGAACTTAGCACTTACTTCATCCAATAATGCTTTAGCCTTAGGATCTCGCTGCTGCGCAAAACCGAGAACTACAAACAATAATCCCAATACCGTAAAAAACAACTTCTTCATTTTCAAGTTTTAAAATTTTAATGGAAAAATCTTTTTGTGTGTATTAGACGCCAATTTTGATGCCGAGGTGTGTATGATAAGAATTATTTAACATTTTGAATAAATAATTCATTATCAGACAAAAACTAACTCGAATAACCTAGAGCATCTAAGTGCTGCTGTAATTCAGCCTCTGTTTTAATGAGCACCTCACGAGCTTTACTGCCTTGGTTGGGACCTACAATGCCTGCGCTTTCTAGTTGGTCCATGAGGCGACCGGCACGGTTATATCCCAATTTCATCCGTCGTTGCAATAATGATGTGGATCCGATCTGATTAGCGACAATCAAACGTGCGGCTTCTTCAAATAACACATCTCTATCTCCCATATCAAAATCGCCGCTCTCGAGTTCTTTTTCATCTACATATTCCGGTAGCAGGAATGGCTGCGGATAACCTTCCTGAAAACCGATGAATTCTACCACCCTGTCTACTTCTGGGGTATCCACGAAAGCACACTGCAATCGGGCAATTTCACCGTTAAGGCTGATGAGCATATCGCCTTTTCCGATCAGCTGTTCGGCTCCTCCAGTATCTAATATGGTACGGCTATCTATTTTACTACTTACTTTAAAAGCTACACGGGCCGGGAAGTTTGCCTTAATGGTACCGGTAATGATGTTCACGGATGGTCTTTGAGTGGCAATAATTAGGTGAATACCTACCGCACGTGCGAGCTGCGCCAGACGTGCAATGGGCATTTCTACCTCCTTACCGGCAGTCATTATAAGATCGGCAAACTCATCAATTACCAATACAATAAACGGCAGGTATTGATGTCCTTTTTCAGGATTCAATTTGCGGGAAACAAACTTAGCGTTGTACTCTTTAATATTACGGCAACCAGCTTCTTTAAGCAAATCGTAGCGGTTGTCCATCTCAATACAAAGTGCATTGAGGGTGTTGATTACTTTCTTGGTGTCGGTAATAATCGCATCTTCCTCATTAGGAAGCTTGGCTAGAAAATGTCTTTCGATATGACTATAAATACTTAATTCTACCTTTTTGGGGTCCACCAGCACAAACTTTAACTGCGACGGGTGCTTTTTGTATAGAAGCGATACCAGTATTGTGTTAATACCTACCGATTTACCCTGACCTGTAGCCCCGGCCATCAGCAGGTGTGGCATCGTTGCAAGATCTACAATAAAGTTCTCGTTATCGATCTTTTTCCCTAATGCAATGGGCAGCGAGTAATTACACTTCTGGAACTTCTCCGACGCCAGCAGGGTTTTCATGCTCACGATAGTCTTACGAGCATTAGGTACTTCAATACCGATAGTTCCTCGACCCGGAATAGGCGCAATGATACGAATGCCCAGTGCGGAAAGACTTAGAGCAATATCATCTTCCAGATTCTTGATGCGGGAAATACGTACTCCTGCAGCAGGCACTATTTCGTATAAAGTAACGGTAGGCCCAATAGTGGCGCTTATGCGTTGTATCTCGATATCATAATTACGGAGCGTAGTGATGATCTGATTCTTATTATTCTCCAGCTCTACCGGATCCTGCTCAATTTTTTCACTACCATAAGATTCTAGCAAATCCAGTGTAGGGAACTTATAATTTCTAAGATCCAAGGTAGGTTCGTAAGGTTTATTCCCACTGTTGGGCAGCGTTGTAGATACTTTGGCTTCTTCAGCAGTTTCAGGAAGAGGAGCTGAGTTGATTTCTAATTTCAATTCCTCTTCGGGAGAAGAGGTTGGAGTTTTAGATACTTTCTTTTCCTTCTTTTCTTCAGCTTGCTCAGGCTCAAAATCGATTCTGGCTTCAGGCTTTAACACAGTAATGCGTTCAAAACCTTTTTCCTCCTCTTTAACGGGCAATGTATCTTTTTCAATAAGTCCCAATTGGGGCTTTTCTCTTTCAACTTCATCCTGTATTATTAACTTGGCCGTAGATGCTTCTTGTTCTGCTACCTCCTGAGTTTCTTTTATAAAATCATGCTCCGGCAGCTCAGTAGCAGGAGCCACATCTTCCTCCAATTCAGGTTCCAATGGAATAGGAGCTGGTGCGGACGTTAATTTTTTAGGGAAGCTGAAGGCCGGATTGAATTGCCAAACGAAATAAGCAATCACTATCAATAATAATATAGCTGATGTTCCTATAAAGCCTAGAGAGGACTGCAACCAGTCGCTAATAACATTACCTACACCTCCGCCCCAACTAAACTCCTCTTTGCGAAGAATAAATGCTAGAATAGTGGACACGGTAAGCATTCCTAGCGTAACATATTTCAGATTGCGCCAGATGGAAAATACCTTTCTTCGCCACATCAGATTTACTCCTACCACAAAGAAAAAGGTGCAAATCAATAAAGAAGCTACACCAAACAGCTTGTATACAAAAAGATGCGCAACTAGAGCACCTGATTTACCCAAAAGATTTTCAGCGGTAATATCGGGCTCCAGCAGAATACCAGCACCCTTAGATGCCAGAACAAAATCTTGCCTCCAAGTGTAGAAATAGGATACGAATGATATAACAAGGAAAATAGAAACCAACAGAAATGTCAAACCCACTATCTTCCAGGTGCGCTCGTCTTTAGCCAATTGTTTTAACTGAATCTTTGCTTCTTGCTCAGTTTTAAAATCGGCTACTGTATTCTTCGATCCGGCTTTTGTTTTTTTACTCTTCGATTTGCTCTTATTCGCCATAGAACAAAGATAATAAGGTTGTATGAACCATTATGGATTTGATGTATATATTGACAATCGCTATTTCCGGCTCAAAAACCTTATTGAGACATCCTAGTAAATGTTTTTTTACTTTTTAAAGAAAGATAATAAAAGACAAATCCAGCCGACGATGAAAAACAGGCCGCCAATGGGTGTAATGATTCCCAATCCGCCCAAGCCTACTTTACCGCCTGCCTTTAAAGCTGTAAGAGCGTATAGCGAACCGGAAAACAGAACAATACCGATTAAAAAACAAATACCTGCCCAGTTCATGGTCCTGAATGGGAAGCGTTCGATTAATATACCCACCATTAGCAATGCAAAGGCATGATACATCTGATACTGTACGCCTGTTTGAAAAGTGGATACCGATTCAGGCATTATTTCCTTCAACTTATGAGCACCAAATGCGCCCAGTATTACTCCCAAACCTGCTAAAGCACTTCCTAAGGCAAGATATAATTTACTCATTAAAAATTAGTTTTATAAAGTTATCAAGATCTAAATTATCATCATCTATCTTAATCTTGGCACGTTCGTAATATATGCGCCTGTCTGCACTTTTTTTGATAATATATGCTCTTAAGGCTTCATCATCCAAGCCTTTCAACAAAGGGCGCGTATGTTTTTCCTCTTTTAACCTACTTAGCAGGGTATCGATGGGTGTATTCAGCCATACAGTAATCCCCTTCTGGTTCATATAATCTATATTGTTGAAAAAGCAGGGGGCACCGCCTCCACAAGATAATACCATCGAATCATGACTTTCAGTTACCATGTAGAGAATTTCTTTTTCTCTGGTGCGAAAATATTCTTCCCCCTCCTCTTCAAAAATGCTATTTACGGATTTGCCTGCGTCATCCTCAATAAGTTCGTCCAGATCAAAAAAAGGAATACCCAACTTCTGACCCAACTGCCGGCCCCAATAGGTTTTGCCAGCACCCATAAATCCAATCAAATAAATACGCATCGTATATTCGTTAAGGTTCCTATAAGATGAACCGATTGTTATTTAAAAGCATTGAACCCCGTTATATCCTGACCGGTTATAAGCAAATGTATATCATGTGTACCCTCGTAAGTAATCACACTCTCGAGGTTCATCATATGTCGCATCACCGGATATTCGCCTGTAATGCCCATTCCTCCTAAAATCTGTCGAGCTTCTCTACAGATATTTGTCGCTACCTCACAGCTGTTTCTCTTAGCCATGCTCACCTGTTGAGGTGTCGCTTTGCCTTCGTTCATTAAAGTTCCTAAACGCCAGTTGAGCAATTGCGCCTTAGTAATTTCGGTAATCATTTCGGCAAGCTTTTTCTGCTGCAACTGAAAAGCCCCGATTGGTTTGCCAAATTGTTGTCTTTCTTTAGCATAGCGCAAGGCTGTATCATAACAATCCATAGCCGCTCCTATTACTCCCCATGCAATACCATAACGAGCTTTGGTAAGACAACTGAGCGGGCCTTTCAGCCCTTTTATACCGGGAAGAATATTTTCTTTAGGCACTTTCACATTATCAAAAACCAACTCACCAGTTGCTGAAGCCCGCAAGCTCCATTTATTATGAATGGTAGGCGTAGAAAAACCTTCCATGCCTCTTTCTACTATTAATCCGTGAACTTCGCCGCTCTCATCTTTAGCCCAAACTACTGTCACCTGCGCATAAGGTGCATTGCTGATCCACATTTTGCTGCCGTTTAGAATAACGTAATCTCCGGCATCTTTAAAATTCGTCAACATTCCTCCGGGATCACTACCATAGTTGGGTTCTGTTAGACCGAAACACCCCAGCCACTCGCCGCTAGCCAGCTTGGGGAGATATTTTTGTTTCTGCTCTTCACTACCATACGCATAAATAGGAAACATTACTAACGATCCCTGTACCGATGCTGTAGAACGTACACCGCTATCGCCCCGTTCCAATTCCTGCATCATCAAACCATAACTGATATAATCCAACCCTCCCCCCCCATACTCGATAGGAATAGTAGGACCGAAACAACCGATTTCGCCTAACTGCTTCACAATATGCTGCGGAAATTCTGCCCGCTGTGCATAGTCTTCAATAATAGGTGTAATTTCTTTTTTGACGTAAGCTCTTACAGCCGCACGCACCATCAATTGCTCTTCTGTAAGCAGTGCGTCAACATTAAAATAGTCGGGGCTTTCGAATAAATCCTTGTTTACGGACATAGCAGCAATATTTAAGCTCTACAAAGGTAGTGGTAAAACATATAGAAGCATTTGGGCATCATTTACCCATTGCATACTATTACAACACACTCATAAAGTCAAATGTCGGTCAAAAAAGCAATAAAAAAAGTGGCTCTCGCCACTTTACTACTTTTATACTATGCTAGATACTGATCTTTCGGCTGTCTTACTACATCTTTATAATCTGAGATCTGCTCAAAAAGCTTTTTATCGACCTTAAATAACTTGTTCTTAAGCCTAGCTTTTTGTTCAGGCTTCATTTTATACTTCCAGTATGCTATAGCAACCAGTCCCAATGCTATCCAACCGTATTTATAATTTTTATTCATAATAACGCTTTAGTGATATACCGCCAAAAGCGTGCCGCATTGAAGTGTCGACAGGTAAAATGCGATGTATATCCGACTATTTGATCGCTTTTCCTACGATTTCGCCGATTTGATCAATAGCGATACGCTCCTGTTGCATAGAATCGCGATAGCGAATGGTAACGGTATTATCTTCCTTAGTCTGATGATCTATTGTTACACAGAAAGGCACACCTATAGCATCCATTCTTCTATAACGCTTACCGATAGCATCTTTTTCTTCGTAGAAACATTTGAACTCTCCACGATATTTTGCCATGATATCCCTTGCAATTTCGGGCAATCCGTCTTTCTTAAGCAGCGGGAAGACTGCAAGTTTAATGGGAGCCAATTTCGCCGGAAAACGCAATACTACGCGACTATCCTGTTTGCCATCAGTACTCAAATCTTCCTCATCATAAGCTGCACAAATAACGGAAAGGAACATCCGGTCAAGACCAATAGAAGTTTCGATTACATAAGGAACATAGTTGCCATATGGCTTTCCGGTTTCCGGATTGATTTCGTTATCGAAATACTGCAATTTCTTTTTACTGTACTTCTCGTGTTGTGTTAAGTCGTAATTAGTACGAGAGTGAATACCCTCCAGCTCTTTAAAGCCCATAGGGAAGTTATACTCGATATCGCAGGCAGCATCAGCATAAAATGCCAGTTTGGTATGATCGTGGAAACGATAATCCGAAGCCGGATTACCAAAGCTTAAGTGCCATTTCAATCTTTCTTCTTTCCAATATTCGTACCACTCTTGCTGTGTGCCGGGTCTTACAAAAAACTGCATTTCCATCTGCTCAAACTCTCGCATGCGGAAGATGAACTGACGTGCCACAATTTCATTTCTGAAAGCTTTACCCACCTGTGCAATTCCAAAAGGGATTTTCATGCGCCCTGTTTTCTGCACATTCAGAAAATTCACAAAAATTCCCTGAGCTGTTTCGGGCCTTAGATATACTTTATTTTCGTCAGCATTTTCGGAAACAGTCGAACCAAATTCGGTAGAAAACATCAGATTGAACTGACGTACATCCGTCCAGTTAGCCGTTCCACTTATAGGACATTTGATATTATAGTCGTCAATCAATTTTTTCAATCCTACCAGATCGCCTGCAGCATCCAGCTTTTCCATTTCGCTAATCAGTGCATCGGCTTCAGCTGCTTTGCCTTGCGACCTCATTGCATCCGCATGAGTTTCGATTAGATGATCCACACGATAGCGCTTTTTACTATCCTTGTTATCGATCATGGGATCGTTAAATCCGTCCACGTGTCCACTAGCCTTCCATGTGGTAGGATGCATAAAGATAGCGGCATCAATACCCACAATATTATCGTGCATTTGGGTCATGCTTTTCCACCATTGGTCTCTGATATTCTTTTTCAACTCAGCACCCCATTGCCCGTAATCATATACAGCTTGCAATCCATCGTATATTTCGCTACTGGGAAATATAAATCCGTATTCCTTACAATGCGATATAATCGCCTGAAATCTGTTACTATCTGTTGCCATAAGGTTGCAAAAATAAGCTCTATAAGATCTTCTTTAAAATTTGCTGTTAAAAATCTGAAAGATACCAAAAACAAAGCGTACAGGAGCCATTTCTCTTAAACGCTTGCTATATGAAAATACCCGCAGCTTATCTGCAGGTACGTATGATTATTGGATTCATTCGGTTTACTTCAGCTGGAATGTTTCCAGGAACTTAGTATTAAAGTTTCCATTGATAAAATCATCATTCTGCATAAGCTGAAGGTGGAAAGGAATCGTAGTTTTAATTCCTTCGATCACATACTCACTCAGTGCCCGATACATGGTATCGATGGCTTCCTTTCTGGTACGTGCCACTGCAATCAGCTTGCCGATCATGGAATCGTAGTAAGGCGGTATGGTATAGCCGGCATATACATGGCTATCCACCCTTACTCCGTGTCCACCGGGTACATGCAAGTTGGTAATTTTACCGGGCGAAGGTCGGAAATCATTATAAGGGTCTTCGGCGTTGATGCGACACTCAATGGCATGCATTTCGGGCACATAATCGCGGCCGGAGATTTTTTCACCCGCGGCAATTTTAATTTGCTCTTTAATCAGATCGAAATTGATTACTTCCTCAGTAACGCAATGCTCTACCTGAATGCGGGTATTCATTTCCATGAAATAGAAATTGCGGTGCTTGTCTACAAGGAACTCTATAGTTCCCACGCTTTCGTAACCTATGGCTGCAGCAGCTTTCTTAGCAGCTTCGCCCATAGCGGTCCGCAATTCATCGGTAATGAAGGGAGAAGGCGATTCTTCTACCAGCTTCTGGTGACGACGCTGAATAGAGCAATCGCGCTCACTCATGTGGCAGAAGTTGCCATATTGGTCGCCTGCCACTTGAATTTCGATGTGGCGGGGCTCTTCGATGTATTTCTCCATATAGAGGCCATCGTTCTTAAACGATGCGGCCGCCTCCATCTTAGCGGTATCGTAGGCTTTTTCTAGCTCACTTTCGTCCCACACAATACGCATACCTTTTCCGCCGCCACCAGCTGTGGCTTTGAGTATAACGGGATAACCGATTTCTTTTGCAAGTCCTTTGGCCTCATCCAAACTACTCAGCAGCTTTTCCCCTCCGGGAATAACGGGTACACCAGCCTTAATCATGGTTTCTTTGGCGGTGATTTTATCGCCCATTTTGTTAATCATTTCTGCTGTAGGGCCGATAAATTTGATTTTGCTGTCGTTGCAGATCTGAGCAAATTTTGCATTTTCAGCCAGAAACCCATAGCCCGGATGCACTGCATCGGCATTGGTAATTTCGATGGCGGCCATGATATTGGGAATATTGAGGTAAGACTCGGCACTTGCGGGACGACCAATACATACTGCTTCGTCTGCAAACTTTACGTGTAGGCTTTCGCTATCGGCGGTAGAATACACCGCTACGGTTTTAATGCCCATCTCCCTACAGGTCCTGATAATTCGTAGCGCGATTTCTCCCCTGTTAGCGATTAATATCTTTTTAAACATGATGATTCTTAAGTAATGAGATAAGCTTATAATGTAATTATGCTGTTTCCACTTCGAATAACGGCTGATCGAATTCAACCGGCGAAGCATCCTCTACCAGAATCTTCACGATTCTACCGCTGATTTCACTTTCGATTTCATTAAAAAGCTTCATCGCTTCAATCACGCACAGCACTTTTCCTGGAGTGATGATATCACCCTCCTCCACATAATTCGCCTTATCAGGAGCAGGTTTGCGATAGAAGGTTCCAATCATCGGGCTTCTAATAATAGTGCGATTGCTAGGCGGCGCAGCGGTTTTGGGTTTTTCTTCAGCAGGAGCACTGGTGGGTTGTGAGGCTGCTGGTGCTGCCGGAGCAACTGCCTGTGGGGCTACCGGCATGGGCAGAGGGTATGGAGAAGGAGCAGATACCACTTGGGTTACTTGTTCCTCTTTTTGTTTTATCGATATTTTGAAATCCTTCTGCTCGAGAGAGAACTCACCAATGTTAGATTTATTAATCAACTTGATCAGCTCCTGAATTTGCCTGAAGTCCATATTTTTTAATTTGACGGGTTTTGGGTTAAAAACAAATAAAATTCAATACCACTAAATACATGAACTAAGGTAAGTAAATCACACACATAATGGATAGGATTTTACAGGTATTTTATTATCCTATTGATCTACTCCCCATAAAAAATGGCTCATTGCGAGACCGAGCCACTTTTAATAATATATTCCTAATTATTCCTTAACACGCTCCACGTACTCACCGGTTTTGGTATTCACACGTATCAGTTCACCTTCATCGATAAACAAAGGAACGTTGATAGTGGCTCCGGTTTCAATAGTGGCGGGTTTTAAAGTACGCGTAGCAGTATCACCTTTAAGCCCCGGCTCGGTATAAGTAACCTTTACCACAATTTTATCAGGCAACTCCACACTTACAGGTTGATCGGTCTCTGTATTGATAGCAATAGCCACTTCTTGGCCCTCTTTCAGGAACTGAGGCGCATCAATCAGATTTTCAGATAAGCTGACTTGTTCGAAGGACTCATTATCCATGAAATTGTAGCCTGTTTCGTCCTTATACAGGAACTGAAAACTTCTTTTTTCTACTCTTACAGGATAAATAGTATCGCCGGAATTCCATGTTTTTTCGATAGTTCTGTTATTATCCACCCCCTTCAGTTTTGCCCACACTTTTGCTGCTGCACGAGCAGTTTTGTTTTCGCCAAATTCCACTACTGAATAGAGGCTGCCATCGAGTTTAAGGATCATTCCGCGGCTGATATCTGCTGTATTTGCCATTATAAAAATTTTTTAGGGCGCAAATATAGCACTTTTAAATGCTTTATTACCCTTCCAATAGATAATCTTAGAACTAAAAAGGCATTTTCTGACGAATACACATTATAATAATAACTATATTTATATTTTTGCAGAAATTATGAGATTTTTTGACATAATTTTCTATATTCGTGTTACAGAATTATATTTTTTATCAAAAAAATCAATATAAAATCTGAATTTTTATCACATAGTAATAATATTAATATATTAACAATACTCCGGTATCCTATGAAAAATTCAGATAACATTTATTTTTTAACATTAAACCTGTATTAAATGAAGGGAAAAGTACTTCTTACAACCAAAGCTCTTTTGATCTCCTCGGTTATTTTTGCCCAAACCTCAGAAACGGATGAGTCAAAAGGTGAACTGCAAGTTAATGGATCGGTAGATGTCTATTACCGTTACAATTTTGCAAATGCCAAGAACGCCGGAGAAATCAACAACTTTACCAGCTTTACTAATTCCCACAATTCTATCGAGTTAGGCATGGCATCCTTAACAGCCAGCTATACCAAAGGAAAAGCCGGTTTAGTCATTGACCTTGGCTTTGGTACCCGTGCACGAGAATTTTCTTATGCCGAGGAACCAGATGGTGCTGGTAATGGCTCCGCAGTATTGCAAAGTATTAAACAAGCTTATGTAACCTTCAATCCCACCGACAATATTCGAATTTCGGCCGGTAAATGGGGTACTCACCTAGGATATGAAGTTTTGGATCCTCAATATAATAGAAATTATAGCATGAGCTATATGTTCTCTTACGGACCATTCTCTCATACCGGTATCAAAGCCGACTTTACACTGGGTAGCGGCTTCGGTATTATGGCCGGTGTTACCAACCCCACCGATTATCTATCCGCTTCATTTGCTAAAAAGAATATCATAGCCCAGGTAAGTAAAACCGGCGAAGCCGTGAATGCTTATTTGAACTATGTAGGGGGTAAAGATCTTGATGGTAACAACCATAATCAGATAGGCCTTACTGCAACAGCTACTATTAGTGACAAATTCTCACTGGGTTACGATGGCACCCTCAAAATAGTGGATCAATTTGAAGATATATCTAAAAAATGGTGGGGCTCGGCATTATATGTAAATGTAGACCCAACCGAAAAATTTGGCCTTACCCTGAGAGGTGAATACTTCGATGATAAGGACAAAGGCGGATTAATATTTGGTACCTCTATTATACAAACTACGCTATCGTTCAACATCAAACCTGTGAACGGTTTGATGATTATACCCGAGTTCCGACTGGACAGTGCTAAGGATCCTATTTTCACTAAAAATGATGGAGCCGGCACTAAAAGCACCGGAACGTTCCTTTTAGGAGCTATTTATTCGTTTTAACTCTTCTGCTTATGTTCCTCTGAAAAAAAGCTCTGCTTATGCAGAGCTTTTTTCTTTTTTCATAAATTATTTTTCAAATGAGAATTACCATTCAATAGCACAATTAATCCACTCCCCGTCAAAAGATGCATTGTATTTTTTATAGAAATTAATGGCGGGCTCATTCCAATCTAGCACCTGCCAACAGAGTCTTTTAAATCGCTTTTCGCGAGCTTCTTCGATAAGACGGTCAAAAAGCATCTTTCCGATGCCTTTGCCCCGCATATCCTGAGTTACAAGCAAATCCTCCAGATACATGCACTGCCCCTTCCAAGTAGAATACCGAATGTAATACAGTGCAAAAGCTACGATTTGCTCCTTTCCTTCGCCATCAGTTGTGGTAGCTACAAATGCCCACCATACAGGTTTTTCTCCAAAACCGCTTTCTCTGAAATGCTCCAGCGATACGGTTACTTCCTGCGGCGCCCGCTCGTATACCGCTAACTCATGTATCAGTTCCAGAATACGTTCGCAATCGGAAGCTTGCGCCCTCCGTATTTGAATATTTGAACTCAAGTAGATATTGGTTTTGAGGTTAAACAATTGCGTTAATATGCCCACTCTACCAACGTAGCACCCCAAGTAAAACCACCACCAAAAGCAGCCAACACCAGCTTATCGCCTTTTTTCAGCTGTTTTTCCCATTCCCACAAACACAGTGGTATGGTAGCTGCTGTTGTATTGCCATACTTTTGAATATTTATCATTACTTTTTCACGGGGAAGTCCGATGCGTTCGGCAGTAGCATCAATGATACGCAGATTGGCCTGGTGTGGTACCAACCAAGCAATATCATTTCCTGTAAGGCCATTGCGCTCCAGCAAATCCGCACTCACATCTGCCATACCTTTTACAGCAAACTTGAATACGGTTTTTCCCTCTTGATACACGTAATGTTCACGGTTGGTAACTGTTTCAATGGAAGCCGGATAGGCAGATCCTCCCGCTTTCAAGCGAAGATAATTGCATCCACTGCCGTCGCTCTTCAAAATACTATCCTTTACTCCTAAGCCTTCTTCATTGGGTTCTAACAATACCGCACCCGCCCCGTCACCAAAGATAATGCAGGTAGTACGGTCGGTATAATCCACTATGGAGCTCATTTTATCCGCACCCACTACAACTACTTTTTTGTAGCGGCCACTCTCGATAAAGCTGGCTCCCTGAACCAAAGCGAACAGAAAACCCGAGCATGCAGCTGATATATCATACCCAAAAGCATTGACAGCACCTACTTTATCCGCTACCAAATTGGCCGTTGCTGGAAAAACCATGTCGGGAGTTACGGTAGCTACTATAATGCACTCAATCTCTTCGGGGCCGATACCTCGTTTTTTTAGCAGATCCAACACTGCGGGAACTACCATTTCGCTGGTGCCCTTTCCTTCGCCTTTTAAAATTCTACGTTCCTCAATACCAGTGCGGGTGCGTATCCACTCGTCACTGGTTTCCACCATTTTCTCTAAATCAAAGTTCGTAAGCTTGTCTTCAGGAACATATCCACTCACTGCAGTTATTGCAGCCGTAATTTTTGTTGCCATCTATTTAGTTTAAAAATTAGCCCCAGATATTTAACAAAAACTGTTAGTCACTGTTTAAGGATGCCAAAGGTAGTGGAATTTTAAATTCTTAAAATTCAATTTTCAATTTTACATTCGTATTTATGATAGCTTATCTGAAAGGTTCATTTATCGACATCACCCCTTCTTCCGTAATAGTTGATGTTCAGGGTATTGGGTATGAAGTACATATCAGCCTCCACACTTATTCGCAAATACAAGGACAGTCAAGCGGACTCCTGTATACCCACTTGCTAATCAAGGAAGACGCTCATCTTTTGTACGGATTTGCCGATATAGAGGAGAAAAATATCTTCAAGCTGCTGCTGAGTGTGTCCGGCATTGGTGCCAATACGGCACGTTTGATTCTATCTTACATGAAGCCTTTCGAAATTACTCAGGCCATAGCTAACGGAGATAGCCGAGCCTTGGAACGCATTAAAGGCATTGGTAAGAAAACAGCCGAAAGAACCGTTTTGGAGCTAAAAGATAAAATAGGGAAACAACCTACTGAGAATATCATTCCTGCCGAAACTACTAGTGCTTCCAATACCCGCAACATGAGACAGGATGCGTTAGATGCATTACAAGCACTAGGTATCAATCGTCAAGCTGCAGAGCAACATATTATCCGCATCTGCCAAGCAGAACCCGACATTCAACTTGAGGAGCTAATTAAGAAAGTATTGAAAGGGCTATAACCCAAGGGTATTTTATTTCTTACGCTTGAAATCGCCTCTTTTCCAGGCATTAATGAACTCAGCCCAAGCAGCAGGGCTGAAAATGTTCATAGGAGGCACCTGCCCTTGATAGCGTGCTCGCTGAAATACATTATCCAGCTGTCTGTTTGTAACCTCCCGACCATCATAGGGCAATTTGGCCAAATAAGCGCTTCGGGCTTCAGGTGTATTGGCCTTACGCAAAATTTCGATTTCATCCTCCGACACCTTCACATTTAAAAAGTCGCGGGCGAACTGTTCTGGTGTAGGACGGGGTTTGATAATTGCTACGGGAAGATAGGCCGTATCCCGCACCAATGTTTTTATAATACTATACTGATTACCTCTTAAGGTATCAGGTACTTTTACCGAACCACCAATATAGCTAACGTGAGAAAAGTCGATAATATCCCCTTTTAGAACGGCAATGGAAAATACACCGTCGTTATTAGTAATGGTACCGCGCTTAGTGCCTCTTACTGTAATACTTACCGCAGGAATAGCCTCCAGACTGTCAGCGGTCATTACCACCCCATACAACTGAACTACCGAGTCCCTGGCTTTTTCAAACTGCGCATGAACCGTAATACCGAAAAATAAAAAACCAATTAAAAAGAGAAATATCTTATTCACCGTGCCAAAATTAAGTTTTCAGGCTTTAAATATTGCAACAATTTATTCCTACAGATGTTAAGATTACGATTTATATTTGAATTTAACATAAGCTTTAAAGAATGACGAGGGAAAATGTACTGAATGCATTGAAAAACGTGCTTTTAGCCGAAAATGGTCAAGATATTGTTACTGCAGGTTGTGTACAAGATTTGGCCATAGAAAAGTATTATATATCTTTTAACCTGATTTTACCTACCGATGACGCCGATATACGATTAAAGGTCAAAAGCGAAGCCATTAAGGCTATAAAGGACCATGTGAGCAAAGACGCTGTCATCAAAATCGGATTTACGCCCAAGCCTACTCCCCAAAGCACTTACGAACAAAATACCAGTCCGCTACCCGGGGTTAAAAAAATTATTGCGGTAGTAAGTGGTAAAGGAGGTGTGGGGAAAAGCACGGTAGCCGCTAATTTGGCGCTTGCATTGGCTGAAGATGGCTCGAAAGTGGGCCTGATGGATGCCGATATTTATGGTCCTAGTGTCCCCATCATGTTTGGCGTAAGAGGCGAACGTCCCATGATGCGCGACATAAATGGCAAAGGCATGATTGTACCCCTAGAAAGATTTGGCATCAAACTGCTCAGTATAGGATTACTGGTAGATGACAACAAGGCTGTGGTATGGCGCGGGCCAATGGCTAGCAGTGCTATCAGACAGTTTATTACCGATGTAGATTGGGGCGACCTAGATTATCTGGTTATTGATATGCCACCGGGAACCGGCGATATTCATCTCACTTTACTACAAACCATTAGCGTATCCGGTGTAGTTATCGTTTCGACACCCCAGGATGTAGCTTTGGCCGATGCGAAAAAAGGAATTGCCATGTTTGGACAAGCCCAGTTAAATGCACCGATACTGGGTATTGTAGAAAACATGAGCTATTTCATTCCGCCGAATGCAGTTCCTGACCAGAAATACTACATTTTTGGTAAGCACGGTGCCCGCAATTTGGCCGAAGAATATGAAATACCCTTCTTAGGAGAAATCCCGTTAATAGAAAATATTCGTGAAGGCGGAGATATTGGTGTTCCCGCCATGGTAAGCGATGACGAAGCGAGTAAAAAGGCCTTTATAGAGTTGGCCACATCAGTCAAGAATAGGCTATTATAATTTCCCCATAATAAAAAAGAACCTCATCCGTTAAAGATGAGGTTCTTTTTTATTTCTCACAACTGAGTGCGCTAAAGGCCTAGCACTTCCTTCATGGTGTAAATACCTTTCTTACCATTTAAAAACTCTGCTGCTACCACCGCTCCCAAAGCAAAGCCTTTACGATTGTGTGCCTCGTGTATTATAACGATATCATCGATTTCTGAAGTGTATTTAATAGTATGCGTTCCTGGTGCCGGGTCAATGCGTTTACTTACAATTTGCAATTTACCCTGCTGAGGCTCCTCACTATTCACCCAGCCGTCCAATTCTTTGTACGTTTCCAAAACTCCCTCTGCCAGAGTAATTGCCGTACCACTGGGGGCATCTTTTTTTTGTGTATGATGAATTTCTTCCATGGTCACGGTGTATTGTTTATGTGGATGCATCAGCTGCGCTAGTTTTTTATTCAGCTCAAAAAACAGATTCACTCCCACACTGAAATTACTTGCATAAATAAAAGCAGCATTTTTTTCCTTGCAAAGCGCTTGCACCTCTTGTAGTTTATCTAACCAGCCGGTAGAGCCACTCACCACCGTAGCCCCAAAAGTGAACAACTTTACCAAATTATCATAAGCGGCATGAGGTCCGGTAAATTCTATAGACACGTCTGCCTTATCAATATTCTCCTTATTGAAATCGGACAAATTGTTTTCATCAATTTTCAGGACGATTTCATGTCCTCTCTCTAAGGCCACTTCCTCTATGGCCTTGCCCATTTTTCCGTATCCAATCAGTGCTATTTTCATTGTACTTCCAAATTGTATTTTTATTTAAAATGTAAAACCAGGCTGATGCCGCTCGTTCGTGCCATCTCACTGTACCCCGGCTGCACACGAAAAGTAATATCAGGAGAAATATCAAATTGCTGCAAATGCGCATCTACGGTAGCATCCACCACATTCAATGCCCAAGCCAGCAGAAAATATAAGAAAGAGTAATCCAGTTTTTTTCTAGTATCATCTCTGTAAAACCTCAGCGTCTCCAATCCACCTGCCTGATTTCTTTCATACCATTTCCGAATATTTTCGTTCATGGAAAGATAAGCAGTAGAGTCTTTAGAGCCGTTGGGCGAGGTAAGTTCAGTTATAATGCGCACTGCATCCCTATACTCCCTATACCATTTACGGTTGTACAAAAAATAGCCCCCTGTTCCTCCCAATGCACCATATACAATAGGCACTTTCCAAATTTTCTTGTTGTATACTTGTCCCCATCCCGGTAAGATAGCCGAGCGGAGGGCGGCATCGCGGGGTCTTTTCATTTTAGGGCCTTTGGGCTTCAAACTATCAGCTACTATATTGGCAAGATTACTTTCTTCTGATATAGTGATGCTATCTTTGGGATTCTCAACAGCAGTTGTATCTGTCTGAGCATTGCTAACGCAACAGCTACCTAACAGCAAAACAAACAGAAAGAATCTTCTAAAAAGTTGCATATAGCAAATAAAGTACAGATTAATCTATCGTGACGTTAAAATTGTTCAGTAGCTTATTGAGTTCTTCTACTGAATAATAATCAAACGTTATCTGACCATAACCTTTGGAATTATGCTTCAGCTTAACACGTGTTTCGAATCTTTCGGCCAGCTTATCCTCAATACGCTGGAAAGGAGAAGACAGACTGCTTTTGGACGGCTTCTTTTTACTACCCGACTCCTTATATAGATTGCGCACCAGCGCCTCGGTTTGTCTTACTGACAAACCTTTTTCTTTGATCTCCTTAAATATATATAACTGACGGTCGACAGTATCTACATTAATCAACGCCCGTGCATGTCCCATGCTGATTTCGTTATTCCTTACCGCGAGCTGTATATCCGGTGGCAGTTTTAATAGCCTGATAAAATTGGCCACCGTACTTCTGTCTTTCCCCATACGCTCGGCCACTTGATCCTGCGTGTAGGATAACTCATCCATCATGCGCTTATAACTGAGGGCTATTTCCATAGCGTTGAGGTCTTCGCGCTGCAGGTTTTCCAACAAAGCCAGCTCCAACAGTTGGGCATCATCAGCCTGACGTATATAGGCAGGGACTTCTTTAAGACCTGCTAGTTTCGATGCACGCAAACGACGCTCCCCCGCAATCAATCTGTATTTGCCACTCGGCAATTTGGAAACCGTCAGCGGCTGAATCACATCATGTATTTTAATAGATTCTGCCAGCTCCTGCAACGCCTTCTCATCAAAATCGGTACGCGGTTGCTTAGGATTGGTTTCGATATCGTTAACCGGAATTTTTGATATGCTGGTTGCTGCCTCTACAACTGTTTTCTTCAATTCGCCAGCACCACTCTTCAATTCTGCGTCAATACTCCCCAGCAAAGACCGGATACCCTTTCCTAATGCATCTTTATTTGATTTCTGTGTAGCCATCAGTTATTACGTAATTTATTTTAAAGCCCCTGCAGATTATTCTAAGATTTTCTCCTCATTGGGAATTTTTGTCATATTATTTTTCTGCAAAATTTCTTTGGCAAGATTCAGATAGTTCAAAGCCCCCTTACTATTCGCATCGTACAACACAACGGGCTTTCCAAAGCTGGGCGCCTCACTCAGTTTCGAATTTCGATGGATGATGGTATTAAATACCAAATCGTCAAAATGACGGCGCACCTCATTTACCACCTGATTACAAAGACGCAGCCGCGCATCGTACATCGTCATCAAAATACCTTCTATTTTAAGTTCGGTATTCAGTCGGCTTTGTACAATTTTGATAGTATTGAGCAATTTCCCCAGTCCTTCCAAGGCAAAAAACTCACACTGCACCGGCACCACAACCGAATCGGCCGCAGTAAGCGCATTTACCGTAATCAATCCCAGTGATGGAGAGCAATCTATAATAATAAAGTCATACTCCTTGCGCACCTCGCTTAAGAGCTCCTTCATCACCATTTCACGATTAGGATAATTAATCATTTCAATCTCCGCCCCTACCAAATCGATGTGAGAAGGAATGATATCAAGATTAGGAATATCACTTTTCAGAATAACACTGCTCGCAGGTGTTTGATTGGCCATGCAATCGTATAAGCTCTGCGTGATATTTTGCAGGTCGAACCCTACTCCCGAAGTACTGTTGGCCTGAGGGTCAGCATCTACCAACAAAGTCTTATATTCCAGCACAGCAAAACTTGCGGCGAGGTTGATAGCGGTTGTGGTTTTACCTACACCGCCTTTTTGATTTGCAACTCCTATAATTTTTGCCATAAAAGTTTGTGATTACAAGGAAAATCCATCACGGTTAAACGCAAATGTAAAGTTTTTGATGCATGAATGGATATAGATATCAGATTTAGTAGGTTTAACAACTTAATTGCTATTTTACTCCTTAGCTTTGGAACTCGAAAATTCTTAAACTGATATGCGCAATAACCCTTATTGGTGGATTTTGATTGTCCTTATGCTGTCGCTGGACCTGTATGTATTCTGGGCCACCCGAACTTTTTTCAACATCACCTCTCCCCGAGGGCGAAACATTTTCGCGCTCATATATTGGTGTGTATCCGCCATCGCAGTAAGTATCATTCTCCTATTGCCGCATATTCAGGCAAATGAGCACAATAAGCTACTCCGTAACACCCTTTTTATGTTGGTTTTTGCCCTTTTCCTCGGCAAACTTGTTACGGCTTTATTCTTTTTTGTAGACGATCTGAGGCGCTCTCTGCAATGGATAGCCGGGAAGTTATTTTCCGTCAAAAATGAAATCAGTGAGCTCGCCGGCAGCAGCGGTGATCGTATCTCTCGTTCGGCTTTTCTAAGCTGGATGGGACTGATTGCAGGAGGAGGGCTTTTTACCTCCTTTATTTACGGACTTTCTAATAAATACAACTATCAGATAAAAAGAATCCAACTCCATTTTGACAACCTACCCCAACCTTTTAAGGGGTTGAAAATTGTACAAATTTCTGACATTCACTGTGGAAGTTTTACCAACTACAAAGCAGTCAATCGCGGCGTGGATTTAATTCTAAATGAAAAACCCGATATCATTCTGTTTACGGGAGACCTGGTAAACAATCGCAGCGATGAAGTAGGCGCATATAAAAACATCTTCAGTCGACTGTCGGCCCCCCTGGGTGTTTTTTCCATATTAGGCAATCATGATTACGGCGACTATGAAAGATGGGAAAGTGCCACCGCAAAAGCTCAGAACCTCGAAAATCTGAAAAAAATTCAAGCAGAAATGGGTTGGCGCTTATTATTAGATGAGCATGTTCCCATTCAGAAAGACGGAGCCACCATAGGCCTCATAGGCGTACAGAATATCAGCGGGAAAAGCAATTTTCATTCTTATGGCAGTCTAGCACAAGCCATAAAGGGAGCAGAACAGTATCCTTTCAAAATTCTCATGAGCCACGACCCCTCCCACTGGGACAAGGAAGTGAATACCATATACACTGATATCGATCTCACACTCAGTGGTCACACACATGGTATGCAATTCGGAGTGGAAGTTCCCGGCTTTCGATGGAGTCCGGTACAATATGTGTATAAGCAATGGGCGGGACTATACGAGCACCGACATCAGAAACTCTATGTAAACCGGGGGTACGGCTTTATCGGTTATCCGGGACGAGTAGGTATTCTCCCTGAAATTACTGTCATAGAGCTTGTATAATGAAATGAAAAACAATGTATTTTTGCCCGCTTTTTATTAAAAAAATAGTGTCTGTTTCAGAAACTAATTGTGATGAACCTTTAAACTTGTTATTAATACCTTTAAACGTTAAACAAAATGAATCGCAAATTTTTATTCACATCTCTAGCTCTCTTAGCCCTTGCTGTATGTTCTAATCTTAACGCACAATTTCATGTGGGTGTAAAAGCCGGTGTGAATGCCGGTAAAATCACCGGTAAAAGTTTCAAAGAAGAATTTAAATATAGCTATCTGGTGGGAGCTTTTGCTGAAATAGGTATCGCGGATCGCTTCAGCATTAATCCCGAGGTATTACTCTCTCAGACAACCTCCACTACCGATTCCTCTTTTACACATACGCTTCCCGGCTTTAAAAACCACCAGCTGAAAGCGAAACTTACCTATCTATCAATTCCCATTTTACTGAATATGAAATTGGTAGGACCGTTACACATCGAAGCCGGCCCTCAGTTCGGCATAAAAATCAACAAAGAAAAAAATCTGCTTGAAAATGGCGAGGATGCATTCAAAAAAGGAGACTTCTCCCTCGTAGGAGGTGCTAATGTACACTTAAACAAACTGAGAGTGGGCGCGCGCTATGTAATCGGTCTGCACGATGTAAGTGATGCCACAAATCAAGACAAATGGAAACATCAGGCACTACAGCTAAGCTTAGGGCTTGCTTTTTAATAAGTTAGATATATTTGGCTCCCATCTTTTGTGCTGAGCACCTGTAATAATGCCACCTAAAAATTTTTATACGACAAGTTTTCGTGAAATTCTTAGGTGGCATTAATATTGCCAATTATTAAGCTATCCATTTCTTGTACATCCAACGGATGTATTTGATACAAGAAATGACATTTTGTCTCTTAAAACTATATAATGCAATTTGATAAAGTGTTTTTGAAACCCGAAGATGACATGGACTTCATGCCAATATTACCGCTTAACGAAAACGATACCAATGAGAACCTGGATGATATTCCTGATGAGATTGGTTTGTTGCCTTTAAGAAATACGGTTTTATTTCCGGGGGTAGTATTGCCTATCACAGTAGGTCGCGATAAAAGCATTCTAGCTGTAAATGAGTCCTACAAAGGAGATAAGTATATTGGTGTTGTAGCACAGAAAGATTTCAATATCGAAGATCCCGCTACCGAAGATTTAGTGCGCACCGGTACTGTGGCTAAAATTATTAAGCTCATCAAAATGCCCGACGGAGGCACTACGGTAATTATTCAGGGCCGCAATAAGTTCACCATCGATGAGTTTACTGCTACCGAGCCTTACTTCAAGGCCAAAATAACCAAGATTGTAGAAAATCCGGTTCCTGATGATCCTGACTTTGAAGCTTATATTTCCAATATAAAGGATATTGCGGGAAATATTATTCAGCAGTCCCCTAATATTCCCTCCGAGGCAACGCTTATTCTTAAAAATATCGAGAGCCCGGTATTTCTGATTCATTTTGTCAGCAGTAATCTGAATACTTCTTTACAGGAAAAACAACGGTTGCTGGAGCTATCGGATATCAAGCAAAGAGCAGTGGAGCTGATGCAGATTTTGCAAAAAGAACTGCAATTTGTTGAACTGAAAAATAAAGTCACCAATAAAACACGCACCGAGCTGGACAAACAGCAGCGAGAGTATTTCCTGCAACAACAGCTGAAAAGTATTAAAGAAGAACTGGGCGGCGACCCCAATTCTCAGGAAATAAAAGAAATGCAGAAAAAGGCCGAATCCAAAAAATGGCCTGAAGCTGCAAAAGAAGCCTTCCAAAAAGGTATCGAAAAGCTGGAACGCATGCATCCGGGTACCCCCGACTATTCGGTGGTGTACAATCATATCGACCTGATGCTCGACCTTCCGTGGGAAGAATATACCGAAGACCATTACGATTTGGAAAATGCCCGAAAGATTCTCGATAAGGATCACTACGGCATGACCAAAATCAAAGAAAGAATTTTGGAATATCTGGCAGTGCTGAAGCTAAAAGGCGATATGAAAAGCCCTATTCTCTGCTTTTTAGGGCCTCCCGGTATTGGTAAAACATCCTTAGGAAAAAGTATTGCTAATGCTTTAGGACGCAAATATGTACGCCTGAGCTTGGGTGGGCTGCATGATGAAAGTGAAATTCGGGGGCACAGAAAAACCTATATAGGAGCCATGCCTGGCCGTATCTTGCAATCCTTAAGAAAAGCCAAAAGCAGTAACCCGGTTATTGTGCTAGATGAAATTGATAAAGTGGGTAATGATTTTCGTGGCGACCCCAGTAGTGCTCTTCTGGAAGTATTGGACCCTGAGCAAAACAATGCATTCTACGATAATTACCTGGAACTGGAATACGACCTCAGCAAGGTAATGTTCATTGCTACCGCCAATAATCTGCAGAACATACAGCCGGCCCTGCGCGACAGACTGGAGATTATCGACCTAAGCGGTTATGCAGTGGAAGAAAAAATCGAAATTGCCAAAAGACACCTTATACCCAAACAAAAAGAAGCACATGGTATTGCCAAAAATAGCTTTAAAATCAGTGACAAGGTTTTAGAAAGACTGATTTCGGACTATACTCGCGAAAGCGGTGTACGTGAGCTGGACAGGGTGCTGGCAGCCATCATGCGTAACCGAGCTAAAAAAATTGCTCTTAACGAAAAATTATCCACTTCTTTAAGCATTGAAGAAGTTGGACAGATCTTGGGCAAACCCAAGTTCAATAATGATATTTATAAGGCCGTAAATATTCCCGGTGTGGCGGTGGGACTTGCTTGGACTTATGTAGGAGGCGATATTCTGTTTATCGAAACCAGCCTCAGTGATGGCAAAGGCGAACTAAGCCTTACCGGTAATCTGGGTAATGTGATGAAGGAAAGTGCCTCCACAGCACTCACTTATTTGAAATCGAATGCCAAAAAGTATAAGATAGACGAATCTCTTTTTCAAAAGAAAAACATTCACATTCACGTACCAGAGGGTGCCACTCCTAAAGACGGTCCCAGCGCTGGTATCACCATGATGACCGCTATAGCATCGGTATTGACAGGCAAAAAAGTAAAGCCTTACCTAGCCATGACTGGCGAAATCACACTCCGCGGACAGGTGTTGCCTGTAGGTGGCATTAAAGAAAAAATACTAGCCGCTAAACGTGCCGGACTAAAGGAAATCATTCTGTGTTCACAAAACCAGAAAGATGTGGGGGAAGTAGAGCAAGCATTTATCAAGGGGCTCACCTTCCATTATGTTGACAAAATGGAAGATGTGCTTAAAATCGCTTTGAAATAAAAATATCTCGATACATGAAAAAGAGGTGTGGCATCACACCTCTTTTTTCTATACAAAAAACTCAATTTACTTGGTTGCCGAATAAATACAACACATTCCGAATGTCAGTGCCCTATAATCGGGCTGCACAAATCCTACCTGCGATAAAATCGCCGTGAAGTCTTTTCTCTCGGGAAAAGCATTGGCTGACCGGTTCAGATACTGATAGGCCTTTTTATCTTGATGAAACAATTTAGCTATCTGTGGAGCAATATTGCCCATATAAAACTGATAAAGGCTATTGATAAAAGCCGGCTTTGGACGGGAAAATTCAATAATACATAAGCGCCCACCAGGTTTTAATACGCGTCGCATTTCTGAAAGGCCCTTTTCCAGATTTTCGAAATTGCGTACTCCGAAGGCTGCCATCACTACATCAAAAGAATCATCTGCAAATTGCAGATTTTCAGAATCGCCTAGTTGCAGGTCAATTTGCGAAGACAATCCCAATTTTTCTATTTTTCTACGTCCTTCCTCCAACATCTGTGCAGAGATATCCACTCCGGTAATTTTTTTCGGTTGCAACATCTGCATAGCCATAATGGCCATATCGCCGGTACCGGTAGCAATATCCAAAATATGTTGAGGCCGGTATTGTTTTAAGGCCTTTATGGCTTTTCTGCGCCAGCTTACATCAGTTCTAGCCGAAAGAAATCGATTCATAAAATCGTACTTTCCGGCTATTTTATCGAACATTTCGGCAACCTGCTCTTTCTTACTCTTCGCAGATTCTTCGAAAGGAATAATATGGTCGTGCGGCTGTGACGGCATAGCCACAAAGATAGGGGTTAGGGCCGGACGAGTGGTAGATTTTTAATTGCAGATTGTTTTAATTTACTTTATGCTTCGCTGTAGTACGTGACTATATTTGCATTAATTACACAAAAGCCTGCGCTAATGAAAGACTTTTTCAAGTATATAGAACTGGATGTGCTTTCGTCCACGCCCAAATATCTGCAACTGGCGCAGTCCATCATTAAGGCCATTGCTACCAGCAAAATAAAAAAGGATGATGTACTGCCTTCCATCAACGAGATGAGTTTTGAGCTGGACATTTCGCGGGATACAGCCGAAAAAACATACAAATATCTGAAAAAATTAGGCGTACTGGGCTCCGTTCCTGGCAAAGGTTATTATGTCAGAAACAGTGAGGTTAAAAGCGATATTAAAGTCTTTCTTTTATTTAACAAACTAAGCACGCATAAGAAAATCATTTACGATGCTTTTGTAAGAACACTGGGAGATAATGCCGTTATTGATTTCTATATATACAATAACGATTTTAATCTGTTCAAGCGCCTCCTTACCAATGCCGGCAAGCATTACACACATTATGTTATCATCGCTCACTTTCTAGAAAGTGGGGCCAATGCTTACGAAATCCTTAATACAATCCCAAAAGAGAAACTGATATTGTTGGACAAATTGGTACCCGGTGTAAGCGCAGACTGCAGTGCCGTGTATGAAAATTTTGAAAAAGATATCTATTCGGCATTGGAGCAATCACTTGCTTCACTAAAAAAGTATGACACTTTAAAAATCATCATACCGGCATATACTTATTTCCCCGATGAAATCCGCAAAGGGTTTAGAAAGTTTTGTACCAATTACGGATTTTCTGCATCGGTGGTGCACAATATACAGCGAGAGAAGATTCAGAAAGGTACTGCCTACATCTGTCTTATGGAAGATGATCTCGTTATCTTAATTGAAAAAATAAAAGAAATCGGATTAAAAATAGGAAAAGATATAGGGGTGATTAGTTATAATGAAACCCCACTTAAAAAACTGATATTGCAGGGCATTACTACATTTTCCACTGATTTTGAGTTGATGGGTGAAGAAGCTGCACGACTGATTCTGGAAGGGAGTAAGAAGCATATTGAAATTCCATTTCACGTACGGCTAAGACCTTCCCTTTAACCAAAAACACACCTTTGATGTGTATACTGAACTTATCCTTTCAAAAATTGTATATCTTACACATTCCAATCAGCGCCTATTATGCAAATTATTTCAGCGACATACGTAAAAAGTAGTGCCAATTACACGCAATGTCCTCCACCGGATAAAGCCGAATACGCTTTCATCGGCCGAAGCAATGTGGGTAAATCTTCGCTGATTAACATGTTGTGTAACAAAAAAAACTTGGCCAAAACTTCCGCAACCCCCGGGAAAACACAGCTAATTAATCATTTTCTTATTACCTCAGCCTCTAAAAACAATACAGCTAAAACCACAGACTGGTATCTGGTGGATCTTCCAGGATACGGATATGCCAAGGTTTCTCAAAAGCAGCGCAAAAGTTGGAGCAGCATGATTGAACAATACATCGTACGTAGAGAAAATCTAGGCAATCTGTTCGTGCTTATTGACAGTAGACACGAACCGCAACAGATTGACCTGGAATTTATCAATCAGTTGGGAGTTTGGCAGGTTCCCTTTGCCCTCGTATTTACTAAGGCTGATAAAAATAAACCTGCAGCTACAACTAGAAATGTGCAGCAGTTTTTAAGCTCCCTTCAGGAAAGCTGGGAGGAACTCCCCCCTCACTTTATTACATCTGCAGTAAAAGGCGATGGACGCGACGAGGTATTACAGTTCATTGACCAAATGAATAAAGAATATAAAGCCCTTCAGAAAGGATAACATTTACGGATAACAACTTATATGGCCCGCATTATGTACATTTGATCGAAAACTCTTTTTATAAAACAAATTGTGATGCGGCTTAAAGCAATTATATTGGTAGTTAGTGTGATTTGTTGCAGTTTATTGGCCTGTGTAAAAGACGAACCGTTTATCCCTTCTTACACAGTACCTCCTACCTATGATTTTGAAGATATTGATTCTATTATAACAGCCCGAGTGATAATGCTGCATGGAGTTAAAAATTATTTGCTTTCCGGTACAGATAGTGTATTAAATGCAGAGATAGCCACAGCACTCTGGACCAATACCGATAGTGCTTTCACGCCTGCAATGGTACCCAATTTTATATATAAGGCAGAAAGGCTCAACAGGATGCGAAGCACGAACCTCTCTGGAGATACCCGTGATGCAGACATTTTAAAATCGTTTATCGATTCGGCAGTAACTGTAAGTGCATCTCACAATGTAGCAGGTAGCAATGGTGTGCCCGGCTGGCAGATGCTCTCCAATCCGTCAGAAAAACGCTTATTCAGCAGTATCGGTATTGAATACACGGAAGTATGGGGAAAAGCCATGTTGGGTGCCATGTGTTTGTACCGCGTCAACTCACAATTGAGCAATCCGGCCAATGCCACCGCATGGGCGCAGGCGTTTCATTATAGTGGTATACCACGAGACTATGATCCCACTATCAATTATGGTGATTCTCCTAACCGTCCCTTAGCAATAGCCACGCTTTTCCCAAATGCAGAAAGTATTCAGGCAGGATCAAAAATATTTGAAGATTTCAGAAGAGGTAGAGCAGCCGTTAATGCAGGTGATCTACGCGTAGCCACACTTGCCAAAGACAGCCTACTATTAAATATTGAAAAAGTTTTTGCGCTGAGTGCCATTCATTATCTGGATGCAGCAAAAGACGGTAACACAGCGGACAAACTATATAATCTTTCTCGTGCATTCGGCACTATTATCGCGCTGAATTATCGTAGTTCAAAGCAGCTACTTAATGATGAAGCTTATATTATGATTTTGGAAGTATTTGACAATAATTTTTATACGTTGATTCAAAACCCTACCGCCATTACGAATATTCGCAACGTGCTCGCAACTGCTTACGAGTTTCATTAAACAAGTACAGCCTATAGTCGCTCCAACATATCTACGACGTTTTCTCTTTTCAATATCAGATAGCCCAGCCTGTCGCTACTAATACCATCCTTAAGTTGATAACTGAAAGAAAGAGCATCGTCCTGCACAATGGTTTCAAAATATCGGAAAGCTATGGTAGGCAAATCTGTAAGCTGATCGGCTATTTCGTACAAATGTGTAGATAATATAAATAGTGAGGTCTTTACTTTTATCAGTCCTTTAATCACCGTTAAAGAACAACGCATGGCATCCTGCACATTAGTTCCCTTAAACAACTCATCCATCAATACCAGCCATTTTTTACCATCGCTTACTTTTTGCACTGTATTTTTTATACGCTGTACTTCGTTGAAGAAATAGCTTTCGCCTTTGGCGATATTATCCACCACATTGATATTACTGATAAGCCCGTCGAACATCGTCAGCCGCATTTCTTTGGCTGGTACACCCATGCCTATATGCGCTAAAAAAACAGCCGCCCCAACTGATTTGATAAGGGTGCTTTTCCCAGCCATATTGGCTCCGGTAAGAAAAATAAAATTCTGCTGGGGATGCATTTGCAAATGATAGGGAACCGGATTATGCAATAGTAGGTGATACAGCCCACGAGCTTCAATAAAAGGCTGCTCGTTATCTATAAACTCAGGAAATTGCAGATTGTAGGTTTTAACGGCATATGCCATCGAGTACCACGCATCTAAGCGGTAAAAAATATCCATCAGTTCCTGCACCTCCGCTCTATATACCTCCTTAATATTCGCAGCAAAGTAAAGTATCTTTTTAAGCGCAATTGTTGCATCTTTTGGCGTATCCGCCATTTGGCGAAAAGGCTCTATATGTTGCACCAGGTGATCGATTCTGTCGATATAGTTTTTAAAGTATACCGGCAAATCAGCAGCGCGTAGAATAGAGGCTATTTTTCTAAGTCCTCTGAAAAAATCAGTAAAATGCTGCACGGAGAACTTGGACATGGAATAATCCGCACTATGAAATATCCGATACATCATGGCATTCACAATGCTAGGATTATTGCCAATAGCATCTAAAGTATAATCCAGAAACTTCGCCATCACCAGCATGGTACCATTAGATATCTCTTCGGGCCATTCGTCTACATGCTCCGCCAGTTTTTTTAGAATCTTCTGAGTACCTCTTATTTTGTTGATATCATTAAAAGGTGATGAAAAGTAGCGCCGCAACCACTCCCGCCCTCCTTCCGTACGTGTGAAGTTGAGCCGATGAAACAGCGAATAATCTTCTTGCGAATGAAAAATAGAGATGTCGCTGAAGGATATTTCGTCTATCTGCATATATAAAAAATTGGTCAGTGCCGAAGTTGCAGTGTCCTCAAGCCACTACCCCGTTATCGGTCAAATAAGAGCCGCTCTCCTTTTATAGACTCATTCCACTGTCCATTTCCATAAACCAAATTACCGTTCACGAATGTATGTGTAATACTGGCGGGGAATTCGAAAGGATCGCCCTGGTTGCCTGCTTTTTCAAAAGGACTCCATCCACACTTATACAGAATATTTTCCTTAGATATCGTAAAAGATTGGTTGAGATCTACCATTACCAGGTCAGCCCAATACCCCTCTCTAATATAGCCTCTGTCCTTAATAGCAAAACAGTCGGCCACGGCATGGCTCATCTTCTCTACTATCTTTTCTAAAGAAATTTTATTTTGTTTGTGATAATACAGCATTAAGGGTAACGAATGTTGCACCAGAGGCAACCCTGCATGTGCTTTCAAATAAGGTTCACTTTTTTCTTCCCATGTATGTGGTGCATGATCTGTGGCAATCACGTCCAGCCGATCATCCAATAAAGCCTTCCACAAAGCTTCCTTGTTATGAGCCGCTTTAATAGCTGGATTACATTTAATGAGATTTCCTTGATTTGCATAATCATCTGCCGTAAAATGAAGATGATGTACACATACTTCGGCTGTAATTCTTTTTTCTTTCAGCGGAAGCATGTTGGAAAACAATTGCAATTCTTTTTCCGTACTGATATGTAGGATATGCAAACGAGAGTTATGCTTCTTGGCTAATTGTATGGCATAAAAAGACGATTCGAAACAGGCTTCTTCATTACGAATGACCGGATGATCAGCAGCAGTAAGTTCTCTATTTTCACTCAAAGCTTTTTCAAGATTTACTTTAATGATGCGCTCTTCCTCGCAATGGGTGGCGATGAGCATTTCGCTTTCGCCGAATATCCTTTCAAGTACTAGCGGATTATTTACCAGCAAATTGCCAGTACTACTGCCCATAAATACTTTTATGCCGCATATGCGATCCTTAAACTTATTAGCAGCGAGAGCATCATCAGCATTTAGATTATTAGTGCCGATGTAAAAAGAATAATTAGCCAGCGAAGTTAAAGCCGCTATATTGTATTTTTCTTCCAATAGTTCTAATGTAAATGCAGGTGGAACCGTATTGGGCATCTCCATAAAACTAGTCACCCCCCCTGCTACCGCAGCCTTACTTTCGGAATAAATAGTAGCCTTATGTGTCCATCCTGGTTCGCGAAAATGGACCTGATCATCTATTACTCCGGGAAGCAGATATTTATTGGTGCCGTCAATTTCCATTCCCTTCTCGGTAATGTCTATCCGATCATCGATTTTTTCGATCCGGCCGTTTTTCAATAATACATCCTTAACGGCGATTTCTCCTTCGTTTACAACATGTATATTTTTTATAAGATATATTTGCATGGTTTTTGTTATTTAGCCGCATATGCGGTAATTCGTCCCACATGGAGGGGTAAATACCCGTCGGGAGGTAAAGCTAAGACTATTATTAAACCTTATCAATAAGTTATGCAAATTAATAAATACCTGCTTACACTAGCGATCGCATTGCTACCTATGTATCTCTTTTCGCAAACCACATTTCTGCCGCTGGGTGATAAGCAGGAAATCATTTTGAACAGATTGGAAATTAAAGCGCAAAACGATTCTGCGTTAAACTTCTCAAAAACCAAACCTTATAGCCGCGAAACATATGTAGAGGTAGTGCGGCGCTTATTAAGCGGAGACTCTGCTCTAGACAATCTCACCCGCGTGGATGAATATTATATGAAAAGCCTTTTAAAAAATAATATAGAATGGCTTCCTGAAGATATAAGAGAACAATACAAAAGCAAAAAACGTGTAGGCAATACGTTTTATCAGTATCCGGCAGGTTTATTCGAAGTACATAATAAAGACTTTGACTTAGTCATTACCCCGCTGCTGAATATAGGGTATATGAAAGAAAACAGCAATGACCAGAATCTTTTTTATAATTCGAGAGGGATTGCAGTGCGCGGACGCATTGCCAAAAAAATAGGATTTAGCGCTTCAATAACCGACAATCAAGAGAGGCCAGCTACATATGTACAGGACTGGACTAGAAAGTGGGGAGCCGTTCCGGGCCAGGGGTATTATCACGATTTTAAAGCACCGGGCGGTGTTGACTATTTTGATGGGAGAGGATATATCACCTTTGGGGTAACAAAGTATATTGATGTGGCATTTGGATACGATAAAAACTTCATCGGTAATGGACAACGTAGTCTGTTTTTAAGCGATTTCAGCAATAACGCACTATTTCTGAAACTCAATACACGCATTTGGAAGTTTAACTACCAAAATCTTTTTATGGAGCTGCATTCCGATTATGTGCATAATGGTGGAGACGAGCTTATTGACAAAAAATATGCAGCAATGCATCATCTGGACATTAACCTTACCAAATGGTTGAACGTAGGAGTATTTGAAGGTGTGATTTTCGGTCGTAAAAACCGTTTTGACTTTGGATATTTGGTACCTGTAATTTTTTACCGCTCTGTAGAAAGAAACAGTGGCAGCCGCGACAATGCATTGGTAGGATTTGACTTTAAAGCCAATGTTGCCCACACCGCACAAATATATGGTCAACTATTGCTGGATGAACTAAAGATGTCCGAACTAACCTCCAGTCGTAACTGGTGGGGTAATAAATATGGATATCAGATTGGGGCTAAATATATTGATGCCTTCACAATCCCTAATCTGGATATTCAGTTAGAGTTGAACAGAGTAAGACCTTTTACCTATTCGCATAAAGACTCAGTTGCGAACTACTCGCATTATAACCAGCCGCTGGCACATCCATTGGGCGCTAATTTCAATGAGTGGATTGGTTTGGTTCGTTATCGCCCTATTCCAAAGCTCACCATCGAAGGTCGAGGTATGTTTTACACCCAGGGACGCGACAGCACTAATACAGTAAACTTCGGCAGCAATATTTTGCTTCCCTATACTATGTATCGCAATGGCGATTATGGATTTAAAGTAGGGTCAGGCTGGCGTAACCAAGCCGGTATGCTGAATCTGCTGGTAAGTTATGAGCTGAAAGAAAACCTTTATATTGAGGCAAATGGTGCCATCAGAAAACAACGGGCAACTACACCTCCCCCATTGACAGGTAAAACCAGCAGTACGATATTTAGCCTAGGACTGCGCTGGAATATGGCAAGAAGAGATTTCTTCTTTTAATTGAGGGGAATATATCACTAAAATTGGTTAAAGCAGCTACTGGGGAGGATTCCGTTCTTTTTGTTTAAATTTAAAGTTAGGAATATCAGATCACCTCTAAAACTTACAAAACATGACAGAATCAACAACCCCATTCGAGCCTCAGGGAACTCCCTCATCACCTCTTAGTTTTCCCAAATATGGAAGTTTCTGGGAGCGATTTGCAGCCATATTGATTGATATTATCATTCTAGCAGTTGCAGGGCAATTTATTTCAAGAATTTTTGCCTCACCCTCTCCGGAAGAAATAAGAGAAATCATGGAAGGTGAGGGCCTAGGTAGTGCTTTAAGAGCATCCTACTTTAGTACAGCCAGCAAAATGACTTTACTAATGCAGTGGTTGTATTTCTCGCTGATGCATTCTAGTTCTTGGCAAGCCACTTTAGGCAAAAGAGCACTAGGGTTGAAAGTTACCGGCATGAATGGTCAGCGTATTACCTTCATAAATGCTACCGGACGTTACTTTGCCAGTTATATCTCCACTATTATTCTTTTAATTGGTTATCTGATGATGTTGTGGGATGACAAAAACCAAACCTTACACGACAAACTGGCCAAAACACTGGTAGTAAAATCTAAATAATCGATAGCGAACTTATAAGAAACATAGATAACTATACTAGATAGAATAATTATTCATTTGTCGTTATATAATTCAAATAAAAAAGCTGCTCAACGTGTGAGCAGCTTTTTTTATCAAAAAGGAGGTCATTCTTATTTTTTGTCAGCATCAGCATCCTTTTTCGCTTCGGCATTTTTAGCTTCCTCATCCATTTTCTTTTTGAGGTCGGCCAGAATACCTAAGTCACCCAAAGTAGCTTTTTCTACTTTGCTTTGAATGCTTTTTACTGCTTTTTTAGTTTTTTCCGCTTCAGCACGCTCAGCTTTTTTAGCGCTTTCGCGTTCTTCGGTTTGTTCGTGCTCCCATACTCGGGTATGAGATACAACAATACGCTTTTCGTTGCGGTCAAACTCAATCACCATAAACTGATCAGTTTCATCCAGACCTAAAGATTTACCCTCCTTAGTAGCTAGATGACGGTTAGGAGCAAATCCTTCCAAGCCATAAGGCAATTGGATAATAGCACCTTTATCATCTTTACGCACTATAGTTCCTTCATGAATGCTACCAATCGCGAAGGTTTCTTGTAATGCGTTCCAAGGATCTTCTTCAAGTTGTTTGTGACCTAATTGCAGTTTACGGTTTTCTTTATCGATACCCAGAATCACCACGTCGATTTTTTCACCAACCTTGGTATACTCGCTTGGGTGATTGAAACGCTTCAACCAGCTAAGGTCGCTGATGTGAATCATTCCCCCGATACCTTGCGCCAGCTCCACAAACACACCGTAGTTGGTGATATTTTTCACCTCTCCAGTATGCTTGGTTCCTTCTGCAAATTTATTTTCGATATCGGTCCATGGATCTTCTGTCAATTGCTTGATAGAAAGACTCATCTTACGGGTTTCTTTATCGAGCGTTACGATCTTAGCTTCGTGCTCATCACCCAGTTTGAAGAAGTCTTTAGCATTGATTGGAGTGTTAGCCCAAGTGATTTCACTTACGTGAACCAGACCCTCTACTCCAGGATAGATTTCCAAGAATGCACCGTAGTCTTCGATATTAACAACCTTACCTTTTACGATGTTGCCTTCTTTGATATCTTCAGGCAATACATCCCAAGGATGCGGAGTTAATTGTTTCAGACCAAGGCTGATACGTTTTTTCTCGTCGTCGAAGTCCAGTACCACTACGTTTAATTTCTGATCTAACTTCAGTACTTCGCTCGGATGAGAAATACGTCCCCAAGAAATATCTGTGATATATAGTAAACCGTCTAAGCCACCGAGGTCCATAAATGCACCAAAGTCGGTGATGTTTTTAACGGTTCCTTCCAATACTTGACCTTTTTCCAGTTTACCGATAATTTCGGCACGCTGAGCCTCCATATCGCTTTCGATAAGCGCTTTGTGAGACACCACAGCGTTCTTAATGGTTTCGTTGATTTTAACCACTTTGAACTCCATGGTTTTACCAACGAACTGATCGTAGTCAGTAACAGGCTTAACGTCGATTTGAGAACCAGGAAGGAAGGTTTCCATTCCAAATACATCCACGATAAGACCGCCCTTAGTTTTAGAAGTAACCAAGCCGGTAACCACTTCACCAGTTTTGTTAACCTCAACAATTTTTTCCCAAGCACGAGTAGTGCGGGCTTGTTTACGGCTCAGGTTCAAGTGTCCGTCTCTGTCTTCTTTTTCAACGATCATCACCTCAACCTCATCACCTATTTTGAGGCCGGGCATATCGCGAAATTCGTTCAAAGGAACAAGTCCATCGCTTTTAAAACCAATGTTGATGACTACATCGGTCTTGGTAAGGCCTACCACAGTACCTGTTACTAACTCACCATCGTTCAACTGAACGAAAGTGCTGTCGTAAACTTTGTCGTACTTTTCTTTTTCTTCTTTTGAGTAAGAAGAAACGTGGCGCTTGTCGATACTCCAGTCAAAATCATCGTGTGCTGACTCATCAATTTCAGCTACTGGAGTTTGTGGTTTTTCAACAGGCGCAGCCGCTTGTGCGGTCTCCACAGGTGTTGTTGGTGTCGCTGCAGAAGCTTCTCCTACCGGTTCGGCAGAGCCAGCATTCTCCTGTGCATCAGCGTTTAATTGTTTAACAAAATACAAATTCATAAAAAAATCCGAAGGGTTTAAAAATTCGGACTGCAAAGGTACAAAAATCCTTCGTATAAGCCCAATATCAATATTCTAACAGATAAGTAGTTGATAATCAATAAAAATCGCTCTTAAAATGGAGCACTCCCGCAAATCATGCATCGATAAGGGCTTATACCCGCTATCTTTAAATGGCTGTAGTACCATATCGCTTATAATAAGCGATAAGCCACATCACCACCTCGTTATAGGAGGCCTTCCCTTTTGGTTGATTATTGGCTTTCAGAAAATAGCTGTATGCCTCGGCAATATAGGGCTCGATGGGGTTGCTATACTTTTGGTAAAACTCTCGACACTCCCTGATATCTTTCTGCACTAACGGATGCAGTGTTTGCAGATAGGACTGTGCACGTACAGAATCTACATAATGTAGCTCCTTGATCGCATACTGAAACATTTCAAAGTATACCGAATATTTAAAATGCTCAGAAGGATGCAAGCGACAGGCCAAGAAGCCTACAAAATTGGCTTCACTTTCTTTTGCATAACCTAACTGGTGCGCTATTTCATGGGCTGTAACAAATGGCTCCAGACATAGCGGAATGGTGGTGTTGACCTGAGCCTCTCCCGTAAAGGGATTATAATACCCCTGAAAACCGAAATAGTTGCCTATGTAGCTAAACAACGATGGTTTTACTGAATAATTTTTATACTTGAGAAAAGGATATTGCTTTTCGGCAATTGTGTACATCTGCGGCGCACTCTTAAACAAATTGCGCTTTGATTTAAAAGAATCTCTTATTGCAGGAGTGATCTGAGATGCATGATGATTCAGTCGAGTATGAAGCAAATGCACTAAAGTATCCAGATCGTTATACGCATATTTTTTTTCTTCGAGGTTTAATTGCGAGGCTATTCCCTGACGAGAATAATTAAGTCCCCACAAACCGTAAAACGCAACAAATATTAATGCCCAGAAAAAAATCACCCTTACCACCCCTCTTCGAAATGTACTTCTTGAGATACGGCGTTTGTAAAACGCCTTGAGCCCTTTAATACAAATAATAAAAATGCTCAATAATACGAGAACATAGAAAATATCACCTATACTAAATGGCACCCATCCCAATAGAACTCTTTGCACACGAGCGATAAAAGGATATACACCGTAAGTGTAGATCGTCTCCACCCATGAAGGTTTTATGGAAAGAACCTTTATTGCTACCACCAGCAATATCAAAACCAACCATCGAACACTTTTGCGCTGTTTATAATTCATGCCCTTTCTACTGAAAACTATAACAAGAATATTACACCTAGTGGAGAACTTTTGTTTAGTGAAATACCGCTGAACTGCAGTTAGCAATACGGATATTTATGGTATACAATAGTATCAAAAAGTTATTATAGCTCAAATTCAAGTATCGTCTCCTCTTCTAATAAAAAGTTTTCGAAAATGGAGAGTTTTCCTTTTCGAATGGTAATATCATAATACACATATACTTTATCTCCTTTTGCGGCCAGTTTAATTTCATCCACCTTTAACAGTGCCGACTTCATTTTCGCAACTAAGGTATTGCGCAAATGGGCCTGTTCTTTCGCAAGACAAATCATCAGCATTCTGGTACGCTTATAACTGGGAACAATTCTATTAATAATACTACCGAAATGAATAACCAAAAAGGCCGTAACTAAAAATATGAAAGCAAGATATGCCTGTCCAAATCCTATTGACATCCCTACGGCACTGGATACCCATATTACACTCGCTGTAGTTAATCCGCTTACTGTTACACCATCTTTAAAAATGACCCCAGCACCCAAAAATCCAATACCACTTACGATATATGAGGCAATACGAGTCGCTTCCTGATTGGGTTGTCCCATTCTGTAAGATACAATAGCAAAAAGCGCAGACCCTAGCGTGATTAATGTAATCGTTCTAAGGCCTGCGGCTTTATCCTTAAGTTCTCTTTCAAGTCCTAATACAACACCTGCACCCAGTGCAATAAGGGCTTTATAAAGGTCATCGATATGGAAATATTCAAACACAACCTAAATTTAGCAAAAGCATTGCTATTTTGAGCACTCTATTACTCACTAAACAATTCCTGCTGGGGCGACTCATTCTCCTTCACCTCTATCCACTCCATGGTAACGCTTTTGTTATAGTCCGTCAATTTGGCTCCTACGGCTTTCCAACCCATCACATCGGTCACCTTGGCCAACTTAAACTTAGCTTTTCTAACCTGTTCACCACGGCCACTTTGCACCAGCAATATCGGGTCGTTGGCAGTGGTAACACACTCTACATAGTTACCCTCTCCCTCTTTAATGAAGAAGAATTTATTGCGCAATGTAGAGGTTTCTATTTTGAAACGCTTTACATTAAACTGCAGCTGCTTCATATCCACATACACCGCAGTGATGATTTTCTCAGGATCAAAGCGCTCGATAAGCATCACTTTTTCGGGATCAAATTTCTGAATCAGCTCCTGGTCGGTTACCTCGTAATATCCATCGCTATAAATCACCAGTATTTGATCATCGGGCTCAAACACCCCCAGGTAGGTACCTTTTTCTTCGGTGTTCAGACGACCGAATTTATCATCAAACCACAGTTTTCTTCCGATCAGGGTAGCTTTTCCAGCCTCCTTAAATTTAACAGATTTTATAGGGTACTTGGTAACCTGATTGCCGATACTGCTGCGACCTTTGATGGCAATCTCCTCGAAATAAAAATCGAATTCCTTAATACGCGCAGTACAATTAGGACTTAAAAGCACTTTTACCACTTCAGCTTCTCCATTGGGATTGGCTGAGAAATAATGAACACGGCTTTTATCGTCACCTTTAGTGAGATCGTATTCCTTATCGCGAGTAACGCTGGTGACGTTAAATCGCTTTGCATAGCTAACGCCCGTCTTACCATCCACATAAATCATATTGTAAGTGGTACGATCATCATTTTTATGAAACACAGCAGCATGAATAATGTCCTTCCCTACAAACACTTTATCGGCCACTTTTACCACTTTCATAATACCACGCTTGGTAAATACGATGATATCGTCCAGATCCGAACATTCAAATAAAAACTCATCTTTTCTAAGACTGGTACCGATAAATCCTCCGGACCTGTCCATATATAGCTTAGTATTCGCAATGGAAACTTGCTTAGCTTCGATTACTTCAAACTGCTTAATTTCTGTTCTTCTTTCGCGACCCTTACCATATTTTTTTAGCAAGCCCTCATAGTAAGCGATGGCATATTCTACTAGATGCTCCAAGTCATATTTCACTTGCTTTATCTCGGATTCCAGTTCCTTAATCTGGGCATCCAACTCATCAATATCCAGTTTATAGATACGGCGTACCGGTTTTTCGGTAAGCTTCAGGATATCCTCGCGGGTTACTTCGCGTTTCAGTTTCTTTTTGAAAGGCTCGAATGCTTTATCAATGGCATTGATGACTTTCTCCCACGACTCGTGTTTTTTCTCCAACTCTTTATATATCTTCTCCTCAAAGAAGATTTTTTCCAAAGAGGTATAATGCCATTTATCATTAAGCTCGTTCAGCTTGATATGTAGCTCTTTCTGCAGCAGGTTTTTGGTATTGTCTACGGAGATGCGCAATAAATCATGCACCGAAAGGAACTTCGGTTTCATATCTACGATCACACAAGCGTTAGGCGAAATGGAAATTTCGCAGTTGGTAAATTTGTAAAGCGCATCTATGGTTATATCCGAAGAAATACCAGGAGCTAAGTCAACTTGTATTTCAACGTTGGCCGCAGTATTATCGGTTACTTTTTTGATTTTTATCTTCCCCTGATCATTGGCTTTGATAATAGAATCAATCAACTGATCAGTGGTAACTCCGTAAGGTACGCTTTTTATTACCAGTGTTTTCTTGTCTACCTCTTCTATATGGGCCCGTACTTTAACCCTACCACCTCTCTTACCTTCGTTGTAGTCGGTCACATCAATCATCCCTCCGGTCTGAAAATCGGGATAAAGCACAAATTTCTTCCCCTTCAGATACTTGATGGAAGCATCAATCAGCTCACAGAAGTTGTGCGGAAGGATTTTGGTAGAAAGTCCCACAGCGATACCTTCTGCTCCTTGAGCCAACAACAAAGGAAATTTCACCGGAAGTGTTATAGGCTCTTTATTACGTCCGTCATAGCTCAACTGCCACTCGGTGGTTTTAGGATTAAAAACAACCTCCAGTGCAAACTTGCTCAGACGCGCCTCAATATACCTTGATGCAGCTGCATCATCACCGGTTTCAACATTACCCCAGTTACCCTGTGTATCAATAAGCAAATTCTTTTGCCCCATGTTAACGAGCGCATCCCTAATACTCATGTCTCCATGAGGATGGAAGGCCATCGCCTGCCCCACAATATTTGCCACTTTATGTAGACGGCCATCGTCCATTTCCTTCATAGCATGAAGGATACGACGCTGTACGGGCTTTAACCCGTCTTCTACAGCCGGTACTGCACGCTCCAATATTACATAAGAAGCGTAGTCGAGAAACCATGTTTTAAACTGCCCCTGTATACCGGAGCCTTCACTATGTTCGATATTGTCTTTAGTCTTTTCTTTCATCTTTTTTATCAGCCGCTTTTAAGCTATCGTTTTTACAATTCACTTATATCGTCTGAGCCAGAGGTGTTACCTAGGGCTTTATTTCCAATCATACCCAGATGTGTATAGGCAAATCCTTTATTATACTTCAGTCCATATCCAAAGATCCTATCCATGGCCGCATGCCCAAACAACACTATGCCTATTTGCTGCGTGAGTACATCATTCAGATATATACCCATCACAAAAATGGCCAGCGCTATGCCTTTATGATGAAACACATTGTAGACAGCAGCTCCTACGCTGTTATTTACCATATAGCCTAACATGCCGATATCCGGACCTATTAATAATAATAAATACCAATACCAGGACGCGTTGGCGTTCCATAACAAGAACAGGCTTATTAACAGCATGGCCAGTTCTTCCAGCTTAATCAAGACTTTCATTACTAAAGGCTTTCTGTTTGCGCAGTGTTCTCAACTGCCTGTTTATTATTTCCCAACAGTTTAATGTTGAAGGATTTCCAGTCTTTGTTTAAATCACCTTCAGCAAGAAGTCTACCCTCTTCTATCAAAGTCTTTACTCGCCACATTAAAAACACATCGCTGGTTTTGACTTTCATTCTATTCAAGGTGTTTTGCAATACGCGTGAAGCTTTTTGCCATTCGCCCGTAATATTCTTTAAGATCTCCGCGTCATAATAATCTTCGCCCTTACTGATAATTTTTTTACCACCCTCCAGAATGCGTACCATAGCATTTTCTTGAGTAAGCTTGAGCCACTCATCGGGGTCTACTTCATATTCACTAAGCGTAATGGGTCTCGCCAGCTTCTTTGCTTTTAAAAATTCTGACGGTTGAATTTCGTACAACCATGAAGGATAAAAAATATTTCCTTTTTCGTTAATGAACGGAAGATTATTCATATACAGAATCATCACCCTCCCCTGAAACTCACGCAGCTGGGGCATTAGCCAATAGTAGCCGCACACATCGTGTTGATTCTGCCCCATCCATATCCATGCCTCTTCTTCCGGGTTCTCCTGCAGCATCTTTATCAAATTGTGCACTGTCAGCTTATCATCAACCATATTCAACTGGTCTTTGTAGGGGGAATGCTCTAACAGAGCGTTCCACCAATCGCGACGTTGCTGATAGCCTTCTGTTTCGTAAATGGAAGCAATCGGTCCCACCGAATAGTCATCCTTTATCTGAATTACCGGACCGGCAAGCGTTTCATCCAACTCCTGCACTTTTTGCATCAACGCTACTTCGGCCTCATTAAAAACTATATGTATCATCCACTATGTATAATTGAGGATTAAGAATATGATTTATTAATCATCCACCCGCACCAATTCTTCTTCTTTATTGAGCTCGATAACAAGATTATCGATAATAAACTCCTGACGTTCCGCAGTATTTTTACCCATGTAGTATTCCAGCAACTGATGAATATGGTCGCCTTGTTCCAAACGCATAGGCGATTTACGCATGTCAGGGCCAATAAACTGAGCGAATTCATCTGGGCTTATCTCACCCAAACCTTTGAATCGGGTCACTTCTGGTTTTCCTGAAAGTTTTTTAATCGCAGCATTTTTCTCTGCTTCATTGTAGCAATAAATGGTTTCTTTCTTATCACGCACACGGAACAGCGGAGTTTCTAACACATATACTTTTCCTAGTTTTACCAAGTCGGGGAAAAACTGCAGGAAGAAGGTCATTATTAGTAGACGAATGTGCATTCCGTCCACATCAGCATCGGTAGCAATCACAATATTATTGTATCGTAGTCCTTCCAACCCTTCTTCAATATTTAGAGCGTGCTGCAGCAGATTGAACTCTTCATTCTCATATACCACTTTTTTAGTCAGCCCGAAACAGTTCAATGGTTTTCCGCGTAGACTAAACACTGCTTGTGTTTCCACATTGCGAGCTTTAGTAATAGAACCACTCGCACTATCCCCCTCGGTAATAAAAATAGTAGTTTCGGACTGCTTGCTGATAAACTCCTCTTTATTTCTAGCTGGGGGGTCGTCATTCAGGTGAATGCGGCAATCGCGCAGCTTTCTATTGTGCAGGTTGGCTTTCTTGGCTCTTTCATTCGCCAGTTTTTTAATTCCCGCCAGCTCTTTTCTTTCCCGCTCGCTTTGCTCAATACGCTTCTTAAGTGCATCGGCAGTAGTAGGGTTTTTATGCAAATAGTTATCCAGCTCGCGCGATAGGAAATCTCCTACAAACTGGCGCATACTGGGACCATTCACATCGACGTTCTGCGAGCCCAGCTTGGTTTTAGTCTGACTTTCGAACACCGGCTCTACTACTCTTACACTTATTGCAGCCACTATACCTGTGCGGATATCAGCCGTATCATAATCTTTTTTATAAAAGTCGCGTACTGTTTTTACAAATGCCTCACGAAATGCCTGCTGGTGCGTCCCTCCCTGTGTGGTATACTGACCGTTTACAAAACTGTATAGTTCCTCGCCATAATCGTTGCCATGCGTAATGGCCACTTCGATGTCATCGCCTTTTAAATGAATGATGGGATAACGAATTTCATCAGGATTGGTTTTGCGCTCCAGCAAATCGCGAAGGCCGTGTTTACTTATATATGTTTTACCGTTAAAAACAATTTTCAAACCCGCATTCAGGAAGCAATAGTTCCATATCAGATTTTCGATAAACTCATGATGGAATTTAAAGTTCCTGAAGATAGTATCATCGGGAATGAATGTTACAGTAGTACCATTAGGCTCGGATGTTTTACCCTCTTTATGCTCGGTAATCAATACGCCACGTTCAAATTCTGCAACTTTTTCTTTTTTATCCCGAACCGATGCCACTTTGAAATAAGTACTCAAAGCATTTACCGCCTTGGTACCTACTCCGTTTAATCCTACAGATTTCTGGAACGCGCGGCTATCGTATTTTGCTCCCGTGTTAATTTTGCTTACAACATCAACCACTTTACCCAAGGGAATTCCACGGCCATAATCGCGTACGGTTACCGTTCTACCTTCTATAGTAAGTTCGATGGTTTTGCCATAGCCCATGGTATATTCATCGATACAGTTATCGATGACTTCCTTTACCAGTACATAAATACCATCATCCGGACTACTACCATCGCCCAATTTACCGATATACATCCCCGGTCTGAGGCGGATATGCTCCTTCCAGTCCAGACTTTTTATACTGTCCTCATCGTAATCGCTTCCCGGTGTAATAACTTTTTCCTTTGCCATTGATTAGTTCCTTTTTCTCCTCGTACCTAAAGGAGCGTGTTCGAAAATAGATGCAGTCCCTTCCGATGCATAGTCATAAGAAATAAGATGTTAACCTCTCATGCTGCAGCATTTAAGTGCCTCTGCATCGGATTCAGAAGTATGTATTTCACCTCCTGAGTCACGCAAATATAATAAAACTCAATACCTGGCAATATTTGAGAGTTATACACAATATGTGAAGAAAAATGCTTTATTATTCCTTAAAAACCTCTTGGACATGCCTGTCTGGGACAAATACGACTCTTGATATGATACGTTTTTTTTAAAAACTCAAAGATGAAGACCGCTCGCTATTTCGTCATCAAAACCTAAGTTTGCCACAGATTTATTGTTTATGAAACTATTTCAACCTCGTCATCATTTACTTTTACTCACTTCAGCATTATTTTTTATTGCCGCGTTTTTTACCCTAAAAAAAACATTAGACGTGCACATGAATCAAACCACCTATGTGGTTTCGTTTGCCCGTATTTTCATGTTCTGTGCCGTTTATCTGTCCATATTATGGCTGTTGTATACTTATACTTATTCCATGATTGGCTCTAAAAGGATTTATCATTTCCATATTGTGCTCACCATACTGCTTTTCGTTATTATTATCATCACTGCATTGTGGAGTAATCAATGGATAGAGGCTTATAGCGGTCAAGATTTTATTAAGAAAGCTACCCTTTCGGCAGAAACAGGACAATTTGTAGTAGGCGCACTACTTACGCTTGTTACCGCACAATTACTAGTGCCTATTAATCTGATTATGGGTTGGTTTAAAAACCGGAAGCGCAAGGCTTCATCCCGATAAATATTTATTCAAATTTTTCCAGTCGCCTGAAGTGTTTTTTAGCTGCTCTTAAAAAATCTCTTCCTTTTTTATAAGGCCAGTAAGGATGCCCATTCCTCGCATTGTATTTACTGATTTGATACAACACTCTCCAATGATGCAGAATGGTTTTATACGCCTGCCACAAACTCATGTTACAATCATAAATATGATTAGGTTCGGCGCCGGAGCCGTTATACTCCAGAATCATAAAATTACGTCCTTGCTTCAAGTCTTCAATAGACTGTGTTTTAATGTCGTAACGCCCATAATAGAATTCCGTTTCTTTACTGATCTTGTCAAAAACACGAACCAAATTATCATCAATCAAATCATGTAGATTGGTAAACCGTGCGCCTCGATTATGGTTGCCTGCAAAAGACAGATAAAAAATTTCCCCCTCGGGAATAACTCTGTCGAATCGATGACCGTGTTTTTTTTCCATTTCTTCGAAGCGGTAACGGGCTCGGGGATGTGCCAATATATGTTCTTTGAGCGTGCGCTTACCATCGCCTCTTACCTGTAAAAGCTCTTTATGTATAAATCCCGACACCACACCTTTTTCTTCCCAAGGATAGCGATAATAAAATACACTCACCTCTACAGGATAATCCACCTTAGCTTGAATCAGATATTCTACGGGAATACGCTCATGATATCTTTTCAGTTGCGCTTCATCTTCAATGATTCTGAATAGAATTCCCTTCATACCCACATCGGGCTTTACCACAAATGGATACTGCAATCCCGAACGCGCAATTGCTTTCAATACTTCTTCAAAGGGTATTCCTGGTTGTATGTAGATGGTTTGCGGAACGATTTCTGCTGGGAGCAAATCGTACATTTCTTTTTTTCCTTCGCCTTCAAAGCCACCAAAAGTAATTTTAGGATTTGAGGGAGTAAAAAACCACACGGCTTTGCTTCTCATACAATACCAAAACCACATGGGAGATAATGGGGCATATAGTACATAGAAGTCCCACAGCTCCCAATTAAATAACCGCTCAAAAAATTTCTTAATCTGCATCAATAATCAGTAAATATACCTGTTGTGGCCCAAAATAAACTAATTTTATATAACCGCTCAAAGATATGGTTGAGTATTTCCGAGCCTAAAAAATAACATATGCAAATACCTACAATAGCCGAGCTTTTCTCAAACGGAAAAACGCCCGAAATATTGTTTTGGGTAGGATGTGCTGGCAGTTTTGACCAACGCGCACAAAAGATTACTAGAGCGTTTATTAAAATTCTGAACATTATCAAAATAGATTATGCCGTGCTCGGAAATGAGGAGATGTGCACAGGAGACCCCGCCAGACGCGCCGGAAATGAGTTCATCTTTCAGATGATGGCATATCAGAACATTCAGCTTTTAAATAACTACGGCATCAAAAAGATCGTAACAACCTGTCCTCATTGTTTCAACATTTTTAAAAACGAATATCCAGAACTAGGCGGCCATTACGAGGTACTACACCACGCCACTTTTTTACAACAGCTGATTGACGAGGGCAAAATAAGATTGAAAGAAGGTGGCAATTTCAAAGGCAAAAAAATTACTTATCACGACAGCTGTTATCTGGGTCGCGCCAATAATATTTACGAAGCACCTCGAAAAGTACTCGAGGCCCTGGATGTAGCACTTGTAGAAATGAAACGTTGTCGTAGTAAGGGATTATGCTGTGGTGCCGGTGGCGCCCAGATGTTCAAGGAAGAAGAGCAAGGTCTCCATCGCATCAACTTGGAGCGTACTCAAGAAGCTTTAAACACTGAGGCTTCATATATAGCGGCAGCCTGCCCTTTTTGCAATACCATGCTTAGCGACGGCGTCAAAAATGCGGAAAAAGAGGATGCTGTAAAAGTGCTAGATATTGCCGAAATTATTGCCGCTTCATTAGAAGATGAGGACTAAAACAAGTCCCTTAACCAACTATTTACCCTGTGTTGATGTTGTTATATAGCCATGTACTGGCAATCATTTGATATTTTTGCAACATGAAATTAAACTATAAGGAATTATTACCCGGGGATTTTCATCCGAATTCGCGTGTGTGGGTATATCAAGCCAGCCGTCTTTTAAGCCTACAGGAGGCCTTTGATGCAGAAGACAAAATCAATGCTTTTGTTGAGGAATGGCAAAGTCATGGAGCCAAGGTTAAAGCAGCAGGCTTTTTGTTTTTTGGACAGTTTGTAATTCTGATGGCTGACGAATCTATAGCCACCGTAAGTGGTTGTAGCACAGATAGCTCTGTACGTTTTATTAAATCATTGGAGGCCAGGTACGGGGTAAGTTTCTTCGATCGTACCACTTTGGCTTTTATTATTAAGGACAAAGTACAATTATTACCTCTTGCACAACTGCAATATGCATTTGATAATGGGTTCGTCAACGGAGACACCTTGTATTTCAACAATCTGGTAGCCACCAAAGCTGAGTTGGAAAACAATTGGATCATCCCTGTGAAAGAAAGCTGGCTGAAGAGCCGAATTCAGGTAGTATCCCAATAAACAGCTCCATAACCAGAATGTTTTTGGCTAACCTTATTGTTTCTACTTTAATGTACAAACGGGAACTATGCATTAGCTAAAACCTTATTATAACATAATTGTTATTTATTTGATTTGCAAAACAGATGCACCTCCCCCGTTAAACTCCATCAGGTATATTTCAGACTGACAAGTCCGAATTCTTTAACTTTGTTAAAATTACTGCGTAGATGTTCAACTCGATTGAAGAAGCTATTGAAGATATCAAGCACGGTAAAATGGTGATTGTGGTGGATGATGAAGACCGTGAAAATGAGGGAGATTTCATTGCTGCTGCAGCTTCCATCACTCCGGAAATGGTAAACTTCATGGCTACCCACGGACGTGGGCTTATTTGTGCTCCACTGCCGGAGGAACGTTGCGATGAGCTGGGGCTGGATTTGATGGTTACTAATAATACAGCCCTCCATGAAACAGCCTTTACGGTATCGGTAGACCTCTTGGGACATGGTTGTACCACCGGTATTTCTGCACATGACCGTGCTAAAACGATACAGGCTTTAAATGATATTAATACCCGTCCGGCTGATTTAGGTCGTCCGGGACACATATTCCCTTTACGTTCTAAAAGAGGTGGTGTACTACGTCGCGTAGGCCACACAGAAGCCGCCACAGACTTAGTAAGGCTGGCAGGGTACCCTTATCCTTATGGAAGTGTGTTGGTGGAGATTATGAACGAAGATGGAAGCATGGCGCGCCTGCCGGACCTGATTAAAGTAGCAGAAAAATTTAACCTTAAACTAATTTCCATAAAAGATTTGATAGAATATCGCTTGAAGAGAGATTCCCTTATCGAAGAAATTGTACGCGTAAAGATGCCCACTAAATACGGAGATTTTACGTTAGTGGCTTTTAAAGAAAAAAATGGTGGCAACGAGCATCTCGCCTTAATAAAAGGCGAGTGGGAAAAAGGAGAACCGGTACTAACCCGTGTGCACTCTTCTTGCTTCACCGGAGACATTTTAGGCAGCCTACGTTGCGATTGTGGCGACCAGTTGCACACTGCCATGAAGATGGTTCAGCAAGAAGGTAAAGGTATTATCCTATATATGAACCAAGAAGGTCGCGGTATCGGGCTATTGAACAAACTGAAAGCCTATAAACTGCAGGAGGAAGGCATGGATACAGTAGAAGCTAATCTGCATCTGGGCTTCAAGATGGACGAACGCGATTATGGTGTAGGTGCACAGATACTGCGTTACCTGAACGCTACCAAACTCCGCCTGATGAGTAATAACCCTCGCAAAAGAGTGGGGTTGATTGGCTACGGACTGGAGATTGTAGAGAATGTTCCCATTATCATCCCGCCCAATGAGCATAACCAAAAGTACCTAAGTACCAAGCGGAAAAAATTGGGGCACGATTTCTAGCCTCACTACACTAGCCTGGATGGCACATAGGAAGGGGTAAGGTGCACAGCATAACGACACACTGTATGTTTATTAATGATTTGTACCAATTCATATGAACAAGCCCACCAACCTTGAGGAATACCTGCAACAGGTACCTGATGCATCCAAACCGCTACTGAGAGCGTTACGTGCTCTTATTAAAAGTATTGTGCCCGAAGCGGAAGAAACCCTTAGTTATGGCATCGGCGGTTTTAAATTCAATAATAGATTTTTTATTTACTATTCAGGGAACAAACAACATATAGGCCTCTACCCCGTGCCACGTACGTATAAAGATTTTGAACAGGCATTACAATCTTTTAAAGGAGGGAAAAGTACACTACAACTACCTTTGGATAGGCCACACTTCCCGTAGATTTAATAAAACGTATAGTTTTATTTCGTATTGCTGAAATAAAGAACAAAAAACAACAAAAGCAATAAAGCATCCTCGTCGGCCTAATGTTATCCATTCATCGGAAGATAACAACTACTTATGCTTTCATTCAATTTAAAAATATTATATTGCCGAAGCTTTATTTGCTTTGCCCATACCTTAATATTCTATCATTATGTCATTTAGAAAAATCTTTATTCAGAAAAAAACATTGCTAATAGCATTTTTAGTAACTATTGTCAGCTTTGCCCAAGCGCAAACTTTCACCGTAGCTACTTATAACCTTCGTTTTGACAACCCTAAAGATATTGGTAACCTGTGGAAAGACCGCATGCCTTATGTAGCAGCACTTATCCGCTATCACGATTTTGATGTAGTAGGCACCCAGGAAGGAAGGCCTAATCAACTCCAAGATCTCATCAAAGCATTACCTCAATATGCACGCTACGGCAAGGGGCGTGATGATGGTAGCGACAAGGGTGAACACTCGGCAATCTTTTACAAAAAAGATAAATTTCAATTACTAGCCTCTGGCGATTTTTGGCTTTCGGAAACACCTGATAAGCCTGGGTTAGGATGGGATGCTACCTGCTGCAATCGTATCTGCTCATGGGTATATCTGCAGGATAAAAAAACCAAGAAGAAATTTTACTTCTTCAATGTGCACTTTGATCATCAAGGTAAAATTGCCCGTAGAGAAAGTAGCCATCTTATGCTGAAGAAGATTAAAGAAATAGCGAAGGGAGAACCCGTTATTCTGACTGGCGATTTCAATTCAGAGCGGGAAGAAGAGCCTTACAAAATTCTTAGCACTTCTGACATTATTCATGACAGCTATAAGGACGCTCAGCACCCTTACGAAAACAATACTTCTTTTAACGGCTTTAAAAAAGAATTTACCGGCAACGGTGTAATCGACCATGTATTTATTACCAAACACTGGAAAGTTCACAAATGGGGTATTCTCACCGATACCTATTTTGGTAAATTCCCATCAGACCACTTCCCTGTCGAAGTAGTGTTGGAGCTTAAATAAGGCAAAAAATAGTACACTCTTTTTAATCGCCCTCTGGAACCGTTTTAGGTACCAGGGGGTCTTCTTTTGGTAGTGATAAGGCCGGAGGTACTTTTTGTATAGAATCTGTTGAAGAAGGCGAGGGTGGCATGCTTCTTTCTGCACGTCTTCTTACATTGGAAAACACTTCCCGCAAAGTATTGAATTCTTTCTTAAAGGAAATACCCCCTCCGGTTCGTTTAAGTTTTGCTGCACCGGTACTTTGTGTGGTGAGATAATCCAAACTTTCTCTATAGAACAAATTTAAGCGTATGCTGCCGCTTGGATTTAAAAGCCACTCCGCGGTTACATCAGGCAGAAATTGTACTGTTTGCTGAATAGTTGACTGCAAGGGCACTTCGAGCGAACTCCCCAATGTAATAACTAGTCTATCCTGAAACAAAGGCACCAAAAGAGAACCATTCACGTTCGCTTGGTTGATATTAAAGTTATTGGAAGAAGCACCCAATACGTTGCGGTTGTACACGGACCCACTGAAGACTACACTCACATTATGTCCTAGCAAAGAAGCCAAAGCACTATTGAGCTTTTTATTGATTTCGTTAAAGAACAGCCCAGACAAACTCGATATAGTGTTATAGGTAAATTCTACCGCAGCTCCTACGCCTATGTTAGACACCCCTGTCTGCGGTGGAGCAAAACTATTGAATACGATAAGGTAAGTTACCTGACGGGCTACTTCACTCTGGCTTCTTTCAATCTGCTGTAAAGCATTAATAACATTAAAATCGTTGTTGTAACGACTGTTCTGGTCAAGTTGCAGTTCAAACTTAAACTCAGGCCTAAACAGTTGGCCGGTAAGTGTTGCATATACGTACACATTCTCGCGAGTATTGGCATAGCTTTGATCGATGGTAACACCTGCCAACGGAGCAAAGCTTACCCGCTCCGCCCGATAGCGTGCCTGTATATTGATATTAGCCTTTAGCGGATCGCCGGTCCATGAAATATAATTCTCGGTTCCTTTTATGATTTCGAAAGGCTTCGGAAAAAATGATTTGAAGGTGTAATTGTAAGTTCCTTCTTCTATATCCAATCTTCCTTTAATACTTAAAGGCTCCGAGCTGCCGGATCTGATAGTTAATGTTCCTGAGCCACGGCCTTCAATTTGATCTCCGGTAAGATCGTCCATCACAAATCGCATCAGCACTTTGGGATTTGCCGTCACATCCACCTCATAAATCATGTTTGATACGGGGAGTTCAGGCAATACACTGTCAGAAAGCTCATCGCCAAACTTTCTTTCCACCAGCCATTCAGGCATTCTTCCTGCCTGATTGTTAGAGGAAGCAATAGTGAAATAACTTTCATCCTCGTCAGAAGCTATAGCATCTACTTTCATATAGGTGTTCTCCTCCGACCCCACCAGTACAAACGATCCTGTAGCACGTACATTTCCGTAAAAGAGCTTGTTGTCAGCATAAGTAGTATTGAGCACCTGTACCGGACGGTTATTGGCTCTATCTCTAGTGCCCGGCTTACGCGTAGATACTAGGATATCATAAAACATATCCTGAAAAGCATGATGCAAAATACTTCCCGTAAGATAAACGGGATTGTTGGTTATGGTATCGATGAGTACAATGCCGTTTAGATTAATCTCATTTTCGTTAAGTTCAATCTCTCTGTCCAAGATTTTATAATAACATTGTGTAAACTTTACTTTGAGTCCGGCATTATGCAATCGCCCTTTACCCACTACCTCCAATTCATCCAATGGACCTTTTAAATCAAAGTCCCCTGTTATGTCTCCAGTTAAATCGGAAAATAAAGTATTCAGAAAACGGGTGAGATACTTAAGATCAAAATGATTTGCCTTCAAGGAAATAATATTATTGATTTGGCTATCCCTATCTTTCAGATAAAGGTGAATATCGTATGCTAAGCTTTTTTCTTCCCTGCTTAACGTTTTGCCCTTTACTAAAAGTTCCTGAGTCTGCATATCAAATTCCACACGTGCATTTAAGTCGCCGATAGAGTCGTTATCAAACCAAACTGTTCTTGCCACAAAATCTTCCGATACAATTTTCATTTGCTTACCTGGATTATCAATGAGCACGTGGGCCGAAACAGTACCCTCCAATCGATTATTGGAAAGCAAATAGGGACTGATATCTCCCAAAATAATATTCTGAAGTGATATGGAAACATTATTCCATTCTCCTTCTTTTGATGGCAAAGTTTCAATTTTGATTTCCTGCATGCCCTCTTTAAGTACTAGGGAGCCAAATGCAGGCGCATGCTCTCTAAATTCTAGTTTACCATTATCTTCTATGGTCCAAATTTTTCCATTAACCACAAAGGCCGAGGGAGCGAAGCGTATACCCACTCCATTATGATAAGTATTTACCACCGCATTGATGCCACTTTGATCTACTGTTGCATTACCACCTGTATAAAGACTCACGCGGGACACATCATCACGTGCGACAATATTGAACATCGCCAAATCGATACTCATACTGTCTGTAATCCGTATATCAGAAGTCGCTCCTGTCACTTCAATACTATCGTAAGTACCCGTAACATCAATGATAGTACCTGAAAAACCAAACTGTTTATACTTAAAGTAAGGAATATTTAGATTCAGCCCCAGCGTATTCGTGTTCATATCTATACTGCCTAGTATACTGCTGTTGTTGACTCCATACAGATTACTATCAATCAGCGAAGCCAATCTATCAAAATTGCGCGTAAAAATGTTGAAGGAGAAAGACTGAACCGGCACATCGCGCGTGGGCTTATTGATATACGAAGGATAATATCTATTTAAAAACGCAAGCACAGAGTTTGGCAAATCCCGGATATTAAACTGTCCGTATAAGCTAGCATTGAATTCGTTGGAAGCAATATTTAGATGTTTCAGGGAATCGGACAAAAAAGAACTAATTACCAGAGAATCGAAAGAAAGCGGCCACCCGTCCTTTGTTAAATAAGCATCGGAAACACGGGCTGTGCCGAGAAAGTCATCAATAGTATTACCCGAAAACTCAGCATTCACTTTTCCGCTGAAAGCTAAGTCCACACCCAGCAGATTGGTATTTTTAAAATTTAGTGTATCGATGTTGGCCAGAAAATTAAACTCCGGTTCCTTTTTGGAAAAATCTATCAAACCATTCAAGTTAAAATGGGCGTTAGAATCATTAATGATAAAGCTACCATCAAAGATTTTCTTATTCAATTCTCCGTCCATAGTAATATCTCTGTACCGATATCCTTTATAGTCGAAATATCGGACACGCGCATCCAACATCACATTGCCGCTTTGTGTTTTGAAACCTGCGCCCTTCAGCGTCGCATTCAAACTTATAGCACCAATGGCACTATCTTTAATAAACTGTCCGAGTTGGAAATTATCGGAGTGTACTGTTCCGGAGTAAATAGGGTATTCGGCCTGTTGCAACTTCAAATTTACATCAGCCTTAATGGTACCCAATGCAGTATGCAAGGTGCCGTAAGTTACAAAGTCATTAATAAAACCCGCAAAGTTTCCGTTAAAAACAATATGTCCTAACTTAGCAAAATCGGGATTGGTAACATTTCTAAGGCTGGGAATAATATCCTTAGCATCCGCATAAACCGTCTTAAACTCGTTGGCTTTGATATCTAAAAACGTACTTTGTATCTCGGGCAAACCTGTAAGGGAGGCATCTCCGGCAAAAGATGTTCCCACGCCTGCCTGAATGTTCAGGTCTTTTCCAATCAACGCTGCCACAGGACCTGCAATGATACCATTTAACTTTATTCTTTTTTTCCAACTCTTTACATCAGGAGCAAAATAGGCAATATCATCACTATTAATTTCGGTATTGATAAAATGGCCTTCCATACGTACCTTTTCCTCAAAATCATTCATATCACTAAACCGGTCGAAACGCATGCTGAAGTAATTGCGCAAATGGCTATCATTAGTAAGAATGTCGAGCTGCTCAAAAGTCATCTCCGTAGGCGTAAACCGAGCATCAGCAACCAGACGTTTTACTTCAAAGCCGCTACGCTCTCGTGTTCTTAGCGTCATCGATGCAGTAATCGTATCCCCAACCCATCGCACATTTTTAAAATTGCCATAAATCTTAGCAAACTCGATATGCTTTCCATCAAAACCGGAACTATCCAACGGACGTGAATCATTATCTGTTTTGAAGGTACCATTATTCAAAGCAACCTCGCTTACCAGTATCTTCCAGGTGTTATTGCTATTACTTGCCGTATCAGCAACTGCAGGTTTGGAAACAGCACTCTTAAAATTAGGAGGCCGGTTCCCATCGTAATCAAAAATGGCAAAATAAGGTTGATTAATTTGAAGCGAACTGATTTCAATGTTTTTATTAGCAAAATCTACTTTTCTGGAAACCGTATTGAGTGAAGCGAGTGAAACGGTCATATCCTGCCCAATCCATCCGTCCTGTTGACGCACAAAAATATTTTTCAGGTCGATTTCCCGTAGGGCTAGATTAATTGCATTATCCTTCTTCTTTTCGGTGCTTGCCGGAGTGGAAAAGTAGTTTAGTATAAACTGATAGTTCCATATGGAATCGGTGCGTTTGAGATGCACATAAGTATCTCGAAGACCGATATATTTTAACTCTATATCTTGTTTAAAGAAAAACCAATCTGTAACGTTTACGGTGATGGCCCCTGCACTTAGTAGAGTATCCTGCCCACGATCTTTAACCAACACCCCTTCCAAATGCATTTTATTAAAAAGAGAAAAATCTACACGATCGATACTGATATGCGTTTTCAAGTCGCGGGACAGCCGTGCCGTTACTTTATCAATAAGCCAGTTTTGCACCGGCGGTAACTGAACGAGCATCCATACTGCGACCAGCAGCGCAATCACAGACGCCAGGACAACAAGTGATATTTTTCTTAATTTTTTCAGGAAACCACCAATTATTACTTAGTTGTAAAAGTAATTTATTCACCAGCATCCGGCAAATTTCGCCGTTGCTTTAAGCGTAATTTTATATTTTTATTGTTTACGGGTTATTTGCCCTTTTATTCGATAACAGGAACATTCTTTTTATCCATAATAGCCCCCACTTAATCGCGCAGCTATGAGAACTGTATTCATCTTGGTACTTTGTTTTTTTTGTCTGAGCAATATCAAAGCACAGCAGTTTGGAGGCAACCCTCCCTCTACACGCTGGTACCAGATGGATTCAGACACTGCAAGAATTATTTTTCCTCAAAAAATGGACAGTATGGCCGCCAAGGTTGCAAATCTCGTAACGCATCTGGCACGCCACAATCCTCTCAATTTGGGAAATCAGTTGAAAAAAGTGGATATTGTACTACAACCTCAAACGATTAACGCTAACGGTTATGTAAGTTTAGGACCTTTCCGAAGCGAGTTTTATACCACGCCTCCTGCAGATAACTTTGATTTAGGAAGCCTAGAATGGCTTACCCAACTTACGTTACATGAGTACAGACACGTACATCAGTACAACAATTTCAACCATGGTCTCAGTACCGCCATGCGCTATCTATTTGGGCAGGAAGGCTATGCACTGGCTATCAATACCGCTATTCCCAACTGGTTTTTTGAGGGCGATGCCGTGTATCAGGAAACCTCTCTATCGCCACAAGGAAGAGGTCGTATGCCCTCTTTTTTGAAAGGATTCCCGGCACTATGGCAGTCTGGAAAAGAGTATGGATGGATGAAGTTGCGCAATGGCTCTTATAAAGATTTTACACCGAGCCATTATGTACTAGGATATTTACTAGTAAACTATGGCATTCAAGAATACGGCCCCCAGTTCTGGAAAAATGTCACCCACGATGCTAGTGCTTTTAAAGGCCTATTCTATCCTATGCAAAAAGCTATAAAAAAGTATTCCGGTTTGAAGTATAAAGAGTTCACCCACAAAGCACTGAACTATTATAAGCATCAGTATCAAACTTCGGCTTTTAAAAACAATTCATTTATAAAAGACGAAATGGAGCTGTCGCCTTTGTCGCAAACCGTTACCCATTACCAATATCCGTTTCAGATCGCGAAAGACAGCCTGCTTTATTTGAAAACGGGCAATAACATTCGGCCAGCTTTTTATATTAAGGATAAACATAAAGAGCACCGGCTTCGATGGAGAGATATCAGCATCGACAACCAATACAGCTATCGTAATGGGAAAATCGTTTATGCTGCATTGGAATCAGACCCTAGATGGAGATGGCGGGATTATAGTGTTATCAAAATACTCGACATTCATTCGGGCAAACAACGAACCTTGCAACATAAAACACGCTACTTCTCTCCCGATATCTCTGCAGACGGAACGCTTATTGCGGCCAATCATGTTAAAGAAGACGGGAGTTCCGCACTTGTAATATTGAATGCAACGGATGGCTCAATCCTTAAAGAAATCAGCCAAAAGGATATTGCCTACTTTACCAATCCCAAAATAATCAATAATCGTACTGTGATAGCCGTACTTCGATACACTAACTCCCGTACATCTATTGCTAGTATTGATATCAACTCGGGGAGCATCGAACTTCTTATACCACCATCTTTTACACTTATCGGACAAATTGACGCCAAAGAAGACAAGGTGTACTTTTCTGCAGCACAGCATCTAAAGGATGAGATTTTTTACTATGATATTTCAAGTAAGCAGCTCTACAAACTGCCCACCAATGGTGTAGGTAGTTATTTTATCAATGCTGATTACGATAAAATCACCTGGAGCAGTTTCACTGCAAGCGGGCACCAATTAAAACAGGTAGACATAAGTAAAGCTGTATGGGAACCCGTTTCGTGGTCCACTTTCACTAATGTGCACAATGGCTTTTCGGCAGACACTAGTCATCCCTCATTTCTGCATAATATACCTACCACTATACATTCTGTTAAGCCCTATCGCAAGCTGACAAAGCCTTTTAACTTCCACAGCTGGAGGCCCGATTATGAACAACCGGAATTTCGCTTTACCCTTTATGGCAATAATATTTTGAACACTACCCAAACTCAACTCTACTATTTATATAATGAAAACAACCGCACTCATACAGCAGGAGGAAGTTTTATATACGGCGGATTATTCCCCTATATTCGGCTGGGAACCCAATATACTTTTGATAGACGCTCTATAATTAATCAAAAACTTAAAGAGTGGAACGAATGGAACAGCTATGTAGGGTTAAGCTTACCCTTAACCTGGACCTCAGGACGCACCTATAAAACGTTGACATTATATAGCGATTATCATTATCGTGCCGATTTCCACAGGGGATCTACGCAAAATGATTTTCGCAATCTCAGATTCAACTATTTGAGACATGGCATCAGCTGGTCGCAGCGCGTACCTACTACTGTTCAGGATATATTTCCAAGATGGGGCTACCGAATTGCATCGCAATATACACATGCCCTCAATATCTATAAAAGCTGGCAAAGCTATACAGGAATCAGTCTGTATTTGCCAGGTATAGCCCCGGCACAGCATCTAGTATTAAATGGGGGCGTTCAGTACAGCGGTAATAGCACCCGTATCTTCTCTAACAATTTGCCCTTTGCTAGAGGTTACACTACCGTAGATTCCGCAGGTGCTTATACTGCATCGGCTAATTATCATCTAACCTTATTATACCCTGATTGGGGCTTTGCCAACATTCTTTATCTATCGCGAATTCGGGCGAATATTTTTTTCGACCATACCCGCCCGTTCGATAAATACGGTGTTAACGGTCATAGCATGCAAAGTGCGGGTACAGAAATTTACTTCGATACTAAGTGGTGGAATCAGCACCCCATTACACTGGGATTCCGGATAGGAAGACACTTAACTCCAGCACCAGCCAATCCGCGCAACTTCTTCTTTGAGTTCTTGCTCCCATCACTGCTATAACTACATGCCTATAAAAAAGCCTCATGAATATTATCTACTCATGAAGCTTTGTATGTATCATGGAATACAGTTTTATAATGCTGCTAACGCTTCCTTAATAGCAAGGATTTTTTGCTCGGCATCGGCTTTTTTCTTGCGTTCCATTTCCACCACCTCCGGCTTTGCATTTTGAACGAATTTTTCATTACTTAGTTTCTTCTCCACCATTGCCAGAAAGCCTTCATAATAAGCTAGATCCTTTTCCAGCTGTTGCTTTTGGGCTGCAGTATCCAGTTCTACATAGGTTTCGACATACAGTTTGTCCTTATCCACCAACACACTGATAGACTTCTCCACCGGTTTATCCGTAAAGCTAATTTTATCCGCATTCACTTGTTTCAATAAAATAGGGAACAGCGGTTGGTACATCGCCTGGTTATCTGTCTGAATATATAATCCTACCGTTTCTTTATTTTTAATATTATTCTTAACTCTTGCATCCCGTACGCCACTAATCAGCTGTTTCAACAGTTCTCCTTGCTGAATGATGTTTTCGTCTGCAGGAGCAATTGGCTCAAACTGTTTTATAGAAAGATCATCATCCTGCTCTTTTAATAAATGATATACTTCTTCCGTAATGAATGGCATATAAGGGTGTAGCAATTGCAGTAATTGCTCAAAGAAATAAACAGTTTTTTGATAAACAGCCGCATCTATTTGCTGCTCAAATCCGGGTTTAACCCATTCCAGATACCAACTACAGAAATCATCCCAAATCAGCGAGTAAATAGTTTTTAAACCTTCGCTCAGTTTAAAGCGATTGTGTAGTTGCGCTACTTCTTCTTTTACTTTGTTTAAACGCTGCTCGAACCACTGTACGGCAAAATGATCATTAGCTTGGTTATCACTCGCCGTATTCTGTTTCTCCTCCCACATTTTCACAAGCTTGAGCGCATTCCATATTTTATTATTGAAGTTACGCCCCTGCTCCAATGATGCTTCATCAAATAGCAAATCATTACCTGCAGGAGATGAAATCATAATGCCAAAACGCACAGCATCGGCACCGTATTTATCAATCAGCTCTAATAAGTCCGGCGAGTTACCTAAGGATTTGGACATTTTTCTGCCCAGCTTATCCCGTACCATGCCGGTAAAATATACATCCCTGAAGGGAATTTCCTTCTGATATTCCAATCCTGCCATTACCATACGTGCTACCCAGAAGAAGATAATATCCTGCCCGGTTACCAGTACGGATGTGGGATAATAATATTTCAGTTCCTCATTGTCGGGAGTAGTAATGCCTTTAAACACCTGAATTGGCCAAAGCCATGAAGAAAACCAAGTGTCCAGCACATCATCATCTTGCTTCAGATCATCGATGGACCATTTGCTATCAGCCGGCAATGTTTTAAAAGCATCTTCTTTAGTTTCGCCTACAACACAGGTACCATCGGGAGTGTACCATGCAGGTATCTGCTGTCCCCACCATAGCTGGCGGCTGATACACCAGTCTTTTACATTTTCCAGCCAATGCTTATAAGTAGCTAAGAATCTGTCTCCGGGATGAATACTGATATCACCATCTACCACAGCTTTCAAAGCCGGCTCTGCCAGTTCCTTCATCTTCAAAAACCACTGAGTGGATATCTTCGGCTCCACTACGGCATTGCTTCTCTGAGAGAATCCGTTTTTATTGGTAATATCTTCTACTTTTACAAGATTACCGGCAACCTCCAAATCCACAGCAATTTTCTTACGCACTTCGAAACGGTCTTCACCCACATACATTTGGGCAGCTTCGCTCAGCGTACCGTCATCATTCAAAGTATCTATAACCTCCAGGTTGTGTTTCAAACCGATATTGTAATCGTTGATGTCATGCGCAGGCGTAATCTTTAAGGCACCTGTTCCAAACTCCATATCCACATACTCGTCAAAAATGATCGGTATGCGACGGTTAATTAGTGGAACAAATGCATAAGCACCTTTCAGGTGTTGATAACGCTCATCATTAGGGTTTACACAAATAGCGGTATCACCTAAAATGGTCTCCGGCCTGGTAGTAGCAATAGTAATGTAGCCATCCTGCCCATCTAACTTATATTGTACATAGTACAATTTACTCTGTACTTCGCGATATTCTACTTCCTCATCACTCAGTGCTGTTTTAGCAACTGGGTCCCAGTTAATCATTCTGGCGCCGCGGTAAATCAACCCTTTTCTATACAGATCTACAAACACCTTAATTACCGCTTTATAATAATCATCATCCATAGTGAATGTAACCCGATTCCAGTCCACACTACACCCCAATCTTTCAATCTGACTATAGATGATACCTCCATATTTTTCTTTCCACTCAAAAGCATATTTTAAAAACTCCTCGCGAGTAAGGGAGCTTTTTTCAATACCTTTTTCACGCAGCATTTGCACCACTTTGGCCTCAGTAGCAATGGAGGCATGGTCGCTACCGGGTACCCAGCAGGCATTATATCCGCTCATACGGGCACGACGCACCAATATGTCCTGCACGGTCTCGTTAAGGGTGTGTCCCATGTGCAGCACACCTGTAACGTTGGGTGGTGGAATAACAACCGTAAAAGGCTTACGGTTATCGGGTTTGCTCTCAAAATACCTTTGTTCTTTCCAACGTTTTGTCCAAAACTGTTCTACCTGAGCGGGTTCAAAATTTTTCGATAATTGCATAGGGTTGCAAATTTACTGTTTGTAATTTTATTTTTTAGAGCAAAACAGGCCGACCTGATATATTTGAGGGGCGGTTATGCTTTTCAAGCTTTATTTTTACTCTATGAGCACCTCCGATGCCAAAAGGTTTGACCGTCTGACTTCGATTCTGATACAACTTCAATCGAAACGGGTGGTAAAAGCCGCCGATATAGCCGAGCGCTTTCAAGTGAGCTTGCGCACAGTGTATCGAGATATTAAAGCCCTTGAACAAGCAGGAATACCCATTTACGGAGAAGCTAGCAAAGGCTACTCGATAATGGAAGGCTACCGCCTGCCTCCGGTAATGTTTAGCGAAGAAGAAGCTTTTTCGCTGCTTACCGCCGAGAAAATGATGGACCGATTTGCCGATGCATCGTCCGCGAAACAATTTAAAGCTGCTATGTATAAAATAAGAGCAGTATTGCGGTACAAAGAAAAAGATCGTCTCGAAGCGGTAGAAAACAGTATTAAAGTGCTACCCAACGATTATATTCCTAAAACCAAGGACGATCTGTATATACAGCGGTTGCTAAAAACTATTGCCGACAAACAAGTAATTGAAATAGGCTATACCAAGGCTGATGCAGAAACCTATACCAATAGGACATTGGAGCCCATAGGCATTTATTATCACGGTAATTACTGGTATCTGGTGGCTTTTTGCAGACTGCGCAACGATTATCGCACTTTCCGAACCGACCGCATCAGCTATCTGAATGTAACCGATGAGGTATTTCATGCCTCCCATCCCACACTAGATAGTTTTATCAACAAACTCAAAAAGGAAAAAGAACTGGAGAAAGTAGTGATTGAAGTGGATACATCAATTCTGAAATATCTGGGGGATCAGAAATATTATTTGGGTTTCCTAAATCAGGAGATTAAAGGTGATATTACACGGATGACTTATCTTACCAGCTCCTTAGAAAATTTTGCCCGATATTTTATGATGATAGGCGAATTTGCCACCATTGTAGAGCCACAAAGCTTAAAAGATATATTAGTGAGAAATTTAAAAAATATAGAAAAAAGATTACAATGCTCTTAATTGTTGACAGGGTGCTGTCATAACCTCTTCGTTACTTAGTGTAATAAAAATTTAAACTTATGAAGCATCTGCCAATTTTTGCTCGCGAATTCGAAAATGAAGTATTAATCACCCGAAAGTTTTTAAGTATCCTTCCGGAAGAAAAATTCGACTGGAAACCACATCCTAAAAGCATGTCTTTAAGAGACTTAGCTACACATATAGCAGAGCTTCCCTCATGGATTGTCACCGTCTTTGATACTACAGAGCTTGATTTTACCGCAGCTGGGAATGCTCCTGCCCCGCTTACAACCCTCGATTCGTTATTGAGTTTTTACGAAAATAACGTCGCTCAAGCTCGAGCTTATTTAAATAATCCGGAAAATGAGTCCAAGTTGCAAGATTACTGGGTTTTACGTACGGGTTCAACCATTCACAGCAATCAGCCCAAAGCAGAAGTTATTCGAATGTGTTTTAACCAAACCGTACATCATCGGGCACAGCTGGGAGTATTTCTCAGGTTATTAAATATTCCCATCCCTGGCACTTATGGTCCCAGTGCAGATGAACTATACTAACCTTCTGCATCAATTGATATAATAAAAAAGCCCGTCGATTTACGACGAGCTTTTAGCTATAATAAGTTTCTATTAATCCATCTTTTCATCTACATTCACAGCAGCACGTAAATATTCTCTATTCAATCTTCCGATATTGGTAATCTTGATTTCTTTCGGACATACGGCTTCGCAAGCTCTGGTATTGGTACAAGCACCGAATCCTTCCTTATCCATTTGTGCCACCATGTTTAATGCACGCATTTCTCTTTCGGGGTCACCTTGAGGCAGCAATGCCAGGTGAGAGATTTTCGCCGATACAAACAGCATGGCCGAAGCGTTTTTACATGCTGCTACGCAAGCGCCACAACCGATACAGGTAGCTGCAGCGAAAGCCTTATCTGCATTTTCTTTCGGTATAGGAATCACATTCCCATCTACCGTAACTCCGGTATTTACCGATATATAACCTCCTGCCTGTATGATACGATCAAAGGCTGATCTGTCCACAATCAAATCCTTTACTACAGGAAATGCATTCGCACGCCAGGGCTCTACTACAATAGTATCGCCATCTTTGAAAGCACGCATATGCAGCTGACAGGTAGTAGTACCGTGCCAGGGACCATGCGGGCGTCCATTGATATACATGGAGCACATACCACAAATCCCTTCCCGACAGTCGTGGTCAAATGCAATAGGCTCTTTACCCTCTTTCACCAACTGCTCATTCAGCACATCAAACATTTCCAAGAAAGACATTTCCGAGGAAATATTTTTTACATGATAGGTTTCAAAACCACCCTTGCTATTTGCATCCTTTTGTTTCCACACCTTCAAGGTGAGGTTCATAGTATAATGTTCCATCTTTAATTAGTTAATTTCAAACTTTGAAGAACTGAACCTTTTGTCAATTCTCAAATAAATACCACGATCTACGAACAAGTAAATATCAATGGTTACAATGAACTATTTATAATTACGCTGGCTAGGCTTAATCACTTCGTACACTAGGTCTTCTTTATGAAGCTCCCAATTGCTTTCGCTGATATATTGCCATGCAGCTACATACATGAATTCGTCATCATGTCTCAAAGCTTCCCCGTCCTCGGTCTGGCTTTCTTCACGGAAGTGGCCACCACAGCTTTCTCTACGGTTTAATGCATCAATACACATCAGTTCTGCCAGTTCCAAAAAGTCCGATACCCGATTAGCTTTGTCCAGCTCCGGATTCATTTCATAGATGCCTCCCGGAATGCGCACATGTTTCCAAAACTCTTCTCTCAGTTGTCTTATTTCCCGGATTGCTTCTTGTAGTCCTTGCTCATTACGTGCCATGCCGCACTTATCCCACATAATTTTACCCAGACGTTTGTGGAAGCTTTCTACAGACTGAGTACCCTTCACATTCATCAGGCGCTGGATACGCTCGTTCACGGCAGCTTCGGCTTCAATAAAAGCCTTATCAGTAGTAGGAATGGGCTTCACGGAAATTTCATTAGCCAGATAGTTACCCAAAGTATATGGTAACACAAAGTACCCATCAGCTAAGCCCTGCATTAATGCGGATGCTCCCAGACGGTTGGCTCCGTGATCACTAAAGTTACACTCACCAATTGCGTATAAGCCCTGCACCGTAGTCATCAGCTCATAATCCACCCAAAGACCTCCCATGGTATAGTGAACGGCAGGATAAATACGCATAGGTACTTCGTAAGGATTTTCGCCGGTAATCTTTTCATACATATCAAAAAGGTTACCGTACTCCTCTTTCACCACTTCTTTACCCAAACGCACCAAAGTTTCTTCATCGGGATTTTGAATACCACGCTTATTAGCTTCGGCACGGCCGTATTTATTGATGAGATTGTATCTAAAATCAAGATATACAGCCTGCTTGGTGGTACCTACTCCGTAACCGGCGTCACAACGTTCTTTCGCTGCACGGCTGGCCACATCGCGAGGTACTAAGTTTCCGAACGCTGGATATCTTCTTTCCAGATAGTAATCTCTTTCTTCTTCCGGAATATCATTAGGCTTACGGGTATCATTGGGATTTTTTGGTACCCAGATGCGTCCGTCGTTTCTAAGCGATTCAGACATCAAAGTCAGTTTACTTTGATGATCTCCTGAAACCGGAATACAAGTTGGGTGTATTTGAGTGAAACAAGGATTGGCAAAGAAAGCACCTCTTTTATGTGCTCTCCATGCAGCAGTTACGTTACTTCCCATGGCGTTGGTAGACAGGTAAAATACGTTACCATATCCACCTGTAGCCAGTACTACAGCATGGCCAAAGAATCTTTCAAGTTGTCCGGTTACCAGATTACGTGCTATGATACCGCGGGCTTTACCATCGATGATCACCACATCCAGCATTTCGTGTCGGCTATACATCTGCACATTGCCCAATGCCACCTGACGTTGTAAGGCCTGGTAGGCACCTAATAACAACTGCTGACCTGTTTGTCCCGCAGCATAAAAAGTTCTTTTTACTTGTACACCACCGAAAGAGCGGTTGTTCAACAATCCACCATATTCGCGTGCAAAAGGTACCCCTTGCGCCACGCATTGGTCGATAATATTCACGCTCACTTCGGCCAGACGATGTACGTTGGCCTCACGCGCACGGTAATCGCCTCCTTTGATAGTATCGTAGAACAGACGGAAAACAGAATCTCCATCATTCTGATAATTTTTGGCGGCGTTGATACCACCCTGCGCCGCAATCGAGTGCGCGCGACGAGGAGAATCCTGAAAACAGAAAGCCTTCACACGATACCCCTGCTCACCCAAGCTGGCTGCTGCAGAAGCACCTGCCAAACCTGTACCCACAACAATTACTTCCAGCTTTCTTTTATTGGCCGGGTTCACTAACTTACAATGGCTTTTGTAATTGCTCCATTTTTCTTCCAGCTTACCCGCCGGTATTTTAGAATCAAGCTTCATTCAATTACGATTTATGATCCGAGATCTGTGAATTCGTATTTATCTCTTCTTATAAGGTCAGCTTCCGTGTAATAACTTACACTTAGCTGTAGTTCTATTACAAATAACTGCTTAGCTAATCCACCCTGCCATAAAACTGATGGGCATCATAATGAATGCACCACAGATAATAATGGCAAAAATCCACCCTGCAACAGTCAACAAATTAATATAACGCTGATTGGTTACACCAAACGTGCGAAAAGCGCTCTGAATACCATGAACTAGGTGCCAGAACAAGGCGATAACCCCGATGATGTAAATAATGCTAATAACAGGGAAGCTGGTAAACTTATACGCCATTTCAGCGTACAGATTGTGAAACTCTTTAGCACCTTCGGCGCCTGCAGGCACAATCTGATTCGTAGCCAGATCTATATATACAGGCTCCAGCCCTCCAAAACGGGAAGGTATCCAGAAGTCTGTAAGGTGTACCACCAGAAAAATCAGAATAATAGAACCTAAAATCCCCATGGCTCTGCTATACCACTTACTACCTCTGTTGCCCAGTTTTATAGCGTAACCTATTTTACGTTTGCTGCGATTTTGTACTTCCAGTACTAATCCCTGTATAATATGTAAAAGGAAAAATACAAAAAGACCAATCTCTAAGATACGAGGAACGATGCTAGCACCCATGAAGTGAGCAGCCTTGTTAAACATCACCCCACCGTCATTAGCCCATATACAGGCATTTAAACCGGCATGTACTACCAAAAAGGCCACTAAAAAAAGCCCCGAACCGGCCATTATAATTTTCTTTCCTACGCTCGAAGTAAAAATTTGGGACCACTTCATATATGATTACTCTAAATTGTGAATGCCACAAAAATAGCACAGAATTGTGAAAAGTTTACAAAAATGTGACAAATCGGTATGAAAACGATTGAAGGCTACAGTGGTAGCCTTCGAGATAACTCATCATCTATCTTCTTAAAAAGATGATAGGGCTTGTATACGCGCCAGTTCTCAATGTTCATGAGTTCCACATATCGGTTGAGTCGCAACCTGTTGAAATCATATTGGGTCTGAACGGGCATATTCAGGCAAATAATCCACCCTTCTTGATCAGCTAACTCATCGTACAATTCTTCATAATACTCGCTATCACTACTGTGGAAGTTCATTACGTTTTCTACAATTAAAATGAACTTATAAATCCCCTCCTTCATAAATACTTCCAGCACCTTCCTCTTCAGTGTCATGATATCATTTTCTACAGCATCATTCCACTCACCTATCATTTCAATGATAACATACCCTTCATCGTAATCGGCCATCAATACCTTCAGATATAACGTATTGCTACCAAAATAATCCCATTGAGGATGTATATAATAATTATAGATAGTGGATGAATATTCAAACTGAGAATGCTCTATACCGTAAAAGGGAGAACGTTCATCCTCTTCGCTCACATAAATGTGTTGCCAGTTATAATATGGTTCCAGATCGTGCATTTGTAGGGCAAAGTAAATCCATTTACACAAATCTTGATGAACTTACCAACTTTTAACAATATGGTTATTTTCTTTCTTCGAGTAGCCAAGATTTCAATGCTTCAAATTCAGGCTTCATCAATATTGATTTTTTAGGACGATGCATCATCTCTTCTAAAACGGCAGGCACCTCAACATCTTTTCCGGTAGCCTCCTTTACAGCATCGGGGAATTTTACCGGATGGGCTGTTTCCAGTATAAAGCCTCTTTCTGTAGAATGGTTCTCAAGATAGCGTTCCAATGCGAGATATGCTACTGCACCATGCGGCTCTAATGTATATTGATACTTTTCAGCCACTATTTTGATAGTAGCTAGTGTCTCCGCATCTGTGATAGTATATGCAGATAAGTTGTTCTTGAGTTCGGGAAATTGTTTATTATAGAGCTCGATAATTCTTATAAAATTGCTTGGATTGCCTACATCCATGGCGTTGGATAAAGTAGGCGTAGTTTGCTTAGGCACCAGCTCTTGTGTTTGCAAGTAGTGCGATACGATATCATTGACATTACAGGCCGCGATGAAGTGCCCCAAAGGTAATCCCGTTACTTTAGCCAGCATCCCCGCGCAGATATTTCCAAAGTTACCACTAGGCACACAAACCACAGGCGAAATAGATTTTTCTTTCCACTGCTTATACGCTAAGAAATAATAAATCTGTTGCGGTAACCAACGAGCTACATTTATAGAATTGGCCGAAGTAAGAAATTTTTGCTCATTGATTTCCTTATCGGCAAAAGCCTGCTTCACCATGCGCTGACAATCATCAAAGCTGCCATCTACTTCCAGTGCCGTAATATTATTACCCAGTGTAGTGAGTTGCTTTTCCTGGACAGGGCTCACACGGCCTTTGGGATACAATATCACCACATTCACATTCTCCACATTATAAAAGCCATTAGCCACGGCACCGCCGGTATCACCGGAGGTAGCTACCAGTACTGTTACTTCGCGATTCTCATTTCTTAAAAAATATCCCAAACAACGACTCATAAAACGGGCACCTACATCTTTAAAAGCAAGTGTAGGCCCATGAAATAACTCCAACGAAGCAATTTGGTCGTTGATGTTATTTAAAGGGATGGGAAAACTGATGGTTTCTTTTACAATCCTGTAAAGATTTTCATCATCGATGGAACCTGCCACATAGGGCTTCATTACTTCAAATGCAATATTAACATCTGCAATGCTTTCGATGTTTTTGATCAATGTCTCATTAACTCTAGGGAGTTTCTCAGGAAAATACAATCCTTTATCCGGAGCTTGTCCTTGTATGGCAGCATCTTTAAACGAAACAATCGGTGATTGCTGATTCAGGCTATAATAATTCATTTCAATTTACAATTGTAATAATACAAGATTCGTTATCGCTTTATAAGCACTTCATACTATTAAGCAATTTCTTCTACACCGTTTTTGTTAATGGTGGTCACATACACATAGTTTTCAATACCGAGTCCATCGTACACACTTTTCATGATCTCTCCTACCTTTTGTGCTGTAGCTTCTGCATCGCTTAACATAAATATAGACGGCCCCGAACCGGAGATACCTCCCCCCAGAGCACCTGCTTCTTTACACTTTTGTTTTACTTCATCAAATGCGGGGATTAGAATACTACGCACCGGTTCTATAATTACATCCTCCATCGAACGACCGATTAAATCCTTATCGTTACTCATAAAACCGGCTACCAGCCCAGCAATATTTCCCCATTGCTTAATAGCATCCTTCAGGTAAACCTGTTTCCGCAAAATCTGACGGGCATCGGATGTCCGCACTTCTATCTGTGGATGCACTACCGTTACATACAAATCAGGACTTGCCAATGGCACAATATCTAGCGGATGAATAGAGCGAATTAGCGTAATTCCACCCAAGATACAAGGAGTAATATTATCAGCATGCTTTACGCCGGTAGCCAGTTTTTCACCAATCATGGCTAGCTGTACCAGCTCATCACGCGAAAAAATGTTGCCCAGTAATTTATTTGCTCCTACTGCAGCACCGGCTGCACTAGCCGCACTAGATCCCAATCCACTACCGGGCTTTATGTGTTTTTCTATGACAACCTTTATTCCTTTATTAATACCTGCCTTTTCCAAAGCAGCCAACAATACCACCCCAGCTACGTTATTCTCAGGATCGGTAGGTAAATTAAAATCGTCTCTGTTTTCAATCACTACACCCGGTGTATCAATAAGCTCAAACTCCATAATGTCGTAAGGCTTATCGAGAGCCAATCCTAGGATATCAAATCCACATACCAGGTTGGCTACTGTTCCGGGAGATTTTATCTTAATACTCATAATTACTTCAGTTTACTACCAAAATTTAGGAGCTTATTGGGCCGCCCTTACTATATCAGCAAATACGCCACTAGCAGTCACATCAGCACCGGCACCAGCGCCTTTAATTACTAATGGCTGCTCGGCGTAGCGGGAAGTATAGAACAGCACCACATTGTCTTTTCCATATAGATTGTACAAATCATTATCTGGGCTGATATGTTGCAGACCTACTGCCGCTTTTCCATTTTCAAAAGTGGCTACAAATTTAAGCTTGCAATTTTTCTCCTTTGCCTCCTCCAACAATTTCCTGAAGTGTGCCTCATGGCGCTGCATACATTCGTAGAACGCTTCTACCGAACCTTCCATGCATTCAGCAGGCAGGAAAGCATTATTCACAATGTCTGACATTTCCATCTCATATCCAGCCTCCCGTGCCAGAATCAGGATTTTTCTCATCACATCAGTACCTCCCAAATCCAGTCGAGGATCAGGCTCAGTATAGCCCTCGGCTTGGGCCTGTCTTACCACCTCAGAAAAAGAACGACTACCGTCATAATGATTGAATACGTAATTGAGAGTTCCGCTCAATACTGCTTCTATTTTATGTACTTTATCGCCGCTATGTACCAGATCATTTAAAGTACCTATTACCGGCAATCCGGCGCCGACGTTGGTTTCGAACAAAAATTTGCAGTTATACGCGCTTGCCAGCTCTTTCAATCTTTTATATATTTTATACTCCGATGAAGCAGCAATCTTATTACATGCCACCACAGATACACTTTTCTGTAAAAATCGATCGTATACTGCCGCAACCTCTGCATTAGCCGAAATGTCTACAAATATGGAGTTACGCAGATTGTGCGAAAGTGCTATTTCTACAAAATCCTGCAGTGACGCGGGTTGTGCCTTAGGTAGCTCTTCCTTCCAACTTTTTAGATCGATACCCTTTTTATGGAACATCATATTGCGGCTGTTACTAATCCCCACCACATTTATCTTCAACTTTAAACGTTCCTGCAACCAAGCATTTTGCTGATCGATCTGCTCCAATAATTTAGATCCCACATTACCCACTCCTACAATAAACAGGTGCACCTGTTTGTAAGTGGTTTCAAAAAAGTCTTCGTGCAATACATTAATAGCCTTTGCTACATCCTCGGTCGACACAACGGCACTGATATTCTTCTCAGAAGAACCCTGTGCAATAGCCCTCACGTTAATACCATTTCTTCCCAAAGCACTGAACATACGCCCGCTTACACCCGGATGGCTTTTCATCTGCTCTCCTACTAAAGCCACGATCGACAATCCGGTTTCAACTTTTAAAGGATCCACCAACTGCAATGCCTGCTCTCCTGCAAAAGCTGCATCCACGGCTTGCTTAGCGAGCTCTGCCTTAGAGGCATCAACAGCCACACATATGGAATGCTCCGAAGAACTTTGTGTAATCAATATGACATTGATGCGCTCCTGACTCAAGGCCTCAAACAATCTTTTGGAAAATCCAGGTATCCCCACCATACCGCTTCCTTCCAGGCTCAGCAATGCAATATTATTGATGCTTGAAATGCCGCGCACAATATTCTCAGATGCAGCGGCCACTACCGATTGTTCATCATTTACTATTAAAGTACCAGGATCTTCGGGAGCAAAAGTATTTTTAATCCATACCGGTATATTTTTGTTCATCACTGGCTGTAGTGTAGGCGGATATATAACTTTCGCACCAAAATGCGAAAGCTCCATAGCTTCTCCGTAAGAAATGCGGTCAATCACCTTTGCATTGGCTGCCAAACGTGGATCGGCGGTCATCATACCGCTCACATCAGTCCAAATTTCAAGCGTGTCGGCATTCAGCGCAGCCGCAATAATAGCCGCAGTGTAATCCGAGCCACCACGCCCTATGGTAGTGGTAATACCCTTCTCATTGCTTGCAATAAATCCGGAAACGATATATACATCACAAGATTTATGATCCAATGTACGCGCGATATTGGGCAAAGTCAAGGAAAAATCAACTTGCGCCTGTGTGTAATTACTATTGGTTTTTATCATCTCCCGGGCGTCCACCCATTGCACTTTTACACCATCAAATTGCATATAAGCTGCAATAATCTGCGAGGACAACCATTCACCGTAAGCAGCTAGTCTGTCCTTAATACGGGGTGTAATCTCATTCAACAGAAAAATCCCGTTACAAATGTCTTCAATTTCATTAACTGCAGTTTTCACTATACTCAATAAGTGACTTTGATGTGCTACTGGGATGAGCGCTTTTACCGTATCGAAATGCCGTTTTTCAATTTCAGCAATCAATTGCTTGTAATCTTCATTACCCTCTGCAGCAAAAGCAGCCGATTTTAAAAGCATATCCGTCAGTCCACCCAAAGCCGATACTACTACAACTGCTTTATCCTCTCTGATAGTATTCTTTACAATAGATACAACCTTACTGATATTTTCCGCATTGGCTACAGATGTGCCACCAAATTTTAAAACCTTCATGGTTTGAAACAATTAAAGTTAAATGTTTAGGATTTTCTTTCAGAACAGCCTCCGAGGGCCCGAGAATGGTAATATAATAGCGTACAACCCTTAACGGGTTGTGGTAATGGTGGTAGTGGTGGTTGTGGACACCACCAAAATAATAGCAGTAGTATGTGTATAAGTTACTTGCATGAGCGGCACAAGATAATACAGGAATTGATTACAAACAAATTTTTTTGATTTTTTTTCTACGACAGCTTGACCAAAACACATATAAAAAACGGAAAAGGACAATTATCGCCCTTTTCCGTTTAAGCTAAAATTAATTTAGCGAAACGTCGTACAGTATTAGAAATCCTTTACACACCTGAATCCTACCGTAGCATTTCTTTCAAATCCCGGAGAAACTCTTAAAAGAAACTGTCTGAAATGCACCTCACGCGGTCCACCCTGAACATACCACCAGCTAGAAGTGGGATTATAATAAGAGCCGCCTTTCATAATTATATAGGTATAATTGCCTACCTGATAAATATCATTAGTAAGCTGCCATACACAGCCACTTAAATCATACAGACCATTGGGATTTACACCGTTTTTATACTTCCCTACAGGATACAGCTTGCCATCGCCTGTATTTGCTTGTGTACTATCCACTCCTTTTATTTTAAAAACTGTAAGGGTTCCTGTAACCGGCTCTTCTTCTCTCACAATGCCTTTTGCATCTTTTGTCCAGGGCCAGTCTCGGTAATCCGTGGTTTGCGCTGCATACTGCCATTCCACCTCAGTAGGCAATCGCTTACCGGCCCAATTAGCGTAGGCAACAGCATCTTCATAACTTACATGCACAACAGGATAGTGTTCCTCCCCAGAAACAGGTTTTCCATCTTTCCAATGCTTTAAGAAATTTACTGTATCCTTAGGCTGATAGCCACTGCTTTTCAGAAACTCATAATACTGTGCATTCGTTACGGGATATCGGTCCATCATGAAAGACGGCATATGATATACCTGCCCTTGATTGTAGGAGGGATATGGGATAAATTCGTCACCATTGGTAGCCTTAAAGGTAAATGTCCCTGCTGGAATTCTCACCATATCTTTTTCCTTGCCATTGGCTTTAGGTGTTCTACTCACTTTACTATTCAGCCTGGGAGTACCGGGTAAAATCTCATGAATATTTTCATCCAATAATATACCATTTGAAAATAGCTGCACTACAAATTTCCCCTCAAAAAGACCAAAATGCTCTAGCAATTTTATGGCATGCTTGCCGGCCTTTACCGTATAAGGAGTCTTTTCATATGAAGGATTACCGGCCCATATGCAAATACTATCACCTCTATCAGCATCTATATAAAGTGTATCGCCGAACAGTTGCGTACTAAGTAGAAGAGGAAATTGCGCTATACAATCCACAGCACCTTCATTATTAGTTCCTAAATATTTTTTGCTAAAGGCATCCGTTTCTACGGGTATATACACTTTACCGTTAATTACTTTCGGTTTTATTTCCTTATGATGCCAGATATCTACAAAATGCTTATCTGCAGCCGTATCCACTTCAAAGAGATAATCCATAAACCCTTCGGGGATGATGCTATAAATCGTATAAATGGTCTTCTCCTCACCAGGCCATTTATTGACGTATATAGAATCCCTTAAGGTGGGGATTAGTGGGGTGTAGTTCTTAGCGGTAAAATTATAGGTATTCTCTCGCAGAATACGACTCGTATGCCCGAGGTATCTGTATTGTTCATCTGCCCACTCTGGCTTACCCGGCCTGAAAATATTTAATTCAGTACCGTAGCCATTAAAAAAAGCGGTAGCATACTCTCGCTGAATAGGTTCCTTGAATAATTCTGCTACACGAAAAATAGCAAAATCGGGCTTTATAAATTTTGTAAGACTTAGCAAAGGAGGATAATATAATGCATTATGTACTCTTCCTGATACAATTCCTTGCATATCCTTTGGCACCGCCATTCCCTCACTGTACATGATCACGCCCTTCTTCACTCCATCTGCAGCCTCTTGCAATTCCTTACTCGACTCACCCTTTGTATCTAAGATGGCCCCATCACTATTGGTATTACGAATAATATCGGCTAGACCCAACACATGATCTTCAGCACGCGTACTCTCATCCCAAGGATTATATGCCACAAACATCTTTGTGTTCATCATGTGACAGGTATCCACCAATCGTCTAATCTGCTCCATTCCACCAGGGAGATCCCTAAACATGTCAAATTGATTACGCTGATCCAAACCCAGCGTTGGCCAAGTAGGCCAAATACCAATTACATCATCACCACCGTATAATTTCCTGCCTTTTCTTAAAAAATCTCCTAAATGAAATTTACCATCCGCTGCGTTATAATAATCCTTATCCCATGCCATCATGAGATGCATCACATACGCATGACGGATCCATTTTAAATCCTCTCGCTCAAATAATGAACTATCGAAGCTGTCAACATCATAAAGATAACGTTCTTGAAACATGAGTCGTAAACCCTCTTGCCAAGAACCTTTATAATAATCAACATACAAATGATAACTAAGGGAACCTCCCGGTTCTAACACATTTTCAAATCTGGATATAGCAGTTTTTACTGCTGACTTACGATCTCGTCGCATCAAAGCACATATAGACTTTGATGTGGTAGCATCCCAAGCACTAAATCCAAGTTCCCATGCATTATCGGGCAAAATACAATTGACAGGAGTGCGCCCCGAAAGAAAAATATGAGAGCGCGATAAGCCATGTTCCCCATAGCCTGTTATGTAAGCATTTTTGGCCTGAGTACCGAATGGCACAACATTTCTAAGATTTATTTTTTTATCAGAAACGTTTTGAAACGTAACAACTGCTTTATATCCGGGAGAAAAATCATTCTCTGGACGCACCGTTACTTTTATCAATGCTTTAACTTCAGAAGGTAAAACTGGTTTTTTGTCAAGCTCAAAAGACACAATTGGTAAAGGCGTAGGCAATAGAATATCATCAATTGCTGTAACCGTAGCCTCGTCGCTTATCTTTATCACCTTGGGGCTTTGGGCGCCTACAACACTTACGATAAATATACATAGCGTAGCAAACCATGTATGACGATAGGTAATTCTCATATAATTTATCAGTTTCGTATTACCGGAAATTCAGCAACTCTCAATATAGTGCATCCAAAAGGGATCAGTACTATTTTGTGCTCCGGCAACTCGCGCAACAATGAGCTACCTGAAACGGTGTTACCATTAGGCTGTGGCCCTGCCATATTATTATACATTGTCCAAAATGGAAGTTGTCGACCGACTGTTTCTATGTGTATAGGAGCATTTTGCGCGCGCCATGGATAAGCGTCTTTAGATATATGTTGCTTTACCACCTTAAAATGTTCCTTTACATTTCTAACAGCATTTTCGGTAAATCCAAAATTCCAGGGCGTAGTAGGCTCATAGGTCACATATGTTGTACCGAATTTTGAATCTTTATCGGAGAAACGATGCTCTTCCTTTTTTCCATCCACCTTTAGTGCGTACACCAGAGGACCTCTTTCTACTGCTACCGATTGTTCATACCACCTAGACAGCGTCACTTCCATGGACAATTGCAGCTCAACTACATCGCCATTTCTCCATTCTTTGTCAAGTATGATGATGCCGTCTTTAACATCCACTGCTTGAGAATGACCATTTATTGAAATTTTAGGAGAAGAACACCACTTGGGGATACGAAAATAAAAAGGAAATCTTACCGCTGCATGCTTTTCAAATTGTATTGTGAATTGAATCGTTTCATCGAAAGGATAAAATGTTTCTTCTCTTATAGTTACGGGAATACCCGGCCCCACTTTCAAGTTCACCACACTTGGTGCGTATACCAATGCAGCCACACCATTATCGCTAGTAGCAAACCACAAGTGCTGCGTAAACTTAGGCCAGCCCTGATGCATATTAGATGTACAGCAGGGAAAACCTGTTAAAAATCCATAGAGAACATCAGTCTCTGCATGATTAATATCAAAATTGCGAATATCTCTACTAATCTTTACCTGATTTATTTGCTGAAAGTACTGTCTATTGATAAAATGCTCATCAATCTGAGAAGGTAATACATTAAAGGCGATACGCTCTAAATGATCTGCAAAATCGACATCTCCCGTAATGGCCAGCATATTCTCCAATGAATACATCAACTCCACAGCGGAGCAGAGCTCCGACCCCTGCGTAGGATTTGCTCCATGCATCATTTCGTCGGCACCGTACATACCAGTTGGAAAACCATGATAGTGCTTTAAGAGTTGTAGTCCAGTCTTTACAGATTGCACATCACTTATATCACCTGATTTTTGATAGTAAATAATGGGAGATTTTAACCCTTGAGCAAGGTTCACTCCGTGCATATTGTTAAATCGGGATATAATGGCTTCTGTTGTGAGATATGTTTTAAAGTCGAAAGTCTGCTTATGAATTAGATCTCCCAGTTCTAACAAGAACTTCTCTCCCGTAATATTATACAGCCAGTACACCACATTCAGATTATCTGCAGCCCTATATTCGGCCCAGAAACTCCAATGGCCTAAGGGTTTTTGCGGTAGCGTATTCAGCTGATATCGGAAATACTTTAATAATAGATCTATAATACGTTTATCATTAGTAGCTGAATAATATTGTTGAAGCACCTTCAACATCACCATCTTCGGCCACCAATCTTGTGCACGATCGCGCTGTAAACCAGGCTCCGGACCATAATCGGTCAAGGGCCCAAAATATCCGTTAGGCTGTTGACTCTTTATTGCCCACTCAATCCAGGGCTGTGTTTTCGCAATCAGCTCCTTTGAATCGAGAATATAAGCTAAGGGCAATAACCCATCGATCCAATAGGGCCCACGCTCCCATTGATCGCCATCTCCACCCAGCCAACCATTTCGAGGCCCCATTACACTGGGATAAAGTTCATCGAGCTTTCCTGTAGCACCATTTTTTTGTCTTATAAGCATCTCTTCCAACCAGCCACGTGCTTTGATACTACCTAGAGGTAATTCAATGTACTTTTTGGGCACTAAAGGTGGTCGATTATTCATATAATTTTGTCCCATAGTATTATAAACACAACTTAAAAAAGCACCTAGTAGTAAGAATATTTTCCATCCTCGCATCATAATTAAGTCCGTTTTAGATTAAAATTTATCTGCTTTATAAACTAGTTTTAAACTCATAAACATCCATCATCATGCGATTAATAATACCAGCCCAGATGTATGTTTTATGATACCCTCCCCAAGCTTCATCCGGACTATAGAATTCCCACAGATTATGATCTTTTTTCAGTACCTCAATCATTCCTTCACATATCTTATCAACTAAGGCAATAGCCTCTTTTTTATAACCATAATTCAACAGCCCCCGCATTATAAGATAATTCCATTCTACCCATACAGGTCCATTCCAGTATCCCTTAGGATTATAATAAGCATCTTGTGCTGACAGAGAGGGGACGCCATATTTTCTCCAGAATGCTGTAGTATCGGTTAGCTTAGCCACGAGTCTTTGTGCTTGTTGAGGAGTAGCTATTCCTGCCCATAAAGGAAGAAATCCGATAATCTCATCGCGTTTCAGATCGTTGCTGACTTTAAATGTAAAACTATGATCAACCTTATTCACATTGTAGTAAAAACCATTGACTTCATCCCAAAACACTTCATTAATCAGCTTGCTCCTCCGGGTATAATCTTCCCGCCATGTTAAAGCCTCATCTTTTAAGGACAGTTCTTCGGCCATTTTCTCAAGGGCTTTAGCTTCGTTTACAAGCATGCAGTTTAAATCCAAGCTTTCAAAATTGGTGGGATAGCCTACCTGATCCCATACTGCTACCAATGCGTCCCTTACGGATTCTAGTATTGCTTCGCCTCCCCATTCACAAAGACCATCCTTATCAGAGTCTCTATTGGCCACAACAAATTGGTAAAACTTCTTTGAAGACTCATACATTTCTTTAAGAAAGGCTTTATCCTTAGTAATCAAATACACCTCCCAGTTCAGCCAAGCATACCATGGAGCGGAGGAAGTAAGTTGCCCATTATGTTCTATGATTTCATCCAGATAGGAACCTGTTCGATAATTGATATATCCGTTAGGATATTGCCTTTCTTTATATACACGCTGCGAATTCATAGCGCTAACAGGGTCGATATATACATAGGCGAGCATTGTAATACTTTCATGAAAAACCTGTCCCCCATGTCCCCAACCCCAGGTAGGCTCTCTCGAAAACACATAGTAGTTATACGAAGATTTACCTTCAGGCGGATAAAATACCTGACGCATCATGTTATTGCAACTCCAGTATAATGCTTCCTTATCACTGCTTTCAAACGGCAATACGGGAGTTTTACTAAACAGGCGCTCATTAGCTTTTAGAAATAAATTATGATCTAATGCCCATACATTGTTCGACAATTCCAATAAATGATTTATAGGCTTACTAATTTCAGCAACACTTCTTTGTATATGTATTCTTTGCTCCTCAGCTGGTGCTAGCGTTATTCTTTTCTCAAATCCCACAATACGGGCAAATAACGACGAAGCGTGTTTTTGTAAAGAGGGTTGTGATAAATATTCATCAAATCGGGATTGTGGCAAATTATACACCTCATCAGAATGTATGCTTCTATTTCCTTGTTGATCTTTTGCAATAATAATGTAGCTTACTATTTGTCCTGTTGGGTGGCTCTTATCCACATAAAAGTTGCGCGAAATATCAGAAGCAATTTTTTCAAAATAAAGTTTTGGATAAACCCTTTTATATACATCAAACTTATTGGAACCATTTTCTTTCCAAAATATTTTTAATCCACTTTTAGTTCTTTCAAGTTTTACATTTATTGGCTTTTGCGGTCCCTCACAACTGCCTAGTTCAATATCATTTCGCTGCGAAGCAATTTGTGTTTTACTAATAACACCCTTATAACAAGAGCCCGATTGGGCATCCGCAGCCATAATGGTATATTGATCTACAATACCACACAAACCTGCATCTAATCTAAAATAGCCATCGTTAGTAAGAGCAGCTTGATTACTCCCCAGTACAGGAACATTTTCGGTAATCAATACCCGATCATTATCAGAAGGAAACAGTTGTAATCTTAAATGCTCATCTGCTTTATCGAAACGAACTTTGCCGGGCAAGAATGCTCTTCCATGGAAGAGTAATTGCGATTTTTGTTTTTTCACATCGGGAAACGGATATTGAAAAGCCTCTCCGCTTTCACTATAAAAAATAAAATAATCATCAGGCTCCTCTAGCATAGAAAAGTAATTCCGGATGCTATCTACATAAGGAAGATTATGAGAGCGTGTCCAAGAATCAGGGAGCTCCTCATGCAAAAAACTAAATCCTGTTTGAATTCTTGATATTTCACGAAAAGGAATGCCTTTTTTTCTCATAAAAGGCAATACACTTAATTGTACAGGCTTTTCTCCTTCGTTTTTAACTTTTACGCTAAGTATTGCACTAACAGAACTGTACACTAAAAATGAAACATAAACCTTAATATCTTTAAAAGGATACATTTCATATACTACCATATCTGGGTAGCTAGCTTTAATAAGTATCGGACGGTGCATGTCCTTTATTTTATAAACCCATTTCCCATCCATCAAAAAGCCAATACCAATATCCCCACCTGTATCAGTTATAAAATCAGCACCTGCATTAGGAATGTAATATTGAAAATGATAACCTTCGTCCAGAATAAAGTTAGAGCGCTCCATTGCTGCGGCATATGTAGTATAAAGCGGAAAATTACTGTCAGCACTAAGGTTTGAAAGGTACGGCCTTTGAGCATACGCATAAAATCCAATCAACCCATAAAACAATAGTAGTAGTATTTGTCTCTTTGTGCCTTTCATTATAATCAATCCAAGTATAATGTAAATCATTTTGCGCACAGAGCAAGGCGCCTTATATCTCGCATAAAATTAACCAACAACGCTTATCCAGAGCGGTTTTTGCATAGTGTTTTCTACTACTGCCACCGGGAACGTTTCCGGAAACGTTCCCGACTTTATATCATTTTGTAGATTCTCTTACAACAAGACTGGTTCTAAGTTTATAAGTTTTATGTTGAGATAATCCAGTAAGTATTTCATCGATTAGCAAACCCATAGCTAGCTTTCCTACTTCATAAGCTGGTTGCATAACAGACGTAATAGTGGGCTGCGTGATATTGCAGACAGGGTCATCATTAAATCCTACCACTTGTACATCATGCGGAACTCTTATTCCTTTTTTACTAAAATACTTCAAGGCCACAGCGGCACATAGATCGTTCACCATAAATATCCCATCCGGCTTTTGTGGTTGTTCCATTATTTTACGAATGGCCTTGAGTGCATTATGTTCAAATGACTTTGTTACTGCAATCATTTTTTTATCAGCCCTCATTCCGTGCGCTTCCAGCGCATCTTTATAGCCTTTCAATCGATTGGCACAAACTGTTAAATTTTGAGGTCCTGCAATATGCGCTATCCTTTTGCATCCTTTTTTTATAAGCAGCTCTACAGCCTTATAGGCGCCTTCATATTCATCCACAATAACTTTTGTGCAATCATATTGATGTAATATCCTATCAAACATTACAACAGGAATATTCATATTAGCAAGTGAATCATCATTTTTTGTTTCACTAGAAACAGATATTAATAACCCATCAACATTACAAGCTACAAGCCGTCGCACGCCCTCTTTCTCCTGTTGAAAACACTCATTGCTTTGATAAAAAATAATATGGAAACCCGCTTCATTGGCAACATCGGTCATCCCGCTTAGAGCCTGTGAAAAATAATGCGATTGGATAGTTGGTACAAGTACGCCAATAAGTTTAGACTGTCTGTTTACCAGACCTTGTGCAATAGCATTAGGCTCATAATTCAGTTCCTTTGCAAGGCTTACTACCAATTGCTTAGTTTTAGCACTCACATCTGGAGCATCATGCAATGCCCTATATACTGTAGAAACTGAAACATTAAGTTGTCTGGCCAGGTCTTTTATTGTTACCCTTTCCGGCTTCATTATAGGCAGTATAAAAATCTAAGAAAAATTATCAAAGGCGCACATTTCGAAATACAACCAAAAGATAAGCAATTCTAAGAATTTTCAAATATATAAAGCATACTGCCCATATAATTATATACCTATAATCAAAGAAAACTTGCAATATTAGGTGCTGCAATATTATTTTTTCAAAGAGGATTCGTATCTCATAGCAGCATTATAATCTACAACATAGCGCCACCAATTATTTAAATGGCCATCTTTTTTGTTGATTCCCTTGAAATGAGGAATATGTCGATACCACCAACACATATATCCCAGATGGCTACATTGCCACTCTTTACAATCCACCTGACGCGGTGCCGCAGAATAAATGTCGGGATAGTTCTTCCACCCATCTGCATGCGTTGGTACGATTAAGGAATTTTTCCAATCATAATCGGCCTGCGCATTGGGTGGAAAATGTATATTTCCAATGTGTGCTTTTCCAGCATCCACCTTATCGTATGTTGTAAAAAGCTCCCAATTATTTTTATCAACAGCCTTATTATCCCATCTTCCATACACTTTGCGCATGATTGACTCAAAGCGATGTCCGTAACTTTCAAGAGCCAAAGACATTTCCCTTTCATAGTTAAGCCCCATGATAGTAAGTAGATCTTTACAAGACGTATTCTCTACAGGGGTAGAATTAAGCCAAAATGCATTCTGTCCCGCAAAAGTAGACTCCCATGCTCCTGCATAAGGGAAGGTCCAAACCCATACTTCATGAATTTCACCTTTATCACGCATTTCACAAAATCCATAATAATCTAGAAATGCATTATAGTCAAATCGTGTACCATGTTCTTTAAAAGTTTTCCAACCAGGCTCATTCAATAGCTCCACCACACGCTCCAAGCTCAACATCTCATCAGAACCCTTAAGACGCGTAAAAAACTTATCGTCGTCATATATTTTCACTATCTTATAATTGATGGTGCCATGACTCACAGAGAATAAAGTATCTCTATACTGCTGTGTAAGAGCATAAGGATCATGCCACGAAAAAGTATAACCTGGAGTCTTAAATATTTCATGCAATCTTTTATTCCCCATAGAAGGTATTCGAGGATCCTGTATTACCACCGCTACCTTTATCCCCTGCTGCTCATCAACAGGTGGAGAAGAATTAGCTGTTCTTGAACCTGTATTTTGGGTAGAACAAGCTATCAAAAAAAATACAAAATAGAAAAGGGAATAATATCGATGCAGCATGCTACAATTATTAATTAACTTAATTAAAAGTACCATCTAAATAAGTACAAGGGAAAGTGACTGAAATTTTATATGTTCCGCTCCTCAGGAACTTCACCTGAGATCTCAATCGGGCATACCATCTGATAGCCCCCCACTCAGGTTCAGGCCATGGATTTAAAGATGCATATTTGATCTCTTCATATACTTCTCTTCGCAAAGTAGCCGTATCTAGTATGGAATAATCGTAGGTGCCACTTTTTTCAAATGTTGTCATAAATCCCGAGCTAACAGGCCATGGAGTCATTGGAAACTCAATCATGGCACCTTCCTCGGTATTCACCCTGTTCAATCCTAGTCTAAAATAACTATCCGTAGTAGTGCTATATATGTCATAATCTCTAGGATCGAAGATGCGGCCTTCAGCATCTTTAAACTGAAGTATTAAACGCACCCCAACATAAGGTGTATCAGCCACTCTGGTTAGTTGAAATAATTCCTTACCATTATTATCGTAAATATTTTGAATACGCTCCGGTGCTGTGGCCGCCTGAATATCATCGTATAGCGTAAAGGTGGTTTCCCCATTAGTATTTACTAGTAATATAGCAGTAGTTGCCATATTAATATCAAAATCTCTTCCACTTTGTGTTAGACGAATTTTTGCATAGTCCTTAATAATGCGCTCACCTTTTGAATTTTTTACTCTTACATCAATATGAAACACATCACCTGGATTTTGTAATGTACTTGTTGTCTCCAAAAAATAGAGAGAACCATTTGTTTTATTAATAATTATCGGTGGCGCTTTTTGCTCAGAAATCTTGGCCAAAACCTGCTCCAATGTAGTATCCGTCAAATAATTATAGGGTTGAAGCCATGACCGATAAGGTAGTTCCTCAAAAAATTGTTCTGATCTATTACCATTAGCATCCCTAATATTTTCAATATAGAACTCAACAGGCTGAGAAGAACCATCCAGCCAGGCCACATCAGTGCTGGTTCTAATTCCTATAGGCACATCAATAGTATCAGCTCCTTTCAGCCGAATCTCATCACTTATAAATCCTTTCTCCACTGGATCTTTCTTACATGCGTATATAACTAGAAACATCATGATATATACAAGTAGTTTCTTCATCTGTTACAGTTTTATATTTTACAATAAATCATCCGCCCTGGTGCCAAAGAAAAACAGGGTGTGATAATAGTAATGCTCATTAAAATTGTAGTTCCCCACATATAGTATATGAACAACACCTGTGGTGGTCTCTACATCTGACAAGTACATTTGATACACTTGATCACATTCGGGATTATCATACCCTAAGGCAGCTCTTTGCTCCCCAGTAGTTTCCCAATTTGCGCCGCGTTTAAAATGCACAAATACCTTTTTGGGAATGGTCTGCATAAAATTGGGGTATTGATATCCGGCACCCGGTACGTTTGACCCATCCCATGCAGCCGCAGGCTCAGCCGTGGACTCTCTTAAAGCTAACAGAACACTATCGGTACCATTAAGTGTTGCAAGTTTGATACCTTCACTATTTAACTCATTGCTAGTATATTTACCTCGAACCACATACATTTTCAATTGCTGCAGATCCTCTACTGGAATGTCTTCTACCGTCCACAATGTGGCTCTAGGATCTAATCTTAATCGTCTATTATTAATTCTTCTTAAATATCTGTTTACCGAATATTGGTTGGGAGATATAAGTGTAACGTCTCCATTAATTTCATTAATTAGATTGGCGCGCTCAAACAAACGAGCTACACTTTGAGTAATTTCCTGAGACTTAAGAAATTCATAGGTAGTCATGTTTACCTTATTGGTTTCATTGCGGGTACCACCAATAATGTAGTCTTTTTTGCAGGCCATCATTAAAACGGCTAACAACCCAATGAATAATATCTTTTTCATTTTTACATTTTTTTGTTAATAGAACCTCCGCATGCAAAAAGTCTTGACACTATAATTACCAGCTTGTTTTTCCATTCCAGTAAGGAGTTTGCTGAATCATTTTATTCCGCAATAAAATATTACTACCTACCGGCCAATAATAACCTTGCTGATTATAGCGAGCGGCGTCTATATGCGGCATATTTTCAATAAATCCGTTACGTATGTAATCAAAGAACAGTTTACCTTCTCCCTGTAGTTCACTTGTGCGCTCTTGAAGGATAGCTTTTAATACATCACTACCAGAATAGTTAGACAAGCCTGCTCTTTGTCTTATTTCATTGATAATAGGAATGGCTTTACTAGACTGGTTAGTATAATAATATGCTTCTGCAAGTAGTAGTTTTACATCAGTAAATCTGAAAACAGGAATATTAGCATCTGCAAAATACCCCAGATATTCGTTCCACTGGCGCGAGGGATCTGGAGTGAATGAAGCAAACTTTGTTAACCATGTTACTAGCTCTCGATCTACCGCCGTTTGACTCACGTCAGAAAAAGGATCGTTATAAGGCGACTCCCAGGCTGCGAAAAACCAATCAGCTCTTTTATCCTGGGGATACTCGGGATACATCATCGGTTTCTTAATGGCCGGAACCCAATTGATACTACTGGCTCTGTCTTTTTTTACATCCCCATCGAAAGGCGGAATTTTACATGTCAAATACTGTATTCCTCCCGCGTCTACACGATAACTCTCTCCCAACGCTGCAGAAACACTTAACTCAAAAACCGATTCAGAAGACTTCCCTTTAAAAAGATTTTGTACCGCCTCTCTTGATCCATAAGAAGCTAATACATACCCCCCGTTAGTAACAACATTTTCAAGATCTGTAACAGCTTGCGTATAGTATTCATTAGGAGACGCTCCATCTCTTTTCTTTAAAAAAGCCATCCACATATTGGCATATCCTGAAAGTGCTAGAGCGCTTCCTTTATTTGCAATCACACCCCAATCATCCGACCCCGGTCTTCCAAAAGAAAGCAAAGAAATGGCCTTAGCAACATCCTCGAGCACAGTATTCATAATTTCGACATCAGGTACGCGTGCTCTATTAATTAATAAATTATCAGCATCTATCACTTGCTCAGAGCTTTCAATAGGATCTAAAATAAGAGGAGCATGCCCCCATATGGTAGCGATATTATAATAAGTGAGCGCTCTTAAGAAATAAACTTCTCCCAAAAGTCTATTTTTATTTCCGCTAGAAAATAATCCGTCATCCATCTTCTCGATACGCGAAAGCGTTAGATTAGCCATTGCAATCACCTTATAATAGTTACCCCAATTAGCCATACCATCTAAGTTTCCCCAAGCTCTCTGATTTGCAGGTATATTAACCGTCTGGTATAATGCATCAGGAGATCCACCATTCCATCCTCTCCTATAATATCCTGTAGTTACATCTCCTCGCTCATACATTTCCGCCGTAACCATAATACCCCTATATAATGCATATACGCCTAATACTGCTTTTTCAGCATCATTCTCATTTGACCAGAAAACGTCATTATAAACCAGATCTATCTGTTCGGGATTGAGAAAGTTTTTGCCGCAAGAAAACAGTACAAAACTGAAAGTGATTGCAATAAGGAGCTTTTTCATTCGTGTAAGATTTATATAATGAAGGCCCGAATAAAGTTTTCTATATATGAATTCAACCTTTTTCATAAGTAAAAAAATTAGAAGTTGATGTTTATCCCCAAAGAGATATTCTTGGTGATAGGATATCCTTGCCCTACATAATACCCAGTCTTTGAAACCTGTCGGGGATCCGGAACATTTGATTTCTTCCACATATACACATCGCGCATGGTACAATAAACCTGAGCATTTCTCATATACAACTTAGACGCTATTCTCGCAGGCAAGGAATAAGCAATGGTAATATTGTCAATATTCCAATAATCACCTTTCTCTATAAACATAGAAGACCTTCTAAATGAGCGTGCACTACCGCCATCGCTGTAATTAATAAAACGCATGGGATAATAAGCATCATCGCCCGGATATTCCCAGAAACGAATTTTATTACCGAAATCATAAAGTGCATTCTGAAAAAATGCAATATTATCATCATACTGAGCTAACATCTCCTGCAAAGAAGTGTTGAAAATGTAATGGCCAAACGCAAATGAGCTCTGAACTCTGAAAGAAAATTGTTTCCATCTAATATTGGTTGAAACCCCTCCCATTACTTTGGGCTCTGGAGATTTGCCCGGAATAATTTTTTTATCATACCCATAATCCGCTCCATCTATCTGGTAATCTCCATTTACATCAGTAAATAATGGCATACCGGGGAATATTTTGCCAGATCGTCCAATAGCCAACCCAGCGTCTGCCCACAAATACGTCATGGGAGTCCCTGTCATAGGATTCACAGGCAAGTCGTCCTCATTTTGAAGAGGCCCTAAATATTCATAAGTATAATACTGGAAACTGGGTTCCCCTACTACAAAAGCATAATCACCATTAATATAATCACGACCGCCGTTACCCAATTTAGCAATAACAGTTTTGTTTCTTGCCAGATTCACAGTCCAATCCCACTGAAAAGAATTGGTTCTTGGAAACAAATACCCCATAATGCTCAACTCATATCCGTTACTAATCATATCAACGAGATTGGAGCGAATAGAATTAAATCCCATAAAAGGAGAAAGTGCTGAAGTAAAAATGAGCCCTTTTTCGTATCGCGAATAGAGGTTAGTATTTATATAAAGACGTTCCTTAAAAAATTCTAGGTCCAGACCATAGTTTACTTCCTCCGAAGTGCTCCAAGAAAGAGAAGTATTCGCTATTTTATTGAAATCGGAAATCAGAACTGTTTTACCATTATAAGTCTTAACGTCTAGTTTATTACTATATATATTTCCTATTCCAGAACCTATATTATTAATTGCAATAAAAGAGTTATACTGTAATAGCGGATCCGGATCTATCTGTCCAGCTCTACCGTATGAGAAGCGTAACTTACCAAATGTTAGTACATCGCTCTTCATCCAAGGTTCTCTAGTAAAAATCCAGTATGTAGATAAGGATGGGAAAGTGGCCCACTTATTATCAGCACCGAATCTAGAATGTCCATCTCTTCTGATAACACCCTCTATTTTGTAGCGATCTTTATATCCATAGGACAGGTTGGCAAAATAAGATAGCATGTTTGACTTTACTACGTCCGAGCCGCCGTTGATAGATTCCTTTTTATATCCTTTAATCACTTTTATATAATCACTCGGACCATCTTCTGCATCTACCCAATCGGTAGACTGACGATCTTTTTTCATCTCTGTACCCAATAAACCCGCTATTTCATGATCATTCACCTCTTTAAAATAACTGAGAACTGAACTTCCCGTAAAAGAGAAGTTTTCACTATTCCAACTCTGTGCATAAGATAAGCTATTGTAAGCGGCCGTGGTGGGAACGAAGTATTGCTTTCTTCCTAAATCAATAAACAACGACCCCTGATTATCCCAAGTAAAGTTTTTCAAGAATTTTATCCTCAATGCATCACTAAACCGCAATTGATAAGTCCCATTTTTCTGATACACATCACTCAATCTACCCGATAATAAATCCAGTTCCTGTTGGGTTCTGTAATAAAGAGAAGAAGGCAATTGTGTTGGGCTTGTTGGGAAAGTGCGCATTCTATCTGTGCTACCTCCTCTTCGATCAAGCAGTGCGAAGTTCATAACAAAGTCGTTATGCACATATTTACCAATATCACTTACTACGCTGGAATTCACCGAAAACCTTTTAAAGCCAATTCCACTCAAAATACCCTTTTCATCATAGTATCCTAGCCCAATACGATAAGCCCCTAGTTCGTTACCGCCATCAATAGCAATATCGTGTCTTTGATTAAACCCATTTTGATAAAAAAGAGCTTGATAATCGTAGGCACCATTAAAAGCTGGATTATTTTTATCGGTAAGTACGGGTGGCAGCATATACCCATAAACCTCAAGCCCGTTACGAACATCGATCCAAGCCTGATCGCCAAACAATGTTCTCATACTAATTTCATATAGTCTTAGCTTTTCTTCTCGTTCTGCCTCACCTATAAATACTTTTAACTTCTCGGGCTTCAGATTTACACCATAGGCTCCATTATAAGCGATCCTTGTCTTTCCTTTACGTCCTCTTTTCGTTTTAATAATAATTACACCATTCGCACCTCTGGCTCCATATATCGCAGTAGCTGCTGCATCCTTTAGTACATCAATAGATTCAAAGTCATTAGGATTTAATGTTGCAAAAAAATCGTTCTGTGTTGCATCGAAGCCAGCTAAATCACTAAGCGACATAGGAACACCATCTACTATATATAGCGGATTGCTCAAGCCGCTTGCATCATCTGCAGCAGAGAGACTACTGTTACCTCGTATAACCAATCCGCCTGTAGCACCTCCCGGAACGCCTGCTCTTACAATTGTCTGCATACCTGCCACTTTACCTGCCAACACATCTAGGACCGTGGATGTAGGAATATTCTGCAGATCTTGCATATTAACAGAAGCCACCGCTCCCGCCACATTCTTTCTTAAAACATTCTTATATCCCATTACCACCACTTCACTAAGACCGGTACCTAACTCATCTGCACTTAATTTAATAACACGATTGTGTACTTCGGATACGGGTAGTATTTGCGATAAATACCCAACAAATGATATCATTAATGAGTCGGAAGCTACAGCATTAATCGTAAAGCTCCCATCATCTGAAGTCATTGTAGTTGTTCCTGATTTAATCGCCGCTACAGTAACACCGTGTAATGGTTTTCCGGCCTGATCAGTAATCGTTCCTTTAATAATCTCATTCTGCCCAAACATTACCTGAGGTAATACACTGAGAAAAATCAACAATACTGATCGTAAAATTGAGAGAATAACAAGCGAACATCTCATAGCATGAGGTTTATGTCAGGCAATAATTTTATTACATCTAAAATTATGACAAGCCATGATATAAACGCTCGATCTGACATAATTGATGATCGGGAACGTTTCCGGAAACGTTCCCGAATGCCAATAATTGCATCTTAGACATGCTACCATATAGAGAGTAAGTACAAAACTACCCCCTACGTATCCAATGGCGGATTTCGTTACAACAACTATCTATTTTTATTGCAAAACAAAAGCAACTCTGTAATGAGCATCGACATTAAGCATCAATCAAAAGCAGAGGCGGCATGAAATCTGCGAAGATTAATCATATTATTAGACAGTTCAAAACGGTTCCAGTGCCGATGAAGCACCATAGCTGCTCCTATGGCAGAAGCCTGTGATACAGATGCCGCATACACTTCAATATGAGGATAGGCATCGGCCAACAATTGCATATAAACTTCATTCTTTGCGAAACCTCCATCCACAAACAGTTTTTTTATTGTATTATTTATCACCAAATCAGTGGAGGCCTTCTGCGCCAATACAATTTGTTTGATGAAATTCATATAAGCTTCTTCGTAACTCGCATACGCTGACACATCAAAAGAGGTAAGGTCTTTCAACGGAGGTTCTTTTCTGATTAAGTTTTTATCAAAAGCAATCTTCTCAAAATAATTCAGTTCAGTACCGAAATAATCCGACAATTTTTTAACCACAATTTCATGAGCATAGCCAGCCATCAAGCGGGAGGATTTCACCGTAGCTCCCTCATAGGTCATATAACACAGGCAATCGTTCTCCAGCTCACTCTGGGTAAGGGGTGTATTATTAAAAGCATTCATGCTAATACACCAGGTACCGGTAGAAATCAGCAAGAATGGCTCATTTACATGTTTAATGTAAGGTATAAATGCCGAAGAGCTGTCATGTAGTCCTACTCCGCATTTTAACGGCTTATTATTGTAAACTATATCTATTACATCTGTTCCGGGAAAAAGAGGTGGCATCTTTTTATCAATTCCTTCCTTAAACACCCAGTCATGATAATTACCTGTAGTAAAATCCCACAATGCCGTATGACACCCGATACTGGTGATATCAGCGTAGTGCTTTCCCGATATCAGAAAACTCATATACTGCGGCAGATGTAAGGATGCGGCAATTCTTGAAAAAATTTCAGGGCGACGATATTTCAATGCATACAATTGCAATCCGGAGTTCAGGTTGCCCAATGCAGGAGAGGCAGTTGTCAGTGATATAGCTTCCTTTGTGCCGTGTGTATCATAAAACTGCTTTTCAATTTCAATAGGATAAGGTTTCAGATAATTGTATAAAGGTGTAACTATATTATTTTCTCTATCAAGATGCACAAAGCTAGCCCCATATGCAGAAAAATTGATAGCCTTGATGTCGTAGGTGCTATCTTCGAGATATTCGCTCAGTGTATTTCTCACCCATTTCGAAAGTACCTGTAAGTTTTCACATGGAAAACCATCTTCATCTTCTATTTCCGTAAATGTTTTAGAAGACTCCTCCACGATCTTGTAATCCTCATTAAAAAGAAAAAACTTTTTATTGGTTTTTCCAATATCAAATATAGCAATTACCGACACCAAGACTATCTATATTTAAACAATGATCAATCACACAGCTAATATGACTAGGCCATCCTTATAGGCCAGTAGCCACCGTCTTCTCCCCGCGTTTTCCTATAAGTTGTTGCCTTACCTTAGCATCTCTAAATAATTGTAGGGGCTGCAAAGCACCACCGGCCCTCAAGCGGGCTTCTGCTACCAGTGGCCGCAAATCGGTTCGAAATGCATGTTGCAAAATCTCTTGAGCAGCTGCCACATCATTACTCATCTGCGCTTCATTAAGCGCTTTAGTATCCACCAGCAGCGCTTGTGCATAAGCCAGTTTAATAGCTTCTACACTTTGCAATAAATCCTCAAGTGGGTCTTTTACATTATGACTGGCATCAATCATCCATCCCAAATCCGTTGCATGATTCATACCACGAGCATCCATTCCCTCTACCAACTCATTAAATATTAAGAAGAGCTGATACGGTTTAATACTTCCCACCGTCAAATCATCATCACCGTATTTACTATCATTAAAATGGAAACCACCCAGCTTACCTTCGCTAAGCAACAACGCAACAATCTGTTCAATATTTGCATTAGGCAGATGGTGCCCTAGGTCTACCAATGTATAAGCCTTATCACCTAATTTACTTGCATATAAAAATGATTGCCCCCAATCACCTACTGTAGTGGAATAAAAATTAGGTTCATAAGCTTTATACTCTACAAACATCTTCCAGTCGTCGGGTAACGCTTTATATACCTCTTGCAAGCATTCCAGCGTATTATTAAACGCCCGTCTAAAGTTCAACTGTCCGGGGAAGCAGGAACCATCGGCCAGCCACACTGTTAGCGATTTAGAGCCTAATTCAATACCATAATTTATAACTTCAATATTATGCTCAATTGCTTGACGACGCACAGCCTTGTCTACATGCTGCATAGAGCCAAATTTATAACTCAAGGCCTGCCCTTCCTGATCCTGAAAGGTATTGGAGTTCATAGCATCAAAGCGAAGTCCCAAATCCGCTGCTAAGTTTTTAATAGCCTGCGGATCTCGGGGAATATCCCAAGGGATATGCAATGATATCGCACCACTGCTGCGATTCAACCGATGTAGCAATCCTATATCCTCCAGTTTTTCTTCAAGGCAAGAAGGTTCGCCACCTCCACTAAAACGCCCGAAACGAGTACCTCCACTTCCTAATGCCCACGATGGAATTGCAATCTGAAAATCGATTAGCTTGTTAATAATATCTTCAACCCCTTCAATTTCCGAAGTTAAAAACTCCAACCGCTTCCTATGCGCAGCAAGCCCTTTCTCGTTATGTGCATCTATCTGCGACTGACTTATAATCATATAACCAAGCTTTTTTACAATTTAGTAAATCTTTTTAAACCGATATATGCCCAAAGTGCTTATCGCAGGAAAGCCTGCGCCACGCCACCATCTACATTCAATACGTTTCCTGTAGATTTATTCAACAATCCACTTACAAACACAAAACACGCATTGGCTATATCTTCCGGAAGAATCACTTCTTTCATGAGCGTGCGTTTAGCATAAAACGCTGGCAATTCCTCCACTGTAATACCATAAGCTTTTGCACGTCCCTCAGCCCAACCGCCGGCCCAAATATTGGAGTCAACAATTACAGCATCTGGATTTACAGAGTTGACACGAATTTTATCATCCCCCAGTTCTGCAGCCAATAAACGCGAAAGATGCGCCTGAGCAGCTTTTGCCGAACCATAGCCAGCGTTATTAGGACCAGCCACTACAGAATTTTTCGACACAATATTTATGATATCGCCACCTATATTTTGCTTACGCATTACTGCTACTGTAGCTTTCGATACCATAAACTGCCCTTTCACCAGTATATCGTACAGGCGATCCCATTCCTCTATCGAATGTTCTGCAATACTCTTCGAGATGCTAATACCCGCATTATTCACTACAATATCCACACCGCCAAAAGCCAGTATAGCGTCTTCCAGAGCGGCATCGATAGAGGTTGCATCTGTTACATTCAGAGTTACGGAAGTTACCGCATCTTTACCAAACTGTTTGGTAAATTCCTCTACCGTAACCTTCATTCTTTCTTGATGAATATCGCTGATAATCACACAAGCTCCTTCCTGTGCAAATTTTTTAGCTATAGATTTACCAATACCACCACCGCTTCCGGTTATCAGTGCTACACGTCCACTTAAAGGTTTAGGTTTGGGCATTCGCTGCAATTTAGCTTCTTCCAGCAGCCAATATTCAATATTGAAAGCTTCCTGACGGGGTAGCGATGTGTATTCGGAAATAGCTTCAGCACCACGCATCACATTAATGGCGTTAATGTAGAACTCTGCCGCTACCCTTGCCGTTTGTTTATCTTTCGCAAAAGCAAACATTCCAACTCCCGGGTAGAGGATAATTACCGGGTTAGGATCGCGCATCGCCGGACTATCAGGATGCTTACAGGTTTCATAATACTCCTTATACATCTGACGGTAATCTTCAAACAATGGCTGCAACTTTTCTTTTACAACCGCTACATCATCTAAATTCTCATCAGGAGCGAGATTCAATACCAGCGGACTTATTTTCGTACGAAGGAAATGATCCGGACATGAAGTTCCCAAAGGCGCCAGTCGTTCCAAGTCATTGGAATTAATATACTCTAATACGCGTTCATCATCGGTAAAATGTCCTATCATTTTTACATGTGAGGAGCAAAAGCCGCGCAGCACAGGGGCCAGAGCGGCAGCTTGTTTCAATCTTTTTTCCTTGGACAGGGGCTCCATCTTAACGCCACCAAATACAGGCCTTTTTTTACCAATATTTTGCTCAATATATGCTGCACATTTTTCAATTACCTCCAATGTATTCATATAGCTTTCGTAGGCCGTATCTCCCCAGGTAAACAAACCGTGAGAACCGAGCATAATTCCTCTGATACCGGGGTTCTCTTCTACACAACGTTTCAACATCAGCCCCAACTCAAATCCTGGTCTCTGCCAGGGCACCCAACCTATAGTACCTCCAAAAAGCTCTTTAGTAATCGCTTCCCCATCCTTAGCAGCAGCAATGGCAATAGCTGCGTCAGGATGCAAATGATCGATATGTTTAAATGGTAGAAAAGCATGTAAAGGCGTATCTATGGAAGGTGCCTTAGACTTCAAATCATAAATGCAATGATTGAATAGCTCCACCATTTCATCCTCATACTCCACCCCACGGTATACTTTTGTAAGGCTACGCAGTTTATCTACATACAGCGCAGCAAGGCCGCTCTTTTTTAATGTTCCTAGGTCACCACCGCTGCCTTTCACCCACATCACTTCCGTATCTTCACCGGTAAGGGGATCTTTCGCAGTTACTTTGCAAGAGGTATTGCCTCCTCCATAGTTAGTTAGTCGCAAATCTGCACCCAATAAATTGGAACGATAAATCAACAATGCCACCTCATCTCCAGCTAATTCCGCCGCTTTGGCTTCATCCCACAAATAACTTACATGTTTAAACTTCTTTGTTTCTGTACCCATAATCATTAATTTATAAAACGCCTCTAAGAGTATTTGATATACTATTACTAAATCATTTTAATCAACCTACCGCATCGAATTGCCCCAGCCTACTAACAGCACCGATAGCAGTATTACCAGAATTCCTGCAATTACAGTTACTAATGTTTTTTTACTTACACCTTTCCACTCTTTCAGTATTAGTCCCCACACATTGGCAATAAGAATAATAAAGGCCATATGTAATATCCACGAGCTGGCACCGTTTCCTAGCTTGCTTTCCCCCATGCCGTAAAAGAAAAATTGCAAAAACCAGGTAGTACCAGCTAGTGCACAAAAAATTATATTACGTATAACAGGCGCACTGCTATTAGCGTAGTCGCCGTAAGTTTTATTACGCACATTAAGCAGCAAGCACCATATCAGATTTGTAGTAAGTCCTCCCCACAGTATAACGATGTATGATACATTATTCTGAAAAAGAAATTCACCTTGTCCCGGATGTGCTTCTTTCCATAAACTATTAGCTACTTCGGCCATGGGCTTTGCCGCTTCTATACCAAAGTTGAAACAAGCGCTTAATATACCTGAAACAATTGCTACAAATATTCCCAGCCCAAATTTATACTCGTCCTTACCGGAAAGATGCGCCTCAGCATCAGAATCAGGACGCGCTTCCTTTCCTCCTACACCCGCCAATTCTTTTTCTTTCATCATTCCTGCCTTGCCACAAAGTACTATCCCCACAATACATACTAGCAATCCTGCCAATACGGTACGTCCCCAGCCGGTATGGGTAAGACTAGTAATCATATCCTTGCCTTCGGCCGGATTGAACTGATAATAAATAGCCGGAATCAGCGCACCAAACACCATACAAAGTCCAAGAATAACACTGCTTCCTAACGAAACTCCCAAATAACGGACCCCTAATCCATATGTTAACCCCCCAATGCCCCATAATACACCGAACAAATAAGCGTATCCGATTACCGATTTATCTGCCTCCGCAATAATTTGTGTGAAATCGGGAATCGTCAACCAAGCTGCTATAGGCGGAACAACCAGCCAAGAAAACAAACCTCCGATTAACCAATAAGTCTCCCATGCCCAACCCTTTACTTTTTTATAGGGTATATAGAAACTACCGGAAGCAAATCCGCCGATAAAATGAAAAATAACTCCTAATAAGGCATTCATATGAACAAGTGTTTCGTTTAGCTATTATTTACAGATTGACGACCCGAAAATAGGCAATGTAAAATCCGCAACCATCATGCTCCATCATGACTATTTTCATAGGAAAAAATTGTTATACCTGACATTGCGAAGAATTACTTTTGTAAGAAATTCCAGAGTCTTTGCTTTATCAGATTTTAAAAATATATGCACGGCTTGCGAAACCACTGTTTTTCCACTCTTTGATTGTGGACAAACAAAGCATGCTCAAGCTTAAAGGTCCGTTGTTGATTGCTAGCAATCACCCTAACTCCTTTCTGGATGCAATCATATTTGATATATTGTTTGACCTTCCCATCACTTCATTAGCCCGTGGTGACGCATTCCAGTCCAAACAGGTTTTTCGCATACTGCGTATTTTAAAGATGCTTCCTATCTACCGTATTAGGGAAGGAGCGGAAAACCTCCACATTAATTATCAGACATTCGACGCCTGTATTGAAATTTTTAAAAAGAATGAAGGGGTTCTGATATTCAGCGAGGGGTTATGTGTAAATGAATGGCGTCTACGACCTCTTAAAAAAGGAACTGCCCGTCTTGCATTGAAAGCCTGGAAGGAAGGTATTCCCTTGAAAGTACTGCCCGCAGGAATTAACTACAGCTCATTCCGGCGTTATGGCAAATTGATTCATGTGCGCTTTGGCGAACTTATTGGAAAAGAACATTTCGATCTTTCTCTTGCAGAAGGCAACGTCTATAACCAATTCAACGAATTGCTACAAGCACAACTACAGCAATTGGTTTATGAAATTCCAGGTGGAAACTACAACCTCCTACAGGAAAAATTCGGAAAATCACCCCGAACCACAAAGAGGGTTCTGGCCCCACTTGCTCTCATGGGTGCGCTTCTTCATGCACCATTGTATGTATTAGCAAAACTCATTACACAATTATTCTTTTCGAAAAGCATCCATTTCGACGCAGTCATTTTTGCACTGCTCTTTTTAAGCTATCCTGTTTACTTACTCTCAATAACGCTTCTGGCATGTAGTATCTGGGGCGGATGGGGTTTACTATGCTTGTTACTATTATTCCTTACGGCAGCTTGTTATGTAAAATATGATATCAGGCTAGACAAATAGGTTAGTTGCTGTTAATTACAGCTTAGCATTTTTTATATATGGTTAGAATAAAAAAACCCGGCTTGAGGCCGGGTTTAATATGATGCTAAAATCACTTTTCATTAAGCAGTGATTTTACCTTTTGCTTTAGCAATTACTTCTTCGGCGATGTTGTTAGGAGCCGGAGCGTAATGCGAGAACTCCATAGTAGAAGATGCGCGGCCAGAAGTCAGCGAACGCAGTTGGGTTACATATCCAAACATTTCGCTCAGTGGCACTTTAGCCTTAATAACCTGAGAGCCTGCACGGGTATCCATACCTTCCATCAAACCACGACGACGGTTCAAGTCACCAGTAACATCACCCATGTATTGCTCTGGAGTAATTACTTCTACTTTCATGATTGGTTCCAGCAGAATCGGCTTAGCCTTGCGAGCAGCTTCGCGGAAACCTTGTTTAGCACAAAGCTCGAAAGACATAGAGTCGGAGTCAACCGGGTGGAAGCTACCGTCGAATACACGAATCTTCATGTTATCTACTGGATAGTTGGCCAACACACCGGCAGTCATAGCTGACTCGAAACCTTTCTGAATCGCAGGTACAAATTCACGAGGAATAGCACCACCGAAGATATCGTTAACAAACTGGAAGTTCTTATCAGGATTTTCTTTCTTCCAATCTTCATCTACAGGACCGATACTGAAGAAGATATCAGCGAACTTACCACGACCACCGGTTTGCTTTTTCAGGATTTCGCGGTGTTCAATAGTTGCAGTAAAGGCTTCTTTATAAGCCACTTGAGGAGCACCTTGGTTTACTTCTACCTTAAACTCGCGACGCATACGGTCTACAATAATATCCAGGTGCAACTCACCCATACCGCTCAGAATGGTTTGTCCGGTATCTTCATCGGTTTTTACACGCAATGTGGGATCTTCTTCTACCAGCTTAGCGATGGCCATACCCATTTTATCTACATCGGCTTGAGTCTTAGGCTCAACCGCAACTGAAATCACAGGCTCGGGTATGAACATGCTTTCCAGTACAATGGGATTATTTTCGTCACAAAGGGTATCCCCAGTTTTAATTTCTTTGAAACCAACAGCAGCTCCGATATCACCGGCTTCGATGAAGTCGATGGGGTTTTGTTTGTTGGCAAACATTTTCATGATACGGCTGATACGCTCTTTCTTACCACTTCTTACATTTAATACATAAGAACCAGCCTCAAGACGACCAGAATAAACACGGAAGAAAGCCAGACGACCTACGAATGGGTCGGTCATGATTTTGAATGCCAAAGCGGCGAATGGTTCTTTTACATCCGGCTTTCTGCTCAGAATTTTTTCAGGATCTTTAGGATCTGTACCTTGAATAGCCTCGATATCAACTGGTGAAGGCAGATAGCGACAAACAGCATCCAGTACGGTTTGTACCCCTTTATTTTTGAAAGAGGATCCGCACATCATAGGAACGATGCTCAGGTCGATACAAGCCTTACGTATAGCTTCATGAATTTCGTCTTCAGTAATAGAATTAGGATCATCGAAGAATTTCTCCATCAGGGTATCGTCGTACTCCGCTACCGCCTCGATAAGGTTAGCTCTCCAGTGCTCCACATCAGCTTTCATTTCTTCCGGAACTTCAACCTCTGTATAGGTCATTCCCTCTGTAGCCTCGTCCCAAATAATACCTTTACCGCTGATCAGGTCTACAACACCTTTAAAGCTGTCCTCAGCACCAATTGGCAATTGTAAGGGAACCGCTTTTGCGCCAAGCATATCTTTCACCTGCTGTACCACGTTTAAGAAGTCAGCACCCTGGCGGTCCATTTTGTTTACGAAGCCGATACGAGGAACTTTGTAACGGTTGGCCTGACGCCATACAGTTTCAGACTGAGGCTCTACCCCATCTACTGCAGAAAACAGGGCAATCAGACCATCCAGCACACGCATAGAACGCTCTACCTCTACGGTAAAGTCCACGTGCCCCGGAGTATCAATAATATTAAAAGAATACTCTTTAGTTACACCCGGAACGTTTTGTCCATTTGCTGTAGGGAAGTTCCATCTACAGCTTACAGCAGCAGAAGTAATGGTAATGCCTCGTTCTTTTTCCTGCTCCATCCAGTCGGTAGTAGCACCACCATCATGTACCTCACCAACACGGTGAATCATACCTGTGTAACGTAGAATACGTTCGGTTGTAGTGGTCTTACCGGCATCAATGTGAGCGGCAATACCAAAGTTCCTTTGAAATTTTAAATCTGCCATAATTATTCTTGATTGAATTATAAACTTTTAGTTCCCTTAAACAATTGACTTATAATCAATTACCAAAAAGGTAGTATAAGCCATAAATTTAAGGGTGCAAAGGTAAGGAAAAATAAGATTTGTCTTTCCTAATTTATATTGTCTGTGGAAACTTTTTATAAATCTCTGTCGAAACAATATTTAATTGACAGTTTAGCGATTTAAAAACCAATATTCATCTAAAAAAACAGGGCATTCATCGAAGCAGAAGGAGCACTTATCGATTTTTTTTTCAAAAACTACCTTTTCTATCTAATCTATAACTTTACATTAAAATGTAAAACCTCTAAAACGAAGTAGAACTTTCAATATCTCTAAACAACATAATGACGAAAAGTAATTTCCTGTAAAGACGAAAAAGAATGATAGCCTGAGGTTTTGCGATTGCCCTTTATGTATGGCGTTTTTAAAGTTGCATCACCCCATATCTATAATCAATTGCTATTAAAGCAACCGAAACCAACTGCAGTTTATTTTTCGTAAGAGACCGATTCGGTCTCTTTTCTTTTAATGTTTAAACATTTTTTTTATTTTTAAGCCCTTAATAACCAATTTCTACTTATTATCTTATTAATTAGTAACTATCATGATTACAGCATTTGATTATGAGAAAATGGACAGGCGGAGCTGTCTCTTTTCAAGAAAAACGCTTAGACTCGGTGTGTCTACACTTTGCTTTCTATTATTTATTCATGACGGAAGTGCCACAGCTTATTCGCCACTAAAAGTACCGGATGTTGCCTTCGGTAGTTCATCAGTTCAATGGAAAAAAATCAGAGGAATTGTTTTAGATGTAAATGGCTCGCCCATTGCAGGTGCAGTAATAAGCCTGAACGGCAAACCTATCAGCCTTACAACCTCCGGCGATGGCCTTTTTGAAATTGAAGCCAACGAAGGCGATGTATTGGAAATCTCTCACGTATCATATACTACACAAAAGGTTATTATCGGAAAAGAAACCCAACTAACTATTGTTTTACAGCTTAATATTAATAGTTTAGATCAGGTTGTTATAACGGGTTACACAGAGTACTTAAAAGGTAAAAGCCCAAGTGCCTCAACACAGATAAATGCTGAAAACATCAATAAAATACCCATGAGTACTCTGGACCAAATACTCCAGGGACGTGTACCCGGAATGAGCGTTATTTCAAGCTCGGGACAACCAGGTCAGGCAGCAGCCGTAGTAATAAGAGGTATTGGTTCTATAAACGGAAGTACCACCCCATTATATGTAATGGATGGTATTCCTATAGAAAGCGGGTATTTTCAAACCATCAATCCCGAAGACATTGAATCTATCACGGTTTTAAAAGACGCTTCGGCTAAAGCACTCTATGGTTCCAGAGGTTCCAATGGAGTTATTGTAATTAATACCAAAAAAGGGAAAAAGGGAAAGCCTCGTATCCATTATAGTTCTCAATACGGTTTCTCTACCTTAACACAACCCACTTTTGAAATGACGGACACCAAGGAACGTCTGCGTTTTGAAGAAGAAGTAGGTCTTGAAACCGGTCGTGATATTGGACCTGGATGGCGGTTCTCTCCTAAAAATCCCACTTACGCCAATCAGTCTCCCGAGTGGCAACGAAATGCCGATCGTATATTAGACAGCTTAAGTAAAATAAATACCGATTGGCGCGACATGTTCTTCCAAAACGCCCGCTTCATGGAGCAACAAGTAAGCCTTAGCGCCGGCAATGAAAATGTTCAAACCTACAGTGCTGTAGGCTTATGGAAAGAAGAAGGTATTGTGAAAGAAACAGGAATGGACAGATTCTCGCTCCGCAACAATACCAATCTTAACTTTGGAAGATTTTCCGCCGGTGTAAATCTTTCTTTAGGATATTCCTCCTCGCGCTTTACGTATAATGAAGGAGGCACCTCAGTAGGTACTCCTATGGCTTCGGTGTATTATGCTTTACCATATGAATATCCTTATACACCTGATGGAGTATTCCATCCGGTAGACAACGGAATGGGTTTTTATGATACACGTGAAGGAAGCCGTGGTATAGATGTTCTCTACGGAACATCAGATAAAACCGAGCAGTTTAAAACCATATTAGGACTAGATCTGGCATATGAAATAATAAAAGGCCTTAAGATTAGTACCCGAACCGGTATCGACTTGAGACACTCGGTGGATCAATTATTTATCAACCCGCAATCATACATAGGTAGCAGACAGCCTGGAGAAAAAGGGGCCTTTGGTGAAGGATATCGCAGAAATTTCAATATAGTATCTACATCGGGGATCACATACAAAAAAAGACAAGGAGTACATGATTTTGAAATTTCAGGATTCTTCGAATATCTATATAACCATTACCGAGCATTCAGTTACAGAGGTTATGGCCTAGATGACAGATTACCGGAAACACCTGCCAGTATTACTGTAAGTACTGCATTTTTACCCACGCTCAGCGGTAGCCGCTCTAACAGTGCCCTCATGTCATACATGAGTGTAGGTCGCTACTCGTTTAACAATAAATATACCGTTACTGCCAGTTACAGATATGATGGTGCTTCACTGTCATCTGTACCCAAGAAGAATCGTTGGCACGGATTCTATTCCTTTGGAGCCAGCTGGGACGCAAAACAGGAGCATTTCTTAAAAAATTCACAACTAATCTCTGTTTTGCATGTAAGAGCAAGTTTTGGTCAAACTGCTAGTCCATTTGGTAGCAACTTCGCTTACCTGCCTACCTATTCAGCCAACACTACATACGGAGGCTTACCGGGCATCAGACCATCCAACATCGGGAACCCCGATTTCGATTGGGAGTATGTAGACGAGTTTAACGCAGGCTTTGACCTTTCGCTTTTCAAATCACAGCGAATCAAATTGATCATAGATTTTTATAGCAAAATCACAAAGAACATGTTTATCGACCTGCCGCTTTCGGCCACTGCTGGGGCCGGATCCGGCGGTACCGCTCCCCTTAGCTCCGCTAAAATGAGCAATAAAGGGATTGAGTTTAATTTAAGCGGGGACATCATACAAACCCAAAACTGGAATTGGAATGTAGGGGTAAATGGAGCATTTAATAGAAATAAAATTCTTCGTGTGAGTGATGTTACCGACGAGCTGCCAGATGGTGATACCAGAATTATCAAAGTAGGATATCCCTATGGCACCTATTACGCTCCCCGTTGGGCAGGTGTGGATCCAGCCACAGGAGATGCGCTATATTATAATCGCGACGGTTCCATCACCAATGTATATAACGAAGAACAACAGGCAGTTCCTCTTAATGCATCTATGTATCCCAAGCTAACCGGAGGAATTACCACAACCATACGCTGGAAAACCCTTTCATTAAACGCCTTATTCTCGTTTGTATCCGACGTACAGCGCTGGAACAACATCGACTTTTACATCGAGAATCAGGCGTACATGACAAGCAACCAAAGTAAGAGGATGCTGTATGACCGCTGGAAAAAACCTGGCGATATAGCACACTTACAACGCATAGATATCCCCAGAAATTTCACATCTAAAGATATCCAGGATGCAGCATTTATGCGTTTGAGAAACCTAAGACTCAACTATAGTGTACCTAGCGCACTACTGCAGTCTTTACAAGTGGTAAAATCTGTAGACGTATTTGTGCAGGGGCAAAATCTGATTACCTGGACTACATGGCGCGGATTGGACCCCGAAAACAACCGTCAATACGGAAGATTTGAATATCCTAACGCCCGCAAATACACAGTTGGCATCAACATTAATTTCTAATCTAAGTAACTATGCAGATAAAAAAAATATTCTCCATATTAGCATTAACAGTACTCGTATTCCAGTCTTGTTCCAAACTGGACAATGCTCCTTCAGATTTTATAGATCCTAGTAAAGCGTTCCGCAATCTGGACGACGTAAACATGGGAGTAATCGGAGCCTATGCTCCCTTAACTTCCACCATCATAGAAACAGGGGCAATAGTATCAGATGAAGTAATGTTTCCTACAGAGAATACGGTATCTAATACCACAGCTCATCGCTGGTTGTACAATTCATCATCAGGATCAGTAACATCGGCATTCTATGAGTATTATGTAGTGATAGACCGTGCGAACCGGGTATTAGAAGCTATTCCCAATATTCCCGTTAACGCTTCTACACAAAGCAAACTCGACCAGTACCACGGAGAAATGCTAGCATTACGTGCTTACTGCCATTTTGAATTATTGAGAGCTTATGCTTCTGGATACGAGAAAGACAGCGTAGGTATTCCATACATGAAAGAACGCAAACTGGGCTATCCCGCCAGAGCATCTGTTCAATCTAATTTTGAAGATATCAATACCGATCTTCAAGCTGCCAAAGCGCTCATTCCTACCAGCTTCAATGACAATAGTCGCATTACTAGAACAGCTGTGGCTGCTATTCAAGCGCGTGTGGCTTTATATCAGAAAAACTGGAGCGATGCTATTACTTATGCGTCAGAAGTCATAAACAGCGAACCGCTAGCTCCCAAAGGTGATTTTGCTAAAATCTGGAAAGATGAAAGTCAATCAGAAGTCGTGTGGAAACTTGCCCGTGTAATCGGCGACTCTCGAATCGGTGCAGCATTTTTCCGCGAGACAGGCGAAATAGTACTTTATGCCCCCTCATTTAAATTGATTGATCAGTTTGGCCCTATATCGCAAAGAACCGACGATGTTCGATTCGAAAGCTATATCGAATACGCACCGAACCGTCCTGCAGGGAAATCCCAGTATCTTGTCAATAAATATGTGGGGGGCAATCCGAGTTATAGAGGTCTGGCTGATGTAAAGCTGTTTCGTACCGGAGAAATGTATTTAATTAGAGCCGAAGCATATTTGGAAAATAACAATCTTGTTGAAGCAGCGAAGGACTTAAACGAGCTAAGAAGAGCCAGAATTTATAACTACATCGATCAGAACTTTGCCGACAAAACCAGCTTATTGAATGCCATTTACAACGAACGCTTTAAAGAGCTGGCATTTGAAGGGCATCGGTTTTTTGACTTAAAACGCAGAAGGATGCCCGTGGAGCGCACTACTCAAGACGCTGTCAATACTTCCGGTGCAGTTAGACTGGAATCAACAGCGGCTCAGTATTGCTTCCCAATACCGGCAAATGAAATGGCTGTTAATAAAAATATGACTCAAAATCCCCACTATTAAACTTCAACAATGAAAAAAATCATTTCTGCAATATTTGTCGTGTGGGTTTGCATAGGTTGTGGCAAATCATCCGACCCTAATAACCCGTTTCGACCGGATGCGCCCAAACCTTCGGAACCCGTAACGCGCTCAGCTTCCATCGGCATTGTAGGAGATGCAGCAGATGTGCAAACACAAACAAAAGGCGGAATTGTGATTATGGGAGGCGGTTCGGATGTAAGTGCAGCACTACAATGGATGATTGAACGAAGCGGAGGTGGTGATGTAGTAGTTATTCGCGCTACAGGAACAGATGCTTACAATAGTTACATCAAAGGGCTTGGCAATGTCAACTCTGTAGAAACGTTGAAAATCGATTCGCGTAAACTTGCTGACGATGATAATGTAGCCAGAATCATTCGCGAAGCTGAGATGTTGTTCATTGCCGGAGGAGATCAGTCTGACTATGTGAACTATTGGAAGGGAACCAAAGTAATGGCGGCTATCAATTATCTGATCAATGAGAAAAAAGTTCCCGTAGGCGGAACCAGTGCAGGCGCCGCCATTCTAGGCAATTATTATTTCAGCGCAGAAAGAGGTGGTATTGATTTGTCACTTAACATTAATGCACTCACCAACCCTTATCACGAAAGAGTAATCATCGGAAGAGATGACTTTTTAAAATTTCCCATACTGCAAAATGTCATCACCGATCAGCACTTTTCTCAGCGCAATAGACAAGGTCGCTCCATTGCTTTTTTAGGAAGAATCATGAAAGATTGGGGTAAAACTCCTTACGGTATTGCTGTGGATGAGGCCACTGCTGTTTGCATTGATGAAAACGGCATAGCCACTGTTATTGGCAGCAACAAGGCTTTCTTCTTAAAAACTGATGCAGCTAAAGCGCCCGAAACTTTTGCCGTAAATACGCCTGTAACTTGGAACCACGAAGGAAAAGCAATACAGGTATTTGCTCAGTCGGGAACAGCAAGTAACAATAAATTTAATTTGAACACCTTTCAGCCAGAAAGCACTAACGGCCTTGAAAAATATTGGTGGGCTGTAGCATCAGGCAACTGGGCTCAAAGTGTTCGTGACTAACATTTAAATACCATGAAAAGTATAATTAAAACAATAGTATTATGTGCCGGCATATCTAGTCTTGCCCTCCAGTCATGCACTAATAAGGCCATAGAAGATAAAAACACTAAGTATGTGATGGTAATTCATGGGGGGGCGGGCACTATTGAGAAGCAGCACATGACAGAGGTAAAAGAGAAAGCCTATGTAGCAGCATTGACAGAAGCTCTACAAACGGGCCACAAGCTGCTTCAAGAGGGCAAATCCGCTCTTGATGCCGTACAAGCCGCTGTAAACGTGCTGGAAGATTCGCCTCTATTCAATGCCGGTAAAGGAGCAGTATTTACTAATGAAGGGAAAAACGAACTAGACGCTTCCATCATGGACGGGCAGACCCTAAAAGCAGGTGCCGTTGCCGGTGTTACCAATATCAAAAATCCGATCAACGCAGCACGTGCTGTAATGGAACAATCAGAACATGTAATGATGGTTGGACGAGGCGCAGAGCTGTTTGCAGCAGCCCATGGCTGCGACACTGTTCCCCCTTCATATTTTTTTACACAGGAGCGTTGGGACCAATTGCAAAGAACTATTCAAAAAGAAAGCAATGGACGCAATGCCTATCATGAACCAGATCCACGGCAGCAACAGATATACGGACTTACTGCAAAAGATGCAAAGTTTGGAACTGTTGGGGCTGTAGCATTGGATCAACAGGGCAATTTGGTGGCAGCAACCTCAACCGGGGGCATGACTAACAAGAGATATGGCCGTGTAGGCGACTCTCCTATCCTCGGTGCCGGCACATATTGCAATAACAATACAGCCGGCATATCATGTACAGGATGGGGCGAATACTTCATCAGAGCTACTGCTGCAAGCCGGGTATCAGCGTTGATGGAACTGAAAAACCTATCGGTTAGCGATGCAGCCAAACAAGTAATCGAAGAAATCGAACGTCTAGGCGGTGATGGGGGTATCATTGCTCTGGATAAGAACGGAAATGTTGCCATGGAATTCAATACATCGGGCATGTACCGTGGCACCGTGGATGAGAACGGAAAAATATCTGTACACATTTACAAGTAACAAACCATGAAAAGATTTTTGCTTAGAAAATATCTCTTATTTATAGTTCTAGCTTTAACGTGGGTATCCTCCTACGGACAAGCCTATAAAGGCGCTCTCTTCATTATCGGTGGTGGGGATCGACCTCCCCAGCTCATGAAAGCTTTAATCGAAACTGCACAATTAAGGCCTACGGATTACATTGTAGTACTTCCTATGGCAACAAGTATTCCGGAAGAATCCGTAGCATACTTCAAATCCCAAATTAAAAATTTGTGCGGCAATTACATTACCAGTTTTAATTTCAATAGAGAACAGGCAGATCATCATCAAGCATGGATCGATTCGGTTCGTAATGCCCGATTAATCTACATCACAGGTGGAGACCAAAACAAATTTATGAAAGTAGTGTATGGCACCCGCCTATATGATGCTATGCACGAGGCATTGCGCAATGGAGCTACCATCTCCGGAACGAGTGCCGGGGCCGCAGTCATGTCGCAAATAATGATTACGGGAGAAGAGCGGGAAGATAAAAAAGGTAGTTTTAAAGACATTAAAAAGAATAATACAATTACTTCCCAAGGAATGGGATTTATTACCGGCGCCATTATTGACCAACACTTCATAAAACGTAGTAGATACAACCGACTAATTAGCCTACTTGCCGATCATCCCAATAAGAAAGTTGTAGGAATAGATGAAAGTACTGCAATTATCGTAAAAGGAAAAGAAGCTCGAGTTGTGGGAGAAAACCAAGTGCTTGTAATTGCATCTCCCAAGAATCTAAAAACTTTCAAAAACAACAAAGTAGCATTTAAAAACGCAAATTTCTCCTTGTTTTCAGAAGGAGACAAGTTTGCAATAAAATAGTTAGATAATTTTTTAATCAAACTTAACAGTCAAAAAATCATAAAAATGATGACACTTAAAAGACTATTGACTACCTTTTTAATTATCATAATTGCTTTGACAGGTTGTAAGAAAACAAAATACAATTTCAACGACCTTCCACCTACTGTTAAAAGCTATTTCACAGTAGCCAATAACCAGTGGAACATAAATGAAACCATTCAATTCACCAACCAATCGGAGAACGGGGATTCCTATTTTTGGGACTTTGGAGATGGAACAACATCCACTGAAAAAGATCCCAGCAAAACTTATCCTAATCCGGGTACTTATACAGTTAAACTTAGAGTAATCGGACAAGGCGGAACAGGCAACTATTCCATGGATATTGTTATCATCGACCCCAATATTATCATCGACACAGATAAAGAATTGTACTTTATCGAGTACGGTAGCAAGCTTGTACGTAAGATTTCGCTTGTCCCAGGTTCTACAGTAGAAACCGTTATCAATATGACAGGTCGCGAAGCGCATGGTATGGCCTATGATTCTATAAACAAGCATATTTATTATTGCGATTTCCAGAATACCAACTCGGGTAAGATTTGGAGGATGGATTTTGATGGCGAAAATTTAGTTGAGTTACTTTCCGGTTTGGCTTCTCCTTACGGGGTTGCGTTAAATCTGGCCGAAGGTAAAATGTACATCGCCGATGGTCCCAATGTATCCCGAGCCAATCTGGACGGTAGCGAATATGAAAAAACATTTATAACTATCCCCGGTGGAGCGATGCGTGCTGTGGCATTTAATAGCAAATCCAATACCATCTATTTTTATGAAGTAAACGATGAAAATCTTTTTGCAGCCAAAACAGACGGTACAGGGGTTGAAGCTGTTATTGAAGGCGCTTACGGCTATGGCATCTTTATAGATGAAGTAAATGACAAGATCTATTATGATGATAGAAACAATACGGGTATTATGCAGGCCAACTTAGACGGCTCTGGTATAACTAAAATTGCAAATGTTACCGGGAATAGAGGCGGTTCGGGTATAGTGGTTGATTATAAAGAAAACAAACTATACTGGGCTGAAACTAATAACGGATTTATTAAAAGAGCTAATCTCGATGGTTCTGGTGCCGAAACTTTCCTATCAGGAGTAAATAACCCCAGGGGGATGTTTATAAAATAAACACTAGAAACTAAAAGTGGCGACTCAAGGGTCGCCACTTTTTTATTCAGTATACTTCGATACCATTTCTTAATTGCATTACTTCAGATATCCCAATATCTTCAGCATGCTTTGAGCTGATTGCTCTTTTGCATATACCCAATCTTCCAGTTCACCATTCTTGTTATACTCCAGAATAACATGCTTGGGTGAAGGAATCAGGCAGTGCTTAATGCCACCATACCCACTAATCTGATCCTGATAAGCTCCAGTATGAAAGAAGCCCACATATAGCGGTTCATCATCATCGTCGCTACCTTTTTGCTTCACCTCACCAACACCGTTGCCATTGCCGTTGTCATTCTTTATTTTGGGAAGAAATACTTCGTTGATGTGTTCTTCACTATCGTAATAATCGTGTCCGTCGCAAGTGATACCTCCCAATACTACCCGCTGGTATTCGTTGTTCCATTTATTAATAGGTAACATCAGAAATTTCTCTCCAATTCCCCAAGTATCCGGTAAAGTAGTAATGAATGAGGAATCTATCATGTACCAGGTTTCACGGTCGTTCTGACGTTTTTCACCAATTACACTGTAGATATGCGCCATACTCTCTCCTACGGTATAACTCCCAAACTCAGTGTAAATATGTGGAACAGGTACCCGGGCCTTTTTGCAAGCAGATTTAATTGTACTTACAATTTCATTAATCATAAACTGATAGTCGTACTCGAAAGCCAAACTATGCTTAATGGGGAACCCGCCCCCAATATTGAGCGAATCCAATTCGGGGCATATTTTCTTGAGCTGACAATACAGATTAATACTCTTGCGCAACTCACTCCAATAGTAAATATCATCCTTAATACCCTTGTTCAGGAAAATATGCAACATCTTCAGCTGGAACTTCTCTTCATTGCCTTCAATCTCGTCTACATAAAACTCCAGTACATCCTTAGCCCTTATTCCCAATCTTGAAGTATAGAAAGGAAAGGTAGGCTCTTCTTCCGCTGCGATTCGGATACCGATTTTAAAGGGCTCTTTTGTTTTGATACTGCGCTTATACATATTGAGCTCCTCTTTATTATCCAACACCGGAATCACATTCTTAAAACCGCTATTGATAAGCTTAGCTATACGTGATGTATAGTTCTTTTGCTTAAAGCCATTACATACAATGTTTATATCTTTTGTGATCTTACGTCTTTTGTAAAGCTGATTAATGATATCGATATCATAAGCAAAAGAAGTCTCCAGGTGTACATCGTGCTTCAGCGCTTCTTCCACTACAAAAGAAAAATGAGAACTCTTCGTACAGTAGGTATAGAAGTACTGAGCGTCGTACTTATACTTACGCATAGCATTAGCAAAATACTGCTTCGCTTTGTTGATGTTCATGCCAATTTTGGGTAAGTACGTCACTTTTAGAGGGGTCCCGTGCTTCTTAACGAGCGCTTTGTAATCAATACCATTAAAGAGGAGGTCTCCATTCTTTACCTCAATTCCTTCCTGAGGAAAATTAAAGGTCTGTTCTACCAGCCCTAAGTATGAATTATTCATCTGCCATAAACCGGCTACACCGGCACTTAATGGTTTAAAAATTGAGTTCTAAATTAGGAAATATGTATAAACGATATTCTTCTAATGCCACCTAATTTCATCCAGGGTCTAACTGCGAAAAATAAATGCAATAATAAAAAAAGCAGCACAAATAAAGTGCTGCATTTTCTTAATTTTTATTTGTTACAAATAGCGTTCACTATTTAACTGAGTTTACCAAAGCTTTGAAGGCTTCCGGATTATTCATCGCTAAATCAGCGAGCACTTTTCTATCCAATCCGATTCCTTTAGCTTGCAGCTTGTTGATAAACTGAGAGTAAGTAAGTCCTTCTTCGCGTACGGCTGCATTGATACGAGCAATCCACAAAGTGCGGTATTCTCTTTTCTTTAGTTTACGACCCACATACATGTAGGTCATACCTTTCTCAACAACGTTTTTAGCAACGGTATATACATTTTTACGTTTTCCGTAAAAACCTTTAGCTTGTTTTAATATTCTTTTTCTGCGTGCTCTAGAAGCAACTGCATTTACTGAACGTGGCATGTCTTAAAGAGTTTTAAATGTGAAATTTTTGGATTGAAAATAAGAGACTCGAAATTATTTCAGTCTCAGCAGACGTTTTACGAAATCTACATTGGGTTTTGCAACTACCCCGTCAATACGCATACCGCGTTTACGCTTAGTAGATTTTTTAGTGAGAAGGTGACGTCTGAAACTCTTTTGGTGAGTAATCTTGCCGGTTGCCGTTACTTTAAAACGCTTTTTTGCGCTAGAGTTTGTTTTTACCTTAGGCATGGTAAATAATCGATTTTATTGTTACACCCTTGAGGCGTTCCCGCACCGGCGGGACTCTTTTCGAGCCTCTTCAGGCAAATATTCGCCATTTAAAGGAGTGCAAAGGTAGGAAGTTTTTATGATTCAAAACTGAGATTTTTGCCCAAGGGCACTATTGGCTTTCAGAACGAGATTTAAAATTGATTGTCAACCATTTACGAACTGGCTCGTCTATAAATTTCAGGGCTGCCCAGGCTAATACCACCGATGCCACTAGGATAACTCCTGAATAAATATACAACGATTGCTGCCCGGGATTTGTAGCCGCATAATTGCCCAAAATCCATATCATCCAGTAATGCAACATATATAGCGGATACGAAATATCGCCTAAGAAAGCACACAATTTACTCACCCAGCCTGTGGCCACCGTTCCGGCCCCAAAGGCAATAATCAACGGAAACAATAATATCACAAATAGCATTTCTGCCAGAATATCGTTGTCTCGATGCGGGAAAAAGAAAACCCCCATCAATAATGCAGCGTAAATTATAAAATGCAGTTTGTTAGGTATCACCCACCCAAAGCGGTACACCGCCACGCCCGCTAAAAAACAGCAACTCACGCGTGCATAGCCCTCCCAATAGTTTTCTCCACTCCAGCCTACACAAACGTTTCCGGCCTGCCAAGTTACCCATACAAGGGATACAGCAGCAATTGCCAGCAACACAGTCAGCAGTTTCTTATTGATGTGTACCAATACCAAAGCATAGAAAATATTAATAACGTATTCCAGCCCTAAAGACCATGCAGGTGCATTTAACGGAAATACATTTCCATAACGCCCTAAGTAGGGATAAGGGATCATCAGTACGGAGCAAATTGTGGCCACTGCAATCTTTCCCCACCCAAACTCTTCTACCGCACTTGTAGAGGCCAAAGGATCCAATAATAATCCCAATAATCCTACTATGGTCCCCAACACCACTAAGGGATGCAACCGAATCAGGCGATTAATGAAAAATCTCTTTTTACCAATCCTATGTATTCTGCTATCATACGCATAGGCAATTACAAACCCCGATAAACAAAAGAAAAAGTCTACGGCAAGATACCCATGTGCTACCGGACTTTCATTGAAATCAGGTATCAGAATTTCATAACAATGAAACACTACTACCATAATAGCTGCAATACCTCGCAGCCCATCTAATATTTCGTAATGGGGAGTTCCCGCTAATGATTTCTGAGACACCTTATAAAGTAATTAATGTGTGTACAATGGAATAGTAACAAACTCAGGTTGTAACAACTTATAAATGATGCAGAGCTCTATAGGATATAGGAAGATTATTGTATGCTATAAGTTTCTGCCGGAACAGTAGCTTTTACCTTTTGTTTATTTCCTGTACCCTGAGGATTACAACCATACTGAGAAAAATACCAGGCCGCAGCAATTACTGCAACCGTAAATAATATCCATAATGCTCTATTTCTATTGCGTGTAGGATTTTGCCTTTGAAAAAGCTCTTCACGCATTTCGGCGGAGGTGGTTTCTCTATCGCCTACAATAGTGGCAAAGTTGGTATTTTTTCTGATGACTTTTCTGGCAGTAACCTGCGTGAAAGGGGAGAGTTTTTCCTGTTCTGCTATAAACACTACTTTGCCTTCTTCTTTAACCAGCTGTCCTACCCCATTCCACGAGATTTTTTCACCGCTATCCAGCTTCTCGTTCATTGCCTGAACAAAACTTTCAAAATCTGCTACTGCCTGCTCCCTCGATATATGCTGGTTTTGGGCTAGCCAGTTATAAAATGCATCCGGCTCCTCAATAACCACATCAGATGCTGCAATAAAAACTACCGACCACCCCGGAGGCAACAGTGTTTGTTCTGCACGATTGGCATTAGCTCCTGCAGACTGCAATTCAAAAACACCTATTTGTGGAATTGTCAGGCGCTTATACTCAAATAAGTATCTTGTCAATGCATCAAACATATCCAAAATTTGTAACGAATATAGTAATTCACGGGAGAACCATTCGATTATTTACATTTTTCCTTTAGTAGCACTAAGACTAATTATACACTTAGCGGGGCGCTACATGATACTAATTTCCTAAGTTTGTCCAGTTTAAAATCCTCTTATATGAAACTAATGACCAGTAAGTATTCTGAACCCTCTGTAAGCATAAGTTTATTGTTATTACGTGTAGTAGCAGGCTCCACAATGCTTATGAATCACGGATTGAGAAAACTTTCCAATTTTAACAATATCGTTGCTAAAGGTTTTGCAGACCCTTTTCATATTGGCGCCAAAGCTTCCTTGGGACTTACCATATTTGCAGAAGTTTTTTGTGCCGGCCTTATCATTATCGGGTTGTTGACCCGTATAGCATCACTACCATTGATTGTGGCCATGACTGTGGCTTTATTCTTCGCACATAGTGGAGATCTATATGGTGAAGGAGAGTCTGCAGGCATTTTTCTCACAATATTTGTAGTATTGTTTTTGATGGGGCCAGGTAAATTTAGTCTTGACAAAAAAATAGGCAAATAATCATCATATGTATAGTCATGAAACCAAAATAAGAGTACGTTATGCCGAAACCGACCAGATGGGAGTGGTGTATCATGGCAATTATTTCCAATACTTTGAAGCAGCCCGTGGCGAGTGGCTCAGAAGCCTTGGCTTTTCTTATGCCGATATGGAAAAGTCGGGCATCATCATGCCGGTTGTAGAAGTGCAGTGCAAATATCTACGTCCCGCACTGTATGATGAGCTTATTACCGTGAAGGTTATTCTGCAGGAACTGCCCCAACATCATAAAATCACATTTCTACAGGAGATATATAATGAAGGCAATGAATTGTTGGCCAGCGGAAGAGTAATATTGTTTTTTATGAATGCACAAAATAAACAGCGTGCCAAAATGCCTGAGGCCTTATATGAAAAGCTAAAACCCTTCTTCAACGACGATGTCGCACACGGCGCATAATCTCTACGAAATCGAGAACGTATATCCTCCGAAGCATCCTGATACAGGTGAGGCCGCATCGCCTTTATGGTATAAAGGGATTTATAGCATTGTGTTATATCTGGGGCTGGGTTATATGCTTTTGAGAAGATGGGACTTATTATTACTAATCTTCGGCATTGTACTGCTTCATGAACTGGGCCATTTTTTTGCAATGCGTTATTATCATTATACGGATATCGGCATTCTGTTTCTTCCTTTTATCGGCGCATGGGTTCAAGGCAATAAAAACGAAATTAGTCAACGACAAAGCATCATCATCCTCTTGGCCGGCCCCGTACCGGGGATATTACTGGGATTGTTGCTACACTGGCTGGATGGCAGCAAAAACATTTATGTGGGAGCCATTCCATTGGGATTTATTGCACAACTATTAATATGGGCCAATCTACTCAATTTACTCCCCCTCTATCCGCTAGATGGCGGCCAGTTATTACATCGTATCTTTCTAGATGAAGAAGAACGATTCATCCATATTTCCATGTTGCTTTCTATCATTGCAACAATATGGATTAGTACAAGCACGCATTTTTACCCATTATTAATCATTCCGGCTTTACTGATTTATCGCTTCATCAATGACCGAAGTAATGTAAAGCTGGAAAAAGCCATTGAAGCTTCTGGCATTGACGTCAACACCACTTATGAAGCTCTTAGCAATGAAGCATATTGGAAATTGCGGGCTATATTAATTCAACATATTCCTTACCTACATCATGTAAAAACTGGGCCTCCATATGTTTATGATACAAATGAAAGCCGTATTGTACAATTAGTAAAAGCAGTATTACAAAAAAATTTACTGCTGGATGTTTCGGCCAAAGGGAAAATTGTATTGGCTATTGTGTGGCTTGTACTGCTTAGTCTGCCTTGGTTGTTCGATATCGATTTCTTACTTTTAAAATATCTCACCCCATAATTCTCATACTTAAAATGCATATTATGAAAATTCCCAAAGGTCATCAGCCGCTAATGCCCTATTTAATCCTGAAAAACGCCCACAGCTTTATCGATTTCACCAAGCATGTATTTAATGCTGAGGAAGTATTCAAAAGCTACAGAGATAACGATAATCAGATTATCATGCATGCCGAAGTGCGAATCAACGGTTGCAATATTATGTTTGCCGATGTAACCGAATTTTACGAAGTAGCCAATGCCAACCTATTCGTATACGTAGAAAATGCGGATGAAACATTTCAGAAAGCAATAGAAAACGGAGCTACGGTTATCAATGAGCTAGCAGATCAGGACTATGGTCGCAGTTGTGGGGTACAGGATCCATTTGGCAATGTATGGTGGATTACCAGCATGAAATAACTCCCCTCTAAAGGAAGTCGTCTCGTGATTTTCGCTATTAAAAGATAGGTATATAATCAAACGCTACCTTCGGGACACTGAAACAGTAAAATGCACTTTTTTGTCAACATCTTTTACTCCAGAGGTCGGATAGGGGGTGATACTATCAAGAGTAAATAGATATTTGGAACCCTCAGCTGATAGCAAATATGTTTCACTCATCCCTAACCTTTGACAATCTACCCCGGTACACAACTGTACATTTCGCTCACTCTTGTTGCTAATATCTACATGCAGGACAGCTACCGCCTCGCCTCCTCTTATACACTGAACACCTTTAGGACAACGACTTTCGCGTATTTCCTTAAGAGTAATAGTAGCATTGCTCACGGTAATCTTTTCATTTACCTTCAAAACAAAGTTGCTACCGCCTTCTTCACCCACAGGTATTGCCTTACGGGAGCAGGCAATAGCAACAATACATATTGCCATTAGCAAATAACTTTTCATATAACTGCTATTTGTTATTATTCATAACAGAAATTATACAACAGGCAGTTTCCAACCATTGTGGTAGATCGGCTTTACAAGCTGGGTAGCTTTCTCAACATTGAACTTGTTCTGCGCTTCATTCCAGTAAATTTTTTCGCCAGTGCGAACGGCGATATTTCCAAAGTGACTAACAATAGCTACTTTAGCTCCGGCTTCAAAAGGACAGTTCAAATCTTCTTTTTTTCTTGACTTTACCACATCGATAAAGTTGGCAGCATGTTTTTGCAAGCCATTATCGGAGGCCTTTGTCCAAGGTACTGCTTCAATTTTATCTCTATCGGGTCTTACTTCCCAACCAGCTCTACTCAATAGCAACGTACCATTCTCTCCTATAAAAGCTATACCGTGCTGCATTCCGTACAACCCTACTCCAGTAGCCATATTATGCTCCCAGCTCATCTGAAAATCGCCAAAATCATACAGTGCTGTTTGGATATCCGGTGTTTCACGGGCATCATTTGGGAAAACGTATTTACCACCGGTAGCCATTACAGATTTTGGAATACCGGCTTTCATACCTAATAATACCATATCAATCAGGTGGACGCCCCAGTCTGTCATCAGGCCGCCAGCATAATCCCAAAACCATCTGAACTCATAATGAAAATGATTCTTATTAAACGGACGCTTTCGGGCGGGGCCCAACCACATGTCATAATTTACCCCTGCAGGAACCGGAGAATTGGGCACTACAGGCAGCGGTTGAGTACCCGTACGGTACATCCAAGCTTTGGCAGCACTAATTTTCCCTAATTTTCCAGAATGAACAAAGGCTATGGCGTCATTAAAATGTTGTTGACTGCGTTGCCATTGAGCAACCTGCACTACACGTCCATAGCGTTGTACAGCTTTGTTCATCAATTGTGCTTCATAAATGGAATTAGCTACGGGCTTCTCACAGAAAACATCCTTTCCTGCAGAGCAGGCATCGATCAATTGCAGGCAGTGCCAGTGATCGGGTGTTGCAACAACCACAATATCCACATCTTTATCAGCCAGCATCTTTCGGTAATCGGAGTATATGCGAGGCTTAATGTTCAGCTTACTTAATTCTTCTTTGCGTTTGCTCAATACATTTTCGTCAATATCACACAATGCAACGCACTCCACCTCAGGAACTTTCAAAAGTGCGTTGAGATTGCTCCACCCCTGTCCTCTGCATCCTATAACTCCAAGGCCTATTTTATCGTTAGAAGAAATATTTCTTTTCATTGCAAGTAAATCCGCAGAAAGAAAAGCTCCTGCACCTAATACTGTGGCTCTTTTGATGAATTCGCGGCGTGTATTCATTTGCTCTTAATTTAAAAATGATCTATAAAATAATTATGGCTTAAAATTCAATACATTTGGCTATTCTAAGACGTGTTATTGGTCTTCTACCATTTTTTTTATAATCTTTTGGCAAGAATCGCACATTTCTAACGTCACAATATAATCATAAAAATAAAAATATCACATAAACCAATGAAAAAAGTATTGTTTGCGATTGCGCTCATGGTAACCTCTACCATGACTATGGCCCAATGGAAAAGTTTATTCAACGGTAAAAATTTAACAGGCTGGAAACAGCTGAACGGAAAAGCCAAGTATGAAGTAAAGAACGGTACCATTGTAGGTACTACCGTATACGGTGAACCCAACTCTTTTCTGGTTACCGAAAAGGAGTACGACAATTTTGTTTTGGAATTTGAATTCAAGGTAGACAGCACTATGAACTCAGGCGTCCAGTTCCGCAGTCTGAGTAAAGCCGATTTTAAAAATGGGCGAGTACATGGATATCAGTTTGAAATCGATCCTTCGGCACGTGCTTGGTCAGGTGGCATTTATGACGAAGCCGGACGAGGCTGGCTTTATCCTGTAGAACTTAATCCTTCGGCCAAAACAGCATTTAAACAAGGCCAATGGAACCGTGGGAAGATCGAATGCATTGGAAACTCCATTCGCACCTGGCTGAACGGTATACCAGTGGCACATTTGATTGACGATGCCATTTCCAAGGGTTTTATAGCCCTACAGGTACACTCTATCAACAATAAAAAAGATGAAGGAAGACAGATTAGCTGGCGCAATATCCGAATTAAAACTACCGCGCTGAAACCGGAGCCACTACAGGGCGTATTTGTTAGAAACACGATACCCAATAATTTGTCCGATGCAGAAAAACAATATGGCATTGAACTTCTTTTCGATGGAAAATCATCTACAGGATGGCGCGGTGCATATAAAAATACTTTCCCCGAAAGAGGCTGGGCTATTAATGACGGTATGATTGAGGTGCTTGCACGCGGCAGAGGTGGAGATATCGTCACCGAAAAAGAGTACAGTGCTTTTATCTTACAATTCGAATTTAAACTCACTGATGGAGCTAACAGTGGTGTAAAATATTTCGTTCCTGAAAGACCAGATAAACCTGGTTCTGCGGTAGGACTGGAATACCAAATTCTGGATGACGAAAAACATCCCGATGCAAAAATGGGTAGAAATGGAAATAGAACACTAGCTTCATTATACGATCTAATAGCATCAGACCGTGAGCCACGTGCTCGTAAAAAAATAGGCGAATGGAATTTCGGCATGATCAAAGTATTTCCTGACAACCGGGTAGAACACTGGCTCAATGGCTGGAAAGTATTGAGCTATACACGCGGTTCCCAGGAATTCAAAGATCTAATCGCAATTAGTAAGTATAAAGATTGGGAAAATTTTGGACTAGCACCTCAAGGTCGTATTCTTTTACAAGATCACAACGATCATGTATCCTTCAGAAGTCTGAAAATTCAAGAACTTAAATAATACACTCCTCCGTATAAAATTTAAGCGGGATCTATCACATAGATACATCCCGCTTATTTTTATTTTTTATCCTGAAAACGCTCCCATACTTCATAGATAGGATCGCCCTTGGAACTTTTTCCGGAGTGTATCCACTTACCGTCATCTAGTTTGCCGTCAAAAGTTAAAGACATTCCAACGCGGCTATCATCTCTGGAGAAAAACTCAATATTCTCGGTGTATTTACCATCCTGAAAGCTATAAGTACCACCACCGGTACCGAAAAACTCCCCCGTTTCAACATTGATAGCTGCCCACTGAAAACGGGTCGCGGTCAATAACTTTAAAGTTCTTCTAGCTCGCAAAGGAATATCCACCATCTGATCGCCTTGTTTTCTTTGCGTAATACGCCAATTACCAGCTAAATGCTTATCTCCGCTGTCAATTCGCTTCCAAGTAAAGCTGATGCTGCCATCCATCGTATTTGTGATTAACTCGTTTTCCCTAACAATAAAAGTGTACTCGCGAGTTTTACCGGCGCTATTTTTGTCGGCGCTGTTAAATTGCACCTGTACCTTCAGCAGCCCGTTCTCAATAGTATAAGGGCCACCAGTAGTGAGAATAAACTTTTTATTAGCAAGGTTGTACTGCGTAAACATACAGTATCCATCCTGTACCAACATTATATAATTATCACCATCTTGAGTAAAACTCCACGCACCCTGTAATGCCTTTTCATTATTGTAATCCTCCTGTCCGCGCATGGACAGCAACAGTACAGTTCCTAATACAAGAAAAATGGCCAAAATGTTTTTCAGTTTCATATACAAGCATTTTAATGATAAAAAAATAATCAACTTTCTTTTAATATCTGTTCAATTTGCTCAAGTTCTGATTTTTCAAAATGTGTATTATTAAGACATCCTAGTGAATCTTTTAACTGAGTAGCGCTGCTCGCACCTACAAGCACAGACGTCACACGTTTATCCTTCAATAACCATGCTAAAGCCATCTGAGCTAGTGTCTGTCCTCGGTTTTGTGCTAGTTCATTCAGTTTTTGAATTTGTAGCAGACGTTCTTTAGTTATATCTTCTTTTTTTAAGAAGCCATGCGCCTTGGCCGCACGTGAATTTTTAGGTATGCCTTTTAAATATTTGTTGGTAAGCAATCCTTGTGCTAATGGAGAAAAGGGAATGCAACCTACACCTTCTTTCTCTAACAAACTCAATAGACCATCTTCTACCCAACGCTCAAACATAGAGTATTTAGGTTGATGAATAAGACAAGGAGTGCCCATCTTACGCAATAAGTTAATAGCTTTTTTAGCTTCAGGCACTCTATAATTAGATAAGCCAACATATAAGGCTTTTCCCTGCCGCACAATGAGGTCCAATGCTCCTATAGTTTCTTCTAACGGTGTTTGAGGATCTGGCCGATGATGATAAAAGATGTCCACATAATCCAGCTTCATGCGCTTGAGACTTTGATCCAGACTGCTCACCAGATATTTTTTCGACCCCCAATCCCCGTAAGGTCCCGGCCACATAGTATAACCTGCCTTTGTTGATATTATTAGTTCATCTCGATGATGTTTAAAATCACTGTGAAGAATCTTCCCAAAATTCACTTCGGCACTTCCAGGAGGAGGCCCATAGTTATTGGCTAGATCAAAATGTGTAATCCCGTTGTCGAATGCAGTATGTAAAGTTTTACGATAAACCTTCACATCATCCACATCTCCGAAATTATGCCATAATCCTAATGAGATTGCTGGTAGTAACAGGCCGGATCTACCACAGCGCCTGTATTCCATATTATCGTAACGTTTTTGAGAAAACTTTATTGCCATAACAAGCTCTTTAATTATTTCGCTTTTATTACTTCAGATGATCTAAAACTCTATACATTTTACGTACTAACGTAGTTGCACTTTTACTGTAATTATTTACTAATATGGCAAAAATATACTCCTTACCTGCTTTTGATTGGTGATACCCCGCAAAAGCTTTTACCCGATTGATAGTACCGCTTTTCATTTTCATATCATTATACACCGGCATTCCTTCATAGAATTCTTTGAACCACGGGCGCTCTTTTGCATATTTCAGTACCATAACCTCAGCATGAGCCGTTACTCTGTTCTGTGGGGATAAGCCAGAACCGTCATATAAATGCAATTCTTCTTTATCAATGCCTTTATCGACCCAATGTTGCTGTAGCACCTCAATACCCTCCGAAGTACTAGCTTTACCTTTCACTTTTAAAGCAATAGTACGTAGCAGGGCTTCTCCATACAGATTAATGCTCTTCCTCAAAAACCAATAAATAATTTCTGATAGTTGAGGTGAAGTATGTGTATAAATCCAATTCACATTTTCTTGCTCCGGGATATTTACTTCCACCTTATTATTTTTTACTATTGCAATATCTTTAATTACATCGATAACAGTTTTTGCAAACTGCCCTGCAGGATCATATATCGATCCTGAAACAGTAAAATTATTTTCTCCTAGAGGAATCGTGCCTCTTAATTCACTATAGCGTTTGCCTTTAGATGGATAATAAAGAGCAGAACGGTCGCCAGTACCCTTGCCTGCGGCAGAGGCTTTAGATACTATTGTATAATCATACAGATAAGGGATCGTTTTTACTATAGTTACGGCATCTCCGATGCGAGGTCCGGATTTCAGTATGACGTCAAACTGATTCTCCCTCCAGTTCAACCCTTGTGCACCGGCACCATAATACTGACCTATATCTTCCCATATCCAGCCGCCCGGGATATCATCATCGGCTTCCCAATCGGTAGTATTAATCATTACAGATTCAAAACTTTTTACTCCTGATGCCCTTACTGCCTCTTTAATACGTCCCAGAATAAGACTATCCTTTGTTTCTTTCCAGCGCCAGCTACCAAACGTGGGGTCGCCACTAGCCTGAATATAAAGATGATGACCACTATGAGTAGATATAATTCCCACTTTAGTTTGATAAGTATAATCCTTTCCTAAAATATCAAAAGCTGTAGCTGCAGTAATAACTTTAAGGGTTGAGGCCGTTGCTAACCCTTTGTAAGCATTATGTGTATATACAGTTTTGCCTGTTACTGCATCCACTACATGTAAAGCCGCAGTAGCATATTTCAATTGTTCGTCTTTATTAAACTCTTCCATAGCTGCTGCTAATTTGGTAGAAACCTGTGCCAGCACAGCATTTCCCAACATCAGCAATAGCAATAACAACCTATTTCTTTTTTTCATTGGATATTTATTTTATGTACTTACTCTATAACTCTGGCTTTATACACTTTTATATTAGGTAGAGGAATTGCAACATCAGGATTTTTAATCCGCACATGATAAGCCCACCAGCTTTTTTCTGCTTGTGTATAGATAAGTCTTTTTTTGCGTTTATTGTAATTCACAGATTTCACGTTATGTTGATCAGCCAAAAGATCAAAGACTGTGAATTTTTCTTTCTTAATGTCAAAAAGATATACGTTATCATGTGTAGTGATTAGCATGAAATTGTCGTCGATAGCATACAAATCATGCCCTCCTTCGCTGGGAAGCTTCCAACTTTTTTCTAAAGTAAGGCTTGCATGCATTGTTTTCGCATCCTTCAACTGATAACATCTTAAGACATCGAAGCCCAATGCGAATACCCTCTTACGCCTTTTATTCCATACAACTCCGTGGCCTGAATACAACGAATCCTTGTACAATACTTTCTCCGGTTCACTTACATCATACAGCTCAATACTATTGCCTTTTCTATGTGTTGAAAGCGCAACAGCTATTTTATTTCCTGGTAATGGTGCTGCCGAATGTGCCATAGGGGCATATGCATAGAATAATATCTTTTTAGTGGCTACGTCCAGTAATACTACACCTCCGCTAGATGAGGTAAGCAACAATTTTTTACCCTTCTCCAACGATTTACATTCATCTAGTGGAAATAACCATTTCTGGTATTGCTGAGGAATACTAGCAGCTTCGGATACCTGCCAACGCCACTTGATAACTGTATCTCCTTTCTCTGCCTCCTTTCCATCTAGTATCACTACTTTATCATCGCCGCATACTACAATATCGTATTGAGCCGAGGCTTGCAACACTATGATAAACAATAAGAAACTGAGGAGAGAATATAATTTCATAATGAATGAAGTTATTACAGTAATTTAATTTTTTGTTATCCCTATTTCAAAGATATTTGTTATTGAAACAATTACCTGTAAAATGAATGAAATAAACGCCTCCATCATTACTATCGGTGATGAGCTATTGATTGGACAAACCATCGACACCAATAGTGCTTTTCTTGGACAAGAGCTTAATAAGATAGGTATTTGGGTGAAGCGTCGCGTGGCAGTGGGGGATGTATATGATGATATTTGGAAGGCATTAGATGAAGAACGCAAGTATTCTAGACTTATTATTCTTACCGGAGGCTTAGGGCCAACCGCTGATGACATTACGAAACCACTTTTATGTGATTATTTTAAAACGCGCTTAGTAAGAAACGAAGCCGTATTGCAACATATACATGACCTTTATGTAAAAGTATATAAGAGAAAAGCATATCTCACTGAGGAGAATAAAAAGCAGGCAGATTTGCCTGAAAACTGTACCATACTACATAACGCTTATGGTTCGGCTTCGGGGATGTGGTTTGAAGATAAAAATGCCCATGGCGATCCCATCGTTTTTATTTCCTTACCTGGTGTGCCTTATGAGATGAAAAAGATATTTGTAGACGAAGCTATTCCCAGAATCTTGCAAACATTCGGGGGCTATGCGGTAGTACATAAGGTTCTGGCGACTTTCGGATTGGGAGAAACTTTAATTGCTGAAAAAATTGCATCCATAGAAAAGCAGTTACCTTCTCATATTAAATTAGCTTATCTACCGGGATACGGACAGGTAAAATTAAGATTGACAGGTAAGGGACTGAACAAGGAATTACTGGAGCAGGAAATCTTACCCTATTATGAGCAAATACAAACTTTACTAGAAGATATCACTATTGCCAACAACGATGATACGTTACAGATAATTATAGGCAAGCTGTTACAACAACAAAAGAAAACCCTAGCCACAGCAGAAAGCTGCACAGGAGGTTATATTGCTCACCTCATCACTAGTGTTCCTAAATCGTCGTCACATTTTAATGGGGCTGCAGTGGTTTACAACAATGATATTAAAGAGAAAATATTAGGTGTAAGTCATGAAACACTCCAGACAGAAGGCGCAGTTAGTGAAGCTACAGCACGACAAATGGTGGCGGGAGCTTTAAAACAATTTGATGCCGATTATGCAGTAGCCACAACGGGCATTTTAGGGCCTCCTACAGAAAACGACGAAAAACCAGTAGGCACTGTATGGATAGCCGCGGGAAACAAAGATGAAATTATAAGCAAATTGTTGAATTTAGGTTATGATAGAGAGCGTAATATTGAAGCGGCGGCCTTACAAGCATTAAATCTACTCCGAAAATTTATTATAAGTCACGGTTAAAGAAACTTGGAATTAGGGCACTTTCATTCTAAGAGATATCATCTATCTTATTTAAGGAGATAGTAGTGAAATTTTATTGCCTCTGAATTATAGATTTTTTAAGAGATAGAAAAAATAAAAAAGCCTTCGTTGTAATAACGAAGGCTTTCAATAAATACGGCGGCTACCTACTCTCCCGCATTGTGGTGCAGTACCATCGGCCTTAAGGGGCTTAACTTCTCTGTTCGGAATGGGAAGAGGTGAACACCCTTAGTATAACCACCATAAAATCTTACAGATCTTGTATCAACATACCGTATGTCTCAACAAAACCATCAATATCATAACATATTGAAAAAATATTTAAAGAAGAGTACCTAACTAAATAAAATTAAAGCTTACGGGCAATTAGTACTACTCGGCTTTGATGTTACCACCTTTACACCTGTAGCCTATCAACGTCCTAGTCTCGAACGGCCC